>NZ_JBALBZ010000041.1:0-13021 GCF_036919495.1 Nostoc sp.
AGGATGCTTTAAGGCTGACTTGAGAATATTTTTAACCTCTAATTCCTTTTGATTTGCGTTCTCTCTTATCGCTTTTAGTCTAAACTCCAGTTATTCGCTACAACTTAATAAAATTACATAGCTTAATAACGGAGTGATGATTTGTTTTTTAGCTATGGCTCTAAACCTTGGTTACGTTTTTCTTGGATGATTGGTTGTAGTTCATCTACTGAATTTAGACGTTTGTCATTAGACTGAACGTGTAATGCTAGGGCGTGAATTGCTTCGGTATCGCCACGATTTTGTAAAATATAATCTCGTAATTGCTTGCGTGTTATTTCTCTAAAGTTAGGCTTATTCATAATCAACCTCTGCTTCTGGATTAATTACTACAACTGTCTCTTCACCTGCTATTACTACGATGTTATTTGTTCGCTCATCAAAGATAACTAGTACCTTATACCGTTTATTTGTGAAGCTGCATACTGCATATATTTACCCCCCGGCTACGCCGTCCCCCCGATGTTTTGGGGGGACTAATTATGTGCATTTTCATACAGAATTGGTATTAAGGCAGAATTCAAAAGTTAACACTGAGCGAAGTCGAAGTGTCAAAAGTCAAAGACTGCGATAACCAGTATGGTGTAAGCTCTCGGTAAAATGGGTGTGTCGGTAACGAAAAAAAGACGCATCCATAACCAACCTTATGCTCACAACAGCTAACTTTCTTCAGTACACCCAATGGTCAGGTATAGCTACCTTGCTATTTGCTGCCTTAACAGTTTTTGCTTTTATTCTCAAATGGGGCATCCGCTTTCGGCTGGTGGGTACGACTGGCTTTATGCTGGTGCTGACGAGTGGTTTATTTGCACTCTCGATAGTCCCCTTGAGTCGGACTGTGATTCCAGGAGCAGCCCATTACACTTTAGTTTATGACAATGGGTCAACACAAGCGGTGATTGCCACATCACCTCAAATTACACCCACACAATTAGATGCAACTTTACGTCAAGCAGTTAGTAATCTGTTTTCTTCTGGTCGCTCAGGTACACGGCAAGAGGACAAGTTGACAGTTCGCGCTCGTACCATTATCCACCCAGAATTAGGGGCTTCTGTACCAGTTTACTTGGGTGAAGCCAAGCGATCGCTCGTTTCTCGTGAAAATTCTGCGATCGCAATCGAAATTTATACAGAAAAATTCGCCCAATTGCCAAAACCTACGGCTTAAGAGGCAGGGCGCAGGGGTAGAGCAAAGCTAGAGTATCCGAAAGCTCCAAGGCAGTTTTCCTCCTGCCTCCTACCTGACTCGGTAAGAATTCACCTGTTACCAGGATGACATAATTTATTTTGTATTTACCGATACATTAATGGTTATTTTTAGATTAAGATATTCACACTTTTAGTGGTTAAACTTTGGGAAAAAGTTAATTAGAGTGCGGGTAGTGGGTACTGGCAATTATAATTTGTCAGTTGTTATCCTAATTACCACTGTTGACATTTTCACAAGTCTTTGCAGCAAATGAATCATCTGTCGGGGCGTACAGATAAATGTTCGCTCCTAAGCACCCATCCATAGCTGGAATGACTGACTATTGACAGATTATTCAGTTCTCAATCCCTTTTCTTGAGAATCTGAGAATGGTAATGTTAATTAATTATACGGTTATTCAAAACTTTGATAGTTCGGAATTTCAGGCTAATGGGCATTATAGATTCAAGCAACTTCGTGAAACTACTCTGTCTAGTTTATTGCTTGGCTCATATCCAAATGAGTCGGGTGTAAGGTTGGAGCCATCCAAAAAAAGTTTTGCAACAAGTATTCCTTGTCACCAGTCTATTAGATTAAGAAATATCAAGGTTTTGGCAAACTAGATTATATGTCTAATCAAATTTCTACTCAACCTTCTTTGTCTACTCAAACCTCTAGTTCATTATTTACGCTCACAGTTGCCCCAGCAAAAGTAATCCGTGGTTTTGGGGTGTTGCAAGCAGCCGCAGCAGAGATCGCTTGTTTGGGAAGTCGTCCCTTAGTTGTGGCAGGTGATTCTACTCTCGCCATCAGCCGAAAAAATTTGCTCCCAGTTTTAGAAACCCAACAGTTACATACTGCCCAAGCTTCATACAGTGCAGATTGCTGTGAAGCTAGCCTGAAATCTTTAGAGAAGAAAGCAAAAGAACATAAAGCTGATGTAATTATCGGTCTTGGCGGTGGCAAAGCCTTAGATACGGCGAAATTAGTCGCGCATCAGTTACAGTTGCCAGTGGTGACAATTCCGACATCAGCATCTACCTGTGCAGCTTGGAGTGCCCTGTCGAATGTTTATTCCGAAGATGGGGCGTTTCTTTACGATGTGGGGCTGTCTCGTTGTCCCGATTTATTGATACTTGATTATGACTTGATTAAAACTGCACCACAACGCACTTTGGTAGCTGGAATTGGTGATGCGATCGCTAAGTGGTATGAAGCCTCGGTTAGCAGTGGGCATTTGCAAGACACTTTAATTATTGCGGCGGTGCAACAAGCGCGAGTTTTGCGAGATATCTTGTTGCAAAAGTCAGCCGCAGCCCTGAAAGAACCAGGTAGTGAGGTTTGGCGAGAAGTCGTAGACGCGACTGTTTTATTAGCTGGGGTAGTTGGAGGTCTGGGAGGAGCGCAGTGTCGCACAGTTGCGGCCCATGCCGTGCATAATGGTTTAACGCACATTTCAGGGCATGGCAGTATTCATGGCGAAAAAGTTGCTTTTGGAATTTTGGTACAACTGCGTTTAGAAGAAATGCTACAAGGCAATCAACTAGCAGCATCAGCACGGCAACAGTTGTTAAAGTTCTACACAGAAATTGGACTACCCAAAAAATTAAGCGATCTGGGATTGGGCAATATTACATTAGGCGAGTTACAAACAGCCGCCGAAATTGCCCTAGTTCCTAATTCTGACATCCATCGACTTCCGTTTAAAGTCGCGCCAGAACAGTTGATGGCAGCAATGGTTTCTACCACTGCACCTATAGATAGTAGAGATACTATAAATCGAGTTTCGCCCAAGGGAATCAGTGACGAGGTTGAAGCATGAGTTTAAATTGGATTGTCCCAGCAGAACGTATACAAAAACTGCCGCCCTATGTATTTGCCCGTTTAGATGAATTAAAAGCTAAAGCGCGGGAACAAGGGTTAGATTTAATTGATTTGGGTATGGGAAACCCTGATGGTGCAACACCAGCACTAGTTGTAGAAGCTGCGATTGCAGCTTTAAAAGATCCTGCTAATCATGGTTATCCCCCTTTTGAAGGGACTGCTAGTTTCCGCAAGGCGATTACCAACTGGTATCATCGCCGTTATGGTGTGGTTCTCGATCCTGATAGTGAAGCTTTACCGCTACTCGGTTCTAAAGAAGGATTAACTCATTTAGCGATCGCCTACGTTAACCCTGGCGATTTAGTTCTAGTTCCTTCCCCAGCTTATCCCGCCCATTTTCGGGGGCCAGCAATCGCAGGCGGAAAAATTCACAGCTTGATCCTCAAACCAGAAAATGACTGGTTAATTGATTTAGCGGCAATTCCAGATGAGGTTGCAAGACAAGCTAAAATGCTCTATTTCAACTATCCCAGCAATCCCACTGCTGCCACAGCACCCCGCGAATTTTTTGAAGAAATCGTTGCCTTCGCGCGCAAATATGAAATTTTGCTGGTGCATGATTTGTGTTATGCCGAGTTAGCTTTTGATGGCTATCAACCCACTAGCTTGCTAGAAATTCCCGGCGCGAAAGAAATTGGTGTAGAATTTCACACCTTATCTAAAACCTATAATATGGCTGGTTGGCGCGTTGGGTTTGTGGTGGGTAATCGCCATGTAATTCAAGGTTTACGGACACTGAAAACTAACTTGGATTACGGCATTTTTGCAGCATTACAAACAGCAGCCGAAACCGCCTTGCAATTGCCAGATGTGTATTTGCACGAAGTACAACAACGCTACCGTACCCGCCGCGATTTCCTGATTCAAGGGTTAGGAGAGTTGGGTTGGGATATCCCCAAAACCAAGGCGACTATGTATCTTTGGGTGAAGTGTCCTGTAGGTATGGGTTCCACGGATTTTGCCTTGAATGTGTTGCAGCAAACTGGTGTTGTTCTTACTCCAGGTAATGCCTTTGGGGTTGCAGGTGAGGGTTATGTAAGGATCAGTTTGATTGCCGACTGCGATCGCTTGGGTGAAGTTTTACATCGCTTTAAGCAAGCTGGCATCCGCTACCAACCTGAAAGCGTAGTTTCTCCTTCAGGAGCGATCGCCGATCTCGTCAGTTGATTAGAGGAAGGAAACCTAACATTACATGACTAAAATGATTGCTGATCGTGTTTGGTATAATGTAACAAAATAGAAAGAGTTAACAATGATTGGTACTAATATTTACATCAGTCAAAAAACTCAAGAATCTCTAATTAAAGCTGCGGCTTTAAAAAAAATGTCTGTTGAAGAACTAGCTTCTTCTATTTTGAGTGAAAGTATCCAAGAAAAGTTGGGGCAAATCAGCAATTATTCGGAAAATAAAACCAAAGTTGCCGTTAATCCGCTTGGAAAAATGCAACCCTATGCTTATTTGGCAGATCCTAATGAACCCGTTATTTCTGATGATGATTGGGAAATAAATCAAAATTATGAAGTGAACGATTTGCGATCATTCTTGATACTCATATTTGGGTTTGGTGGAATCACAATGATTCAAAGTTGACTCCTCCCCACCGTGAAGCAATAAATAGGGAAAGACCTCATGGTTTAGGTGTTTGCTCCATAAGTTTGTTAGAGATTAGCAGACTTGTTACCCAAAATAAGTTAATTCTTCCCTGTTCGATTCAAGAATGGTTCGATATTGCTTTGGCACAAGAGGGAGTAATTCTTCTATCAATTACTCCCCAAATTGCCATTGATTCATACTCTATTCCAGGTAATTTTCATAAAGATCCAGCCGATAGAATTATCGTTTCAACAGCAAGAATGTATGATGTTCCTTTGGTGAGTGTAGATGAAAAAATACTTGCCTATTCTGATGTAAAAAAATTTCTGCCTTGATGTTAACTGCGATCGCTCAATTTTATATCTTAATAGGGACTTGATATTATTTCTTCGCCTGAAGTACGATAATATGGCTATCTGCTTTAATGACTTGGATACCATTTTCTAAAGCAATCATCGGAATTTTCCAATAAGAATGGCCACAGATAACTAACAAATTATTAGTTTGATAAAATTTGCGGTGTCCAGATCCTTGACTTGGTAAAAGTTGTTGGGGAGCTATCGCAGATTGCTACAACTATAAATCAAGTTAGCGATCGCTCGAACTAATTTAGCTGGTTCCACAGGCTTGGTGATATGCTGCCCAAATCCGGCGGCGATTGCCTGTTGGGAATCAGCCTCAGCTGCATAAGCTGTAAGAGCGATCGCTGGAATTGTCCCTCCTTGTTCTGGTGACATAGCTCTGATTCGACGCATCAGCATATAGCCGTCTACTTCCGGCATTCCAATGTCGCTTAAGAGCAGATTTGGCTGGAACTCAGGTATGATTCGTAGTGCTTCCATAGCAGATGCGGTCTGCATTACTACCGCGCCAGACTGCTCTAGAATGAAAGCAATTAACTCTCGCGTATCACGTTCATCATCCACAAGGAGAACTTTCACCCCATTTAGATCGGGTGAATCATCAAGTTGTCTATCAATTTGATGACTATTAAAATGAGTCTTCATTAGAGGTAGCATGACTGTAAAGGTTGCTCCCTGTTCTTCGCCGAAACTTTCTGCCTTAACTGTGCCACCATGTAGCTCTACGATGTGACGGACAATAGCTAATCCTAATCCCAGTCCGCCGAATTTTCTGGTAGTTGCACCATCAGCTTGTCGGAAGTAGTCAAATACGAATGGTAAAAAATCTGGGCTAATTCCCTTACCTGTATCACTGACTCGAAGTTCAGCCTGAGAACCAATACACTCTAAACTGATTTCTATCTGTCCACCTGGGGGTGTAAACTTAATAGCATTGGAAAGTAGATTCCAGATAACTTGCTGCAAGCGGCCTGAATCACCAGTTACTAGAAATTTTGGATCGCACCTTTCGGACGCTGGAAGCGCAACTTGAATTTGGGATTTTAGATTGTCAGGTTGCTTGTTAAAATCGATATCTAAATTTCTATGAGAATTTTGTAATCCAAAATCTAAAATTGTAAATCGCAAATTGATAGATTTGGCTTGGGCAGCTACACGGACAGTTTCTATTGCAGATGCGATCGCAGTTTCCAGATTCACAGGAGTAATATTCAGACTGAGTTTACCTTGCAAAATGCGAGAGACATCCAACAAATCTTCAATTAGTTGCGTCTGAAGCTTGGCATTGCGCTCAATGGTTTCGAGAGCGCGAGTGGTGGTTGCTTCATCATACTTTTTAGTTTGCAGTAACTTCGACCATCCCAGAATCGGGTTTAGCGGTGTGCGAAGTTCGTGGGAAAGAACCGCCAAAAATTCATCTTTGATCCGGTTAGCTTGGACTAATTGCTCTTTTTGCTGCTGTAACGAATCCATCAACTGAGCGCGTTCCAGAGCAACCGCGACCTGATCGGAGGTTGCTTGTAATAGAGCAATTTCCCCAGAAGTGAAGCGGGTACGGGTGCAACTGGCAAAGGAGAGAACGCCAAGCACCTTTCCCTGAGCAATTAAAGGCTGACCGGCATAAGCTGTCATTCCCAAATCTCTGAGGATGTCGGCATTTGGATGAGTAGAGTGCAGCACATCATTGACGACAATTTGATGGCGTTCTTGCAGCACTAGCCCGCACATTCCTTGATTAAATTCCAGGTATTCAATTGCTTGAAATACTTCATCACTAATGCCGTTCCAAGCTACTAACCGAAGTTTCTGCTTATTTTCGTGTGTCTCAATTAAATAGTGAAAGTAAAAATGCAAATCCATCTGCGCCGAGAGTTTGCTAAACAAGCTATTCATTAGATCCAAGGGGCGCTCGGTTGAAAGCAAATCGCTGGTTGTTTCAGAGAGCAGTTTGAGTCTTTCACTGCGATCTTGCAAGGCTTGTTCTGCAAGCTGGCGTTCCCGAAGGGCGCGTTCGCGTTCGGTGATGTCAACTGCAACCCCTCCTACCAGGCGTTGCCCAGATGCATCGGCAATGGGAAACTTATATACCAAAAATTCGCCAAGGGTGCCATCTGTGCGTGGGGCAGACTCGATCGCTTCAACAACCTGATTCGTCTGGGAAACCATTCTAATGTTATCGAGGAAGGGTTGAGCGATTTGGGCTGGGTATAGGTCAAAAATATTTTTATTAATCGCCTTATTTGTTGCTACATCGAATGTACTCAGATAAGTTGGACTGAGGTAAAGTACACGTCCGTCTGCATTCGTAATCCACGCTGCGGCGGGAATATTGTCCATAAAAGCTTGAAATCGCTCTTGACTCTGACTCAGCGCTTTTTTAACTTGCTGGAGATCGCTAATATCCAGAATGAATGCAACTGAGTTCTGTTGAGATTCGCCTAACAGAGAGTAACCAACTACAACCGGGACAATAGAACCATCCTTGCGAATGCATTCCTTCTCATAAGGAGTACAGGTTCCCTTCGCTGTTGCCTCGGCAATAGCCAGTTCATCTAAATATTGGTACTCAGGAGGTGTGATATCAGTCCAGCATAGTCTGCCTGACTGAATATCTGCTTGGGTATAGCCCACAATTCGCAAGAACTCGTCGTTGGCTTCAGTGATCCTACCATTCACATCAGCAAAGAGAATGCCAACTATATTCGCTTGGAAAAAACTTTTGAGGCGTTCTTCACTTGCTTGGACTGCCTTCTCTACTTGCTTGCGTTGGCTGATGTCACGGAAGAAAATGTCAAGACCATCTTCACAAGGGTAGGCGTGAATCTCCAGCCACAGGTCATACTTGGAAGGCAAGTAGTAGTGATGCTCGAAGTGGACGGGAATCTGTTCTGCGATCGCCCTTCGGTACTGTAGCTCTACATTAGTGTCTACTGATAAAGGCCATTCCTCCCAGTACGACTTACCGATAATCTCTGTCCGGGATTTGCCGTTAATTCGCTCTGCTTCGGCATTTTGGTAAATGATTCGCCAGTCCCGGTCTAAAGTAATAAATGCATCACTCATGTTTTCTAGAGTGCGTGTGTTCCGCTCATTGGCTTGCTGTAATGCCGCTTGGGCTTGTTTGCGTTCACTCAAATCAACAACGAAGCCAATGACCGTTTCTTGACTATCTCCCAAGACAACAGAACCGAGCAGAACGGGAATGCGATCGCCATTTTTGCAGATATATTCCTTCTCAAAGGGTTTACATACTCTGGTTGTTCTGAGTTCTTCTACTGAACGCTCACTCAAAAGAATATACTCGTGTGGGGTAATCTCGCGCCAGTTTATTTGGTTAGCATCAAAGTCTTTTCGCGTATAGCCAACCATCTTCAGAAAAGCATCATTGGCTTCTACGATCGAGCCGTTGCTCATATCAGTTACGATAACCCCAATGATGTTGGATTCTGCCAGCCGGCTAAACCGCATTTCGCTATTTTGCAACAATTTTAGGCTTGTCTCTGCTTTGCGTCTAGCAGTTCGCAACTCTGAAGAGAGAGCAGTAATTAACAAGGATACTAATGAAAACGAGGTTAATCTTACCAAGACGTTTGAGCTGAGGAAATTGAACGAGTAGACTGGCTCGATTAAAAAATAGAAAGCAGTTGTAACAGAAAGAGCGATCGCTAGTACTCCAAGTCCCATGCCGCCATACCAGGCACTAATTGCCACGGCAGCATAAAATAATGTAAATACGCTCGGATCGAAGACTGGCAACAACAGTCGTGTCAGCAGCAGCGCCGCTATGACTGCCAGAATCATCACACCATAGGTTAGTAACCAAGAGCGCATCATCAAAATTTTTTCGAGTACTTTCACCATCATCTTAAGAGTCCTCCCGTTGCTCCGCTTTTAAGAGATACTCCTTCAGTAGTCTTTTGCCTGGTTCGCCCATTTTCTGTAACATTTCTTCAATTAGCTTTAGTGCCATCTGTGAAGGCACTGTAGATCCGTTCTCCCAGCGATTAACTGTTCGCAGGGAAACTCCCAACTTGGCTGCAAACTTTTCCTGAGAGAGATCGAGTTGCTGCCGAAGTTCACGGATTAAATCTGAAATTTTTAGTGACTTTTCTAGTTCCATAATAGGAAGAGTAGGACAGGTGTCTCGGCATTTGTCTCCAGCTTGAGGAAGAATTTAAACTGTCATTAGTTATTATCAATTTCATCTTTTGGCTAAAGACCAATATTACTTATCAGTCTTGATTAATTCCTGTTCACTGATTTAAGTCTTTGCCATACTTCTGATAACTGTTAACTGTTTAAGGTGGTGCGGCAAAAACTATTGAAACAAAATAACTGTATCAGCCGACTATTAAATAAAAATTAATTTTTTTCAGGTACGTGATGCCAGAATAGTATTATTATAAGCACTCTGAAAATCTCCCAAGTTCATGCACCGCTCAAAATCTATGGCTGGTGTATTATATATTCATACTTGATAACATACTTAATATTTTTTATTTTAAAACATGTAGTTAATTTTACTTCTAAGGTAAGATCCCAATGCTAAATCTATAAGGCTATAATAAGATTTAAAGGAAATTTGTATTTAATTAATAATATCATTACTTTTGGTTAATCAAGACTCTGAAAACCTCCTAAAGACTCAACTAGAAAATGCACCACTTGAAGACTATATATTTAACTGGTTTGATTGGTTTTGTCTTTGGTATCCTCCAGGCTGGCTAATTATATTTAACCGTCATTGGCAGCATTATCATACCGATCCAGATGGTTGGAATTGGTACGAATATGGATTATTTTTAATTCCTGGCGGATTTTATCTGGCGCTGCTGAGTCGTTGGTTGCGTCTTGGTTTTCGTTTACCTCGAAAAGAAGTTGGTGAATTTGATCCCAAATATCAACAAGCTTTTCGCAAAGAAGTTCTTGGCCCCATTGTAAAATACTATTTTCGTGGACAATTACAACAAGTCGAAAACTTGCCGCAAACAGAGCCATTGATTGTAGCAATGAACCATGCAGGGATGAGTTTTCCTTGGGATTTTTTGACCTTGGGTTATTTATTAAGTGAAGTCAGAGGATGGGTGGTAAAACCATTAGCAAGTCCTGTATTATTTGAGCATCCTTGGATGATTTGGTGGTTACCGCCTAAATGGTCGCAGGTTTTGGGTGGTGTGCGAGCGGAATTCGATAATTTTGAAGCAGCGATGGCTCAAGGTAAAACTATCTTATATGCACCTGAAGGTATCCGGGGCCCTCGGAAAGGTTGGAAGAGACGCTATCAACTAGAAAAGTTTGATGTGAGTTTTATTAAGTTGAGCGATCGCTATCAAATTCCTATTCTGCCAGTAGTTTGCATTGGTAGTGAATCTTTACATCCTTGGGCTGTTAATTTCAAAAAATTACAACGACTAGTCAAATTACCATTTTTGCCTATCTCGCCTTTAATGCTTGCCTTAATTATGTTTCCTTCAATGGGAGTTTGGGCAATGAGAACTCGCTTGCACTACTTTATTCAGCCTTTAGAACCAGCAGAATTGCACAACCATTCAAATAAAGACCGTAACATAGCTTATCGGCAGGCACAACGATTACGAGAAAAACTGCAAATTAAAATTAATCAGTTATTGAAATAAATTTAATCCTACTAGTGGATTTAAGTCAATCTTAAAAAAAAATAAAGTTAACAGCAATTTTTTGGTTACGTTTATTCTCTTAAGCATCATATTTGCATAGTACAAATATACTATTTAGCTGCTAAAATGCTTTAAAAGTCAGCTAGCGTTGCTTGAGGTAGTATGAAAAAAATCCAAGACACGGACAAAAAGCCCATTTTGCTGTTCCAGCCTACATCTGTAATTACTGCTATAGTGCCACTGCAACCCCAAGAGAAAAAAATCATCAGTGAACGCGAGCGTTTTATAACACAAGTCGAACGCATCAATCAGATGGCAGAAGAGTTAGAAGCAGCGATATTAGAGTTGAAAGCGATCGCTAACACACTGAATACTCAAAAACCTTGCCCATTCTTGATAAAGCAGCTATGCAAAAATATTTGTCAGTATTTCGCAGTTAGCGTGCCTTGGGTAAAACGAAAGTCTAACGAATCATTTATTTTGACAACACGAAAAGTTGATTTATTCCGAGCCGAAAGGGAAGCCGTACTGCTAGCACAGCAACTTCGTCAGCAAACCAAAAAAAGATTAGCATCGCAGCGCCACAGAAAAAACAAGAATGGGGCTAAACCTGACACAAGGGACTTCCAACTAAAAAAATATCCCATCGCATTTAGGGCAGGGGAGCAGGGGGCAGGGAGCAGGGGGAAAAACAGTAGTGTTGAGTCCAGAAATTGGGATAATTTATTTTTTGGAGTTCCCCAAAACACTTCTTCAAAAAAGTATTAGTCAACAAATCTTAAAATTATCAACATTCAACGGCAGATCACCCCTGAGGTTTTAACAGTTATGCTGATTGAAGTGGCAGAAGCAAATTCTTCCTCAAAATTACTCACCACATCGTTATTGCTAATTGCTACAAACTGTGGTAGGAAGTAGGCAAGCCTGCCCTAATATTTGCACTTCCGTAAAACCAGAGTGCAACATCAGGGACAATCAATCAGCGCATAGAAGAGGTAAAAAGAAGGTGTTAAAGACACTTTTAGTGATTGCCGTTGGTTTTTTACCGTCCCTGATTTCTCTGTGGGCGATCCGCAAAACCCATGCGCGATCGCGCTTACGGATGAGGCAAGCAGCCATGAATTTTCCACCGATGCAGGGACGACAAAACGTCAGACCTGTAGAAGGCGATCGCTATTATTTAGAAGGTGTGGGTTATCTAATTGGCGATATCAGCTGTAAATTTAATGCCCGATCTGGCTATATGCGTTGTGCTGTCAATCCCCAAGGCCCCTGTAATGGTTGTCGTCATTACGAACCTAAGGAATTAGCTGGTAGTGAAAAAAGGGGAAGGGCATAACTGGGGAGAGAGCAATATTATCCGATGTCCTGAACTAATCCTACCCTTCACCCTCAAGAAGAACCGTTGTAACTATGGGCCACTATTAACAAAAAGTGCTTTATTGGTTCCAAGACCGGCACAGATAACCCGATTTGTGCCTAAGGAAGCACAACTAGGATTTGAGATGTATACTCCTCCCAGACTTTGAGGCCCACTCCAGGAAATGCCACTAAACAGATTCACAAAAAGTGCTTTATTAGTTCCAAGACCGGCACAGATAGCCTGATTTGGGATTAAGGAAGAACAACTAGGATTTGAGGTGTATATTCCTCCTAGACTTTGAGGCCCACTCCAAGAAATGCCATTAAACCCATTTACAAAAAGTGCTTTATTAGTTCCAAGACCCGCACAGATAGCCTGATTTGTGCCTAAGGAAGCACAACTAGGATCTGAAGTGTATACTCCTCCCAGACTTTGAGTCCCACTCCAGGAAATGCCATTAAACCGATTCACAAAAAGTGCTTTATTAGTTCCAAGACCGGCACAGATAGCCTGATTTGTGCCTAAGGAAGCACAACTAGGATCTGAAGTGTATACTCCTCCCAGACTTTGAGGCCCACTCCAGGAAATGCCATTAAACCGATTCACAAAAAGTGCTTTGTTGGTTCCAAGACCCGCACAGATAGCCTGATTTGTACCTAAAGAAGAACAACTAGGATTTGAGGTGTATACTCCTCCCAGATTCTGAGGCCCACTCCAGGAACTACCATTAAACCGATTCACAAAAAGTGCTTTATTGGTTCCAAGACCCGCACAGATAACCTGATTTGTGCCTAAGGAAGCACAACTAGGATCTGAGGTATATACTCCTCCTAAACTTTGAGGCCCACTCCAGGAAATGCCATTAAACCGATTCACAAAAAGTGCTTTATTGGTTCCAAGACCCGCACAGATAACCTGATTTGTGCCTAAGGAAGCACAACTAGGATCTGAGGT
>NZ_JBALBZ010000042.1:0-8306 GCF_036919495.1 Nostoc sp.
AAATGACAAATGATAAATGACAAATGACAAGTGACAAACCATGTTAAGCCCTAGAAGAACTAAATTCCGCAAACAACAGCGCGGACGGATGGAGGGACTAGCCACCCGTGGTAGCACCCTCAACTTCGGTGATTTTGCACTCCAAGCGCAAGAACCTGCTTGGATTACCTCGCGGCAAATTGAGGCTTCCCGTCGGGCAATGACTCGTTATATTCGTCGGGGTGGACAAATCTGGATTCGGATTTTCCCTGATAAACCTGTAACCATGCGTCCTGCTGAAACCCGGATGGGTTCCGGTAAAGGTAATCCAGAGTTTTGGGTAGCTGTAGTCAAGCCAGGACGAATTTTGTTTGAAATCGGTGGGGTTTCTGAAGAAATCGCCCGTGAAGCTATGCGTTTGGCTTCATTTAAACTGCCTATAAAAACTAAGTTTATTGTGCGCTCTCAACCACAGGAGCAGGAGTAACTTATGCCTCTTCCCAAGATTTCAGAAGCAAGAGAATTAAGTGACGAGAAACTCTCTGAAGAAATTGTCGCTATTAAAAGACAACTATTTCAGTTGCGCTTGCAAAAAGCTACAAGGCAATTAGAAAAACCTCACCAGTTCCGGCAAATGCGACACCGCCTAGCCCAGTTGCTGACGCTAGAAACAGAACGCAAACGGGTAGCAAGTCAATCGGCTAAAGAAGAAAAGTAGGAGATTATGGCAGTTAAAGAACGAGTTGGCTTGGTAGTGAGCGATAAAATGCAAAAAACTGTGGTAGTAGCCATAGAAAACCGCGCTCCTCACCCCAAGTACGGCAAAATTGTGGTTAACACCCAACGATATAAAGTTCACGACGAAGAAAATAAGTGTAAAGTAGGCGATCGCGTTCGTATTCAGGAAACTAGACCTCTGAGTAAAACCAAGCGCTGGAAAATCACAGAAGTCCTGAACGTCAAGCCTACTTAAACCTCATCGTTGTTAGAAACTAACAACATTACAAGGGAGAATAATTGTGATTCAACCCCAGACTTACCTGAATGTCGCAGATAATAGCGGTGCCCGCAAACTGATGTGCATCCGCATCTTAGGCGGAGGCAACCGTCGTTATGGTTTTATCGGCGATAAGATTATTGCCGTTGTCAAAGATGCTACACCTAACATGGCTGTAAAAAAGTCTGATGTTGTGGAAGCAGTAATTGTCCGCACTCGTAAAGCTGTATCTCGTGACAGTGGCATGAGTATTCGCTTTGATGATAACGCTGCTGTGATCATCAACAAAGACGGTAATCCCAGAGGCACACGGGTTTTTGGCCCAGTTGCACGGGAACTGCGCGATAAAAACTTTACCAAAATTGTTTCTCTGGCTCCGGAGGTGCTTTAATGGCAACCAAACAGGGTACGCCCAAAGTATTCCACAAAATGCACGTCAAAACTGGCGACACCGTACAAGTGATTGCTGGCAAAGACAAAGGAAAAGTTGGTGAAATTATCCAGGCACTTCCCCAACTGAGTAAAGTCATCGTCAAAGGTGTCAACATTAAAACCAAGCACGTCAAACCCCAGCAAGAAGGGGAATCTGGGCGAATTATGACCCAAGAGTTCCCAATTCATAGCTCTAACGTAATGCTTTATTCCACTAAGCAAAACGTTGCCAGTCGTGTTTGTTATACCTTTACCTCAGAAGGTAAAAAAGTCAGAAAACTCAAGAAAACTGGTGAGATTCTGGATAAATAGTTAGATGTTAGGAATTAAGAGTTAGGAATTAAATTTAACTCATAATTCATAACTTATAACTCGTAACTTTGTTCCCTGACCAAGCCCAGGGATATCAGGACAAAAAACTATGGCGACAACAAGACTCAAAAGCTTATATCAAGAGACAATCGTCCCCAAACTGATTAATCAGTTTCAATATACCAACGTTCATCAAGTACCGAAGTTGGTAAAGGTTACTATTAACCGGGGTTTGGGTGAAGCAGCTCAAAATGCGAAGTCGCTGGAAGCATCCATTAATGAAATTGCCTTGGTCACTGGTCAAAAACCAGTGGTGACACGGGCGAAAAAGGCGATCGCTGGCTTTAAGATTCGTCAAGGGATGCCTGTGGGGATCATGGTTACTCTCAGAGCGGAACGGATGTATGCCTTTTTCGACAGACTAGTTAGTTTGTCACTACCTAGAATTAGAGATTTTCGCGGCGTTAGCCCTAAAAGCTTTGACGGACGCGGTAACTACACTCTAGGTGTCAGAGAACAGCTAATTTTTCCAGAAGTCGAATACGACAGCATCGATCAAGTACGTGGGATGGATATTTCCATCATCACCACAGCAAAAAACGACGAAGAGGGACGCGCCTTACTTAAAGAATTAGGAATGCCCTTTCGCGATCAATAAGTTCATCTATAGAGGGAACGATGGCGGCTAACGACACAATTGCAGATATGCTGACGCGCATCCGCAATGCCAACCTGGCGCGGCATCAAACTACACAAGTGCCAGCGACAAAAATGACCCGGAGCATTGCCAAAGTGCTACGGGAGGAAGGCTTTATTGCTGAAATCGAAGAAGCAGAAGAAGGGGTAAAACGCAATCTAGTGATTTCCCTGAAATACAAAGGTAAAAACCGTCAGCCTCTGATCACCGCCTTAAAGCGAGTGAGTAAACCTGGCTTGCGTGTTTATTCCAACAGAAAAGAATTACCAAGGGTACTAGGCGGCATTGGCATTGCCATTATTTCTACATCCAGTGGCATTATGACTGACCGCGAAGCGCGGCGTCAGAACTTGGGTGGCGAAGTGCTTTGTTACGTTTGGTAGTCATTGGTCATTAGTCATTTGTCATTAGTCATTAAGTGAAAGACAAAGGACAAAAGGCAAAGGACAAATAACAAAGGACAAAAAGTCATGTCTCGGATCGGTAAACGTCCAATTACTATTCCCGCCAAAGTTCAAGTGGCGATCAATGGTACAAATATTGTGGTGAAAGGCCCGAAAGGAGAACTTTCTCGCACTCTCACGCCTAATGTCTCGCTTTCTCAAGAGGGAGACATATTACAGGTAAATCGTCGGGATGAAACTCGTACCTCAAAGCAACTACATGGCTTGAGCCGCACTTTAGTTGCCAATATGGTCGAGGGAGTTTCCCAAGGTTTTCAACGCCGTTTGGAAATTCAAGGTGTTGGCTACAGGGCACAAGTTCAAGGGCGTAACCTAGTTTTGAATATGGGTTATAGCCATCAAGTGCAAATTGAACCACCAGAAGGAATTCAGTTTGCAGTAGAAGGTACCACTAACGTCATTGTCAGCGGCTATGACAAAGAAATCGTAGGCAACACAGCGGCCAAAATTCGTGCCGTTCGTCCACCAGAACCTTACAAAGGTAAAGGCATTCGCTATGCCGGTGAAGTGGTCAGACGGAAAGCTGGTAAGACTGGTAAGGGTGGTAAGAAGTAAAAATGAAACTTACTCGAAGAGAATCAAAAAACCGTCGTCATCGACGCGTTCGTGGCAAAGTTATTGGCTCTCCAGAACGTCCGCGTTTAGCGGTATTTCGTTCTAATGAGCATATTTATGCCCAGATAATTGATGATACTCAACATCAAACCATCGTGGCAGCATCGACTGTAGAACCAGAACTGAAATCTAGTTTAGCGTCATGTGCAAACCGTGACGCATCGGTGCAAGTTGGGAAGTTGATCGCAGTGCGATCGCTAGAAAAAGGCATCACCAAAGTTGTCTTTGATCGCGGTGGTAATTTATATCATGGTCGTGTCAAAGCATTAGCTGATGCAGCCCGCGAAGCTGGTTTAGATTTCTAAAGTCATTGGTCATTAGTCATTGGTCATTAGTTATTGGACAAATGACAAATGACAAAAGACAAATGACAACTGACCCTTAGGGTTCGCCAGTTACTCATGGGGGAGACCCCCTTGGCGCTAGCCTCTCCCTTTGGGAGAAGACCGCACTGGCTCACAAATGACGTTCATCAGAGCACTAAATTATGGCAACAGAGCGTAAAAGTAGAACAAAGCGTGCCAAAAAAGAAGAAACCACTTGGCAAGAACGGGTTATCCAAATCCGACGCGTAAGTAAAGTAGTCAAAGGTGGTAAAAAACTCAGCTTCCGAGCGATCGTTGTTGTCGGTAACGAACGAGGTCAAGTTGGTGTCGGAGTAGGCAAAGCCTCAGATGTAATTGGCGCCGTTAAAAAAGGCGTAGCCGACGGCAAAAAACACCTCATTGATATACCCATCACCAAATCCAACTCCATCCCCCATCCCATTAATGGTGTCGGTGGCGGTGCGAAAGTTATGATGCGCCCAGCCTCACCTGGGACTGGGGTAATTGCAGGTGGTGCTGTGCGGACTGTGCTGGAATTAGCAGGGGTTCGTAACGTCTTAGCCAAGCAACTTGGCTCTAACAATCCGCTCAATAATGCTAGAGCCGCAGTCAATGCCTTATCTACACTACGGACTCTTTCTGAAGTCGCCGAAGATCGCGGTATTCCTATTGAAAGTCTCTACATTTAGTAGAGTCATACTTACAGAGCTTTTGTGTAAACAAGAACTAATTACATCATGAGACTCAACGATGTTAAGCCGCAAAAAGGCTCAAAGAAACGCAAGAAGCGTGTAGCCAGAGGTATTTCTGCCGGTCAAGGTGCTAGTGCTGGTCTAGGTATGCGAGGTCAAAAATCTCGTTCTGGTAGTGGTACTCGCCCAGGTTTTGAAGGTGGTCAACAGCCATTGTACCGCCGCTTACCTAAGCTGAAGGGCTTTCCGATTGTTAATCAGAAGATTTACACTACGATTAATGTAGAGAAGCTAGCCTCCCTTCCTGCTAATACGGAAGTAACTTTGACCTCCTTGAAAGCCGCAGGTATCCTGACTGCTGTCAAAGGGCCATTGAAAATTTTAGGTAACGGGGAATTGAGCATTCCGCTCAAGGTACAAGCGGCAGCTTTCACAGGTTCAGCTCGTAGCAAAATTGAGGCAGCTGGTGGTAGTTGTGAAGTCTTATGAGTGAGCCGGAACAGCGCACTTAAATGGAAGCCAACTCGCTGTCAGCGCCTGGTTCACTATAAAGGTAGCACTCTATGATCAGTCGAGATAAAGCCCCAACGGCTCAAGAAACTTTTATGCAGATGGCGCAAGCAGCAGGGCTGAGAGGTAGGCTGCTTGTAACTGTCGGTATTTTAATTTTGGTTCGCCTGGGTATCTTCTTACCCGTGCCAGGGATTGATAGACCTAGATTTGCCGAAGCCATATCTGGCAATAATTCCATATTTGGCTTATTGGATATATTTTCCGGGCGAGGACTTTCGACTTTGGGAGTCTTTGCTTTAGGGATTTTGCCCTTCATTAATGCGTCTATTATCATCCAATTGCTCACCGCAGCGATTCCATCTTTAGAAAATTTACAGAAAAATGAAGGCGAAGCAGGTCGGCGCAAAATATCACAAATTACCCGCTATGTAACTGTAGTTTGGGCGATTCTACAAAGTACAGCTTTTTCGGCATTATTCCTCCAGCAATTTGCCTTACACCCAGGGCCCATTTTCGTAGCTGAAACTGCGATCGCTCTGACTGCTGGTTCGATGTTCGTCATGTGGGCATCTGAACTAATTACAGAACGTGGTATTGGGAATGGAGCATCATTGTTGATTTTTGTCAACATTGTCGCATCATTACCAAAAGCGTTGGGTGATACCATCGACTTGGTGCAAGTAGGGGGTAGGGAAGCAGTGGGTCGGGTGATCGTGCTGATATTAGTTTTCCTAGCAACAATTGTTGGTATTGTGATTGTCCAAGAAGGAATGCGCCGCATCCCAATTATTTCGGCTCGTCGCCAAGTAGGTCGGCGAGTATTGGCAGAACAGCGTAGCTATCTGCCTCTGCGGTTAAATCAAGGCGGCGTGATGCCAATTATTTTTGCTGCCGCCATTCTCAGTTTGCCACTGCTGATTGCTAATTTTACAAAAAATGCCGATTTGGCGAATATAGTTAACACTTATTTGAGTCCAAGCGGTTCTAGCTCCTGGGTCTATGCCTTGGTCTACATGATTTCCATCGTTTTCTTCAGCTACTTCTATTCTTCGTTGATCCTCAACCCAGTAGATGTGGCGCAGAACTTGAAGAAAATGGGTTCTAGTATTCCTGGAATTCGTCCCGGCAAGGCAACTAGCGAGTATATCGAACGCGTGTCCAATCGACTAACTTTTTTGGGTGCAATCTTTTTGGGCTTGGTTGCTATTATCCCCACCGCCGTGGAAAGCGCTTTGAATGTGAAAACTTTCCGGGGAATAGGTGCTACCTCTTTATTAATTTTAGTTGGTGTGGCAATTGAGACAGCCAAACAAGTCCAAACTTATGTCATCTCTCAGCGCTATGAAGGAATGGTGAAATAATAGTGACGCGATTAATCTTCTTGGGGCCACCTGGAGCGGGTAAAGGAACACAAGCTCAAACTTTGGCTGAACACTTGAATATTCCCCATATTTCTACTGGTGAAATCTTAAGACAAGCCATGAAAGAGCAAAGTCATTTGGGAATCAAGGCTCAAGGTTATGTTGATAGCGGCGAGTTAGTACCCGATCAGCTAGTGCAGGACTTGGTACAAGAGCGCCTCAGTCAACCAGATGCCAAAAATGGTTGGATTCTTGATGGTTTTCCCCGCAAAGTGACCCAAGCAGGTTTTCTGGAGAAGTTACTGGCAGAAATACATCAGAGTGGCGAAAGGGTAGTCAATTTAGATGCACCAGATGAAGTTGTAATCGCACGTTTGCTAGCTAGAGGACGAAAAGATGATACCGAAGAGGTGATTCGTCGTCGTTTAGAAGTGTACCGCGCTGAAACTGCACCTTTAATTGATTATTACGGCGATCGCAAAAAACTCCTAACAGTCAATGGCAATCAGTCCCAAGAAGATGTCACTAGTGAACTACAAAGGTTAATTGCTTAAGGACGAAGGAGATGAGGGAGTGGAGGAGGAGCTAGAGTAAGTTTTTTCAGAATGCCTAATGCCCCATGCCCCTCTCAAGAAACAGATCAATTTTAGCTAAGATATATTAATAAACTGTTGATATATTTCTTAAAGTGTGTTCTCTTGCAGATAAAGTGCTGCAACTGAACACGAAATTGTTGAGTTGAGGAAAAAACAAATTGTCTAAGCAAGATTTGATTGAAATGGAAGGCACGGTTACAGAGTCCCTGCCCAATGCGATGTTTCGCGTTGACTTGGACAATGGATTTAACGTGCTAGCTCACATTTCCGGCAAAATTCGCCGAAATTATATCAAGATTTTGCCCGGCGATCGCGTCAAGGTAGAGTTAACTCCTTACGACTTGACCAAAGGCAGAATTACTTATCGACTAAGAAAGAAGTAAGTATATGTAGAGAATTTTACCATAAAACCATTTTTTTGGCTGTTTGCTAGTCATTACACTGGATTAATTTCCCTAGAAATGCTATAATTTTATATTTGGAGTCAAAAAATAAAAGGCATGAAAGTTAGAGCCTCAGTCAAGAAAATTTGTGAAAAGTGTAACGTGATCAAACGTCGTGGTCGCGTCATGGTGATCTGCGTGAACCCCAAGCACAAGCAACGTCAAGGATAACACTCTTACCAACAGAGTGAGTTGTAACACGCATATCATCATTAAAACGAAAAAACGCGATTAATCACGTTTTTCCAACCAACAGTAATTGCGACAACAATAGGGAGAGTTCATTGTGGCACGTATTGCCGGAGTAGACCTTCCACGCGATAAACGCGTCGAGATCGGTCTGACTTACATTTATGGAATTGGTTTATCACGTTCTCAAGAAATTATAGCGGCAACTGGTGTGAACCCAGACACTCGCGTTAAGGACTTAAGTGATGCCGATGTGACAGCCCTACGAGGGGAAATAGAAACCAACTATCAAGTTGAAGGCGACTTGCGGCGCTTGGAGTCTTTGAACATCAAGCGCTTAGTTGACATTGGTACCTACAGAGGTCGTCGTCATCGCATGGGCTTACCAGTCAGAGGACAAAGAACTCGCACCAATGCCAGAACCCGTCGAGGCAGAAGGCAGACAGTAGCTGGGAAGAAGAAGGCTCCAGGGAAATAATTTTGCAACGCTTGCTAATCCAAGCAAGTTTTACCTTAAATCAACTAAACAAGTATGGCGAGACAACCAACTAAAAAAACCGGGAGCAAGAAGCAGAAACGGAATGTACCCAGTGGAATGGCCTACATCCAGTCTACTTTCAACAATAGCATTGTCACCATTACCGATCAAAATGGAGATGTCATCTCCTGGGCTAGTGCTGGTTCTAGCGG
>NZ_JBALBZ010000043.1:0-2271 GCF_036919495.1 Nostoc sp.
ATGTCTAAAGTCAAAGATATTAGTAAAACTATTAATGTGCATGACTCGGAGTACTACTTTAGTCGAGAATTAAGCTGGTTAGAATTTAACCGCCGAGTTTTACATGAGGCGTTAGATATTCGGACTCCATTACTAGAAAAACTCAAGTTTATTGCCATCTTTAGTGCTAATCTTGATGAATTTTTTATGGTTCGTGTTGCACTTCTCAAAGAACAAGTTAAAGCACAGTTAATTCAGCGAACTCCCGATGGTCGCACCCCAGAACAACAATTAGAAGCAATTTATCAATATCTGCATCCAATGGTGACTCAACAGCATCATTATTTTGAGCAGACGCTTCGACCAGAAATGACAGCGCAAGGCATTCATCTACTTAATTATGTTGACATTAATCCCGAACAGCGTAGTTACTTTCAAAAATTATTTCAAGAAATAATTTTTCCAGTTCTCACTCCTCTAGCTGTTGATCCTAGCCATCCCTTTCCACGAATGGCGAATCTCAGTTTAAATTTAGCAGTGGTAGTAAAAGCCCCAAACACCGGAGAGAAAAAGTTTGCTAGAGTCAAAATTCCCACTATTCTGCCTCGATTTATTCCCTTACCTCAAGAATTGCAAATAGATAATGGGAAATTAAATCACTGGACAGGTATGCCGATAGAGCAAGTAATTGCTCACAATTTAGAAGCTTTATTTCTCGGAATGGTCGTTGAGGAATATCACCTATTTCGATTAACCCGCAATACAGATTTAGAATTAGCAGAAGAAGCCGATGACTTACTATTAGCAATTCAACAAGAGTTATATAAGCGCAAATTCATTGGCTCGGTGGTGCGATTGGAAATTCAACCATCAATGCCTCAATCATTACGACAGATGTTGATGACAGAAATGAAACTGATTGAGAGTGATGTTTATGAGATAGAAGGGCTACTGAATTTAAAAGATTTGATGTCGTTTACGGCACTACCTTTACCTGAATTGAAAGATCCACCTTGGGCATCAGTAGTTCCGTCTCGTCTGCGTCATCTTCATCAACAAAATGAAATTGCCAACTTCAATGATGAGGAACAAAGTATTTTCTCGGTGATTCAGCAAAAAGATTTGCTAGTACATCATCCTTACGAATCCTTTGGCGCTTCTGTAGAAGAATTTATTGCTCAAGCTGCTCATGATCCTGATGTGTTGGCAATTAAAATGACACTTTATCGGACTTCGGGAGACTCGGAAATTGTCAGTTCTTTGATTACTGCTGCTGAAAATGGCAAACAAGTTGCTGTTATTTTAGAATTAAAAGCTCGCTTTGATGAAGAAAATAACATCACTTGGGCTAATAAATTAGAAAAATCTGGTGTTCATGTAGTATATGGACTGGTGGGACTAAAGACTCATAGCAAAACTTTGCTAGTGGTGCGTCAAGAGGGAGAAAATATTCGTCGTTATTTCCATATTGGTACTGGAAATTATAATTCCAAAACAGCAAATTTATATACAGATTTAGGACTAATTAGTTGTCGAGAAGACTTAGGGGCAGATTTAACTGATTTATTTAATTATTTGACTGGTTATTCCTGTAAAGATTCTTACCGCAAGTTGCTGGTATCACCTATTAATATGCGCGCTCGCATTACTGCCCTGATCCAGCGAGAAATCGAACACTGCAAAAACGGTAATCAAGGTCATATCATCGCTAAGATGAATGCTTTGGTTGACCCCCAAATTATTGCCACTTTATACAAAGCATCTCTTGCTGGAGTACAAATTGACCTAATTGTGCGGGGTATTTGTTGTTTGCGTCCTGGAGTTCCAAAAGTTAGCGAAAATATTCGTGCGATCAGCATTATTGGTCGTTTTTTAGAACACTCTCGGATATTTAACTTTCATAATAACGGACAAAATGAAGTATATATCGGCAGTGCCGATTGGATGACCCGCAACCTAGATCACCGAGTTGAAGTAGTTGTACCAGTTGAAGATGATGATATTGTGCAGAATTTACAAAAAATTCTCAAAATAATGCTAGCAGATAATCGCCAAGCTTGGGAGTTGCAGCCAGATGGCTCTTACATCCAACGTTACCCTAATAAAAATGAGCCAGAACGTAGCGCTCAAAATATTTTGATAGAAATGATGCAGTAATTCTCTAATAAAAATAGCCTGTATATACGAATGGCACAATCAGGCATATCAGTCCACGATGCAGATGTTTCTTCGCATCTTCACACAAATCATGGCGTAACTTCAAAACAAAAAACTCTCGCAGTTGTCCATGAA
>NZ_JBALBZ010000044.1:0-2181 GCF_036919495.1 Nostoc sp.
TATGATGTTGTCACGGGTCTTTGGGATTCCTTTGCTGACGATGCGTTTATTCGGGACGTGGAAGCAGGGATTTATTTCGACCCTGCAAAGCTTCATGTTCTGAATCATCAGGGAAAATATCTCTCGGTGCGAGGGCCATTGAACATCGCCAGACCTGTCCAAGGTTGGCCGGTAATCGTTCAGGCAGGCGCATCCGAAGCCGGGCGGCAATTAGCTGCCGAAACCGCCGAGGCTGTGTTTGCACCTGCAAGTAATCTGGAAGCTGGCAAAGCTTTATTTGCAGACATTAAGGGACGAGCGCAGGCAATCGGACGTGACCCAGACAGCATAAAAATCCTTCCAGGTGCTTTAGTCATCGTGGGGGAAACCGTCGCAGAGGCACAGTCCAAGCGTGTTTATTTGGATAGCCTAGTACATTATGACAGTGGAATTGCCAGCCTAAATAGTGCTATTGGCTACGATGTTTCGGGTTTTGACCCGGATGGACTCTTGCCAGAAATCCCACCGAATAACGGTGGTCACTCTTCACGAGAAAGAGTAATCGCCTTAGCGCAACGTGAAAACTTGACTATTCGACAACTGGCGCAACGCATTGGCAGTTACGGCGGGTTGGCTTTTGTGGGCACACCCCAAACCATCGCTGATGATATGGAAAAATGGCTGATTGAGGAAGGCTCTGACGGTTTCAACATCATGTTCCCTTTTATCCCTGAAGGGCTGAATGATTTTGTCGATAAAGTTGTGCCGGAACTCCAACGCCGTGGGATTTTCCGCCAAGAGTATGAGGGTACAACGCTGCGCGAAAATCTTGGTCTGGCGCGCCCTGCTAATCGCTTCTTCCAAACCAGTCTGGTGTAAACAGACTTTTCACGGGATCTGAAAAACCCCACTTCCATTCTTCTTCCCTACAAGAAGAAAGGCTTTGAATGTTTCCCCTTCCCTACGAGGGAAGGGGGTTAGGTTCCAAGTTCACTTTTCCATATAACGTGAAAAGTCAGAGTGTAAACTGCGATCGCTAGTATCACACTTATTGTTTCTTTTTACCACTTGTATCAATAGCACTGTCATCCTTGCTGCTTGATTTTTAAATTAGCTTGTGGTAAAGTCTGTGCAATCATAATCTACTGTAAATCTACCGATTTACAATAGATTATTTAGATGAGAGAGTTAGTAAACAGAGTCTAACCGCAAAATAAAAAATTTCCTATCTTCAACTTTTACATCATTCTAAAATCAGTTTTTTAATTAAAGCTTGTATTTTAAACCCCAGAAAATTGGTAATACATCATGTTAGCAATATCTAGAAAACGCAACTTTCTAATTTTATGAGTAGCTGGAGTATTTACTCTTTCCACAACTTTAGTAAGTTGTAAAGCAGCAGATACACGAGAAAAGGCAGCAGTTGCAGCTCCTAATGGCATTAAGACAAAATTGTTAAGAATTGGCTATTTTACTGCTGCGGATATCACCAAAAGTAGACAAGTTTTAGAGAAACGCTTGAATCCCTTGGGTGTTCAAGTGCAGTGGGCGCAATTTACAGCTGGGCCACAGCTTTTAGAAGCAATAAATGTGGGCAGTTTGGATGTCGGTGCTGTTGGTGAAACTCCACCCATATTTGCCCAAGCAACTGGTATTCCTTTTGTTCTTCTTGCTAATACTATACCGGGTACTGGTGAAGGTTCGGCGATCGTAGTACGCGAAGACTCCCCCATCAAAACTATAGCTGATTTAAAAGGTAAGGGAATTGCCTTTCAAAGAGCTACTGCTAGTCAATACTTTGTGGTTAAAGCTTTACAAGAAGGAGGACTAGAGCTAAAAGATGTCAAACATCTCAATCTGATAGCACCAGAAACTCGTGCAGCATTATCGCGTAAGAGCATTGATGCAGCTGTGCTAGGCGACCCCCACCTGGCTATATTTCAGAAAACGGAAAAAGTTCGGATTATTCGTAATGCTAAAGGACTTTCAACCCAAGGAGGCTATTGGATAGCTGCACGTAGCTTCGTGAAAGAGAACCCTGAGGTAATAAAAATTGTCCTTGAAGAAGTCCACAAATTAGGCGAATGGTCTAAAGCAAATACGCGAGAACCCGGATTTCTCACAAACTCGGAAAAAAGCAGAGTAAAAAACTGGTAAAATGTATATAAAACAAGCATTTCAGCAGTTATAAACGATGACTCG
>NZ_JBALBZ010000045.1:0-63307 GCF_036919495.1 Nostoc sp.
GATATTTACATCCGCGAAAGTCATCTGAGTAATGCTTGGAATGGCGATCGCGTTTTGGTCAGAGTTCTCAAAGAAGGCAGTCGCCGTCGCTCTCCCGAAGGGGAGGTGAAGCTGATTTTAGAACGTTCTAACCACACCTTACTGGCACGAATTAAGCAGGTGGAAGCTGGTTTTAGGGCTGTGCCTTTAGATGATCGATTGCTGTTTGAATTGAAGATCCAGCCTAACGGGGCAAAGTTAGAAGAAGCGATCGATCACTTGGTTCATGTAGAAGTTTTGCGTTACCCATTGGCACAATATCCTCCCCTTGGTCGAGTAGTGCAAATCCTCGGTAGCGATGCCGAAGCTGCTGCTGATATAGATTTAGTTACGTGCAAACACGACCTTTCCCGGACTTTTCCAGATAATGTCCTAGATGCAGCCGCCAAGTTGCCCAAAAAGCTACTCAAAGCAGACCTGAAAAATCGGCTGGATTTGCGTAATTTATTTACCTTCACCATTGAAGGGGTAAATGGCGATACCAAAGTTATAGAAAACGCTTTTAGCTTAGAAAAAAACCTAGCCGGAAATTGGCTTTTAGGCGTTCATATCACCGATGTTTCTCACTATGTCCAACCTGATGAAGCCCTAGATAGAGAAGCACTCAAACGGGGCAAATCAGTGTATCTGGGAGAATTAGTGCTGCCAATTTTGCCCCCAGGTGTGGCAGAACGCTGT
The DNA here is from genome assembly GCF_036919495.1 of Nostoc sp. GTDB lineage: Bacteria > Cyanobacteriota > Cyanobacteriia > Cyanobacteriales > Nostocaceae > Nostoc. Next base: position 718 of record NZ_JBALBZ010000045.1, read on the forward strand.
TCTTTAGTACCTGGGAGCGATCGCTTAACTATCTCTTTTTTAATTACCATTGATCCCCAATCTGGACAAGTCCTAGAGTGGGAAATTCAACCCAGTGTAATTAACGTCGAAACTGCACTGACTACAGAACTTGCCCAAGCAATTCTTACAGGTGAATCTCAAGTTCAATCTCCACAGGTTTCCCAAATCCTGCAAGACCTCCACGCCTTGCAAACAGCCGTGAAACAGGTACGGTTAAATCGTGGTAGCCTCCAGCTAAATCTGCCACCTAGCCAAAACGCCTATTATGATGAGGGGATTCTCGGCACTGTGGTGGTGAATGATTTACCAGTGCGATCGCTACTCACAGAGTTGGTATTGTTAGTTAATCAACTAGTAGCAACTCACTTAAATGCTCTTGGTGTTCCCGCCATCTGGCGAGTCCAAGGTACACCTGATGTTGAAGATGTCCAGGAAATGCTGAAATTGGCAGTCAATTTAGGCGTTGACCTCACACTAGATCCAGAAGTCGATATCCAACCCTTAGATTATCAACATTTGACCACAGCTTTTGCAGAATCTCCTTCTGAGCAAGTTCTAACTTACTTATTACAAGATACACTTAAGCCGTCAGCGTACAGCACCACCAAAGGATCTCACTTTGGTCTGGCACTACCGCAATATGTCCACTTTAGCGCTCCCTTGCGGCGTTACCCAGATTTGCTGATGCAGAGAGTGTATTACGCGCTACTCGAAAACGGACGCGATCGCCGCAATACCCGTGTGAGAGAGCGCGTTAACCTACGCCACTCTTCTAGCCACGAGGAAATTAACTGGAACGTTTTACCCCCAGAATTGCAACAAGAACTGCAAAGCGATTTAACTAGGGTAATTGTCCAAATCAACGACCGAGAAAAAGAAGTCCAAGAAGCTGAAGCCGATTTAGCCGGACTGCAAAAAGCCCAACTGATGAAGCAACGCATCGGTCAGGTATTTCAGGGCGTGATTACCGGGGTTCAATCCTACGGTTTCTTTGTGGAAATTGAAGTACCAGCAGCCGAGGTAGAGTCTAGCAGCAATCCTGGTGTGCCTTTGCGGGTAGAAGGATTGGTACACGTCAGTTCTCTCAAAGACGATTGGTATGAATATCGCGCCAGACAACAAGCACTGTTTGGTCGTAAAAATCGCGCTTCTTACAGATTAGGCGATCGCGTCGCCGTACAAGTTAAGAGTGTCGATTACTACCGTCAGCAAATTGATTTGGTAACAGTTGGCAGCGATGGCGTACCCAGAGGTTTAACTGGCGGTGGTTCCAATGAGGAGCTTTCAGACCTCTACTTACCAAATGATATTGAGCCTGATGACCTAGACCCTTACTCTGATGATGAGTAAAATTAAGTAAGCCTTACGTGTCGAATAACACAAAACCTCTAATTTTAGGCGTATCAGGCGCATCTGGTCTGATTTACGCTGTTCGCGCAATCAAATTTTTGCTAGAAGCGGAGTTTAGTATTGAATTGGTTGCCTCTAAATCTACTTACATGGTTTGGCAGTCAGAACAGGAAATTCGGATGCCACCAGAACCAACCGGGCAAGAACAATTCTGGCGAGAGCAAGCTGGAGTCGCAATTTCGGGTAAACTTCGTTGCCATCCTTGGGGTGACGTTGGAGCCGGGATTGCCAGTGGTTCATTTGCCACTCTGGGGATGATAATTATTCCATGCAGCATGAGCACAGTGGCAAAGCTAGCGGCTGGCTTAAGTTCCGATTTACTAGAACGGGCGGCAGATGTCCAACTCAAAGAAGGACGAAAGCTGGTCATTGTTCCTCGTGAAACGCCTTTTAGTCTCATCCACCTCCGTAACTTAACCTCTCTAGCAGAAGTTGGAGTGAGAATTGTCCCCGCGATTCCTGCCTGGTATCATAATCCCCAAACCATTGAGGATTTAGTGGATTTTGTAGTTGCCCGTGCTTTAGATCAACTAGATATTGACTGCATCCCAATTCAGCGTTGGCAAGGTCGTCGCTAACATTCTCAATGGATTTATTGTAAATTTCACAATAGTCCTAAAAAGGTAATGATAGAGATGGCTGATAGTGTTAGTAGTCAGTGAACAGTAATTAGCGAAGAATATTCAGACTGATAACTGACAACTGACTACTAACCACTGATAACTGACAACTGACAAAATTGCTATGGCTGTAATTCGCTTAATTCTATTGGTGGCAGTACTGGGAGGACTAACGCTGTTATTAGTCCAAAATTTCTCACCTGCCCTATCGCTAGTATTTTTGGGCGTGCGAACTCAACCATTACCACTAGCGATATGGATTTTGTTTAGTACTGCCACTGGTGCTTTCACATCTATATTAATTAGTACCTTGTTTAACTTATCCAATTATTTTGGAGGAAGACAACGCCAAACTCCTGACCGCCGAAGCACAACGCCTCGTGCGAAGGCAACCCGTAGAGAAGAACCTACATCTCGCCCTGCCAGTTCTCCACCACCAGCTAGTAAAAAAGAAGAGCCTACTAGTGATGTATTTGATGATTGGGAGACAAATGGCAGTAAAGATGATGATTGGAACTTTGATGAAAAGTCAGAGGAAACACCTACTCCTAATTCTCAAGCTCAACAGCCTAAAGACTCTACAACTTACGAACGTCAATCAGAAGCCAAAAGCAGTTCTCAGTCTGGTTCAGTTTACTCCTACAGCTACCGGGAACCAAAAAATACGGCTGCGGGAAAAACTGAATCTGTTTATGATGCTGATTACCGGGTAATCATCCCCCCTTATCAGCCGCCAACTACCAATCAAGCCGATGATGATGATGATTGGGAATTTTTTGATGATGATGATTTTGAAGATGATGGTAAACGCCCCCGTCGGTGAGATGTAGCTGGCTACGTCTCTATTTGATGCCACACTGCTCTCTAGACTCTTGCTTGACCTTACCAGTCATGGCAGCTTCTTGCAAAGTCATGAAAGCATTAAAATCTTCCAAGTCATACCGGGTAGTCAACAGTTGTCGTAGTTGATTTTCAGCTTCCACTGTCAAATAGCCAGTTGCTAAAGCTTTTTGTACAACATCACGAATTCGAGTCATAGTTGACGCCTCATCCATCCTATATTTATTCATTCAGGCTTATTGGGGTGAAATATGCAGTAGTCTTTGTGCCGAAATTTCAACTTGGCAAGCTTTTCTGGGCGATCGCAGGATATAAGTCATTATTTACACCATTATAGGAAACATTTAATTGATTAGGGCTTATTATAACTGAACTTTTAGAATAAATACCCTGTAATATTAGAAACACAGTATCAGGTATACTTAAATTTAACCACCAGAGTTAAAATTTGGACTATTTAAATAGACAGAAATTGTTTGGATAAAGTTTCAAACAAGCTATATTAATTTTTTCGTTAAGCATAGCGCTTGCTATACAGCAAATACCAAGTTACATCAGGGATATTACTAGATTTATGATAAATTCATCGTTGATTATTTATGATAATTTCACAGAAGAATCTTAATCTATTGCGTTAGTAATAACGACAGTGGATTCTTCTTAAATAAAAGATGAATTTGTAGAACTTAAAAATAAATAAAAGCTTTCAGAGAAATTCAAGTTGATAGCTAATTTATTCTGGCTCAAGAACTTCCCAGCTTACAATAAAACTTCTCAATATTTCCCCAATTGAGCAACAATTATGAACGCAGTAAATAATTCCTGCGTGCATAATAAAGCCACTATGATGAAGTATCATAAAGTCATCATCATGGGTGAAAATTACCCGATTCTGAGACATTACAAAATAAAATTGTTCTCCATCTGATGCAGCTATTAGTCCTGTTACTGATTAAGTAATTTTATCCGGTTACGCGATAGGTGCAAAACTCCATATTTTTAAATCCGAGATTGAGTCATTGAATTTATAATTATAAACTGGGACTCAGCACTCAGAATTGGAGCGATACAACTGGTGAGCAGCTTATTACAAGGAGTCAACTTGTACTTAATTGGGATAATGGGCGTTGGTAAGACGACAGTAGGGCGCTTACTGGCGAAGGAATTGGGTTATGGATTTGTGGATACCGATAATGTTATTACCCAAGCAACAGGTAAATCTATCAATCAGTTATTTGCACAAGTTGGTGAAGCAGGGTTTCGCCAGTTAGAAAGCGACGTGCTTTCACAAGTTTGTGCTTTTACAAAGTTGACTATCGCAACCGGGGGAGGTATTGTACTGCGGCGAGAAAATTGGGGTTATCTGCACCACGGTTTGATAGTCTGGCTAGATACGCCAGTGGAGATCATTTACAGCCGTTTAGCTGAGGATACTACAAGACCACTGCTGCAAGATGCCGATCCTAAAGGGAAATTGCGATCGCTCGTCGAACAACGAACACCACTATACTCTCAAGCTGATTTGCACATCACCGAGCGAGAGGGAGATACGCCTGAAGACGTTGCCAAGCGGATACTTGAGGCAATTCCTGGCGTTCTCAAAACACAAGTTTCTCATTAGAAAGGCTCAAAGCCTATGCCAGTGCCATCTTGTTCAGTTAATGACGAAAGAAGACGACGTTAATTTGCGAAAACCTACCTAATATAATAAAATTAGTGAGACAAACTTACAAAATCGACCTTAATTGGCAAAAAGCGACATTAATTTGCGAATTCGACATTTAATTTGCGAATGTACAAATGGAGAATAACGGATTTGAACCGATGGCCTCTGCGGTGCGATCGCAGCACTCTACCAACTGAGCTAATTCCCCAAAATCTGTGCAAAGTCAAGAGTAATATTACTCATTAACTCAATACACCATCACCATATAGTATTCTAACATTCAGTTGCCGATGGTTGAGGCTGTTTTTGAGAATAAACCTTCTGCACGCGTTCGAGTTCCAAATCACTGAGATAATCAACAGTCCAGTTACAGCAGCGCTGGAGCATGTGGAATGGGTAAGTATTCGCTACCCCAACTACTTGCATGTGCGATCGCTTCGCCGCTTCGATACCTGCTGGAGTATCTTCAATTGCCAGACACTCGTGTGGTTGAAGATTCAATTCTGGATATTCTTTATTTAGGCGTTTCACTGCTAGTAGATAACCATCGGGTTCTGGTTTACTCGTGGTAATGTCATCACCCGCGACGATAATTTTAAAATGTTCAGCCAGTTTAGCTCGATGGAGTACCAATTCAATTTCTTGGCGAATAGCGCCACTAACTAAACCTAGTTTCAGATTCCGCGATCGCACTTGAAATATTAAATCTTCTACGCCTTGATATAAAGGCAGTTTCTCGATTTTCTCTAGTTCCACCACATAGGCTTGGGCTTTGCGGTACAGCAACTGAGTTAAATAGCTTTCGTTACCGACTCTACCACGATTAGCGAGTAGTTGCCCAAAACAAGCGCGATCGCTGCGTCCAAGAGAAGCTTGACGCTCACTCACCCGTTGGGGTTGGAGATTTTCTTCAATGAGAATCTCATCTATCAATTGCAGGTGGATTGGCTCATCGTTAATGATGACACCATTAAAATCAAAGAGAACTGCCTTTAAACTCATGCCCTTATGCCAAATCCTGGAGATCCAAGTCCCTGCAAATCATTATCTATTGATGTGGGAGTATACCGACGGATATTTTCGCTTGCTATTGGTTTAACGCCCCTAGTTACCTGATTTATCCACCATACATCGTGCGTAGGCGTAGCCCATCATAGACATCGCACAGCTTCAAATCCGGTTGCACCCATATTCGCCTCTACGCTACCAGCAACATACTCACGAATATATGGCTCCTCAAAAACATCATTAAGCCATTCTAACTGACGTAGAGTCTTCTGATTCCCATCTAAAATTAATACTTGCCCTCCAGTTACCAGCAACCGGAAGCTTTCTCGCAGAATTGCTAGGGAAACGGCATCTGGTGTTTTGTGGAATAGCAAAGAAGCTGTCACTAAGTCAAACGTTCACAGATTGTATCTTGACGGACTGCCATATTGTGTCAGAACTCTAAGGGGTTATTTAAACAGAGTAATTTTACTTAGAAATTTTAATACATTTGGGAAATACCTGCTTCCTCTTTATGGTATGAGCTTGACAAGTGTAATTTAATTTATTACATTTGTAGTATATAAATGTAACTTCTTAAGAGTAGTTCTTCAGCTTCACGAAAATTGAGGCAGCAAAATGAAAGACAATACAACATTTAAATTGCTACAACTAACTAGGTAATGAGTTATAAACCATACTGCCTTATACTCAATCCAAAATCTAAAATTTAAAATCAAAAATAGAAGAAATTATGCCCTACGAAAAGTTAGAAATTACCACACCAGCACCCGTATTATCTTGGGCAAATCACTCTTTGGGCCCAGAAGAAACTAAAATGGCCAAGAATGTAGCATCACTACCATTTGTGTTTAAGCATGTCGCATTAATGCCAGATGTTCACTTAGGAAAAGGTGCTTTAGTGGGTTCTGTAATTGCAACCAAAGAAGCGATTATCCCGGCTGCTGTGGGCGTGGATATTGGTTGTGGGATGAGCGCTATCAAAACATCATTTACCGCCGAACAACTGGACGGTAAACTGAAGAAAATCCGCCTGGATATTGAAGCAGCAATTCCTAGTGGATTTAACGAAAACAAAGACATTGAAAAATCTGTCAGTAATTGGCAACACTGGGATGATTTTAAAGACTTGCATCGCGGCGTGCAAGACCTACAAAGTAAAGCAATGAAACAGATGGGTTCTCTCGGTGGAGGAAACCATTTTATTGAAGTGTGCCTTGATGCAGAGAATCAAGTTTGGCTGATGCTGCATTCTGGTTCGCGTAACATCGGCAATAAACTAGCGCAGTGTCATATTCATACAGCCAGAGAATTAGCAAAAATGGCTGGTAATAAATTGCCTGACCCTGATTTAGCTCACTTTGTCGCTGGTACGCCAGAATTCCAAGCATACTGGCACGATTTGCAATGGTCACAAAACTATGCGCGTGTCAACCGTGATGTGATGATGGCGCGTTTTAAGCACATAGTTGAGAAGCATTTGGTAGGTGGGAAAACAACTAAACCTTTATTGCAGGTGAATTGTCATCACAATTACGCCGAAAAAGAAGTGCATTTTGACGAAGATGTATACGTTACTCGTAAAGGTGCAGTCCGCGCCCAGACTGAAGATTATGGGATTATTCCTGGTTCGATGGGGGCAAAGTCTTTCATCGTTAAGGGTAAAGGTAATGCCCACAGTTTTTGTTCTTGTTCTCACGGTGCAGGGCGTTTGATGTCTAGAAATAAGGCAAAAAATGTCTATACACTTGATGATTTAATTGAGCAAACCAATGGTGTGGAATGCCGCAAAGATGAGGGTGTGTTAGATGAAATTCCTAGTGCTTACAAGCCGATAGAACAAGTTATGGAAAATCAAGCAGATTTGGTTGAGGTTGTAGCAACACTCAAGCAAGTTCTTTGTGTGAAGGGATAATTTAGGTAGGGTGGGTAATGCCCAGCCCACCTTTTTTATTTTTTAAACGCAGAGGCACGCTGAGGTAAGCGCAGAGGTACGCTGAGGAATAAATAATTGTTTATTGATATCGGGCAATTAGAAAGTGGAGAATGGATAGTGATAGAAACAGCCGATGCACAATTTTCTGGTCTGAGCCACATTCCTGCACTTGAATTGTGAAATAAGTTGAAAGATATATGCTATTGACAGTTTATTTAACAGATTAGTAATCAAAAATATCGTACAAAAGTTAGAGCAAACTCTAGCTTTATATTGTATTTAGCCAATTCATTAAATCAGCTTCACTGACAAAATCTAGTAATACTTCACCCAAGTCCTCTAACTGAGCCAAGGACAACTCTTGCAAGCGAGATTGTAACTGAGAATTAATTGAACCAAGCCGACGAGTTAATAAACGTATCACTAGCCTTAGTTCTGATTGCCTTCCTTGTTCAATTTCTTGTTCAATGCCTCGTTGTCTACCTTCTTGCAGTCCTTCTTCAAGAATTTCTTGATAAATGGCAGATTCTCTCATATCTTCTCTCCTCAAAAACTGACGAATTAGTTCTGGCTCGAATACCAACCCTGCTAGAAGTTGGGTACATACCGAGATACTCTGCTTGGTGGCTTCTTCTTCAATCATACTCACCTGAACTGCTACCTGTTGAAGTAACCTTTGAGGAGAATCTGTTCGCGCCAAAGTTGCCAGAGGTAATAAACCAGGAGATAAGAGTAAGGGTTCTGGTTCTTGTTCCCAAATTCGGATGATGCGGTAACGGTGGGTAGTATTGCGGGCAGTAAATTGATCTACAAAGACAGCTTCTGAACTTGTCGGTTTAAGAAAAATTACTATCTGCTCGATATCACAATTGTATTGTCGATATAGCCGCACCCAATAGTCCAACATCCGCAGGGGTAAGGGTGGAGTCGATGCTGGTAAGGTTTGAAATTCCAAATGCAGTATTTGATTGGCAGTTTGCAAAAAGGTTACAGAATCGGCACGGATTGGTTCTTGATTTAATTCTGTTTTGAGAATCTGGATATCCGTTGCCTCAGATGCGAGTAAGTAGCGGATAAAATCTTCTGGGTACTGCTCAACCAGATATTTCAGGGTGTTGTCGTATGTCACTTTGATATCAGTTTAGACATAAACTCATGTAGAGACGTAATATCGCCACTATATAGTTTGTCCATAAAAAATTAAGTGTAGGTATTGGGGACTTCCAAGAAATAAATTATTCCAAGAAACGAACCACAGAGACAAGGCAGCGCGGTCTTGGGGGTTTCCCCCATGAGCGACTGCCGCGCAGAGAACGCAGAGAGAAGAAATAGAGAGAGTTTTTGCCTCAGTTTTGGAACATTTTTTTATTTGGAAGTCCCTTGTTTGTTGTTAGCGCTACTCCACGAAAAACTGCTGCTCGCTGATAGCGCTAACATTTAAATTTGGTGTCTTTTCAAAACTACAGTGTCAAAGATTGAGGGTTCGTCTCAATCAATTTTGCTAAATCTTGCAAGAACGCCGCAGCATGAGCGCCGTAAATAATCCGATGGTCAGAAGTAATATTGACTTGCATTTGTTGTCGCACGCCAAATAAACCGTCGGGTGTTGCTACCACTTGCGGACGAGATGCCCCGATCGCTAAAATTGAACCTTGTCCAGGCGGTAAAATCGCATCAAATTTATCTACGCCAAACATTCCCAAATTGGACAGGGTAAAAGTACCACTGTTGTATTCTTGGGGCTGTAGTTGTTTTGCCCTCGCACGTTCTACCAAAGACTTCCAAGTACGCGATAGAGAATAAATATCCACTGCCTCTGCATTTTGCAGCACAGGTGTAATTAATCCGCCATCATCCATTGCTACTGCTACGGAAATGTTGATATCAGAATGATAAACAATACCCTGGTCTGAGTAGCTAGCATTTAATAATGGGTGTTTTTGCAACGTTACCGCTACAGCTTTCGCCAGTAGCGCTGTCATTGTCACGCCTTTGGATTTAATTTGTTTATAAAGTTTGTCTAATCCATCGGTGGTAATTGTATAACCGACACGGAAGACGGGCACGGATATAGTAGCTACCATGTTCCGCACTACGGCATTTTGGAAGGTAGTTAAAGGCACGATTTGACCAGGAACAGCCGCTACCACTGGCGCGGGTGCTGGTGTGCGGGGTGCTGAGGGTGCAACTGGGGCGCTGGTTGGTACAGGCGCAGGTGGGGCAACTGGGGTGGGTTGCTTGCCTTTGTTAGAAAGTCCTTCTACATCTTCAGCGACAATGCGACCGTGGGGGCCACTGCCTTGGAGTGTAGTTAAATCAACTTTGAGTTCTTTGGCTAACTTGCGGGCCCGGGGTGAAGCTACAAGCCTTCCTTCTTTATGGTTAGACCCGTTTTGAGACGCTAAGGCAGGTGTTGCAGCTGAAGCTACGGCGGGGACTGGTTCTGGGGAAGAGGTAGTAGTAGCAGCGACGCCAGAGGAATTGGCAAGAGATTTCGCCTGTTCAATTTCAGCTTCCGTTTCGGCGATGAAGGCGATCGCAGATCCTACCGGGGCAGTTTCACCAGCTTCAACTATGATATGGGCAAGAAAGCCTTCATAAAAGGTTTCTACATCCATATCTGCCTTATCTGACTCTACAACCACCACTGTTTCGCCTTTTTCCACTTTGTCCCCTGGCGATTTCACCCAGGAAACGATTTTGCCTTCCGTCATGGTGGAACTCAGCGCCGGCATAAATACTTCGTGAATGCTCATAGGGTGGTTTGGGAATCAATGGTTTATGGACTTTAACAGCTTTTATCAGATCGAATTGTATCTTGGTAGGAGAGTTTTGGACTGGAGATTTTATATTTTAATTGGGCATGGGGGAGATGAGGGAGCAGGGGGGAGTTCCTAACTCCAAACTCCTAACTCTTGTAGAGACACGATTAATCGCGTCTCTACTCCTAACTTTAGGAACCTAAATATAACTTAGAGGTCTATAATACAGAGCTATCGTCAATGGTTAGCCAATATCTCGATCTCGTTTTAGTCGTTGACTTGGAATAACCATCACGAGTTTCTCACAGATTAAATGGGATTGCTATTTATATATCCTCATAACTACTGCTTAAGATACGGGAGCTTCTCACAGGTAGAGGATATAGAATGCAGTTCAATCTAGAATTCAAAATTGGTCATAAACCTATTTGAAATTCCTGTTTACTTTTATGTCGGCAAAGTTGAAATTCTTTTTGATTGTGATACTAAGTATCTTTGCCACTGCTGGCGCTGGAGTATATTTTACCCAGAGCCAGCAATCTGCACCGATTGTTGAGACTAGTGATGCACAAACCCAGCAGGTGAGAGCAATACATCAGTCTCAAGAGGTTGTGGCATACTCAGAGCGTTCAAATTTTAAAACCGTACCTTTAGAAAAGCTCAACTCATCTCTTCAAGGTAGCGATCCTGCTACCCTCGCGCTGAATGCCTTTGAGGACATAGGAGCAGTGGGAGGAACGCGAAAGGTAGAGGTAGCTTATCCACAACGAAATCAGGCCCTTGTGACGATTACGCAAATCAAGGGGGGTGATGATTCGGTTGGTATTAAATATCGAGTTGAGATGACTACTTTTGGGCGATCGCTTTTTATTAGCTCACCTCCAGTCTGGCAAATCGTTTGGGCTGGCTCCCAGGTGGAATGTTGGGCTGGAAGCCGCTCCCAAACAAAGTTAAATCACATCTGTAATTAGTCATTGGTCATTAGTCATAAAACAAATGACAAAGGACAAATGACAAATTTAAATGTCGCCGCGAATTTCTTCTACAACGCCATCGCGCAGAACGATTTCGACTTGCATTTTGCTAATCAGGTTATCACCGATCTCTACCCGGAAAAAGCCTTCCATTTGGAATTGGTTGACTTCTTGATCTTGCTGAAGAAACTGCACTTGCTGAAGGTTTTGCAGCAATTGATTTTTCTGCTCTAGGAATTCACTTTTCTTTTGATTGACTTGGAGTTGGATATTGTCAATTTGTTGAAGGGTCTGGGGGCCTGGTGGTTGCAGACTCTGCTTTTGAATTGCAGCGATCGCTCTTTGTCCTTCTACGTCTAGCTGTTGTAGTTGCTGATCGAGTTGATTGATTTGCGTTTGCAGCTGCTGTTGTACTTCCTCTTTCCAGAGGGGAGTCACAATGACTTTGACGTTAACAACACGTTTCAGGAGCAAGTTAGATTTGGAGACATCCATAAATATTTCACGTTCACTCTTACTAGTTGGGAGGTGGAATCATCAGGCAAACATGCCGTCAATAATATCGCGATAGCGTTCCGTGACGACGTGTCGGCGAACTTTCAGTGTTTGTGTCATCAAGCCATTTTCGATGGAAAACGGTTCCAGAATCAGTCTAAACGTTCCAATGCGGTCATCCGGTCGATAGCCTGGACGATTTTGCACTTCTCGATTCAATTCTTGCCGAAATAAATCCTGGATCATTCTACTCTCCAAGTCAATTTTTTGACTAGGTGAAGAAGCAACCGAATCGTTCTGCGTATCCAGTGTCAAATTTTGACTTGCTGCCCATTTTTCTAAGGCTTCGACGTTGGGGACAATTAAAGCTCCCAGGCTGCGCTGATCTTGGCCGACGAGCATAATTTGATCGATGTAGGGCGATCGCAAACACACATCTTCGATCGGCTGTGGCTCGATGTTTTCCCCGTTAGTCAATACAATCGTATCCTTTGCTCTGCCAGTTAGCACCAAGTCGTTTTGTGGTGTCAGCCAACCCAAATCGCCGCTATCAAACCAACCTTCAGCATCAATTGCTTTCGCTGTCGCTTCGGGATTTTGGTAATAGCCTTGCATAATCTGCGGCCCCTTCAACAATACCAAGCCTCGCTTTTCTACTGGTAAAGGCGCTTTTGTCTCAGGATCTACAATTTTAGCTTCTGTAGCGGGTAGTGGTTGCCCTGATGCACCAATCAAATTCCGCCAAGGACGCCGCACATGGGTAACAGGAGAAGTTTCTGTCAAGCCATAACCTTGCAAAATCTGCACACCAATAATTTCAAAAAAATTATCTATGTGTTTAGGAAGCGCACCACCGCCGCTAATCATCTGCTTAACTTGTCCTCCTGTGGCTTCTCGCACTTTGGCATAAACCAGTCGTTCTCCCAAGGCATGGAGGGGTAATAAAGCAGATGCTTGTATTTTAGCTGCTAATCGTTCGACGGCTGAAGCATGAAGATTATTTAAACTCAATCCTTGAGCAACTCGCCGCGCTTTGATATATTTCTCACTAATGCCCAATAAAAAGTTAATTAGGCGTTGCTTTTTGGCTGGTTGTTCGCGGAACTGCTTTTGCACTCCTTCATAAATCGATTCCCACAGCCGGGGTACACCCACCATGTAGTTGGGTTTAAATTGTCTTAAATCTGCTTTTACAGAGCGTAAGTTGGTATAAACTTGCGTGCAACCTTGAGATAGTAGGTAATATTCAACAGTTCGTTCGTAGCTATGCCAGGAAGGTAGAATACTGAGAACGATATCGCCCACCTTTGGTTGCACTACTGTCCTGAAAGTGAGTACTTGGTGCATCAAGTTGTTATAAGATAGCATTACACCCTTGGGTTTCCCTGTGGTGCCAGAGGTGTAAATTAGGGTTGCTAGAGCATCACGATTTTGCTTGACTGGCACAAAGTTATGATTTTTCCCAATTTCGAGCAACTGGGTAAAGTTCAGTACCTTTAGGGTTTCGTCTGTCGGTGGTGCTTCATCCGACAGTAATATTACCACCTGAATTGGTAAATCTTTGAGACGGTCTTGCAGTTTTTTAAGTGTCTTTAAATCTTCAACTACTATTGCTGTACTGCCACTATTAGCGATGATAAATAGCAGTTCTTCTTTTTCCGCTTGGGAGCTACGCACCGCATCAACGGCTCCAGCAGTCATTATCCCTTGATCGGCAATGAACCAGCGAGGACTATTGTCAGAAATTAAGGAAATGCGATCGCCTACCTTTACTCCCAACGCCTGTAACCCAGCAGCAAATAGTTGCATTTGCTCTGCCAACTGGGTATAAGTAATCGCTACTTCTGGTTTAGCATGAGGGTTGCGGAGGGCGACAACATCACCAAATTTTTGAGCTGCCAAAGGCCAAATTTCTGGCAGCGATTCCACATTTGTGTAATCTACCAACCGCTTTAATGCCTCGCGTTCTTGTTCACTGATGTTAGATAAGAAAGAAGACGCGGTTTGGGTTTTTGACATAACACCTTACCTAAATGTCGTAAACTAATCGTAATTCTTAGCTTATTTTGTTATTCCGCTACAATAACCGTCGTTATTATCCACATTCTCCTCTGTGTATGATAATTCCAGGAATTCCACGTTTATATTTACAAAAATTTATGTTAAAGTTAATTTACATAGACTGCAAGCAATGATTATGTTTGCAGCTAAGAACAGCGATGTCTACGACGGGCTATGACGCTCGCTAACGCTTCGCTATCGGCGTCGCCTACGTTTCACAGGAGATGATTACCTATGAATTTAATAGACGCTATACTGCTAACGCTGCTCAACATTGCTGCTTGCATGGCGTTTCCTAAGCTTTTAGCTCTTTTTCTGGCCCAGAAAACCAAACTTACTGAAGCGTTGCCGAATGCTTCCAAATTACAAGCAGCGAAAATTGAACTTACCAGTTTTCCTTATTGTACAGCTTATGTATTGACAGGGAGCCAATTCTGTAAATTTAGTCCTAATTTCTGTCCTAATTGTTCTCCGAATTGATGGACAAATTGCCAGCAAATTATTTTTTTTAAAATTTAGGTGAGGTAGATCAACTACCTCACCTAAATTTTGGCAGCACAACCGACTTTAACTCTGCCTAATGTCTACCTATGAATAGCGCAAAACTCCATTTTTATTGAATATTCCCTTAATCAGAATTGATGTTGAGTTGTATGTGCCATTAATTCTGCGACAACTTGCCGTTAAGGTAGCTCCAGCAACACCAATCCGCCGACAAGAATTTTGATAACTACTAGCGGATTTGGGATTACTACTATAAAGCAAAACTCCATTACCATTAAATATTCCCCGAATTAGGATTGAGGTTGAGTTATATGTGCCATTAATTCTGCGGCAACTTGCCGTTAAGGTAGCTCCAGCAACACGAATATTCCGACAGGAAGCTGGATAACTACTAGGATCGGTGGGTGCTGCAAAAGCAGCATTAATAGGAATTGTAGCTATGATTGCACCACAAGCCGCAAGAGTCATTAAACGTGGCGAACGACTTAGCTTTGCAAAATAAGACATGAGTATTTTCCTTTGAGAAATTGAATTTTATTGCCCTTCTTTTACATAAAAAAGGACAACATAAATACTACCAGTTCCTTTGTTCAATAGGTAATTAAAAAAATTAACTATATGATTGCGAGTACATCGCGTAGCGTCTCGCAGAGAAGGGGCTGACAGACCACCAGCAGAACATTTAATTAAATTGACATTGCGTAATATAATTTAATTTATTCTTGGCTACTTACTTAGAATCAAGTAATTTTCTAGCTGAGTCAGTATAATTACTAATTGAGTAAAGCTACAGATATAACTAATATAACAATTGACATAACAATTGTTATATCTATTACATGACAGTCAAGCAGCTTGTAATGCCCAAGCAGCAAGAATTTGGTCAGTTTATTCAGAAACTTCACAAACTTCTGGTACGCTGTCAAGTCAACTATGCTGGGTAAATAAGTTTGTAGTCAGGACTTCAATTGTAATATTAAGCACTCAAGCACTAAGTAACTTGACTTGATGGGCTAATATTACAAAGCTTACGCGAACAATAGCCGAAACCCAGATTTTCTTCTTAGGGGCAATTCATGAATTTTCCCTACCTACATTGTTGAAGAAGTATTTAACGAGTTAACCGTTGAATGAGAATAGAATTACAAAAATTTCTGCCAACTCTTTTGACGATCAACGCATTAAACGATTAGTTAAAATAACAGGTTTCACTATGAATCGGAAACAAATCACAGAGTTTTCTCTCAACGATGGCACAAAGTTTTTAGCTGAAGTTGATGAGCCAGAAAATAGTAATTCTCTTGTACGTGTTGCCAGACCAGACACAGGACAAATGGTAGTTGAAGCTAAAAAGAAATTTGACGAGGTATTAGACCAAATACAACCTGTGGCTTCAGAAATTATTACTAAACTGAGTAAACTTAATACACCTGCCGATGAGGTAGAGGTTAAGTTTGGTATTAAGTTAAATGCTGCTGTGGGTGCAATTTTCACTTCTGTAAATGGTGAAGCTAACTACGAAATTACCTTGAAATGGAAGCAAGATAAGGCATAGTATGGTAGCGAGTACAGATAATTATATTCAAACTTTTAGGTCAGCGATCGCCCGGATTTTTCATGCCAATGGTACGGTAGTTGGCGTAGGTTTTTTAGTCTCTGGGCAGACTCGAAATTACATTCTGACATGCGCTCATGTTGTTACATCTGCTCTATCTTTACCAGAGAATATAGTTGAAGCTCCTAGTAATGATATTTATTTAGATTTCCCCTTAATTGCATCAGGGCAACAACTAAAAGCTAAAGTTATTTTTTGGCAACCCGTTGTCAGCAATGCATCAACCTCCGAACCGGAAGATATTGCCGGGTTGCAAATAGAAGGACAGTTGCCTAAAGATGCTCAACCTCTCAGGCTAATAAGAGCTAGCAATATCTGGGAGCATCCTTTCCGCATATTCGGTTTTCCTAACGGACACAATGATGGCGTTTGGGCCACGGGGGTGTTGCGAGACGGCCAAGGAAAGGGATGGGTGCAATTGGAAGATAGTAAGGTAACTGGCTACAGGGTAGAACCGGGTTTTAGTGGTGCGCCTATATGGGATGAAACCCTTGTAGGAGTGGTTGGTATGGCAGTAGCGGCGGAGAAGCGGCGAGAAGATATCAAGACTGCTTTTATGATTCCTACGGATGTATTGCTCAAAGCCTGGGATGAAATAGCCTTGTCGATTTCGTCAAATGCACATACCCAGGCTATTAAGAGCAGAGTCCAACAACTCAAAATTAAAACTTTGCAACAACGCTTTGACGTTCTAAGTAGTGATTATGAGGCAGCTTACAATCAACTCAATAATACACTTAGTGCGAGCGATCGCAATATCATCCAACGCCAAATCAATACCATACTACAAGAACTTGAGCAAGTAGAAAGCGAACTTAATGTTATAAGCCATTAATTTAATACCTAAATGCCATGAAAAAATCTTCAGATTTACGAAATGACTATGACTTGAAGAGGAATTACCTAGAATTTTGCACCAAACTGCCAGTGTCTATTGGCATCTTGGGTTTCAAAAGTGCGATCGCTCTCTACAAGAACAAGCTCTAAAACTCAACGATCGCTCTTATCAGACTAGTCTAGAGTACAATGACATGCGATATGCCATTGATAGCTTGGTAGGTAAAGCAGAATTTGATTATTATGCAAAAGCCTACGAGCATATTTCAGACTATGCACAAGAACTTAGCGATCGCTTCCAATCATATCAAAATATTCATACACTATACTTTGGTCGTATATTACGCATAGAAGGTGATGTTGCATTTCAACAAGCTAACTACGATTTTGCTTTTAGTAAATATGCTCAAGGAATACCCAAAATCTTTCAGCATGGAGGTTTCGGTCCTTATTCGATCCAACATGAGCTAAATTTAATCCAAAAGAAAATCGAACGGTTGCCTATAGAACTTTCTAAAACTTTGATCCAGCAACTCAAATCTCAGTGGAAGGATCATAAAGCTCTTAAGGAATGGTGCGATCAACAAATGTTTTTGACTAGAATACGTGCTACAAAACAGCCATCTTCTCATGCTTAGTAAAAAAATTGATCGACCCCAAATTTTAGTTTCTCTCAGCTCTACCTATGTACCAACTGGGCAATGCGATTGTGATGGAGGGGATTGTGCCTGTGACTTTTCTTCTTTAGCAGAATTAAGCTCAGATATTCGCTCATCACTGAAGATGTTAAATACAGAGTTTGTGAGAGTTCCTAACTCGCAAATTATGAATTTAGATGATACTTATTCTATCTGTTATGGTACTCATCATAAAGTAGCAGTTTTGAATAAATCAGCATTATATTTACTAAATCGATTTACAGATCCACATAAATTAGATGACCTTAAAACAAAGCATCTTCACCTTGAGCAAACAGACTTACAGACAGCTATTCAGGAACTATATCAAGCACGTTTGATAGCACCTAAGCATAATTGCTCTTTTAACCTAAATGAAATACCAGAAACTTTAACAGTATGGTTGCATATTACCGATCGCTGTAACTTAAGATGTGACTACTGCTACCTTCCTCATGTAGCAAAAGATATGTCAATAGATATAGGTAAAGCAGCTATTGATTCTATATTTCGCTCTGCCAGTTTAAATCATTACCGCCGCGTCAAACTGAAGTATGCAGGCGGCGAAGCATTACTATGCTCCCCTTTAATTAAGGATCTCCATTTGTATGCTCAATCCCTTAGCAAAAAAACAGATATTATTTTAGATGGAGTTGTTCTCAGTAATGGAACATTGATTACGCCTGAGATTATTGAGATGCTGCAAACATTGAATCTGCGTCTGATGATTTCACTAGATGGATTATCAAATTTCCATAATATCCAACGCTCTTATGCAGGAGGAAAGGGATCGTTTCAAGATGTTGAACGAGGTATTAAGATTGCTTTACAAAATAGTCTTATACCAGATATTTCCATTACAGTTAGTGGGCGTAATGCAGAAGGATTGCCCGATCTTCTGGAATGGATATTAGAATATAATCTACCCTTTAGTTTAAATTTCTATCGTGAAAACGAACTGTCAGCTTCTTACGAGGACTTGCAACTAGAAGAATCTCGGATGATTAAGGGAATGTTGGCAGCGTTCAAAGTTATCGAATTGAAATTACCTAATCGGAGTCTGCTAGGTTCATTGATTGATCGTGCTAATTTATCGTCTCCTCATAAACGAACTTGTGGAGTTGGACAAAGTTATCTTGTATTTGATTACAAAGGGCAAATTGCTAAATGTCAAATGCAGCTACATAAAACTGTAACCTCAGTTAACACTCAAGATCCTTTAACTGTTGTGCGAGAAGATAAAACAGGTATTCAGAATTTGTCCGTTGAGGAAAAAGAAGGCTGTCGTACATGTGAGTGGAAATATTGGTGTACAGGTGGTTGTGCTTTAGCAACGTTTAAGGCTACAGGTCGTTATGATATTCAATCTCCAAATTGCAATATTTACAAAGCTCTCTATCCTGAAGCTCTGCGACTAGAGGGCTTACGCCTTCTCAAATATAGTTATCCTCTAAATGATTCCTGAGAAACAAGATCCCCGATAACTTTTACGAAGTCGGGGATCTTATTAATTGCTATAGCGCTTATATCTGAAAAAATTTATTATTTGCAAGTTGCTACTGATATTCTTTTTCTGGTACTCTAAAAGCTGCATATTTCCATTCATTACCCTCTAAATATTCAATTTTAAATTCTCCTTTAGTTAATAAAGTCATATCTTTAAGTTTTACTATGGCATTTTCTCCTAGTAGAACACATTCAGAATTACTGGTGGTAGGTTGGTTTGGTGTTGTATTTATTTGATTAATAACTTTACGCTGCAATTCTTGATACTGTTGCTCAGTTATTAGTTTAGAATCGTATAATTTTTTTATTTCTAGTAATTGAGTTTCTATACCTGATCCACCTTGATTTGACACGTTATCTATTTTACAAGAATCTGGTTTAAAAGCAATTTTCCTGACTGGATGATCCCACCATTTAGAAGCCTGAGTTAACCAATTAGTTGTTCTTGTGGTATGTACTACTTTTACTTGATTATCACTTATTTCTAAACGTACCCAATCAGTTGATCTTTTTTGAATCAAACCAGCAAATCCCCAAGACAACACACTTCCTACTGAAACACCAGAATCTGCTAGACGAAGCTTAATAACTCTAGGTTCTATAGCTTGTGCTATTTTAATTTCAGCCGAAGCTATAAAGCTAATATTATTAGCAAGCAAAGCAGGATTTTTTTCTGTGGCACTAGAAGGCTTTACTGCTGTAGAATTTGCAAGCAATACTGCTGCTATCAAAATGCTAACTTTATTGCTCATGATTATTTTGTATTATTTATTTTACTGAGCTACATGTAAATTCAGATACTACAGTAATTAATTTAAGCTTGTCAAGAAAATACTATAGCGGTTCTATAGATATCGCCTTGATGAGGAGAAAATTTAGTGATTAGACCTCTTGCATAAATAGAACCCCTCCCCAAAGCATCGGGGAGGGGTGTTAGGGACTTTTGCAAGAGGTCTATGATTTATTATTTGTTCTTGCTGTAGTTGTTTTAGGTCTGACGATAATAAAAAATCCGAGCAAAGTAAAAGCTAACATTTGCCAAGTCACCAAATTCCAGCCACCAAGATGCCAGCATAATAAACCAATGCTAGTACCTATAGAACCGCCGATAAAATAGGTAGTCATGTAAACTGTGTTGATGCGACTATTAGATTGAGCATCAAGAGTGTATATTCTTGCAACATTGGTGACTTGGATTGCCTGTACACCTACATCTAGTAACAATACAGCAACAGCGATCGCCAGTGCAGAATTAGAAGCAATTTTAGCAATTACTAAGCTTGCAATCACCATCGATACAGCAATAGTCAAGGAACGTTGGGAGTTACCTCGATCGGCTAGTTTACCAAAAATCGGTGCCATTAATGCACCTGCGATCGCCACAAAGCCATACATCCCAATTATGTCAGATTGAAAATTAAAAGGCGCTCCGCTTAAATGGAAAGTCAGCGTTGTCCAAAATGAGCAAAACACACCAAACAATAACCCGCCAATTAAAGACGTTTCTCTTAATAACGAAAAACGTTTTAATTGGTAAAGTGTTGATTTTAATAATTCCAAATAATAACCATTAAATTCATTTTCGACATTAGGCAAATATATATTTAGTAAAACAATAACAATTAAAATCATTACTGCCGAAAATCCATATACATAACGCCAACTCAACCATTCAGCAATATATCCACTAAAAACCCTTGCTCCTAAAACTCCAATCAATATACCAGTAAAAATATTGCCTACGGTTTGCCCTGTAGTTACTCTATCTATACTTGCTGCTAAAGGTAGAATAATCTGAGCGGAGACTGTCGCAATCCCAATTGCTATGCTCAATATCCAAACTTCGATGATGTTTTGGGAAAACGTCATGAATATTAACAAACAGAATAAACTTATCAGTAAGCAAAGAATTAATTTTTTCTTATTGATTTTATCGCCCAAGGGGATTAAAAAGAAAAGCCCAAAACCGTAACCAACTTGCGTAAGCACAGAAATGCTACCCGCTTCGGCTTCACTGACTCGAAAAGATGATGCAATATCTTGGAGGATTGGCTGATTATAATAAACATTAGCAACACAGACACCAGATGCGATCGCCATAATCAGTACCTGGACTTTAGTTAATCCGTTACTTGAGATTTGTTTTTCCATTAAACCTAAAATTTATACAGGAAAAAACTGGTTTACAGTACAGCTAAAACCAGTCAATAAAGGAGAAATTATAATATCGCTACTAAATAGAGTTGCTACCAAATTAAGTTGAGTTTGTTCGCGTCGGTAGACCTCTAGTTTACGCGATCGCCAATCAGCAATCCAATATTCTTTTACTCCTCTGGAAGAATAAAGTTTAAGTTTAGCTTCCTTATCCCGTCTTTCGTCTGACTTGGTTGGAGACAAGACTTCTACTATTAAATCTGGTGCGCCAGTTAAATGTCCTGCTTCATCCAATGTTAGCGCCAAGGTTTCTTTAGTACCCCAAACTACATCAGGAATTACATTATCTGATTCTGAAAACAAAACGCCTGGGTTGATCGCAGCTTCTCCTAAACCAGTAGACTCTGACCAAATGTTAAGCTGTCCGAAAATCCTACCACAAGTTTGCTGATGTTTAAAGTGAGATGCCCTACTCACAAATAATTCTCCATCAACTATCTCGTAGCGCGTCCCTTCATTTTCTGCGAAGAGTTCTACATCCTGAGTTGTCCAGCGTACTCCTGTATTAAGCACCTGACTCATCGGCTAGCTCCTTTAATCTTGGGCTTGTATTTTAATTATAAGATTTAATTATCACTTACGATTTTCGCGCCGCCATTTACCTCGTACTAAACGAATTTCATCAAAAGTGTAGCTTTCACCGAGTTGTTCTCTAATTGGCGTTAAAGAGATATCACCAAGCACTTCTAAAACTTGCCAAATTTTTTGTTGATGTTCAAGAGGTACTAACTGATTTATGTCTACAGGCTGATTTTTCTCAATCAAATCTGTCAGATGGCGAATAATTGTTGTGGGGCGAATGTTGCGTTTTTTGGCAATTTCATTAACACTCAAACCTTGTTTATGTAATTGGAATGTGAATATTTCTGTGTCGGAAGGTAAGCTAACTGAGGGTGTAAAACTAACTTGGGGTGGATCTACCAAACCTTTTTCTTGGCGGTAAGTGCGAATTTCTGTGAGGAATTTATCGCCATATTGAGAAAGTTTGTGACTACCTACGCCGGAAAGTTTACCAAATTCGGTTAGTGTTGTAGGTTGTACCTGTGCCATCAATTTTAGGGTAGAATCCTGAAAGACAACGTAAGGTGGTACAGATTGTTCATCAGCAAGTTGTTTACGGAGCGATCGTAACCTCTGCATTAATATCTCTGCTTCAACAGCCTTCTCACTCCCTTCTTCCCAAGTAACCTTTTGTGCTACGGGAACAACAAGGGAAACTGTACGCTGTCGCCGCATCACTTCCCAACTGAGGGGGTTAAGTTTCAAAACTGAATAACCATCGCTAGTCTGTTCTAGCAAGCCTTGATGTAAAAGCGATCGCGCTAACATTCGCCATTCATCTACACTTTTATCTTTGCCAATACCGTAGGTAGAAAGTTTATCGTGTTCGTACTGGATAATTTTGTCTTTTTTTGCCCCCCGCAACACATCAATAATGTGCAGCATCCCAAATCTTTCTTTACAACGCGCCACACAAGATAAAAACTTCATGGCTTCAATTGTCCAGTCTTGCATTGGTTTGGGATGACGGCAATTATCGCAATTACCGCAATTACCAGGAAAACGTTCCCCAAAATAACCTAGCTGAATTGTCCGCCGACAAACAGTACCTTCAGCATAGTCAATTACCTGACGCAGTTGTTGTTTAGCAATCAACTGTTCTTGGGGGTCAGTTTTTTGGTTAATACTCCATTCAATGGTTTTAATATCACTGAAACTGAAAAAAAGCGTACAACGTGAAGGTTCACTATCCCTTCCCGCCCTACCTGATTCTTGATAATAACTTTCTAAATTACGCGGTAAATCAAAGTGAATTACTAACCGCACATCTGGCTTATTAATTCCCATCCCAAAGGCAATTGTCGCCACCATGACGCGCACATCATCTCGAATAAATCGAGTTTGATTACTGCTGCGTTCTTCATCACTTAATCCGGCATGATAAGACAAGGCAGAAATCTTATCATTTTGCAATTTAAAGGTGAGTTCATCAACTTTTTTGCGTGTCAGACAATAGATAATTGCTGAACCTTCATTTTCCCGGACGAGTTCTAATAATTCAGCATACGCAGACTTGGTTTTAGAACGGACTTCGTAATAAAGGTTTTGGCGGTTAAAGCTAGCAATGTGGATACTGGGTTGCTTTAGCCCTAGTTGTTGGATAATATCAGCACGGACGCGATCGGTTGCTGTGGCGGTGAGGGCGAGTGTAGGGACATCAGGATAGCGTTTCCGCAGAGATTTCATCTGACGGTATTCTGGGCGGAAGTCGTGTCCCCACTCAGAGACGCAGTGGGCTTCGTCAATGGCAAAAGCCGCAATGCCAATTTTTTCTTTGACTAAATCGAGAAAGGGGAGAAATCTTTCACTCAAAAGACGTTCTGGGGCGACGTAAAGTAGTCTAACTTTACCACTGAGGATAGCTTCTTCCCGCGATCGCACCTTATACGGATTCAGACTACTATTCAAAAATGTGGCAGCAATATTATTGTTTCGCAGTCCTTCCACTTGGTCTTGCATCAAAGCAATTAATGGCGATACTACTACAGTTAAACCTGTTTTAATTAATGCAGGTAACTGAAAACACAAAGATTTTCCCCCACCCGTAGGCATCACAATCAATAAATCTCGATTTTGTAGCGCATCTTCGATAATTTGCCGTTGTCCGGGGCGGAATCTGTCGTAACCGAAGTGATATTTTAGCGCTTGTTCGAGATTAGGGTACTGAAGCATAGCGATCGCTTTTTCCGGGGCTGTCTGCGTGAGTAGTTATTGAAGATATCAAGATTTTAACTTACATCATCGGTAGCTTTGGTCAGGTCTACGTTTCTGGAGTGCGTAGGCGCAACTATTGCCCTGGCGTTCGGCTCAATCAATGCTATGATAAGCACAAATTTATCACTTTAGGGATGCACGTAATCAGCAAAGTGAAATTGCGGGAATTCTAAGTTCAACACGCTGATTCTGAAGATGCTCTCAATGACTGGTACAAGTTTGCAATAGATAAAAACTTGTCTAATTTGGTGGATGTTCAGAAAAGATATCCGAAGGCAGAAGCGGTTGGTAACTTTACAGTATTTAACATCAAAGGTAATAACTATCGTTTGATTGTAGATATTAGATATTCCAGCCAGACAATTTTTATTAAATACGTTCTTACCCATCCTGAATATGATAAAGAAAGGTGGAAAGATGACCCCTAGTTCTAGTCAACAAACCTACACTGATTTACTGATTCAGTATCAGCCTAAACCAATTAAAACAGAGCAGGAGTATAACAGAGCCTTAACAGCAGTAGAGGGGATGATGTCTGGTGAGTTAGCAGAGGCTGAAACTGCGATTTTTGAATTGTTGGTTCTTCTGATTGAAAATTACGAAGAACATCATTATTCGATGAGTAAATCAAAACCTGTGGCTACTTTGGAACCCCTGATACATGAAGTTTGATGTGGAACTAACTGCTTTAGTCGAAGTTTTTGGCTCTGTTAAGATTGTTAAGGAAGTGGTTAATGGTCAACGGAAAGTTAGCCAATCTGAAGCTGAGTCCCTACCTAAGTTTTTTAATGACCATTATTCTGCACTTTCTCTAACGGCTCTTGACTTTGAACATTGAGAAAATTGAATATTATGTTTTTAAACATTTGGGATGCTCTCGTCAGCATCTACCTAACCGAGAATTTGCAGTTATTCCTTTTCCTTGATGCCCTATGTGGGTACATTTTAACTGTAATTCTAAAGCATCAATCTTTCGTAAAAGCGACACTCCCCACACTATAGAAATCACTAGCTTGATTGTCATACCCACGAGCAAAAGTGTCACTATTGTAGCAGTTTTCTTTTGTTGAATCAGCCTTTTTTGTTGTTCTGCAAGTCGTGCTTCAATTTCTTTGGCGCGTTCGGCTTCTAATGCGTGCTGCATTTCTCGCCGATCTAATTCTTCACTAGCAGCTAAAAATCGATAATCTAAGTTGCTCAAGCTTTTACCATTTGCCCAAGCTTGAGCATCAATTAAGGCTTGTCCGCGCAATAGGCGAGATTCATCCTTTTCCTTTGAGGCTATCCATGCATTGAAGGTTTCGTAGTAGGGGCGTAAGTAAGCTAATTTTTTTCCAACCCATTCTAAATTGAAAACTTCTTGATAAATTCGGTTTTTAATTTGGAGAAAACCTTGCTTTTTGATTACTAAACCAGATAGCAACAGTTCTACCTGTTCTCGGCTATCGTCGGCTGGGACTTTCACTCCTTGGAGAATTTGTTGATAAATTCCCAGCAATCTGGCGGCAATTTGTTCGTTTCCCAGGATGCGATCGCGAATTGTCCGTAAATGCTCCGGTTCATCTTGTGATTCCCATTTTTCGATGATGTGCGATCGCACCACATTTTCTATCCAAAATTCTTCTGCACCAGGGGGAATTTTAAATTTTCTACTCACATCATTTTGAGATAAACTGACAAGTAGGCGACATAGCTTTTGAGTAAGAAATGGTTGTCCTTCTGTCCAAGCTAATACTTCTTTCAAAACTTTTTGGGGATGATTATCTTTAATATTTAGTCCTAAAGATAAGGGTTGAGCTTCTTCAAAGGTGAATCCATTTACTTGGATGGCTTTACCAATATTAAACGGCGTAGTATTATTTCGATATCGAATTAAGTCTGAAGGTGTTGCAACACCAAAAATTGCAAATGTAATCCGATGATACTCTGGATCAATTGCACGTTGGTTGTAACAAAAGCGAATCAAGCTTAAAAAGTCATCAACAGAGAAATCGAGGCTGAGAATACTATCAATTTCATCAATAAAAATAAATAGTCTTTCGTTAGGAAACTGAGCTAACAGAATTTCTGAAATAAATCGGCTAAGTTTCTGAACTAAAGAAATATCCTTTTGTTCTTGCCACCAGGTTTTTAAATTGACTTTACCTAACAGTTTAAAACCTAACCATAAATCACCTACCACTCCCTTATACCATTGCTCTGGAGTTATATTATCACAACCGATATTAGTCATATCAACGGTGGCACATTTAAACCCCTCTTGTTGAAAGCGATGCTTTGTTTTTACCATAAGTGAGGATTTGCCCATTTGCCTACTGCTCAGGATGTAGCAAAATTCTCCCTGCTTCAAGGCTTCGTAAAGTTCCACATCTGCTCTGCGCTCAACATAGCTAGGAGCGTCAGTTGTCAGGGTTCCACCAACTTGGTATCGATAATTGTCCATTTTATTTAAAATTTTAAATTCGTTCTCGTTTTTAATAAATGAATTTGGATCGGGATAATTGATAAAATTCATATTAATAACGAGAACAAGTATTTTAATTATCTGTGTTTCAACAGTTTACCAGAACTATTATGGCCTTGAGCGTCCCAGTTGTTGACTAAAATAAAAGCGATATAACTCACACCTTATGTGAGCTTGATTGCCGTTTAGTTGAACCAAGCCCATACTTTCTAGCTTGTAAGCAGCGATCGCGTCTAACTCCACTTTTTCATCTGTTGCAATTACCTTTTCCATAGCTGACATTAATTCTGGTTCTTTTTGGAGTAAGCTCAACAGTTCTCGTAAATGCTGACTGTAAATTCCCACTTGTGTAGATGCGCTTTCTAGTAACACCTCTAATGTTATTTCTTCATGACATAGATGATAAAGCGCCAGACTCACCAAATAGGGATGTCCCCCTACCATTGTTTGTAAGGGTACAAGGCGTTTTGCCCCTTCGGAGTCTGCTGCCCAATGTAGCCCGTAAGCTAATGCTAATTTCTGCACCTGATTCAGGGTAAACGGCGGCAATGTAATTGTGATCCCAACATTGAAAGGCGATTGGTTTAGCTTGAGTGGAATATAAATTTCTGTGGTGTGAACTACCACCATTCGGAGTTTTTGCCAGATTTGATCCTGCTTTGCTTGTTCGTGCCAAAATCGCAGCATTGGCAGAAAGTCTTGGGCAATATTCGGATGTTCAAAAACTCGATGGACTTCATTCAAAGCCAAAACTACAGGACTTTGCTCAATGTATTGCAGCAAATATGCTTCAAAATAGATTTTGCAGCTTACTTTGCTGCCCATTTCCGTATCCCAAAAATCATCTAGACAGGGAAGGAGATTTAATTGCCTACTGACATTAACACAAAACCAACGCAAAAATTTATCCAGAGAAGCAAAAATATCTTCGTCAGCTTCTTGAAAGTCCAAATATGTAATTTGATAACCTTGCTCTCTAGCATAAGCAATCATCCGGTTCAGCAGTGAACTTTTTCCCGTTTTTCTAGGTGCTTTGATTCGGATTAAGCAACCAGGGTGTAAAATCTCGTTATAAACAAGTTCTTCCAGGGGAGGGCGGTTGATGTACAGAGGAGAACCCAGTGGTACAGGGCCGCTAGGAAATTCAATCTTGCTTGCTGAAGAAAAGTCCGGAAAAACCATTTCTAAGCTAGATTCTTCACCCAACTTTTCTTGGCTCTGATTCTCTTGATCGTTTATCTTCTCTTGGAGGTATTTTTCCAAGGCTAAATGCAAATTTTTTTTCGTTATTTTCTTTCCAAGTGCAACGGAAAGGTCTTGCCACAACTCAGAGCCAACTTCCTTGATGTAATTGTTGCGGTAGCCTGATACCTCTGCCATTTCATCGTAAGTTTTACCCAACCACGATTGAGATAGCACAAAACATTGAATTGATGCAAGAGGCTTATCTTGCAAAATTCTTTCTACTGCTTGCAGAATATCTTCCACGAATATTATTATTAAAGGTTAAACAGTTAGTAGAGACATTTATTCACTTTGGTCTAGTAATAATATACAACTGATTAACAATTCAAAATTCAAAATTCAAAATTCAATACACTTCTGCGTTCCTAACAAATAGAGAAATGGGATTCAAAGACATTACTTCTTCAGTGCCAGAGTTAAGCCATCTGCGATCGCTACTAAACTAAGACTAACTCGCTGGTCTTGATGCAGCTTTTGATTAAAGGCACGAATCTTTTTAGTTCTATTATCTTGCACTTGGGGGTCGGCAACCTTACCTGACCAGAGGACATTATCGATCGCAATCAATCCCCCCGGACGCAGTAATTGTAGCGATCGCTCATAATAACCATCATAGTTGCTCTTATCTGCATCAATGAAAGCAAAATCAAAGGTTTCCGCTTCTTTGGTTGCTAGTAGCCGATCCAAAGTCTCTAAAGCTGGGGCAATGTGCAGTTGAATTTTATCCGCCACTCCCGCTTGTTGCCAATAGCGCCGAGCGATCGTTGTAAATTCATCACTCACATCACAGGCTACCACTTTACCGTCCCTCGGTAATGCCAATGCCACCACCAGGGAACTATAACCTGTAAATACCCCAATATCCAAAGTTTTCTTAGCTCCCAATAACTGCACCAATAACGCCAAAAATTGCCCCTGTTCGGGAGCAATCTGCATTCTCCCTATTGGATACTGGGCTGTTTCCTGTCTCAGTTGGGTTAAGATTTCCGGTTCTCGCAAAGAGATTGATAGTAAGTAGCCATAGAGGTTTTGTTCGAGTCCTAGTGTTTGAGTTGTCATAAGATTAGGGATTGGGAATGAGTCTTTGATACTCGTGGACGATTTTTTAAAAGTCAAAATTATCTTTAAATGCAACTCGGTATGATAGGCAAAGCGATCGCTTAGGATATTTTTAGATCGTGCCAAACCTCAAAGAAGATGTAGAGACTAGCAATTGCAACGTCTCTACAAGGATTTTAATATCATGCAGAATCATTTTGATATATGAAATCAGCAATGCCCTAAAAGGAATGTAGATTGTAATTATTGTGCCAAAAGCGATTGCACACACATTCTATATATGTAGAGATATTGCATACCAACCCTTTGTTTGAGTTACTTGCCTAAACCCTTCTACAATAAAAACTATTGTAGGGAAATTTTATTACTAAACTTGCTTGTATTCTGGGAGGTATGATGAGCCGTCCAATAATTCTTGGTATTGTAGGCGACAGCGCTGCTGGGAAAACAACACTAACGCGAGGAATCGCCCAGGTACTCGGCCCAGAAAATGTGACGCTGATATGCACAGATGATTATCACCGTTACGATCGCCAACAGCGTGCAGAGATTGGCATCACCGCTCTCCACCCGGACTGCAACCACTTAGATATAATGCAGCAACATCTGTCGTTGCTACGCACAGGACAGCCAATTCTTAAACCAGTTTACAGCCATAAAACCGGCACATTCGAGCCACCGCAGTATATCAAGCCCAATAAATTTGTGATTATTGAGGGATTACTCGGTTATTCTACTCGTGCTGCCCGTGATTCTTACGACGTTAAAGTTTACCTTGCACCCCCGGAACCACTACGCGCTACGTGGAAAGTTAAGCGAGACACGCAAAAACGGGGTTACACATCTGAACAGGTACTAGCAGAATTAGAAAAACGCGAACCAGACTCAGCAGATTTTATCCGTCCACAGCGACAATGGTCTGATATAGTAATCAGTTTCTACCCACCCACTGAGGAAGCTGATGAAACCAATGGACATTTAAATGTGCGTTTGGTACTACGTCCGACAATTCCCCACCCAGATTTTACCCCGATTATCAACCCTGGCTATGGTAATTCTGACTCAGCAATCCGCCTGGGGCTAGACAGAGATATGAGTAAGCCGGTGGATGTTTTAGAAGTTGATGGTCATGCAACCTTAGAACAGGTGAATAAGCTAGAGCATATTATTTGTTCTGATATGCCCCATTTACGAAGTATTTGCGATCGCGAAAGTAATCCCGAACTGGGTAAAATTGCTGGTACAACTGGAGAAACACTCCAGAGTTATCCTCTCGCTTTGACTCAGTTAATAATTACCTACCACATGCTCAAAGCAACGCAAATTTATCAGTGAGCGGTGAAAATGAAGAGATTTACTGGGTTTGCGATTGCGTGTAGTTAGTTTGTTGGGCTGCTGAATTATGCGATGCCTACGGCGGTAAACTACGCCCTTTGCTGACGCTATTCAAACTTCAGAGGATGTTTGAAAAGTCCAAGAAGGTATAATTTGCCATTCTGAGCGAAGCCTCTCATAAAGAAGCACAACGAAGAATCTAGACTATAGATTTTAGGCTGCTGTCACTCGCCTTTAAGCAAACCGTAGGCAAGTGTATTGAATATACCGTTTTGAGTTTTCGTATGTTGCCTTAAGCACCCTTCTAGCTTAAATCTGTTTTTCTCTAAAACCTTTACTGAAGCGGTATTGAAATCAATAACATGAGCGGTTAGGCGAATCACTTCGAGATTATCAACGGATATTGAGTTCCATATCGGAGATTTATAACAGATTATTGAATTACATTAGGTAAACTAACACTTATCTAATCTCAATTACCACACATATAACAGCATAGTTGATAGAAACCGCCTAACTCTAGGTGTAACAGCTTGCTATTGATGACCATTATTCTTGTGAAGGCAAGATGTGCCGAAAGGAAAAAATTGCCAAAGATTAAAGATTTTTTCAAATAAAGATAATTTCTAGAGCAAACAAGGGATAACTAAAGATAGTTTGATGTGTGGTGACGATTATCTTAGTTTATGACCTATTGCCTCAGAATTGCCGACCTACCTACAAATGAGCGTCCGCGTGAGCGATTAATGACGCATGGTGCCAAAATTTTAGCCACAGCAGAATTAATCGCAATTCTTCTAGGCACCGGTCAGGGGCCAGGAAAACTGTCTGCTGTGGGTTTGGGACAATATATTTTGAGCGAATTAGGCAAACACCAACGCGATCCTTTGGCAGTTTTGCGAGAAGTTAGCCCTGCTGAGTTAATGCAAATTTCTGGTGTTGGCCCAGCGAAGGCAACAAGTATCTTAGCAGCAATTGAATTGGGTAAACGCGCCTTTCAATCTCGTCCCAACGATCGCACATTAATTGATAGCCCACTTGCTGCTGCTGCTACCCTTAGTCAAGATTTGATGTGGCAGATACAAGAACGTTTTGCAGTGGTGCTATTAGATGTTAAGAATCGCTTATTAGGTACACAAGTAATTACCATTGGTACAGCAACCGAAACCCTAGCCTCTCCCCGTGATATTTTTCGAGAAGTTATTCGTCAAGGTGCAACGCGGGTAATAGTTGCCCACAACCATCCTTCTGGAAACCTCGAACCCAGTCAGGAAGATATAGAATTGACGCGTCAGTTATTAGTAGGGGCGCAGCTTTTGGGCATTCCGGTACTAGATCATCTTATTTTGGGTAATGGCAATCATCAGAGTTTACGGGAACTGACAACTTTGTGGGATGAGCATCCGCAGGGAGATTAACGAAAAAACAGGGGCGCAGGGGAGAAAGTATGCTCATTCCAAAAGCAAAAATATTGATTTCTAGCCGAAAGTGCCACGAGAAATAATGCGTCCAAGTTTTTTAGAGCAAATAAATTTATTTATGGGGTTTCTCCTGCCCCTTTTCCTCTTGTCTTTTGTCTGTGATTACTCTGCATAAATTTTCCTTTCTTAACTGCTTGAGATTGTTTATAATAACTTCCTCGGCGATCGCGGATTCAAGCACTATAAAAAATTGCAGCAGTTGCAGCAGATTCGTTAAAAATATAAATTATACATTAAGCTGTTAGTGAAAAAATTTCGGCGTGAGTTTGAGGTTTAGGCACATGATGAGTCATTAATTTTTTGAGCCTCCCATCTGAGAATTACTGCACTTAGTGGCGAGTAGTTTCCGCAGGCTCCTTCGGTTGTGTGTGGGTTGACTTTTGTTTGGTTCTCGGCGGAATTACGTATGCTACTGCACCAACCCCAACCATTCCACCCCCTATGATATACATAATATTTCTGGTGAAATACTGGGAACCAATGTATCCAAAAGTGATTGCTGCCACTGTTGTGACGATCATTTGAGGTAGTTTCATATTTAAAATGCTGTTGTTTGCTTAATGAATATTTAATAGCATCCATATCAGTGAACACATGATAAACTTCCGTGACAGGTTGTACTACATTCCACAGGGAGGAATCAAATTTTCTTTGGTAAGAAGTTAGAGGTAATTGCACTAATTTAGTGAGTTAAGGCTATAAATTTTAATTTTTAAACTGGCATTTTTCGAGTAACTCTTTGACTTGAGCAGCTACCAAAGGATGTGGATCTTTTTCTAACTGGGGGAGGATTTGCAAAAGAACGCGATGTGAAACCATATTTAAATATGCGATCGCAGCTTCTCTAACAAAGCCGGTTGGATGACGCAAACTCACTAAGATTTCAGAACTTGTCAATCTGGTACGAGTCACTTGAGCAAAATGAAAACAGCAAGCTAGACACCAGTCAGAAAGGAAGTTACCCAATGTCAGCAATCTGTGGAGGCGATCGCTAACTATCATATTTTCATATCCTACGATCTTAGCTTCTACCAGATGTTGCAATTTTTCTGGCTGCGGTCGGTTATCTAAAATATTCAGCAACAGAGATTTTGAAGACAAAGTTATGGTATGCTCTAGGATTTCTAACCCTCGTGCTAAGTTTACCACTGAGAGCGATCGCAAATTAAATGCTGCTGCCTGCATCTTTTCTGGCGAGTAAAGCAGTTTCAGTAGCAGTAACAGCCGCTCTTTGACATCCAATTCCAATTCTAAAAGAGCGCGTTGCAATAACTCACAGACAAGGACAATCCTCTCACTGGATTGGTGATTTTCTTTTTCGTCTAGTGTTTTCAAGTCTATATATGCGGCATAAATCTCGCCTAAAAACTTTAATTCCTGCTCAATTAAATTTTCTACTCGACTTTCATAAAATCGATCTACTAAACCTTTAATTCCTGGTTGTTTGTGTATTTTTAGTAAGCTGCGAAGAATATGATCCCTAGTTGTACCCCAAGATGTTTCCAATTTTTCCCATAAAATCTCCAATGCTTCCTGAGTACCAATTTGAGCAATGGTACGCCAAGCGTACATTCGCACTACTTCTGGTTTGTAAATATTGGTAGCTACCCGCAACAGCATCTCTATAACTTCATTCTCTAGTCGTACTAAAGCTGACATTGCTGTAGTGCGGGTTGATTTGTAATAAAGTGCTGCTATCAATGCACAATAGTATTCTTCTAAATGAGTTGCTGCAATCATTTCCAATACGGCACAGCGCACCCGTAACGACTCATCTTGTAACAAATTCGGGATGTGAATCCGCAACGCCTGCAAATAAACTGCTTCTCTAAGCGCTCTAACTCCATTTACCCGTTCCCGTTCTTTCTTATGAGTCAACATCCGACGCATGGTTTGGGTAGCTGCTACCTTTTGCATAGGCGTTCCCTGACGTAAAACTAAAGCGGCGGCGGTGGCGCGGATGAGTGAGTTATGCCGGGGGTTCAGGTATTCTTCTAAGATACTTAAATTGGGATTTGGTTCAGCCAGCCAAATGTAGCGCAGCGCTAGGGCGAAAACTTCGGAGTTAGTTTCTTGGGGTTGTTCTAGCAAAGGACGGATGGCGGATAGATAAGCGGGATTTGCACCTGCTATCAGCATGACTTCCAAACTTTGGCGCTGCAAATCTGGGGTTAACTTGACTAACAGAGGTGCTAAAATTTCCGCACATCCTTGGGGATCAATTTGGGCTAAAAGTTCAATACAAGAGCGTTTATCTGCTTCGCTGCCTTTTTCTCCCAAGGCTTTGACTACACCTTGCTTGAAGAATCGTAAGCCTACATTAGTTGCACTCAACTGGCCTCGTGCCACACTCAAGACTAACAGTTCAACATAGCGCGATCGCAATTCCCAAACTACTTTTAAACAGGTGCCAGTTATCAGCATTGTTTCTGCTACTAACACCCACTTTTGCAAAGGTACGGGTATAAACTGCCCACAAAACAATATAGTTGCAAAAATTAGCACTCCTGTCAAACCTGTAGCGATCGCTTCGGCAGTTCCGCCAGATAAAGTCTGCATCCGGCTGCGAATTGCCTCTGGAATTGGTTGGTACAGGATGGGGCCGCTACTCATGACAAAGGTGTAGCGCAGGAGTTCATCAAAGAATTTGACAATTACCAAACCCCAAAAAAAGCTTTGCGATTGGATGGCGGGAATTAAATAAAATAATATCAGCACTCCTGGTAGTGAAAAGCCTACGGTGATAGGTAAAAGCGTCGCTGTGAAAAATACCCCCATCCGTTCGATGAGTCGGCTGGAAATAAACCACTGCAACAACAACTCACACAGTCCCAAAGTCCCACCAAAAAGACCTAAGAAACTGGCAAGTTCTCGGTCGCCCAAATTAGATTGGAGTTCACGTAGATATTGAAAATCTATTAACAACCCAATGACTTGCAACAGACCGACAAAAGCAAACAGTTGCCAAACATAGCGCTTCAGAGGACTTTTAATAAAACGCTGTCGTGAAGCTTGTTCTTCAGTAACTAGTTTTTGTGGGGTTTCAGGAAAAGCCGCTCGATATTGATGAGTTAAATATAATAAAATCCCCGATCCGAATAAAATTACTATACAGGCAATGAAGATGATCTTATTCAGCGTGGTGTATTGCAATAGCCAAGGCAAACTAAAGCCACTGATCACATCTGCGACTAAAAGCCCACTACTCACCAATGGGTAAGTCCGTTTAATCTCCCGAATATTAAATATTTGGTTGGCGACGATGGAAGTATTAAGGTCATTGACCACATAAAGGGCATCTACCCATAGCCGCAGCATAAATGCCGAAATAACTGCCAGGTATGAAACATGCGCTCCCCAACGTAATACAACTAATAATAGTAATGGCATTAACATGCAAGGGGCGATCGCTACAATCACCCGGCGCAAAGGAAAAATCTTTTGCAGCCAAGAGTATAAAAAAACCAGCGCTGCACTCATAAAGGCACTAGCAATATACATCCACGGCAGTAAATGAGTCCCATATTCATCCAAAAACAGCGCCACAGTACTGTCCTCTGCCCACCGCAATCCTACACATACAGTTGTGTAAAAAAAGAACATTAGTTGAGTTCGTTCGCTCTCCTCTGGTCGGAGATTCACCCACTGTAGTAGTCTTAGTCGTGGTAAAGCAACTTTATTTGCAGCCAACCAGTGATTTTTCAGTTCCATGCAGTTTTCTTTTCTGGTAGTATCACCGCGGAATGGGGAGCGGGGGCAGAGGGAGAAGGGGAAGAAAATATTTCCTCATCCCCCTCATCGGCTGGAAATAGCAAAATTCCTGAGCAACTGAGTATTATGTTTCCCACTTAGGCTTCAGGATTATCAATTTTAGATAAATTTATACAACCTCACAGCTTTGGGTGCATGTTGCATCGAAACGAAACATCAAAAAATCCCCTGACTTTAAGCCAGGGGATTTTCAAACTTGGTCTATTAATACAGTGAAAGGATTATTTTTTAGGAGAGATGAGCATCATCATGTTTCGCCCTTCTTTTTTAGGCGCTTGTTGCAGCTCCCCATAAGGCTCCAAATCAGTTGCCATTCGCTTGAGCAAATCTTCTGCTAGGTCGCTGTGTTGAATTTCTCGACCCCGGAACATGACAGTAGCTTTGACTTTATCGCCATCTTTCAAAAAGCGCTCTGCTTGCTTAACACGCACGTTGTAGTCGTGTTCTTCTATTTTGTAGCGCATCTTAACTTCTTTGACATCAGCCGTGTGCTGCTTTTTCCGGGCTTCCCGCGCCTTTTTCTCCTGCTCAAACTTATATTTACCATAGTCCATAATCCGACAAACTGGCGGGTCAGCTTTGTCACTTATTAGCACCAAATCTAACTCTTTCTCTTCTGCTAGTTGTAGTGCTTCCTGTGGGAGCATAATTCCCAGTTGGGCACCATCAGTATCAATTACCCGAATTTTCGGGTAGCGAATTCGTTCGTTAATTTGGGGCAGATCGCGAGTTCTTTTCTTCTCAATCACAGGCATTATGATTTCTGGGAGCTCTTAATGAAGGATTTGGTGTGGTCTTGATTGGTATGCCTCAGAGGCAAAATACAAAAATAACTCAGGACTGAAAACATAGTCTACAGTTCTAGAGTAACTAATCCATAAAAGAGTTGTGTCCTTGTATTTGCCATTCTACTAACTCTGAGAGAATTTCTCTGCAATAGTTAATCTAAATTACACAACCTAGACTCATGTTAAATATTATTACAATGATTTAGCAATACTTTTTGTAATGGCGTAACCGCCCACCCTAGGCGATCGCATTGAGCAACATTGTTATATCTCCATAATACCAAGCTCACAGATGCAGGACATCTATCAAAACTAATGTAACATGCTACATTACATTCAGTAAGCCTAGTGTTCTGTCCCATTAATTTTGGTGAGTTCGTAGTAAGCACAAAGGGTACTTAAAAATCAGACATAACTTTGTATCCACCCTCTTGCGCTAAAGTTGCATAAGAACGCGCATCTAAAGCCAGGAGGAAAGAGTTATGAAAGCAGTCTTGATGACAGCAGCTGGCAGTCCCGAAGTTCTGCAACTACAGGAAGTGCCAAACCCTGCTGTTCCAGGGAATACTGAAATTTTAGTGCGTTTGGTGGCGGCTGGCATTAACCCCATTGACACTAAACTTCGTAGCCGAGGCACTTTCTACCCCGATCGCACACCGACAATTTTAGGATGTGATGGTGCTGGTATAGTCGAAGCGGTAGGTGCTAGTGTTCAGCGTTTTCGCCCAGGTGATGAGGTATATTTTTGCTATGGCGGATTGGGCGCACACCAAGGTAATTATGCTGAGTATACTGTTGTGGATGAGCGGTTTGTGGCACGTAAACCCGCGTCTATCTCCTTTGCCGAAGCAGCAGCAGCGCCTTTAGTGTTAATCACCGCCTGGGAAGCTTTATACGAACGGGGACGGTTGGAACCTGGCGAAAAAGTTTTGATTCATGCGGGTGCTGGTGGTGTCGGGCATGTAGCAATTCAATTGGCGAAACTTAAAGGTGCTACTGTTTCCACCACAGTGGGTTCTGAAGAAAAAGCTAATTTTGTCAAACAACTAGGTGCCGATCATGTAATTTTTTATAAACAAACAGACTTTGTACAAGCAGCATTAGATTGGACAAACGGCGAAGGCGTAGACTTGGCTTTTGATACCGTAGGCGGCGAAACCTTTCACAAAACCTTCCCCGCAGTGCGAGTATATGGTGATATTGTGACGATTCTCGAACCAGATGCCAATACTGTTTGGAAAACTGCTAGACAACGCAATCTCCGCATAGGTTTAGAATTAATGCTCACACCAGCGTTGCTAGGATTAGAAGAAAGCCTCCAGCACCAGGCAGAAATTCTCGAACAATGTGCCACCTGGATCGATGAAAGCAAATTAAAAATCCATGTTAATCACAAATTCCCTTTAAAAGAAGCGGCTAAGGCGCACCAACTAATTGAAAGCGGTTCTGTGAC
The DNA here is from genome assembly GCF_036919495.1 of Nostoc sp. Lineage (GTDB taxonomy): Bacteria > Cyanobacteriota > Cyanobacteriia > Cyanobacteriales > Nostocaceae > Nostoc. Next base: position 38,235 of record NZ_JBALBZ010000045.1, read on the forward strand.
AGGTAAAATTGTTCTACTAATTAGCGACGATTAATCGAACAATTTGCATAATTTATTTTTTAAACACAGATGCACCCAGAGGTTAAACCCAAAAACACCCAAAAAGCTCACTCTGCGTACCTCTGCGCTTCCCTTCTCTGCGTTCGCGCAGCGTGTCGCAGACAGACGCTTTGCGATTGCGTTCCTTTGCGTTTTACTTCTCCTCTTCTTCCCCCTACCTACTTCAGCAGCACAAACGCAACCAGAACGCACACCCTTAACTCTAGAATTATTACAAGAACGTCTACGCACACCTACACTCCGCGAAGGCAATTTGACCGTAGATTTGCAGAAAATGGTGATTGATTTGCGCCCAGAAAATACTAGCTTTCGTGATGCCTTTTACCAACTCATGCGAAAAGGACTAGGTGCAAAACCTCTGGGTTTAGACCTTAGCTATACCCTAATTTTAGGGGATTTTGTGGGCAGCGATTTGGGTTTAAGAATCCCCTTGTATGCCCAAGCGATCGCTTCGATTTTCAGCGTCCCCGAACAAAAAGAACTAGAACGTTTGCGCTTCGTTTGTCTAGAGTCACTCACAAACTCTAAAGATTGCCGATCGCTTTTGGGAACACAGTCAACTCCATCCAGTGAAATTGCCGTCTTTCGTGGTGTCTTAACACTAGTGCAAACTCGTTTCAATGGCGAAATGAAGTTCTCTAATACATTCTTTCTTCAGTCTGTGGATGCCCAAGGTGCAACTTTTCTCCAATCCACTAATTGGACTGAAACTAGATTTGCTCGTCCCGTCAACTTTAACGGTGCTAAATTTAAACAACCAAGCAATTTTCAAGGCAGTATTTTTTTTGAAAAAGCTAATTTTAAACAAACTCAATTTCAAGAAACTGCTGACTTTCAAGGCAGCATCTTTGAAAAAACTGCCAACTTCAACCAAGCAACTTTTAAACAGTTGGCTAAATTCAATAGTGGGCAGTGGCGAGATAATGCTGATTTTTCTAATGTACGTTTTGCGAATCAAGCCCAGTTTACTAAAGCAAATTTTAATCAGTTCCTCCTTTTAACAGAAGCGACTTTTGAGCAAGCTGTCACATTTCGAGAAGTGGAGTTTAATCAATCGGTAAATTTGCAAGGTGCAAGCATTCTCAACCAAGCAGATTTTAGCGATGCAAGGTTTTCTACAGAAGCTTGTTTAAGCGTAACTGGTTTAACTTTTAACTCTAACCAAGCAAAAATTTTAGGTAATCCGGGTCAGATTGGTAAGATGTTCTGCATCCCTACATTGCAAGGTAATCAAAACATATTGCGGAATTTGGGACAAAATTTTCGTCAGCAACAACAAGTTGCCGATGCTAATGAACTGGAATACACAAAACAACAACTCCGATTAGTAGAAATGAGTCGCCGTTTGACGGCTACAAATATTAATAGTGCCTCCGTTGCAAGTTTGATTAACCTGGGTTTTTCTGCAACTCAAGCCGAAGCGATCGCCCAGCGTCGTCTGATAAAATCATTTCGCAATAGCAGTGAGTTACTCACCTTAGCAGACATCGATTTAGAAAAATACACACAACTGAGTAAGCGCTTAATTGTTGGTGAACCCCTTTCTCTCATTGGGTGGTTACTGCAAGCTTGGAGTTGGTTGGGGTTGAGTGTACTGCTGTTGTTGAGTGGCTACGGTACAAATTTTTGGTTAGTGTTTGGTGTGGGAGGAGTTGCGATCGCTTATTTTGGCTTAGTATTTTGGCTAGTGGATCGTTATCGTCGGCTGCATCCTGTACCAATTATTCCCACATTTTACGAAACCATTTCGATATTTGTGAGTTTTAGCGTTTTAGAATTATTGAGCTTACTAGCCATCTTTCGTAATGCTCAACAACCTTGGCTGACATTGGGGTGTCTTTTAATAATTATTGTCCCCGTCCCAATGGCTTTATTGATCCGACTTTACCAACAAGGTCGTTATCACGATTTAATGGATGTTTCTTACTTCACAGAAGACGGCACATTCCGTCAGTTACGATTGTTGATTGGACGTTTGCCAGTCATACCAAGGAATCAGACATTTCGGGAACGATATATGCCTCTGTTGTGCGATCGCCGTTGGAACTGGCTCAACTACTATGATTTTAGTCTTAACAACCTAGTTAAATTAGGATTTAACGACATTCGCCTACGAGACGAACACCTACCTGGTATCATCTCTGCACTTGCTTGGTATCAATGGAGTTTGGGTGTAATTTACATCACGCTAGTTTTGTGGACGCTTTCCCGCACAATTCCGGGATTGAATTTGCTGATTTATCTGAAGTAATCCCTACACTGAACTTTTTTTCGCTGCACTTCGTAGTGGTGCTAACCTAACATGATGCAACATATTGCAGTGTGTTAGAAGCCGTGCTATTTATTGTTATCAGTCTCGCAGTATTACATCGGCTAAAAGTGATAAAACCCCGCTTAAACGCAAATTAATTAAATATCTAAAAATTTGGCAAGTTTATCAAAAGATTGTTCATTGCAATATAATCTTTAATCCAAATCTAATTTTATTAGACAAATATATCAGTTAATTTTTCCAATCATTCTCTAAAAATATCTACAAGTATGATAAATATATCAAAACATTTTTCATTGTACTTCAAAATTAAATCATATAAATTGTAAGTGTAAGTAGCGTTGATTAAAAATCGATATCTCCACTTAACAAAGATAACCAAATAATCTAATAGCTACTAACTAGTCTTGCTAATAAAAAGACAATAAAAAAGTCACAAAGCAAACTTAAAGTTTTGTCTATTTTATGTTGCGACGCTAGCAAGATTTTCATCAAAACAATAAGAGGATTAATTCTAATGGCAGATAATTCAAGTAATAGTGGTAGCGGTAAGCCCTCTACTAATGGGAACGATGCGATTGAAAAATTTGGACAATCACCCTTCGGTCGCTTGAAAGAAGTTATCCCTGAGAAAGACCTCCCCAAGATATTCAGTGGTGTTGGTAAAGGAGAAAGTGGCGGTAGTCCATTTGGTGGCGGTGCTACTGGTACTGGTGCTGCCGATAGCAGTAAAGCTGATTTAGCCTATGGTGGTAATCCTTTCGCTGGCGACAACTTCTGGAATATCTTTGCAGGCGGTGTCAACCCATCCAAAGTCGGTGGTAACTCACCCACAGGTGGTAAGCCACCCGCAGGCAGTGGTAGCCAAAGTAGTGGCAGCGACCCTTTAACTGGTGCTGGGGCCAGTAGTAGTAACCCATTCGCAGGTGGTGGTAAGCCATCCCCAAGTAGTAACCAAGGTAGTGGTAGCGACCCTTTGACTGGTACTAGTAGCCAAACCTATGGTATTAGCACAAGTGAAATACCGAACGGGTTCGATTTGAGGGTTACTATTGACAAGCTAGTTAACTCAAAGCTTGGCAAGGAACTGGATGGTGGAAAAATACCATCATCTGGTGGTGGCGATCAAATCCCCTCGTTTGGCGGTCAAATCCCTTCATTTGGTAGTAGCGGTCAAACTCCATCATCTAGTGGTGGACAAATCCCCTCATTTGGTGGTCAAATCCCTTCATTTAGTAGTAGCGGTCAAACTCCATCATTTGGTGGTGGACAAATCCCCTCATTTGGTGGTGGTCAAATTCCTTTCGCTTAATAGAATTATTGCGAAAATCAGCAGATAAATAGAGGGAACAATAATGAGTTCTTCAGTACATAGTATGCTAGTACAGTTTGGCGCAAATAAACATACCATTTGAGAAAGCTCAAAAGCGTGTATTATCAGTTATGTGCCTTCTACTTTATCGTACTAGCTTACTATTTTACGACCTAGAACCCTTTACAGGTAAAGATTTGAGAAACATTTTCTGTTAATTTGACAGTAAGATGATTAAAGCCTTTATTATTAGAGATATTTTGGGTTTAGCAAATTTACAATTGGTATAAGAAGTACTGAAGATCCCATAACCTTTTTAACTAAAAATAGGAAAATTAGTGCCAATGGAAGAGTCTGTTGTCAATCCCCTTAATGATGGTGTTAATCCCTTAAGTGTAAGCGGCCCTAACAGCGTTAATCCCTTTGCTGGCAATAGCAGTTTTTCTGTTGAAGGCAGCCTGTTGCCGGGTGATACCAATCTGTTAGTAGGTAACGGTAACAATCCCATTCCAGGTGGCGGTATTAACCCGTTTGCAGGCGATGCTGGCAGTGGGCTTCAGAAATTAATCTTTGATCGATTAAAGTCAATTTTAGGTGATAACTTTTTCAAAGGTATTGACAACACATTGGCAGGAGGTAGTAATCCTTTTGCAAACAGTGGTTATCCGATTCCAAGTGGGGCTACTAACCCTTTAGCAGGTAACGGTAATGCGATTCCAGGAGGAAGTAACCCGTTTGTAGGAGGAAGTAACCCGTTTGTAGGAGGTAGTAACCCGTTTGTAGGCGGTGCTAATGCGATTCCAGGAGGAAGTAACCCGAGCGCAGGTGGTGCAAACCCCTTTGCAGGCGGTGATAATGCGATCGCAGGTGCTGGAAGTCTGCTTCAACAATCGCCTTTCGATCCGTTGAAAGAAGTCCTTGGTAACAACATACCCTTTAGTAACGGTGGGAATACATCTAATCCGGGTAGCCAAACTTTTAATGAGGGCAACGCACCGGTTGGTAAAGGTAACAAGAACTTTGGTGATAATAACGCAACTGTTGGTAATTTTAACTCTGATTATGGCAGTAACAGCGCAACCATTGGGAATGGCAACTGGAACTTTAATAATGACAACACAACCATCGGTAATGGCAACTGGCTATTTGGAAAGAGTAATACAACTCTTGGTAATGGCAACTGGTATTGGGACGACGGAAGTAATAATTCAACATTAGGTAATGGTAATTGGCACTTCGGCAGTGACAACGCAACCATTGGAAACGGCAATTGGGACTTTGGTACTAATAACACAATTATTGGTAATGGTAACTGGGTTTTTACCAGTGGAAATGAAATTATTGGTAATGGCAATTGGTTAGCAAATACTGACAACACAAAAATTGGAAACGTCAATAATATCAGCAGTTTGAAGTTATCCCCACTAGGGATCAAAACTGATGTTAACAATCTGATTGACTCTCTTATAGGTAAAATAGGTCAAAATTTTCTTGGCTTCACAGGAGATTTTGATGAATCGAGTAGCCAAACATTTAACCGCCTCATCTCTTCTAAAAGTGTTGGTAATGACACTAATATATCTAGCGATATTCAGCAACTTTTGGCATCACTCAGCCCAATTCAAGGAAATTTTATCAATTATCAGCCTGTGCAAAACCCTCAGCCTGTCCCAGAAGCTGCTTCTTCAGTGCCATTGGTAGTAATGGGACTCGTGTGTTTGTTATTGTCACTGTTCAAAAAACAACAACACTGTTAACGTAAATTTAATCCTTCAAGCTGATTGCGATCGCAACACAGTGTAATACTACTTGTATTTAATAATCCAATTTGATTTGTGAGAATTGCAAGCCGCAAGAGTTATCAAATAATTATTCTCAAGATGTTTTGTGCAGAGACGCAATTTTACTCGCATCTCTACAGCGTCTTTCCATGACTTTTATTGTGCGTTCACAAATTCCAAATACCCACTGCTAAGTTCTTTCACCGCCAAATCATAAAATTGCTTACCGTGTTCAGGCGTTGCTAAAGCCGGATTTGATCCCATACGTCCATCTGGATAACGCACTCGAAAGTCAGCAGCGCTATAAATCCGATGTCCGCTTGCAACTTCTGGTGAAAGATACGCTTGCTTAATCGCATTTGGATAAACATACTGGGTGAGTGCTACTTCACTTGGCGTTGCATGAGAACCTTCTTGATCCCCATATAATTCTTTAGCTAGCTTATATACAGAACCGCACATAAACCAGTTTGCCACTTGACATTGCACCTGTTGAGCATTAGGAATCTGCAAATCTTCTAAATGCGCGTAAGTTTCGGAAAAAGCAGCTTTCAGGGTGGCGATATTACCACCATGTCCGTTAATAAAGTAGAACTTGCTAAAACCAGCTTTGGCTAAACAAGTTACATAATCTCGGACTACTTGAATTAAAGTGCTGGGACGTAGACTGATTGAGCCAGGAAAAGCAGTATGATGCAGTGCCATGCCCACATTGATTGTAGGGCCAACGATCGCACTCGTTGCATCACCTACACCAGATGCGATCGCTTCTGCACAAATGGCATCAGTGCCAATTAACCCAGTTGGCCCATGTTGTTCAGTGGAACCAATAGGGAAAATAATCCCCTTTGACTGCTGTAAATAAGCTTCGACTTCTTGCCAAGTACTTAAATGCAGTAACATTTTTGATGATTTTCCTCAATAAAATTGCGGTGGGACGAAACCTTTCTCTACTAAACTCCCACTACCATGATTATGAACTCTCTAGATTTTCTGTGGTGGCGACGCTATGAAATTCCATCATCTCTGGCAAACTTTTATCGCATTAACTGGAATATTTTTGCTCATCAACAGTATTTATAGCCCTTCTGCTATGGCGGGACGCTATGTTTTCAATCAAACGCCTCAAAGAATCGAGCCTTATTTTGGCCGTTATATTACCAAACAAACCAATGGCGATACCGTTAGCTATATCTATGCTCCACAAAGCTTTCGGCGGCTATTTCGTCAGTTTCCTAAAAGCAATTTCTCGATCGTTTTTGTGAACAATCAGGTCAAATATATCAAGCTAAATTTCAACGGTAATTTTTCTCAATACCAAGGAAGTTCTAATTACGATCAAGCTGAGGCAGCAAAATTTTACAACTATATTTTTAGTTATCAGCCACCAACCTGGCAAGAACTTTCTGCCAAATTTGGAGGGAATGAAACTATTTATTTCTATGAATATTGTTTAGGGGATGGAGTCGCAACAAGTTTTGAGAGATATGGATATAAGCAATTTACCGATTCTGCAACTTTATCCTATGACACTCGTTGCGAACCCCCTTATAGTAGAAATCCAAATTGAGTTTTAAGACGTTAGTATTGTGGATCATCAACTAGACAACGGGGATCAATCTTTTCTGTTGACTAATCAAAGTAATAATGTTTTTTCACATCGTTTGTAATTTCCCAGGTGCAGGACATGCCAGCAGGAAAAGTCACTAAATCGCCTTTACCCATTTGCACTGGCTGTCCATCATCAGGAGTAACAAGAACATCACCTTCCAAAAAGTAGCAAGTTTCTTGAGAATCATAAGTCCAAGGAAATTTTGAAACTTCCTTTTGCCAAATTCCCCATTTAGAGACACCCAATTCATTGAGGCGTTCCTGCTTGGGTTGATGCTCAATTTTAATTTCCATATTGTGTTTTATCTAGTTATGTTCAGCAGTAGGATTGAATATCTTCTCCACACTGATCTACTAAATAACACAAAGCACGAAAACGCAAGTAGACAAGTTCGTTATAAAGCGGATTAAGTTTGCACATTGGCGGAATATGCCCTATTTTGCGACCAAAAAGCATGAGATCGCGCTCAAATGGACATTGGGCAGGGATCACTTTAGCAATAAGTTTGGCTAATTTACGATTCTGAACGTCAATTTTATCCACCCATTGACGTAATGGTTGCAGTAAATCTAATTTAGGTCTAGCAAATTGCTTTTTATTACCTTTTTGATTCTTTTCTTCTAAAGGGCTAACAAAAGCAGGCAGAAAAATACGCTGATTAATTGTTTTAAGCATAGTAGTAGGCAAGGTTTTCCTTGTGTAGATGAACTATTTGCCGATTGGGAATATTAACATGTAATCTGTTAACCAATTTGCATTATGCTTGTAAATTAGCCAGTAAAAAAAGCACAAGGCAAATAATTTACATGCATCTTTGGGGGGAAATTGTTTAACTAATTGTTATTTAAGCCCACCAAATCAGGAAGAACTGTCCCGTTAAATACAAAATAACAAAGAAAATATAAAAATGGCATTTCTTTAACTTATGGATTGCTAATATCCGAGATAGCAATCTTATATATTAGATATAAATGCCTGGTTCTCAAACTGCCTAGTATCTAGAGATGGACTTTGGGTAAGAAAATAACAGTTTAGCTCTAACTCCATATAGACTTCGCTAGGATTAGCCTCTAATTTTAAGCTATTCAATATCTAGTAATCTGTCTGGTATGTTACACTAGCTAGCCTAGATATTATCTAATAAGTAGCAAGAAACTCTTTGATAAGTCCAAGCTAATATACTTAGAACTTATAACATTTACAAGAATATTTTGCAATAAATGCATCGCGTGTAAGGACGTAGAGCAGTATGCCCCTAGCAATATAGCAGTTCTCACTTGGGCGCAATACAGTCTGAACCTCATCCCGTATTTGAGGTCTGCAAATACTTCCCTCTCATTACTAAGGAGACGGGTTAGGGGTGAGGTTTAAAAAAGTAGTTTATGCAAAGGAGAACCGTTATATATATATCAGATATTTTGTGAAATGGTTTAATTACAAAAAAATGGTATAATAACAAAAATCTTATTTCTTAAAATATCTCAAGCCGTAACGATCTTGATATTTGCTGATATACTCTACATTCTGTTGCTCTAATTTTGACAGCAATTTAGGTGGAAATGCTTTTGGTGAATATATAGGGCGATACCAAGGTTGCTTATTAAAGTAATCTTGTATTTCAGGAGTATCAAAACGGCGACCGTGACTAGCAAAAATCGAATTTCGCATAATATCTAGTTCAAAACCGTCTTTCCCATCCAAATCTGTATCAGTTATAAGTCTTTGGGAAAGCCAGAAATAAGTACTGACAGCCGTGGTAGCATCTGGCGATATTGTCTTTACCGAAGATGTAGATTGAGTTGGAGATGGGGTGGTTGGTATAAATTTAGGAGTTTCTATCACGGGGCTTGTGCCAGTTGACGGCGTTTGTGAAGGTAATACCGTTTTATCTGCTGTAGATTGAGAAGATTTTGGTAACACTTGGCTAATAATCACAGATGCACCGATTAGCCCACCTGCAATCAAACTGCTGATGAGGATATTATTCTGACTATTACTTTGAGGGGTAGGCTGTGGTTTTACAGGTACTGTTTGAGGTGGCGGTGCAGAGACTATCGGTTGAGTTAAGAGGGGTTGCGTCGGTAGAATTGGATTTGCTATGCTCTGCAAAGTATCCAGCATTGCTCTGGCTGTAGGATAGCGATCGCGTGGATGATATGCGATCGCTTTATCGATTACTCCTGCCATAATTGGGCTAACATGACTCGCGTACTGTCGCCAGACAATTTCACCCGTCTGGGAATCCGTTTCTAGTTGTTGCGCCTGTTTACCAGTCAGCAAATAAATTGCCGTCATTCCTAAACTGTATAAATCACTCGAATAAACCGGTCTACCTGCGGCTTGTTCACTCGGCATATAGCCAGGTGTACCAATCACTATCGAACTGGTAGGATTGCCTTGAGAATTTACTACTGTTCCCATCGACTCGCGGATAGCGCCAAAATCAATCAGAACTGGTTTACCGTCCCGATAACGCACAATAATGTTATCCGGTTTAATATCGCGGTGAACGATATGCTTAGAGTGAACGTAATCCAGGACAGGTAATAAATTTATGAATAATTCCTGGATGGCGCCTTCACTAAATAGCCCCTGCGTTTGAACTTTTGCAGTTAGGGTATCGCCTTCAATCCACTCTTGAACTAAGTAAAATTGTCCGCCTGAAGAGAAGTAGGCATACAATGCTGGAATTTGGTCATTTGCGCCACCGAGTTCTTCTAGAATAGCTGCTTCGCGTTGAAACCTCTCTTGTACTAACTGGTAAATTTGGGGATTGTTGTGAATCGGTCTTAGCTGTTTAACCACACAACGGCGCTTTGAGGGCATATAGGTATCTTCTGCTAGATAGGTTTCACCAAACCCACCAGCGCCCAGTGTGCGGATAACTTGATAGCGATCGTTCAGCAGCTGTATTGTCATGGGAAATTACAAGCAACATTCATAAGATAGTTTTCCCCAAAACTATCTTCATTTCAAATCTAGTAAACCTTCTTCTTTCAATTTCGGATTGAAGCGAATTTGCATTTGCAAACCACGCACTTCTAATAAATGGGTTGAAATTTCTGCTTCTACTCTCCGCGCCACATTTTTAAGAATTTTTATTTGTGCTAATTCATCATTAGCTGGATGTTGATATTTTGCCTGTTCTTCAGGTGTCATTACGACTTTGACATCAATGGGATGAGTCCATTTTTCCTTTTGATCCCCATTTCCCCAAGGGACACTAGCATTTTCCGCAATCCAAGCATTTTCAGTATTTTCTAAAATTGTGCGGCTAGGGCGTTCTATAGTTTGAACTTTGACCCAATAGCATTGCTGTGGCTGACGGACTAAATGCTGTTTGAGGCTGAGATAAACATCACGGGAATATCCTACAAATTGCAGCACTTTTTCTTGGTCAAAGATAGCATATACCCCGATTTTACCTTGAAATTGTTCGGGTAATTGGCCGCGATCATCAATGTAAGGAATGTATTCTAGAGCTGCCAAAGAAGAAAGATTCGTTTCAAGAGCCATAGATCAAATATTAAACTTACTATTTGCCTGCAAAATTCAGAATTGTTAATTAAGGAAAAACTATCTTTAGAATTACCCTTTATCCACTTTTTGGTAGATTGCACAAAGGCGACTGGGTTTAAAAATCTTAGCACTAAACATAAAATTTGGTGGTACGTTGATAATGGCATATTCATCAGATTCATGATACTTTTCAAATTCTGCTGGCATTCCTTTAGTGGTAGTTAAGCTGTAAGGAACTGGTTGAAAAAGTAATTCTGTAAATTTAACTTGCTCACACTCTAACTGTTGACGAATTTGGTTTAAGAAAGCCTCGCTGGTTAATAAATTGAATAGAGTTTCTTGAGCTTGTGCTTCAAGTGTGAAACTGCTATCAAAGTTCTGGACGATTTTAAGGGGCATTTTCTGTGTAAGTAACTATTAAGGGCTAAGTGATAAGAGAGGATAGGCAAGAATCCAAAAGTGCTGGACAACGAAGCCTGCCTTTTGGTGCAGATGAGCTTTGTGAAAAATTATCACTTTAAGATCAGCCTATTGGATTGTGTGACTTCTGTCAGCCACAGGAGTAAGCTGGCATGATTAAGAATCGTGAAGTTTAGCAGATTTCTAAGGATAGATGATTTTTTCTTAACGTTATGCTGACAAACTTCAGATATTGTACTAAAGCGATAGCCTATGGTGGGCTGCGCCTACGCACTTATCACACCAGATCCCACTCCTGCAACGATTTCTCCACAACAAAAATGAGTGGATAATCGTGATATAAACCACAATTATCCACTCAAAGTTTAGTAAATCGGGTTTACTAGAAAAACCCAAGTAGATTATTGAAACTTGGCAAACTTCAAACCAATTAACGTGACTCAGTTCCCTGATTGGGGCTACCTGCTACAGAATCATTTTCTGGTGCTTCTGGTGTAGCAGTGGGTTTAGCATCGCTCTTTTCATTATCGCCAGTTTTGCGCTTACTTTCGTCAAGAGTGGTTTCGTAACTACCAGAAGAACCGGGTGTATTTTCTTGGCTACCAGCTTTTTGTGGTTCAGACATTATTACATTCCTAATAATTTTATTGTTGGTATTATCTTAAGAAGATTAACAGCGTGAGTGCATCTATCCAGATATAGTTATGGCTGATTTCTACCTCTATCGAAAGTATTGTTTAGTACTACTCATGTATACTGATAAAAATCCATAAATGTAGAGTTTTTTAACCTTACAGCGCTTTCTATGGTTAAGGAAGGTTTATTGCCGCCGACCTGTACTAGGTGCATAAGATATTGTGATACAAATTATCAAAGTGTAATTAATGAATCAAAGCAATCTATCGTTACCATCTGGGTGTATGCTTCGCAAGGCAACCTCTGGGGATCAGTGGTCGATTCGATTGCTGGTATTTTCAGCGAAACTCGACCCAACCCAATTAAATTGGCAGCAATTTTGGGTAGTTGAATGCGATACCTACGGCGGGCAAAGCCTACGCAATCTGGTAGCTTGTGGACAGCTACGTAATTTCTCAGGGGCACAAGAACTTGGTAGTTTGGTCGTTGTATCACCTTGGAGAGGTAGCGGTTTGGGTACTTTGCTAACGCAGCATTTGATTAATACAGCAACGCAACCACTTTATCTTGAATGTTTAGGTGAACGATTGGTGCAGTTTTACAGTCGCTTTGGTTTTGTGCCAATATCTTTTGAAGACTTGCCAGAATTCCCCAAAACAAGAGGTAAGTCTTCGCTCAAGGGGAAATTTAGATTTTCGCAATTAGCTAAAAGGCTGTTCAGAGTTCCTGTGGTGTTTATGGAACATCAAGGTAATTTGTAATTCGTAATGACGCTCTCTACGAGACGCTAAAAGCGAACGAAGACTCGCTAACGTAATTCGTAATGACGCTCTCTATAAGACGCTAAAAGCCTAGCTTTTCAAATCTGAGGTTTAGCAAAAACTGTTAGCAACACAGGCCCTAGTAAATAGTGGTGATTCAAACACAATAACCCAGCCGAGGAGCCAAGAAGTTGACGTTGATTAGGGCTGTAGAGTCTAATTCCAAGGGGAGAAACTGGTAATAATTGAGGTTCTGTCTCTTTTATGGAGGTAAAATCAACCAAGTAGAAGCGTCCACCGGGAGAAAGTACCCGTGCTATCTCACTAAGCACCTGTTTAGGTTCCAAATAGTGCAAAAAGCTGATAGTGCTGAAAACAGCATCAAATTGACCATCAGCAAACGGAAGAGACTCAGCTTTGCCCTCGACATAAATTAAGCGTGGACGGTGGCGGTTACTCTGTCTGGCTACCCGCAACATATTAGCAGATAGATCCAATCCGATCGCTTGCAGGTCGGGAAACTGAATAGCAAGGCGCTCAAGTAAGCGTCCAGTACCACAGCCGATATCAAGTACATTTGCTGACTCTGGTAAATCCACGTACTCCAGCAACCGTTTGTGAACGGCTCGATAAAACACTGAAGGAAAGAGCCAGTCATAACTTGGTGCCCATCGGTCAAAAAGGAACTTTTTGTTACTAAAAAAGTCATTAGTCATTAGTTTTCGCAGTTCACCTGAAGCTGAATGCTTTTTAGGGTAAGTAGCTGCGCCTCAAATAAGTTGGTTAACTATAGTTTTGCAGTCCGACAATATCTAGTATGCTCATCTTGGCAAATCATCCGAAATTTTGGCAATTGAATCTGTAGTTAACAGTGTGCCTAGAGATTCATTCTATCTGTGTAGAGAACTAAAAAACGAGCAATCAGTGCATAAAACTATAGAACCTAACCGTATGTATTTATAGAGGTTCAAATACAACCAACTGATCTAGTTTGAAATTATTAAGGTGAAAATTTATGACAAGTTTTATTCAAACCCGGTTATACAATGATTTACTCCATCCAGTCCGCCAGTGGTTGGAAACGATAGAAATTCATAACTCCAAATTGGCTCATTTCTTGTGCAAAGCTATTCCTGCCCAGTGTCCCTTTGAGCGAGACATTACGCTTTTTAGCCGGAAGCTGTTTCACATTCCTCCAATGTGTAAATTAAATCCCCTATACGAGGAAGTGGTTGGTTTGCGTTTTAAAGCGCTCTGTTATCTTGCCGATGAATGCGGTGAAGATGTCACAGTCTATTGCTAATAGCCAGTTGGATCGTTATTTGATCAAGCAGCGATCGGTAATTGTAGATTTACGGTTGTTACTTACTCAGGTTTATACTAAGCTAACGTACACCCAATTTAGATGTTTGGCTATTTAAGTAGCTGACACCACGAAGACAGTGTTTCCAGACAGTATTTTTGCTTACCGTATCCTGCTGAAATCATTAACATTATCATGACGCACATCTTACTGGTTGAAGATGAAGTCAAACTGGCACGATTTGTCGAATTGGAATTGAATTATGAAGGCTATCAAGTCAGTATTGCCTACGATGGATTAACTGCACTTACCGCAGCGCGTAAGTTACATCTAGATTTAGTAATTTTAGACTGGATGTTGCCTGGTTTATCGGGGTTGGAAATTTGCCGCCGCTTGCGAAGTATTGCTGAGAAAGTGCCGATAATCTTATTAACCGTCAAAGACGAAGTGAGCGATCGCATTGTAGGCTTAGATGCTGGTGCTGATGATTACCTCGTTAAACCCTTCAGCGTTGATGAATTATTAGCCAGAGTCGGCGCTCACTTACGAAGAAGCCAGCTACTAGACAGCGTAGATGTCTTAGAATTTAAAGACCTGACTTTAAATCGTCGCACCCGCCAAGTGTACCGAGATCGGAGGTTAATTGAGTTAACTGCTAAGGAATTTGATTTACTAGAATATTTACTGGCCCATCCGCGACAGGTAATTACCTGCGATCGCATTTTAGAGGAAGTCTGGGGTTACGGCTTCATGGGTGATGCCAACATCATCGAACTTCAGATGCGCTACCTACGGCTGAAACTTGAAGCCAATAACGAAAAGTGCCTCATTCAAACTGTGAGTGGTGTCGGCTACACATTGCATGATTGAATTTGGGATGGGGAATTGGGAATTGGTTATTAATTCTTGTCCCTCATCTCCCTCATCTCCCCCTACTTCCTCATCCCCTATCCAGTGTGAAATAACGGTAAAACCCCAAAATTTTCTATTCTAGGAAGATTTGGGGTTTTTGGCCATCTGAGTAAAAACTCATCCAACTCAGGGTTAATTATATTAGGATGCACAAAGCTGTCATCATCTAAAATCTAAAACTGCATGACCTATCTAGAAACAGCAGCGCAATTCTACCGCGAAGTTGCCGAAACTCCGCAAGTTGGACTTTGTTGTGTGCAAAGTACACCCCTGCAACTACCAGGATTGAAAATTCCTTTACCAATGCAGGAAATGAACTATGGTTGTGGCACCACTGTTCACCCCACTGAACTAGGAAACCAACCTACCGTGCTGTATGTTGGTGTTGGCGGCGGCTTAGAAGCGTTGCAATTCGCTTATTTTTCCCGCCATGCAGGTGCTGTAATTGCCGTTGAACCGGTTGGAGCCATGCGGGAAGCAGCTGCACGCAATCTGGAAATTGCTGCTCAAGAAAACCCGTGGTTTGACACCAGCTTTGTAGAAATCCGCGAAGGTGATGCTTTTAACTTACCTGTTGCTGATCTTCGCGTCGATATCGTGGCGCAAAATTGCCTTTTCAACATCTTTGAGCCAGAAGATTTAACCCGTGCTTTAAAAGAAGCCTATCGGGTATTAAAACCAGGCGGACGTTTGCAGATGAGCGATCCAATTGCTACTAGTGAAATTCCAGTACATCTTCAACAAGATGACCGACTAAGAGCCATGTGTTTATCAGGCGCACTCACATATCAACAGTATACTGAAAGGATTACAAATGCTGGCTTTGGTCAAGTTGAAATTCGCGCCCGTCGTCCTTACCGTCTACTAGATTCCCAAACTTATAATTTAGAAGAACACCTACTTTTAGAAAGTCTGGATTCTGTTTCCTTTAAAGTTGCTATTCCAGAAGATGGTGCTTGTATCTTTACAGGAAAAACAGCAGTTTATGCTGGCTTAGAACCCTTTTTCGACGATTCAGCAGGTCATATACTCCAACGGGGGATTCCGGCCGCAGTGTGTGATAAAACTGCTGCTAAACTTGCGGCTATTAAGCCAGCAGAAATAATTGTGACCAATTCAACCTGGCACTATAGCGGTGGTGGTTGCTGTTAATTTTGTAAAAAAGAATTCAGGTGTCAGGAGCGGAGCCGGAGCCGCTCCGCCTCCGGTCAGAATGGGCTAAATGCCCCGCTACCGCTAACAGAATTATTCTGTACGACTGGGGTATGAATGCATAATTTGAATATTTTACAAATTGCATTCTTAATTCTGGATTATGGATTCTGATTTCTTCTTTATAAACTCCAAAATGCTGTTAATTAGTTTATTTATCGCTACGCTTTTTTTAGCATATTCTAATGGTGCAAATGATAATTTTAAAGGGGTAGCAACGTTGTTTGGTAGCCGAACTTGTAGCTATCAAACAGCAATTTTATGGGCAACTTTTACAACTTTTGCTGGTGCAGTTGCTGCGACTTTTGTGGCAAGTACACTAATTAAAAACTTTTCTGGTAAAGGACTAGTGCCTGATGCGATCGCTAATTCACCAGAGTTTCATTTGGCAGTTGCGATCGCAGCTGGTTTAACTGTACTGATAGCCACTTTCATGGGGTTTCCCATTTCCACAACTCACAGTTTAACGGGTGCGCTGGTTGGCGCTGGATTAGTTGCGATCGGACTCAAAGTTAATTTTGCAGCTTTGGGAACTTCTTTTATTTTGCCTCTATTACTCAGTCCAATTATTGCTATTCCTTTGGGGGCAGGAATTTTCAGTTTATATAACTATATAATTTCAAAATGGAATCTATCAGTTAATCATAAAATAATTGATACTTGCCATTTTCTCAGCGCTGGAATTGTCAGTTTTGCTAGAGGATTAAATGATACTCCCAAGATTTTTTCACTCATTCTAGTTATTGAGTATTTTTCGATTCAGGGAGGAATGATCACGATTGCGATCGCAATGGCACTTGGCGGTTTACTCAACTCCCAAAAAGTTGCAGTAACCATGAGTGAAAAGATTACCTCATTGAATCATACTCAAGGCTTATCAGCAAATATAGTAACTGGAATTCTGGTAATTGCAGCTAGTCAGTTTGGGCTTCCGGTTTCTACCACTCACGTTTCAGTTGGTTCTATTTTTGGAGTAGGATTGACTAGCAAAAAAGCCAATATGCGTGTTTTTTATCAGATCCTATTATCGTGGATTTTAACTTTACCTACTGCTGCAATTATTAGTGCAATAACCTACCGATTATTGCAAGGTTAGAAAAATTGATTGAATATATTTTTGCCATATTTAAGGAATAGCAATTAATGCAAACTCAATCTAAAGTTACACCATTTAAAAACAAACTCAATTCTCCTTTTAGAAAAAAGGGGATCACTGTTTTACAAATTAATCTAGGTAAGCGTTGTAACCTTGCCTGTACACACTGTCATGTCGAAGCTGGGCCAAAACGTACAGAAGAACTTTCTCCTGAAGTTTGCGAACAATTGATTTCGCTAATCCATAAATTCCCCGAAATTAAAATTGTAGATTTGACTGGTGGCGCACCAGAAATGAATTATGGATTTAAGCCATTGGTAGAAGCCGCAAGAGCAACTGATAAGCAGGTGATAGTCCGGTCTAATTTGACCATTTATTTTGAAGATGGATTTGCTGATTTACCAGAATACTTCGCTCAACACCAAATAAGAGTTGTGGCTTCCCTACCTTGCTACCTAGCAGATAATGTTGATAAAATGCGCGGCGCTGGTGTTTTTGATAGTTCCGTCAAAGCTTTGCAGTGGCTTAACCAACTCGGCTATGGTAAAGAGCCAAATTTAATTTTGGACTTGGTATTTAATCCCCAGTTACCCACAAATGAAAATTTTTCCTTAGCTCCGGAACAGACCAACCTAGAACGAGATTACAAAATGTTCTTACAAGAACATTTTAATATTGTGTTTAGCAACCTCTTCACCATTACCAACCTACCAGTTGGTAGAACCAAAATGCATTTAGAACGAAGAAAACTGTACACCAGCTATTTACAGTTTTTAGAGTCGCATTTTAATCCTGGCACAGTTGAACATTTGATGTGCCGCGATGAAGTTTCAATCGACTATCTAGGCAATGTATATGATTGCGATTTTAACCAAATGATGAATTTGCCTGCAAAAAATCATAATGGTGAAACTTTGACGGTTAGCAAACTCTTAGAAGCTGACAGTTTAGACCTGATTAGTGAGATACAAACTGCTGCTTATTGCTATGGTTGTACTGCTGGATGTGGTTCTAGTTGTGGTGGTGCTTTGCTCTAAAGACAAATAAAATAGCGTAACCAACTCATTTTTTAAGACTTTTATAAATCTAAAACCACAAAATTATTCCATCAACAATTATAGGAAAATCTGAAAAACTCTAGTTGAATATAGAGCGATCGCATTTTAGGTTGTGGTTATTATTTAAAATATCCTCTGTAAATACCTCTTTCACATATTCCATCACAATAGGTAACTGCCTATAGCCCCCAACCTCTGTCTCAGTTAAAGAACGTTTTATAATAGTATTTTCACGCTGCTGAATTAAAGGAGACTGTGACCACAACATTACACTGGCAGGAACGGGTTGGTAATCAAAGAGACTGGGTTTGGCGCGGCTGGCAAACACGCTACACTTACATTCGCCCTAGCCAAAATCACCAGAAGACAACACCACTGATATTGCTACATGGCTTTGGCGCTTCTATTGGTCATTGGCGACATAATTTAGAAGTGTTGGGTGAGCATCACACAGTTTATGCCATCGATATGCTAGGTTTTGGCGCTTCTGAAAAAGCCGCAGCTAATTACAGCATCGAACTCTGGGTTGAGCAAGTTTACGATTTCTGGAAAACATTTATCCGTCAACCAGCAATTTTGGTGGGCAATTCCAACGGTTCACTGATTTCTATGGCTGCCGCCGCCACTCACCCCGATATGGTGCTGGGTATGGTGATGATGAGTTTACCCGATCCTTCACTAGAGCAAGAAGCAATTCCGCCTGTACTGCAACCAGTTGTCAGAGCAATTAAAAATATAGTCGCTTCGCCGTTAATTCTTAAACCTGTATTTAACTTCGTGCGCCGTCCTGGGGTGCTGCGTCGTTGGGCTAGTCTTGCCTACGCTAATCCAGAGGCGATTACCGATGAACTTATAGAAATTTTAGCGGGGCCTCCCCAAGATAGAGGTTCCGCCAGAGCTTTCAGTGCTTTGTTCAAAGCTGCGATCGGTATTAACTTTAGTCCCAGTGTCAAGACAGTATTACCAACCTTAACAATTCCCATGCTGTTAATTTGGGGACAAAAGGATCGGTTTGTTCCCCCAGCCCTTGCTAACCAATTTGCCCAATATAACGAGAAATTGGAAGTGCTAAATTTAGAAGACGTGGGTCATTGTCCCCATGATGAATGTCCTGAACAAGTTAACCAAGCTATTTTAGATTGGATTGAGGGGTGGGTTAGCGTAGGCGTAGCCCGCCGCAGGCATCGCTAACCGTTGCTTACTCCCTAAATATTATGAGTGCGATCGCAGTCACTATTGAATTTTGAATTGCTTAACACCTAGCTAATCGTGGCTTGGTTAGTGTCAACATCTGTAGCCCCACTAACAGAACGAGCTACAGAAATCATTTTGTTGAGAATTTCTTGACTGGGAACTTTACCTTTTAACACTACAGTGCTACCAGTCTGAGCAACCCAAAGGGTATCAACATCATCGAGTTGGGGGTCTTCATCAAATGCCAAGGCTACCCGCTTTGCCAAACCACTTTGGTCATATTCGCCGCTTAATCCCAGACGTTCTGGGGGGATTGATTGAGTAGCTGTAGGAGCAGCGCTAGTACTAGGAGTTTGCGCTATTGACTGCGGAGTAGGATTTACTTCGGCATTTTGAGGTTTTTCCATCCCAAATAATCTTTGTAACCAACCCATAAAAACTTTTCTCCTATCCTCGGTTTATCAAATTTGAGTATAAAAGCTTCATAAAAATGCCGCATCTGCCAAAGAAAAGAGATGTATTCAATCAATTTACTCCTTACAGGATGATTTCTGCCCAATTATTTATCTCTAGAGAATGCAATGAGTGCAGCTATTGAGTTTACAATAAAAGGTCGCACTGACAATTAGTGCAGTAGTACGCTACGACAGAAAGAAACATATATTTTACAAAATGTCAAGAGCTTGTAACTCAAGGAATTTTGATTGAATAAGTGAATTCTGCAAAGCGGTACTAGAGTCTGCGTTCCTCAAATCCTGTGCTAGCCTCTGTTGGCGAAGATGAAACATACCCTTTCAGTTCTCGTAGAAGATGAGGCGGGTGTTCTTTCCCGCATTTCTGGTTTATTCGCCCGTCGCGGCTTTAATATTGAAAGCCTTGCTGTTGGCCCTGCTGAACAAGGAGGAGTCTCTCGAATTACGATGGTTGTACCTGGTGACGATCGCGTTATCGAGCAACTCACCAAGCAACTATACAAGTTAGTCAATGTCCTTAAGGTACAGGATATTACCGAAACTCCTTGTGTAGAGCGGGAATTAATGCTTTTGAAGGTGAATGCTAGTACCAGCAATCGTTCAGAAGTGATCGAACTGTCTCAGATTTTCCGGGCGCGAGTCGTGGACGTGGCAGAAGATTCTCTCACCTTAGAAGTTGTAGGAGATCCAGGTAAAATGGTAGCGATCGTGCAGGTGTTACAAAAATTTGGTTTGAGAGAAGTCGCCCGCACTGGCAAAATTGCCCTGACTCGTGAATCGGGCGTGAATACAGAGTTACTCAAGTCTTTGGAAGCAAAAGTTTAGTTGGAAACATCAGAACCCCACCTCTACCCCCTTCTCCATTTTTCGAGCATGTATACACAAGTCAGATGTAAAGTAGGTGGAGAGAATTTTTGAGAAGTAAAAATTGGCGTTGCTAATTCCATGTATGAAAATGATTTTGCATAATACCAAAATCCTTGTAGAGACTTAGCAGTGCTACGTCTCTACATCCAGATTCATACTTCAATTCAGCAACGCCCAAAAATTATGGATAATCTAATCTTAATTCACGCTTCGAGGACACCAGAAAGGTTATACCTCAATACGCTTGGGTTATACCTCTGGTTGACCTCCTAGAATACCTACCTTTTCCGTGGTTTAAGACAATTTGAATCCATCTTTCTTAGCTGGAAACTCGCTCTGGATGGACTTGTGTATACATGGTAGCTTTTTATGGGAGTTTGGGGGGATCTTCCGGGATCATGATCGTAACAATAACTGATTAGGCGTTAACTGACTCTCAAAACGGCTGTAAACAACTTGGGTTGGATACCAAGAAGAAAACCAGTACAAATCTTGAATAACTTTGCAATAATTACTCTCATCTACTAATTCAAAGTGAACCAGACCTAAATTATTAAATCCAACTACTTCTCGCCCCTCCTGAACCCAACGAAATTTCCAAAACATCAGGGGTTGTAACCATTTCCATTTTGCATTTTTGGCTCGTTTCCAGGGAGCTATTAACGATGATATATCTGCTCCAATGCAAGAAGTCTGAACACTGTTTCGAGGTATCCACTCAAGCACACAATGCCACTCAGAGTTAGTCAGCAACTGGCGATTATGCTGTAATTGTTTATCTGAAATTTCGACCATATTGGGTGGATTAATCCAACCTATCCAATGTCGCACCTTTTCTGGTAGCAGCCAATGTTTCAATCGTGTATGAATTAGCCGCGTCAAAATCTCTTCATTCTTCAATGCACTAGCGGTTAACTGCACCAAGACAGACTGCAATTTGGAATGAGTGCGTGCATAAGATAAGTGAGCAACAGAACTGTAGTGAATATCTCCTGATAGAATAACGACTTGTTGACGTTCCTCAAATAAAGTAGTTAGAAATTTCGCCAGTGCTTCAACATTAATGTTCCAGGCATCTCCAACATCGGTTGAAAAAACTTTCTCCTGTTGTAAGTGCCAATGGTGAATCCAATCAATCACTTGTAGTCCAAATACATTCGTGGGCGCAATCACAAATGTAGTTTGAATCTGAGTTTGTTCAACTATTTCTTGTAAAGGTAAAACTAGTTGTTGCTCAAAGGCTTTTGGACACAGCAGCATCGGTGGTGCAATTGGTTTTTGATCGGCTGGATAACCCCGCCAAGTCCGCGTATCCAGCACAATTACTTCATGGCGATCGCTTCTAACTATGTAGTTCCAAGTAATTGCTTCAGGATGTCGATCGAGAATGAACACTGCACCATCTCGAACTAAAATAGGTAAGTCTGTGTGGGGATCGTTAGCTGGCATACCTACATAATGAGCGATCGCCTCATCAGCCTTTGCATCTCTCCCTTGGGAAGCTGACCAACCTTGTGCAGCCGCCAATAGCTTTTCACCGGATTTACCTTCTGCAAATTGCTCAGGCGTATTGCCCCAACCTTGAAACACCGTGTAAGCTAACAAAGCATTTTGGACTATTCTTCGCCCCAAGGGACGCCCTAGCACTCGCAAACACCAAGCTTGGTTCAAATTCCAGTCATCAGTAACATCATGGTCATCAAAGATGGTGTACATGGGAATATTGGCAAGGGCGCGGCGCACTTTCCCAAGGGTATAAATGAATTGGCGCAAGTGCCGGACTTGTCGGTTCCAGTTCTTGATAGCTTTGCTCTTGCGCGTTACTTGGTGTCCTTTGGGAAATGCGGCCGGCCAACACACTGGCGACCAAGCTAGTAAATAAGTAGCGTAATATTCACCCAGACTGAAAAGATGACTGTTAACTTTCTCAGCTTTATTATGTAATCCTGCGGTCAATCCAGCTTGATTTGTCGCAACATCAGCCCGCTCTCCAGGGGGTAGTTGCTGGGGAGTGTAGTATATTCCATTCACAGGAAGTTGTTCTTCCCAACCTAAAAGGGCATCACCAAGCGTACTGGCAACCCACAGTGATGGTTCTGCTACATCGTCGCCGTAAATTTGATCTCCGGTGAGGAATAGCTGGTGGGGGCGGTGTTGTGGTTGATTTGCTTTTGCCTCAATCAAATTGTCGAGAATCGGCAGTGCGTCAAATCCATGACCGTGAGGTTTACGGCAAGAAGCATGAATAATTTGCAAATCTTGCAGACGGTTTGGCGGCAAAAGAAAGGTTGGTTTTTGATGCTCAAAGTAGCTGATGCTGACTGTAGGAGAGGAGTTTGAGCATAATGCTTGTTGCAGAGTTTGCGGGCTTTGGTCAGCGAAAGTGAATTGGAGGTCGTATGCATAGATATAATCGCTAGTTAAACAATGCCCCTCTGTAGACCAAGCCGTTATAGCGGCAATGTGAAGATACTTGCCCAAAGCGATGGTAGAGCGTTGCCCATTTAATAAGCAATTTCCTAGTACTTCACCATCATTTGTTGTGCCATAAATCTTGAGTTCTACCTGACAAGACTGTTTTAGTGCCACCCATACCGTCACTGACTTCGGTTCAGTATGTTTTAGAATTGGCCCCGCCAAAATCAACGGCAGTTCTTGTATAAACTCGCCTCCAACTTGGTACTTCATTAAATTTAGACATCAATTCTCATCTGTTTCACTTTATCAGTCGATAGAGCAGTTGATTGTAGTCTAAATAATAAAGAATGGGCCAGATAATTCAAAGTTCTGAGGGCTGGAAACCAGCGCTCAGACTTTTGTGAATATTACAAGAATTATTCTTTTAATTAATTCCGAGCGATACCTTCTTGACGTGCTGCTTGTTGTACAGCAGCAGCAACAGCAGTGACGACGCGCTCATCAAAAACGGAAGGTATAATATGTTCCCGATCCAAGTCTGAAGGCTTAACTAAAGAAGCGATCGCACTTGCGGCTTCTAGGTACATTGTGGTGGTAATTGTATGCGCCCGACAATCTAAAGCACCACGGAATACTCCAGGAAAAGCTAAAACATTATTGATTTGATTTGGGTAATCACTGCGACCGGTAGCAATCACAGCCACATCTTTACTGATTAATTCTGGCTGAATCTCTGGAATCGGATTTGCCATCGCAAACACAATTGGATCTTTCGCCATCGATTGCACCATTTCTGGTGTCAAAACTCCTGGTGCGCTGACTCCAATAAACACATCTGCCCCTTGCATTGCACCCGCTAATGTGCCTTGAGCTTTCACGGCAAATTCGAGTTTTTCTTCTGTCAAATCGGTACGACTAGTAGAGATAATCCCTTTAGAGTCGCACATCCAGATTTTTTCTGCCCCAGCTTTCCGCAGTAACCGAGCGATCGCTACTCCCGCCGCCCCAGCACCATTAATCACGATGCGAATTTCCGCCATTGACTTATGTACCAGTTTTAGGGAATTAAACAATGCTGCCAAGGTGACAATTGCTGTACCGTGCTGGTCATCGTGAAAAACGGGGATATCTAACTCTTCGCGCAATCTTCTTTCAATTTCAAAGCAGCGAGGTGCAGCGATATCCTCTAAATTCACACCCCCAAAAACTGGCGCGATATTCTTGACTGTCTGGATAATTTCTTCCGTATTTTGGGTAGCCAGACAAATGGGAAAAGCATCTAGCCCCGCAAATTCCTTGAATAGCATTGCTTTGCCTTCCATGACTGGTAAGGCTGCTGCTGGGCCGAGATTTCCCAATCCCAAAACGGCACTACCATCAGTAACAATGGCAACAGTGTTTTGTTTGATGGTTAATTTGTAAACTTCCTCTGGATCTTGAGCGATCGCTGTACAAATTCGACCAACTCCAGGTGTGTAAGCCATTGCTAAATCAGACACACTTTTTAAGGGAATTCTACTAGTAATGCTGATTTTGCCACCGCGATGCAAATTAAAGGTGCGATCGTAGACGCTGAGTAATTTGATGTCTGGCAATGCTTTGACCGCTTGCACAATGGTTTCAGCGTGTTCGGTACTAGCAGCATCAACGGTAAGATCGCGGGTGGATTCTTTGCGGGTTTGCTCGATTAAATCAATTTGACCGAGATTACCGCCAGTAGTTGCGATCGCCTGGGTTATCGATGCCAACATCCCTATACGATTGGGAATCTGCAAGCGCAGTGTCAAACTAAAACTAGAATTAGGAGTTAGGTCTGCCATGTTGATTTTGGATTTTAAGTTTTAGATTTTATATTGAATTGAGACAAAAATTAAAATCTCAGATTTGTAGTCAGTGGAAATACAATGAATATTAACTCTGGAGATAACCGTCAGTGGTTAGTTTACTCACTGCTCACAGTTTTGATAATTATTTTTATTTATACCAATGCATTTACTAATATAAATGAGTAACAATTTAGTAATTGTACCCAAATACACCAGATATTTTTTTAAAATTTTATCTGTGTAAATTTTGTATCGGCTCAATAAGTAGGGGTAGCGCAAGAAAATTATGATCTTAGAGGTCGCGGCATTATAGAATATGACACATGACGCAAAAGCAGTTG
>NZ_JBALBZ010000046.1:0-59196 GCF_036919495.1 Nostoc sp.
GATTTAATTATCCTATCGCTGCGGAAGTAATCAGAATTTTCGTGCAATATTACGTTGCCAAAATTGTTAAGCAATATTTCGCCAACAGTGTCTTCTAAAGTTTCACCCACAGCTACACAACCGGGTAAATCAGGGACATAAGCGCCGTAACTAGTTTCTCCTTTTTCAATCACAACTGTATAACGCATTACTCTTCCTCCAATTGAGCTTGTCTCCAGATATTTTTAAGAGTACCAATTGACACATTCACGTTTGGCTTACCAGACTACTAGCGTTGGGGAGCGATCGCTTCATGAATCGAGTGGCTCAAAATGAAATGCTAAAGTTAATAATCAAGCTTTTCCAGAGCTACATTCTCTCTCTCCCAGATAAAATTTATATATGAACGCTACACAAGAAAAACTAAAAGTTCAGCTAAGAGCCGCAATAGTTGCGGCTTTTGGCGCTGATTTTGCTGGAGTAGATCCAATTTTGGTTTCTGCTAGCAATCCTAAATTTGGTGATTATCAGGCGAATGTGGCTTTATCCCTGAGTAAAAAGAAAGCATTGCAACCAAGAGCGATCGCAGGTGCGATCGTTGATAAATTAGATGTATCCGAAATCTGCGAACCGCCAGAAATCGCTGGCCCAGGATTTATCAATCTGAAACTGAAAACGGCATACCTCGAAGCACAACTGAACGAGATTCAAGCTGATTCTAGACTGGGAGTTCCAGCCGCGAAAACGCCGAAGCGCGAAATTGTCGATTTTTCCAGTCCGAATATTGCCAAAGAAATGCACGTCGGACACTTGCGTTCTACGATTATTGGTGATTCCATCGCCCGGATTTTAGAATTTCAAGGACACGATGTTTTACGGTTAAATCATGTAGGTGATTGGGGTACGCAGTTTGGCATGTTAATTGCCTATCTGCGGGAAGTTTACCCAGATGCACTTACCACCGCTAATGCTTTAGATATTGGTGATTTAGTCTCTTTTTACCGCAAAGCTAAACAACGGTTTGATACAGATGCAGCTTTTCAAGAAACAGCGCGGCAAGAAGTCGTAAGATTACAAGCAGGTGCGGAGGATACACTTCATGCTTGGAAACTGCTGTGCGAACAATCACGGCAAGAGTTTCAAATAATTTATGAGTTGCTGGATATCAAGTTAACTGAACGGGGTGAATCTTTCTATAACCGCTTATTACCAGGAGTTGTGGAAGATTTAGAAAAATCTGGATTACTGGTAGAAAACCAAGGGGCAAAATGCGTTTTTCTAGAAGGGTTTACAAATAGAGAAGGTGAACCTTTGCCATTAATTGTGCAGAAATCAGATGGTGGTTATAACTATGCCACAACAGATTTAGCATCTCTCCGCTACCGGATTCAGCAGGATCAAGCAAAGCGGATAATTTATGTAACAGATGCTGGACAAGGAAACCACTTTGCTCAATTTTTCCAAGTAGCACGCAAAGCTGGATGGATTCCCGATGATGTGGAATTAGTGCATGTACCCTTTGGGTTAGTGTTAGGAGAAGATGGTAAAAAGTTCAAAACACGTTCTGGGGATACTGTGCGGTTGCGGGATTTATTAGATGAAGCTGTTTCTCGTGCCCATGCTGACCTAAAAACTAGATTACAAGAAGAAGAACGCCAAGAAACTGAAGACTTTATTAATGAAGTTGCTAGGGTAGTTGGGATCAGTGCAGTTAAATATGCAGACTTAAGTCAAAACCGCACTAGTAACTACATTTTCAGCTACGACAAAATGCTGGATTTCAAAGGTAATACTGCGCCCTATATGTTGTATGCTTATGCCCGGATTCAGGGAATTAGCCGCAAGGGTAATATTAACTTTAAGGAGTTGGGAAACAATGCTGTTTTGTTACAGCATGAAACAGAATTAGCTCTAGCAAAATATTTACTTCAACTGGATGAAGTTATTAGTAGTGTAGAGCAAGACTTGCTACCTAATCGTTTATGTGAGTATTTGTATGAACTGAGTAAAAAGTTTAATCAGTTTTATGACCGTAATCAGGGAGTTCAGGTTTTGGAGGCGGAGGAACCGCAACGGACATCACGCTTGGTTTTATGTGATTTGACCGCTAGAACTCTGAAGTTGGGATTAGAGTTGCTGGGAATTGGGGTATTGGAGAGGATGTAATTTTTTTTAACGCAAAGGTAGCGCATAGGCGCTTCGCTTTCCCGCAGGGTAGGTACGCAGAGTAAGAGCTAAACTGATTTTTTCTTTGTGTACTTTGCGGTTTTTTAATTAGAATTGCTGGACTTGGAGGCGATCGCAAATGGTACGGACACCATCTAAAAACATAACTTTGGCAGAGTTTCTGAAGCTACCAGAAACGAAACCAGCTAGTGAATACATCGATGGTCAAATTATTCAAAAACCAATGGCACAGGGGAAGCACAGTACAATTCAAGGTGAAATGGTTAGCACTATTAACTTAACGGTAAAGCCCAAGCGCATTGCACGAGCGTATCCAGAACTGCGGTGTACTTTTGGTGGAAGGTCAATAGTGCCAGATGTTTCTGTGTTTACTTGGCAAAGAATTCCTCGTGACGAAAATGGTCAAGTTGCCAATGTATTCAAAGCAGCTCCCGATTGGACTATCGAGATTCTATCACCTGACCAAAGACAAACGAAAGTTACAAAAAATATTCTGCATTGCCTGAATTATGAAACACAAATGGTTTGGTTGATCGATCCAGAAGAACAAACGGTATTTGTGTACATTCGCAATCAACAGCCAGTCATGTTGGATGAATTAGAAGCTTTACTTCCTGTGCCAGATTTTGCAAGTGAGTTGAGGCTGACAGTAGGAAATTTATTTGGTTGGCTGTTGGAGTAAACCAAACCCTGACAAATTGAATAAGGAAATACACCAAGTGCAACAGGTTTTATGGGTAGGAATCGGTTGTAAACGGGGAACATCATGGCAGTTGCTCGATCAAGCAATTGAGCAAATATTTCGAGAAAATCAACTTTTTCAAAGTGCGATCGCAGGGATTGCTACCATTGACACTAAAGCTTCGGAAGTTGGTTTAATAGAACTTTGCAACCTACGCAATTTGCCCCTAAAAACCTTTTCTGCTCAAATCCTTCGCTCTGTCTGTGTCCCCAACCCTGCCACAATTACCGACCACAAAGTAGGTACACCTAGCGTAGCAGAAGCAGCTGCTATTCTTGCAGTTATTCAAACCCCATTGTTGACTGCTTCCCCTTTTACCACCATAGAAGCATTGGCAGTGAGATTCGTAATTCCTAAACAAATTTTCCAGCTAAAAGGGCAACCAGGAGCGGTAACGCTAGCTGTTGCCCAAGCCTCAAATATGAGTATTACAAAACCTAATTAATTTATCTAGTCAACAACTCTTAAAAAATAGTTAATTACACTAGAAACAATAGCTAGCACAATGGAACCTAACAAAGCAGGTAAAAAGCCCTGAATCTCAAAACCAGAACCAGGAGTCAAGGTACTTGCTAACCAAAGGGTTAAAGCGTTGATTACCAATGTAAATAAACCAAAGGTGAGCAAGGTAATTGGAAAAGTCAAAATCTGTAAAATTGGTCTAACAAATGCATTAACCAGACCAATAACAAGGGCAGCTATCAAGGCAGTCAAAAAATTCTTGATAAAGAATCCCGGAACGATATTAGCAGTCAGAAATAACGCCACCGCAGTACCGAACCAAGTTAATAAAAAGTGTTGCATAAGTTTTTTTAGAGGAATTAGCAGTAAGTTTAATTAATTTCACTATTTACAGCTGTGATCTGTAACACTATCAGGTGTCGTTGTGCTTGACTCTTAAAGTTGCCATCATCTTTTGTCAGCCCAAAAGCAATGTAATTTTTTTGTGCTGGCATAGAGAGATACTTTTAATCGGTGTATCTTTATCGTATTGCAGGATGTACCACGAATTAAATTCATCAAAAATTAATTGAGCAGCCAAAATTCTATAGAGGTTTCTCGACCGAGAGAAACCTCTGTACCTAAAAGAGGGTATTTACCACTAGCAAGTTCCAAAGTCATTAAGGAAACTGCCAAAATTGCACTATAGTGGATGGCAACTTTAGTATCAGCCTAACGCTGTTGGGGCTAACGCCGCAAAAGAACCTCCCAGGTAGAGCCACCAACTACACCGTCAGCTTCTAAACCATAGCGCGTTTGTGCAGCTTTCACAGCTGCTTCGGTTGTCTCGCCAAAGTCTCCATCGGCATCGCCTTTTAATAAACCAAGCTTTTTCAGTTGTTGCTGCAACTTAACAACTTCAGAACCACGTAATCCTATACGCAAAATTGGCAATCCTTCTGAGGTGTATTGAATACCAGGGGTTCGCTTAGTGGTTGTGTTTAGCTGAGTTCGATTAGTTTGTCCAGTCCGTGTAGTTGATTGACTTCCAGTAGTTGATGTAGTACGCTTCGGCGTTTTTTGTGTGCTTGAAGTTGTAGTTTTTCTTGGGGTAGCAGGTCTTGGCTCAGGGCTAGTCGCAACTCGTGTTACAGCTTTTTTCGGGGTAGTAGCTCTTTGTTCAGGGCTAGTCGGAACTTGTGTTACAGCTTGTCTTGGAGGATTAGGATTTGCAACGTTGGTGAGGTTGCTAGCCTGGGTTGGAACAGGAAAATTGTTAGCTGAGTTAAATCTTGGCTGAGATGAAGGGATGGTTGATGCTGCTACTGGTTGATTAGGGAAAAGTCGTTGCCAAGTGCTGGCATCAACAATGCCATCTGGATTCAAACCAGCAGCTTGTTTAAACCGGGAAACAGCACTGGCTGTATTCTCACTATATGTACCATCTACAGCACCAGAATAAAAACCCAAAAGTTTCAGAGCTGCTTGAAGTTCAGATACGCGTTCGCCTTGGCTACCAACTTTGAGGATAGGGCGGTTGATGCTATCTTGAGGATTTATTTGGGCAATTTTTTGTGGCGCTGCTATTGATACTACAGCCGTTGAGGCAATAATTAGAGGCGTAGTGGAGAACAAGAGTATTTCAATGGCTAATAAAGATTTAGACCTCCTTGGCCACCGACCCTTTGGCCGTTTTTCCATCCTACAGCGATTTACAGTTGGGTCTAGTAATTTTAAGTAACTCAAAATACTTGCTGTCAGGCTGCTTTGCATGGAATTCACTCCCAGAATATTCTCATGCTAATGGTACAGCCGCTTGGTCTAAAAAACAGCTGCTGCATTTTACGATTCTACATTTTCAGTTATGCGATCGCTCGATTAATTGCTTCTTCTTGACCAACTAAAGACAAGTAAGGCTCTTTTAAATACTTACGAGCTGAAGCGATGGCATCCTTGGCAGTCACCGCCGCAATCAATTCTTGGAACTTTGTATCAAAATCAATTCCTAAGCCCAAAATTTCATACCAACCGTATATCTGAGCAATTTGCCCGTTCGTTTGTTTACCCAAGGCGTACTGCCCCAAAATCTTATTTTTAGCAGCTTGAAGGGCGCTATCAGATACTTCGGTGGTAGACAATAAATCTACTTCTGTACGCAGTCCTTCTAGGGCGATGCTGGTATTTTCCGGTGCTGTACCCATATAAACCACAAATGAGGCTGGAAATAGCCTTGTGGAGTAAAAGGCGGATACTTCGTAAGCTAAACCGCGCTTTTCCCGCAATTCAACAAACAAGCGACTAGAAAGCCCATTTCCCAAGTAGGTACACAGCAACTTCAGTGCGGCGTAATCAACAGAACTCACTGATGTTCCCAAATAACCAAGCATCACGATTGATTGTTGTGTTTGTACTGGCTTAACTCTTACCTGCGGTTCCACCTTAATTTCAGGTAAATTCAGTATTGGTAGTGCTTGGGCTGGCGCTTGCCAATCAGCAAAAACTTCTTCCACCAACGCGGTTGCATCTGTGGCTGTGACTCTACCTGCAATACTAATTACTACATTATCTGGACGGAAATAAGTCTGGTGATAATCCACTAAATCTGCACGATTTAAGCTACTCATGGTGGTTTCATCTCCCAGCACCGACATGGAATATGGATGATTTTGGTACATTACCTGCCGCATTTGTTCAAAGGCGACATTGAACGGTTGCTCTTTTTGAGAACGAATATCCTGGAGTGCTAAACGCCGTTCTAGTTCCACTTGAGTTTCGGGAAAAGTAGGCGATCGCAAAATCCGCCCTGCCAATGTTAGAATTTCTCCAAAATCGGATGTTACCGTCTTGAAAGATAGCAAAAAATAATCAGTGCCAGCATCCGCGCTCAAACTCGCCCCTACAGACTCGACTTTTTCTGCAATTTCCAAACTAGAAAGTCCATCGCAGCCCTTTGTCATCACTGCTGATAGCAAATGTGCCAACCCTGCTTGCTCCCGGTTTTCGTTACAACTACCGGCACGCACAAAGATTCGTGCTGCAATAATATCCGCAGCAGGATTTTCTGCCACCAGCACGACAATGCCATTGTTCAATACAGTGCGATGGATAGGCGATTTTTGCAGCAAGGTTGTCATTTATCGTTTGTCCTTTGTAATTTGTCCTTTGTTATTGGTCATTTGTCTTTTGCTAATGACTAATAACTAATGACTAACACGGTTTAAGTACAGTAACCGCGTAATTCTCTGGGGAAAGATACTGTTTAGCTAATTTTTGCAGTTCTTTGGCATCAAAAGACTGAATCTGCTGCGGATATGTCACAGCTAATTCAGCTTGGGCGATGGTATTGTAATATCCATAAAGCCCTGTCAGTTGATTTGGCGTTTCGGTAGAAAACGCATACTCATTACATAGTAGCCTGCGTGTACGGGCAAGTTCCTGTTCACTAATTCCTCTAGTCTGCAAATCATCCAAATGAGCGCAAATTAAAGACTCAACTTCCTCC
The DNA here is from genome assembly GCF_036919495.1 of Nostoc sp. Classification (GTDB taxonomy): domain Bacteria; phylum Cyanobacteriota; class Cyanobacteriia; order Cyanobacteriales; family Nostocaceae; genus Nostoc. Next base: position 6,852 of record NZ_JBALBZ010000046.1, read on the forward strand.
AGATTTTCTGGTTCCAACCAGGCAGTAATTGTAAATAAGCTTGATTCCCGTTGTAGAGAAAAACTACTGTAAATTCCCTGCACCAATTGCAAATCTTCTCGCAAATCACGCACTAAACGCGAAGTTCGCCCTTCTGCGAGTAACACTGATAACAAATCTAAACCAAAGCCAGTGCGGATTTCTTCTACTCCGGGTACGAGCCACGCCATCAACAATCGCGCTTGTTCTATGCGCGGTAAACAGAGTTCTTGACGGTGAATTCCTGTTATTACTGGCTTTGTGACTTTCTCAAACTGCGGACAATTAGAGCGTTCGGCAAAATCAGCAAATGAATTATTTACTAGTTCCCAAGCTGGTTGCTGGGCTATACCCCCAGCAATTACCACCGTCATATTTTCCGGCTGATAGTGAGTGCGGTGAAAACAGCGCATTGCTTCTGGCGATTGCTGCATCAGTTCTTGCTCTGTACCCAACACCGAACGTCCGTAAGGGTGATGCGGATAGATGCTTTGAATCAGGGCTTGAAATCCTATCCAGTCGGAATCGTCCTGACAAGAACGAATTTCCTCTAGCACCACGTCCCGTTCGCGGCTAAATTCATCTTCTGGAATTGCCGCATTCAGCAGGAGTTCTCCCAAATGGGGCAGAGTATCTTTTAAATAAGGAGCAGCTGTGGTGAGTGAATAATGAGCATAATCATAGCTTGTCGCCGCATTACTGACGCCTCCCCGATTTTCAACTTGGGAATCGAACATTCCAGGGGGTAGCGTTGCCGTACCTTTAAAAATCATGTGTTCTAAAAAGTGCGCCATGCCAAACCACGGTTTTGGCTCTAAGCTGGCTCCAGCACGCACCCAAACATCCGCCACAACTACAGGAGTAGTGGGAATTTCTTGATGAATAAAAGTTAAACCACTCTCTAGTCGGAAGACCGAGGCTGGAAATAGGGTATTAGTTAGTTGTTTTAACAATTTTTTGTAGTTTTAACCACAATTTCAGATAATTTTGTTATCTTAACTCTGAATGATACCTATTTTAGAATCAAGTTATACAGATTTTGTAGAATTTTGCTGTTGTTGTTCTTTGCACTACCGAAAAATTAGAAGTGTTATGCATTGAGAGGAAAATTCCAAATTAATTAAGACACTGGAATCTCAATGACAAATTCTGTTCCTTCGCCAAGCACAGAATTGCAACTCAACCGCCCATCATGGGTTTCCTCGACAATTTGACGAGCGATGGCTAATCCTAATCCCGTTCCCTTTCCAACCTCTTTAGTTGTAAACAGGTGGTCAAAAATCCGCGATCTAATCTCCTCTGGCATCCCCTGAGCGTTATCTTTGATGCAAATTGTTACTGTGCGTTGGTCACTGGATACTTCAGTGTGAATTAGTATTTGCTGATGATCGGCTTTCACTTGGGCGAAAGAACGCCCTTGAATGGATGTATCGAAGACATCAATTGCATTAGCGAGGATGTTCATAAATACTTGATTTAGCTGTCCTAAAAAGCACTTGACTTCTGGTAATTTTCCATATTCGGTGATGACTTCGATCGCTGGACGTTTTTCGTCAGCTTTGAGGCGATACTTCAAAATCAACAGCGTACTCTCAATCCCTTCATGAAGATTACAAGCAACTTTTCCGGCTGTATCGGCTCTGGAGAAGGTGCGGAGACTGTTACTAATGTCTTCAATGCGATCGCTTGCCATCTTCATCGAACTTACTAGCTTTGGTAAGTCTTCAGTTAGGAATTCTAGGTCAATTTTTTCGCTATGCTTAATGACTGCGATCGCAGGAGTCGGATAATGTTGTTGGTAGGATTGGATATGAGCGAGTAAGTCTTGAGTATACTCTTGGGCATTGTTGAGGCTGCCTTTGAGAAATCCAATGGGATTATTAATTTCATGTGCCACCCCAGCAACTAAATTACCCAAGGTTGCCATTTTTTCATTTTGCACCATTTGTAGTTGGGCTTGCTCAACTTCTTGCAGCGATCGCTCTAGTTGATGGGCATAATTTTGAGATTCTTGATAAAGGCGGGCATTTTCTAGAGAGATGGCGGCTTGAGCGCATAGTAGTTGGATAACTTCGGTGCGATCGCTCGTAAATGCACCAATTGTCAGCGCATTTTCTAAATATAGCAGCCCGATAAGTTTACCTTGATTTAATATCGGCGTACACAACACACTCTTAGGTTGTTGCTGCATTAAATATGGATCGGGGATAAAATCAGTTTGTGCTGTTGCATCATCCAGCACAACAGTTTTTAAACTGCGTTTGACAGAGTTTATCAGTGTAAGGGGAATGCCTTCGCTGATTGACAATGGTACAGATAGCAGGGTGATTCCTTCATTGATGGTAGCTATGGTTTCAAGCACTAAGTCGTCCTGTTGGAGTACCAGCAATGCAGCTTTTTGTGCCCCAGCATTTTCCATCACCACTTGCAATAGTGTAGTAAGTAATTGCTCTAATTGAATTTCACTGGAGAGAGCTTGTGAAGCTTTAAAGATGGTGGACAAGTCGAGGACTTCAGAAATACTGCTACTAGAAATATTTGTGTGGATGGTTTGATTTGGTAATGATATCTCGATGGTTGAACTCAATTTAAAGCAATTAAGTTGTCCTTGTAAGATGGGAACAAGGAGTTGGGGATAGCGTTTTTCTAAATCTTCGGTTTTGGCTTTAGCACCCCAACGGGCATAGCAATAATAAGCTTCTTGCATGTAAGCTTGGGCGATTTTTTCTTTGCCCCAGTCGAGGTAGAACTTGGCAGCCAACTCATTACTCAAAGCTTCTTCTTGGATGTATTCGTTTTCTTTAGCAAGAGAAATGGCGCGATCGTAAAGTTCCATTGCTTTGTTCTTTTGCCGCAAAATCCGATGCCGTTCTGCTTCGATTAAGTAAAATTTGTGTTGATGATTTCTTGGGGCGTGATGCGCCCATTTTTTCAGCTTTTTTTGATAGGATGTTACTTTTTTAAGAATCTGCTTTTTCTCGGTAGCTTTTGCTGTTGAATAGAGAATCAGTTGCGTTAGTGCCTGATAAAAATAAACTATTGGTACAACTGCTGCCGATGTTACCCCATCTAAATAGGTTATTGCATTAATTGCAGCCTCAGATGCTCCGGTATAGTTTTCAAATAGGTAGCAAAGTATCAGTTCATTGGTATAGCTAAAGCACAATCCAGTGCGATCGCCTGCTTGCTTTTGTAATGGACAAATAGTTTGTGCATCATAAATAGCACCCGATAAGTAACTGGGATTAGTAGATCCCAACAAATTCAACATGGCTTGGCGAAATGAATTAATATACGTCTGAGGTTTTTCTTGTTTGAAATGGCTGTAAACTTCAGCATAGTCACCCATCTGTTTTTCTAACTCAGCCAATTCCTGCCCCATCAAGTATCCATGAAAACTACAGCTATAGCTAGCCCAAGCAGCATATTCTATATCTCCTGTTTCTAAACCCACTTGATAGGCTTCGATTAATGGTGCAATTGTGTCTTGAAGGGGTTGATGCCAGTGATTAATAAATGTTTGAACAATGAAGAAAGTTCTAGCTTTGAATTCCTTGCTATGGAATTTGTCGAGAACTTGTAATGCTAATTGACCAAATTTATAACCTGACTCAATATTTCCCAGAATGCCACACTCAATCAATCCATACCAAGCATAGCCAAATGCAGATGCTGCTGCATTACCGTACTGCATCGATAAATTGACTTCGCTCAAGATTATTTGTGGGAGTAAATCTGGACGAGCAATATAAGCCGTTGAATTCGTACTAGCCAGAATTCGGATTGCTGCCAGTTGTTTGTCCCTCGTCATGTCAGGTAAATCAATCAAACTTAAAGGAGATTTACCTAAAAGTCGTAATTTTGTTTGGGCTAAACTAAGGAATGTTTGCGTTTGATTTGCTCGATCGGATAGTTTGACACCTAAGAGATTTAGCAGTGCGATCGCACTCCGAATCGAATCATCAAAACGACTCTGAGCTAAATAAGATTGAATTTGGATCTCAATCGATTTCACTTTATCTAGTAAGACGTTAGCATGGTCTTGCACTTGCTTAACAAACTCTTCTACCTGGTCAAATTGACCCATGAAATAGGCTGCCGAAGCAGCTTCTTCATACAAGGCTAATGTGAGTGAATATTGTTGCTGCCAGCTATCTGTTCTCAATAGCTGAATACCGCAACTGATATATTCCATTGTATTAGCATAAGCAGTGGATAGTTTGGCTTTTTGCCCAGCCAGCAAATTTAACTTTGCTAATTGTTCTCTCTCAGACGCCTGAGTGATTAGCTTTACACCAATATTCAACTGATTAACAATCTCAAAAATTCTCTCTTCCTGCTTTATAATGGATATTTTGCTTAATAGCAGTTGGCCAATTTGCAGATGGATGGATTGCTTTTTTGACTCTGGGATTAATGCATAAGCTGCTTGTTGAACGCGATCGTGTAAAAATTTATAATTTACAGTTAGCGAGCTTTGTGCTAAATCCTGTGTTTCCCGCCCAACATAGAATTTGTAAACTTCGCTTTGTGGTATGATTAATCCCTCTTGTAATCCTTTCCAGAGGTATGTTGCTGTTTCGGTTTCGGAATTTTCAGAAACAATTGCCAATGTTGCCAAATCAAATTGATTCCCAATACAAGCCGCTAATTTCAAAACATCCTGCGTTGATTCTGGCAATTTACGCAACTGTAACACCATAAAGTCAACCACATCATCTGTCAAGGCTAACGCTTTCAACTGGGCAATATTACACTGCCAGCTTCCGCTATCTAAATCAAACTTAATTAGCCTATCTTGATACAGTGCTTTGAAAAACTGTGTACTAAAAAATGGATTTCCCTTAATTTTCTGATAAACTAACTGTGTGAGTATTTCTGTAGTTTCTAGCGAACAATTTAGGGTATCAGCAACCAGTTGATTTAAACTTCTTTCACTCAACGGAGCTAATGTAATTTTGTTAATAGTAGCATTAGCTTTGGCAATTTCATCTAATGTCAATATCAATGGATGAGCAGCAGAAACTTCATTATCCCGATAAGCACCAATTAAAAGTAAAGATCCACTTCCTGACTCATTCATCAGCAACTGCATCAATTTGAGCGATGTAGAATCGGCCCATTGCAAATCATCGAGGAAAATTACTAATGGATGTTCTTTTGTGGTGAATACTTGAATGAACTTTTGAAAGAGTAAATTAAAACGATTCTGGGCTGCATTGGGTGAAAGTTCCGTTGCAGGTGGTTGTTGACCAATAATTTGTTCTAGTTCGGGAATTACCTCAAGAATGACTTGCCCCTGCTCGCCCAGCACTTGTAAAATTTTATTTTTCCAAGTTGACAATTGGGCATCACTTTCACTCAGTAATTGCCCCATTAAGTCTCTAAACGCCTGCACAAAAGCAAAGAAGGGAATATTACGATTAAATTGGTCAAATTTGCCTTTGATGAAGTAGCCCCTTTGCCGGACAATGGGTTTATGAACCTCATTGACCAAAGCAGTTTTACCAATACCAGAAAAACCAGCCACCAGCATTAGTTCCGTCTGATTGTTGGTAACCCTGTCAAATGCTTTTAGCAGAGTTTCAACTTCATGCTCGCGACCATAGAGTTTTTCTGGGATAATGAAGCGATCGCACACATCCCGTTGAGCAATTAGGAAACTTGCAATTTTCCCCGTTTCTTTTAGTTGATGTAAACAATTTTCTAAATCATATTTCAGCCCAAATGCACTCTGATAGCGGTCTTCGGCATTTTTCGCCATCAACTTGCTAACAATAGATGAGAGTACAGGCGGAATTTGCGGATTAATCTCATGTACTAAAGGCGGAAGTTTGGCAATATGACAATGTAGCAATTCCATCGGTTCGTGCGATTTAAATGGTAATTCCCCAGTTAGTAACTCGTAAAATGTTACACCCAGTGAATAAAAGTCAGTCCGGTAATCAATTCCCCGATTCATGCGTCCAGTTTGCTCTGGAGATAAATAGCCGAGTGTCCCTTCTAACACATTAGGACTCATCAGGATTTGAGTTTCTCGTGGTAACAGAGATGCAATACTAAAGTCAATTAACTTAACTTCTTTAGTTTCTGGATTAATTAAAATATTGGCGGGTTTAATATCTTTGTGAATGATCCGATTACGAATTACAATATCTAATGCATTACACAGAGCGATCGCAATTTGTAAAAACTCCATCAGAGATTCGACTCTTCCCCCCACTCTCCATTCCTTCAAGGAAATTCCCCCAAAGTCTTCCATCACTAACGCATAGCCATTCTGATAGGATTCCAGGCTGTAGGTTTGGATGATTCCAGGTAGATTCAGATTTTTGGCGATGGTGAACTGGTTGCGAAACTGTACCAATTCACTGAAGCTGGGATAAGCAGTTTTCATCAGCTTAATCACCACAGATTTTTGGTCAGTCTCTCGATTAGCGCGATAAACTAAGGTTCTTGAACCGTTGTAGAGTTCTTGGCTAACGTCATATCCGGGAATGCTGACCATAGGGTTTAATTCTTGAGACTTTACTATCTAGTTTTCCCAAAAATATGGCAATATTTACTGTAAGTTCGCTCATTTTAAATGAAGATTCATCGAACTCACGTTAGTTTAGAATTTCTAATTTTTAGTACGACTAATACTGATTTAAATAATTAAAGCTCCCAAATTCTCATTGACTTTGGAAGCTAATAATTTTAAGTTCACCGCGACGCCGTTTTACCTAAGTTTATGACCTGGGTTTATCCAGGTGGGAACCTAAATTCCTCGTTTAAAGTTTCCGGGTACATGCCCGGTATACTGCCACGAGAACAGTTGACTCCCTTGTCATTAAAGGCATAGATCAAAAAACTTGATGGCAGTCACCAACGTCGTAGTTGAACTTAACTCATTATAGCTTTTCAAAAGATGTTGTGTGTTCAACATCGAAAGTTTCTGAAAATTTACCTGGGATACCAGATAGATTCTATGCTGTGGGCGATGGCACTTCTCGATTCTCGATTCTGATTATCTAGCAAAACGGTGACATGCCCCAACTTCCGTCCAGGACGTGATTGAGTCTTCCCATACCAGTGAACGTGTGCCTGGGGAATTTCTGCTATTTGTTGACGCTGGCTTTGGTAGTCGTTATGAGAATTTTCATACCCCAGTAGGTTCACCATTACAGCGCTGGCGCACTGCAAAGCCGGATTTCCTAAAGGTAAACCACAAACTGCTCTCAGGTGCTGCTCAAACTGCGAAGTTTCACAGGCGTCAATAGAAAAATGCCCAGAATTGTGGGTACGGGGTGCAATTTCATTTACCAGGATTTTGCCATTAGTACCCAGAAATAGCTCAATTCCAAAAATGCCTACAACTTCTAGGCTATTTAATAGAGTATGTGCGATCGCTTGAATTTCTGCTACTTGATTAGGCGTAATCTCAGCTGGTGCAATTACCCGCCGACACACTTGTTGTTCTTGTTGGGTTTCCACCACTGGATAAGTTACAATTTCTCCTTCTACTGAACGAACTGCAATAATTGCTAGTTCTCTTTCAAAAGGGATAAATTCTTCTAACAAGAAAAGTGATTTATTTAAAGTTTTTGTTGTGGTTTTATAACTTAGCTTTTGCTCTAAAGTAGCAAAATCCTGAATTATGAAAGTACCTTGACCATCGTAACCGTGGCGACGGGATTTGAGGACTGCTGGAAAACCTAGATATTCTATTTGTGATTTGAGATTTTCTACCTCGTCAAGAGCTAGAAATTGGGGAACAGGTAAGCCTAAGTCGCGTAAATAGCAACGCTGATGATATTTATCTAAAAGAGGAGCTAAAGCTTCTAATCTGGGACGAAAACAAACACCTTGGTGTGCTAAAATAGATAAAGCATCTAAGTTAACAAATTCGTTTTCAAAGGTGATAACATCGCATTTTTGAGCTAATATTTCCGTAGCAGTTGCGTCATCAACTGGGGCGAAAACAGTTTCTTTGGCAATTGACACAGCCGGGTCATGTTCACTAGGAGTTTGTACTACCAATTTTACTCCTAGCGTCTGTGCTGCATCCGCCATCATCCAGGCAAGTTGTCCGCCACCAATTACACCAACACGTTTCATTGACATCCTAAAGAATCACGAGTTTGCACGCCTGTTTTGGAATTCACACCACTGGCTTTACCGCACAGTTCTTTGATTTGCGCTCTATCCAAAATTGCATCTGTAAAATCTGCACCGTCTATATTCACATCATTAAATATGGCGCGGAGCAAAAGAGCTTCTTTGAAAACTGCATCGCTCAAATCTGCCTTAGTCAAGTTTACCTGATCAACCATTGCATTCGTTAAATCAGCCCCGTGGAGATTTGCATTCGTCATCACCGAAGCACTCATGACTGCTCCCCGCAAGTCAGCGTTAGAAAAGTTAGCCAGTTCCATATTGGCGTTAGAAAACTCCGCAGCTTGCAAGCTGTCACCAGAAAAATCACGTCTTGACAACTCTGCATTGCTAAATGAAAGCGGATGAGTCCAGTCTACAGCCAGTGCGGGATCAGCCACGCACCATATAATTATTCCTAGAAGGAATGCCAACCCTTGCCGCCATAATATATTGAAAGCTAATTTGGTGTCTAATCGCTGCATTTAATTACCGCATTTGAATATTAGCAAGACTGGAGCATCTTAATTAAGACTCCCAGCCTCGCTACTGGACTTGGGAAACGTGTATTTCCCTAGCTTAATATTTTGTAACGCAAAAAGGGTAGATGCGTAGCCTGTGGTAGACATCGCTTCTCCCCCTTAGTAGCTAGACGGCAATATAGCGTTTCCTAAGCAGCTTAGGTACACTCAAATCTTTTTTGCCAAGTTTAGTAACTTTGAAAACCTACCTTACCAGATCGGGAATCACTCTATTTACACATCACGCGCTTTGAAAAAATTATAGATAGCAAGAGCGATCGCTATAAGCAACACTGCATGAATGAAATTTCCGGCAATATGAAGTGCCAGTCCTAATCCCCAAAAAGCAATCAGTACAACAACAATACCCCAAAGTATACTCAACATATATTTGATTTGAATCAAGTAAGTTTTTATTTCATTAGATATCTTACTCCTAGCTTCACTTTGATTCTATTTACCCTTAGAGAGGTATAGAAATTTAAATCATCTTTCTTAAGAAATAAAATTAATTAAAAATTAACCTTTTGACCTTACCCGCAATTCCATTTCCTCTATGACTGAGCCTAAGCTTGTAGATTTGTTTACAATTCTTCATTTTAAGATTTGAATTTCTAGATATAAAGAGTTTTCTTAAGCAGTAATACTCATGAGCTTATTTACAATTCTTGATTTTCAATGTTTCAAGTAAAGTTTATTGTCTTTTAAATTTAACAACCTCCATCAACTGTTAATCTTTTAATTAATGAAAGTAAGGTTTGAGCGTTATTATATACGTCTCAACTTGCTTAACAAAGCTTAAAAATTGGATAATTAGCGTTAATTTTATAGCGAATTAGTTAGTTCTTCAGGAATCTCTAAGAGTTTACATTCACCAAGTACACAACTTCCACAAACCGAACTCTGAAACCCGATGATGAATCATTACTCACTTCAATGGATTGAGGCATGGTGCCAAGAAAATGGCTGGACAGATTTATTTGTAGAGCGACGTAACAACTTCTGGGCTTTCCCTCCGGGTGGGGTAATGCCGGAACCAATTCCAGTTCACGTTCTCAGAGTGATTAAAGCCGAGAAGGGGTTGACTTTTGAAGAAAGATTGTGGTCGATGTCCGCAGTAATTGGCACAATCCTAGCTGTTCTCTGTACCTTTTGGTTGCAATCACCAATGCCATTAGTTTTAGCTTTCGCTTTTAACGCCGTTACGGTAGCTCAATTTGAACTTGAAGATGCCTAAATTCTTATTTTGGGCTTTGCAATTAAAAACTGCTCTTGTCTACTTTCAGCAAGAGCAGTTTTTAATTTCAGAAAAAGAGATGAAATCACGATATATCGGTTGACCTTTGGGATAGGGATTTAACTTGGGCAGATTTTTTCAGGGGTAGATGGATTGGATACACTATTCTAGTCTTTAGCAACTTTGTCCCACCAAAGAATATTGTACACAACCTCCAACCGCTATATTTTAGATTACGCAATGCAACAGTTGTCTCTTTTCCTCGATTTGTCTAGCTCCGAGCCAATTAATAAAACTTGGTTCCAAGATATTTTAGCCATTCTTAGAGTCAGGCAAGAACCAGCATGGACTGACAATTTTGGTAAATCTCTCCGCCAATGGCTGATGGAGCAGGGACATACTCCCATTAAAACACTCAGCTTATTTTCTGGTGGTGGTGGATTAGACATTGGATTTCATGATGCTGGCTTTGAAATCATTCAAATGGTAGAGCTTGAAGCCAAGTATGTTCAAACTTTACAAAGGAATTCTTTACCAGAGAAATGGCTAGAAGGCTCTGAAGCTGTTTGCATTGATATTAGAGATTATTTACCTGAATCTCATCTTACAGTAGACTTTATTATTGGAGGCCCTCCTTGTCAAACTTTCTCTGCTGCCGGACGTAGAGCTGCTGGAGTGTCTGGAACAACAGATGCTAGAGGTACATTATTTCAAGAATATGTTCGTATTCTCAATGTACTTAAGCCGAAAGGATTCTTATTTGAAAATGTGTATGGAATAACTGGAGCCAATGGAGGAAAAGCTTGGCAAGAAATTCAAAAAGCTTTTAGAGAAGTTGGCTACAATATTTATTTTCGGATTCTTGATGCTGCTGATTATGGAGTACCTCAACATCGAGAACGTTTATTTATTGTTGGATTAAAAGAAGGCGAATATTTATTTCCCTATCCTACTCATGGCCCAGATTCTCTGAATCAAAATTCTTATTATTCAGCAGGAGAAGCTGTAGAAGGCGCTGATATTTCAGAAATGGAAATAGGTTTAGGCGGACGTTTTGGACATCTACTCGAACATATTCCACCTGGACTTAACTATAGTTTTTATACAAAAGAGATGGGCTATCCTAACCCAATATTTAGCTGGAGATCAAAGTTTTCAGATTTTCTATACAAAGCAGATCCAACAAATCCAGTACGAACAATTAAAGCACAGGGAGGACAATATACAGGGCCTTTCAGTTGGGAAAATCGGAAATTATCAATTGCAGAGTTAAAAAGATTACAAACTATTCCTGATGACTATGAACTTATTGGTAATAGGCAGGTTTCTATTGAACAAATTGGAAATTCAGTGCCTCCTCAACTTGGGCGGATATTGGCTCTTAGTATTTTAGAACAAGTAATTAAATTTAAATTACCTTTCCCTATAAGTTACTTACCTGAAAATAAAAAACTAGGTTTTCGCCAGCGCAAGAGAAAGTTAACGGAAATTTATTCTCAAAAGGCTAAATCTGCAATTGCAGATTTACGTCAAGCAGGAAAATTTTTATCTATACCTCGTTTTCAATACGAAGGTAAAGGAAAAATGGTCAGATTTTTATCTGCTGATTTTTCTTGGACAACAGAACAAACTTCTGAAGGTGTAAAAATTTATATATCCTACGATTTGAATGATTCTTGTTGGCTGTTCGCAGCAGGTATCAATGATAATTGCGAAGAAGAAGATCAATTCGTGATAGATATTAATCCCTCTTGCGGTCATGATGAATGGGTTCTGGGAACGTGTTCAGTTAAGCTTTGTGCTAAGGCTCTTGATACATGGTTATATACATCTCTTTGGAAAGCTTTTGAAGAAAAGTTAACTGAAGCTACAGGAAAAGCGGATTTAGTTCAGTTATCTGGATATTATCAATACAATCCCCGAATTAGTGGAATAATAACTTTTAATCCTCAGTTGAAAGTTAAACCACTTTGGCGTGTAATCCAATGTGTGACGAGGTGTATTGGTACTGCTGCTCAACTTTCAGCTACAGAGCTGGCAGACCGATGGGGTGTGAAAGCAGAAGATATCTTCTCCTATCTTCAATCTCTGCGAGTTATGGGTTACGAAGTTAGAAATCACAACACAAACCCACAAATTCCCAAAGGTGAGTATTTGATTCCTTATGCCTTTCCTACACTAAACCCTAAAAGCGTGCAACTTCGCAAAAATCTATAAACAGATCATGAATGAGCTACACCTGAGAGTCTATACAAACAGAAGTGAGTTGGTTTTACCTGATGGAACAATTCAATACTTTCAAGAAGGAGGAATGAATCAGGCTGCAAAGATACGGTACAAGAAAATAGCGGTAGAGCTATCTACAGGTTACTTGGAAAAACAGATTTTATTTTGCAGAGATTATTCATCGAATCTTGATTTTTTGATCTTGAACCAAACGCATAAATATATTTTAGATAGACTTGTACAGTCAGTGACCAGCGAAGTTGGTAGAGCATTAGTAGGTTTGTCAATTCTACAGTTGTGCGTTAAGGCAATTGAGCCAGAGCAGAGTATTAGGTTACACAAAGGTAGTACGGCGACAAGAGACTTTTCTTGGTGTGATGGTATTTCTATGCGTTCTCTCGATAAGCAATACATTACACCTGTGTTACGAAAATATGAACTACTGAGATTGAATGCGGATGGTTTCATGATGACACGCAGTTTAGCAGAAAATTACCCGTATTCATCTGTATATAAAGCCAACATGAGAGGCGCACGTTCTGAGTGGGTAAGTCTTGTTGAGGCAATTGAGAAAGACGAAGTAGTTTCTGAAATAGCACTGCGCTATCTTCTTTCGCAACTACTCAATCAAGCAGATAACTTTAGAAGATTAGCTTTACAAACTATTGAGACTCTCACCTTATTTCTGGGAGCAACAGTTTTTGATAAAGGCATTTCATTAAGTCTGATACTGCGTCACATTAATCAATCTGATTATGCGGCTCGTTTAATGGAGATAGCTATGCATAGCTTAATGCAGGCTATGCAAGAATACCAAGTTTTTCCCCACAGGTTGCTAAAACCACTTTCGCAAATGCGTTCAGCCAATAAGAAGCATGGCAATGTTGGCGATATTGAACTTTTAGAGGATAGGCAAATTGTGGAAGCTTGGGATGCTAAGTATGGTAAGTCATACTTGCGAGATGAGATTGAGGAATTATCAGAAAAATTGGAAGTACATCCCGCCCTTAGAAAGGCTGGTTTCGTTACAAGTCTTGAAGCTGAACGAATTGATGAACTGATGCTTAGATGTAATGAAATTGAAGAAATATTTGGGATATCCCTGGAAATAGTTACTTTTAAGGAATGGGTAGAGCTACAGTTTGCTCGTACATTGGCAGAAGAGGCCACAACTGAGCAAGAACTTGCTTCTTCTTGGCTCATAGCTTACACAGAATCTTTAGCGCAGCAACGCAGGGACATTGCCCCAATTGATGAGCCATGTTATCAATGGCTGCTTAAGCTAAACGAGACTTTGACAATTGAATAGCTGAATGCTGCTCATGTTCAAGACTTGGATTAAGTGAGAAATTCAACAAGTTACTCACACTTATTTTCTTAAGATTTTCACCTGGTCGAGCGTGCTATTCGCTTGAAAAACTTTATTCCCCACCATATCACGTAGATTACCTTGTAAAGAATTGCTTGAGTTAAACATTTGCTAGATGCTACCGTCTACAAAATGGAACAGAAGTTGAAGGGGTTTCTTTAACCATGAAAGGTAGACACAAAGTAGCTTTTAGTTTGACATCGCTGATCAGTCTTAATTTAATATCTAGCTTAGTTGCATTTGATGTGGCGATCGCTACAGTACCGAGAAGCCCAGATAAAACTGTCAATTGCGAGATTTTAGTTGTGGGTGGTGGACTATCTGGTGCCGCCACAGCTTACGAGGGGTTACTAGCAGGACGAACGGTTTGTCTCACAGAAATTACTGACTGGCTGGGAGGACAAATTTCTTCTCAAGGGACATCTGCGTTAGACGAACGCCCAACTCAGCGTGCTCTCAAATTCTATTCTCGCGGCTACCTAGAATTGCGAAAGCGCATTGGGCGCAAATACGGTACACTTAACCCCGGTGACTGTTGGGTAAGTGAAGCCTGCTTTCTTCCCCGCGATGCTCACAACATTTTAGTCCAGATGCTCAAAGATGCCGAGAAGCAAGGCAAAGGGAAATTGCAATGGTTTCCCAACACGGTAATTAAGGATTTGGAAATCGCTGCTGATGGCAAAATAATTAATAGTGCGATCGCTATTCAACATCAACCAGCAAAAGGCGCACCACCCCTCAATACCTTTACTTTATCTCAAAGTATTGAAGATTCTTATAGCTACGAAAACTCATCTCGATTTACCAAAACTATTATCCGTTTCCTTCCCAAGACAGATATTCCCAAAACAGATAAAGGGGATGCTCCTAAATGGTATGTCGTAGACGCGAGCGAAACTGGAGAAATTATCGCCCTTGCTGATGTCCCCTACCGATTGGGTATTGATGCCCTTTCTTACCTAGAACCTTCTGCGTCCAGTACCAATAACGATCCTTATTGTCCTCAAGGCTTTACCTACACCTTTGCAATGGAGGCAACTAAAGAACCGCAACCGCAGACGATGCCAGCATTTTATTCACAATACGCCCCATATTTTAGCTATGAATTAACCCGACTAGCTAACTTTGACTTAGTTTTCACCTATCGTCGCATTTTGAGTCCAAAGAAAGGAAAACCAGAAAAATTCGGTGGTGTAAGTTTTACTGCTCCTACACCAGGGGACATCTCCATGCAAAACTGGACTTGGGGTAACGACTACCGCCCCGGAACAGCCCAAGATAACCTGATTTACAGTCGCCAACAGTTAGAAAGTACTGGGCAGTTAAAACCAGGTGGTTGGATGGGGGGGCTACGAACAGAAACTCTCCGTAAAGCTGAGGAAAATGCCCTCTCTTTCTATTATTGGTTGGTAGCTGGGACTACAGATTCCAAGTTGGGGGAGGGTATAAAGCAGCTGCAAAGCAATAACCGCTTTGTTTCCGGGCTAAATTCTCCGATGGGAACAGTACATGGCTTATCGAAATATCCTTATATGCGCGAAGCACGGCGCATCATTGGCCGCCCTAGTTGGGGACAACCTGGTGGCTTTGGTATTTGGGAAATTGATATTTCTCGCCGAGATTACAACGATAAATATTACTCCCAGACTCTGCCAGCAGATATGTATCGGAGGCTACGAGCAGCACTTGCAGGTTTGGAAGCAGTATCAGTAATTGAAGGTAAAGTCTCACCAGAAAAAGCAATGCGACGGACTCGTTCTACTATCTTCCCTGATGCTGTGGGTATTGGTCACTATGCTATAGATTTCCATCCTTGTATGGTGAATAGTCCCCCAGAAGCTCCTGGTAATACAGAACGTCCAGGTGAAAGGCGTGGTGCAGGACAAGCTTATCCCTTCCAAATTGCTCTCAGGGCAATGATTCCCCAGAAAATTGATAATTTGCTGGTAGGAGGCAAAAGCATTGCTAGTAGTCATATTGCTGCTGCTGCTTATCGAGTCCATTCCTTTGAATGGTCATCTGGCGCAGCTGCGGGAACTGTTGCTAGTTTTGCCCTGAAAAATGCGATCGCACCCTACCAACTAGTCGATGACTTACCCAAACAAGAGCCACAACTGGAAGCACTTAAACGGCTTTTGGAACAAAATGGCAACCCCACAGCCTTCCCAGATACATCCATTTTTAACGAAAACTGGGATAATTGGCGGTAGATAGTCATTGGTCATTTGTCATTTGTCATTTGTCATATCAAGTCCGGTTAATCACTTTTGATTACCCAATCTGTGCAAAAATCAGAAAAGCCCCCTGCCCCCTGCCCCCTTGCAGTCTTAATGATAAGTCTTTAGCCGGACACGATATCATTGGTCATTGGTCATTTGTTAAGGGCAACGGACAACGGAAAAATGACGAATGACAACTGACAATAGACTAAACTAGCTGTTTGTAGTGTAGTTTTGTAAAATTATCTTGCTTAATTGTTCTATGGTTATGACACTTTCAGCAGATGTTTACGGGATGGCCACAGCACCAACTAAAGCTCCTGAACGGTCTAATCAAGTTACCCGTAAGACTTATCCGAATTACAAAGTTATTGTATTAAACGATGATTTTAATACATTTCAACATGTGAGTGAATGTTTGATGAAATATATTCCAGGGATGACTGGCGATCGCGCATGGGATCTAACTAATCAGGTACACTATGAAGGTCAAGCGATCGTCTGGGTCGGGCCCCAAGAACCTGCGGAACTCTATCACCAGCAACTGCAACGAGCAGGTTTGACAATGGCACCTCTAGAAGCAGCTTAATTATCATGGGCAAACCCACCGCAGATTCCCTCCGATCGGCTTCTCTACGAGACGCTACGCGAACGCAAAAAGCTGGCAGACTGGTTTGGAATCACTCGACCCACCTTGATGGTCTCATCCCCATTTTAGAACGTCTTTGTCAGCAGGACAACATCCAAACTGTGACGCCCGGAGTGATTGGGCGGGCAAAAGGCCATTGCCCGAAAATGCAATTGCGCGTTTCAGTACCGATTCGCGGCGGCTATAAAGTAATTGCACGGCAGGGGAAGACTGTACAAGAGGTCTTTATTCTAACCCCTTTGGCGCAGTCAGAATTGGAAACGGCATTAGCGATCGCTATGAAATAATCATGCCCAATTCCCAATTCCCCATGCCCTATAACTATTCTTCAACACGGTGGACTGCAAATTTGTGTAGTGGCAGACTAACAATGCAAGAAAAAGTTAAGAAATATGACAGAGCCGTAGTTATTCTCAAGGTCATGAGTACAGATTCCCAGTCGGGTAAAACTATTTTTTCTATACCAAAGGCTACACAGTAAACTAGCCAGTAAGTAAAGCTCATTCTAAATAAAATCCGCTCTGTTTCTTCTACATCATTTTTTTGCTGCTTACTGTCCCACAGTAATACCAGCCCAATAATGCAAGCTACAAAGGAAACAGCAACTACAAATTCGTGACAAAATATATTTAACGAATGCATTTGTGTTTGTCCCCACTTTTGTCTGTTGAAGATCAGTCTAAAGGAATATTCCTTCTAGAAATACAAATTATTTACAAACCTCAATAGAGTCATGCCTTTTCTGTAAACAAATGCAACATAAATTGTTGTTTTGCAAATGTAAATATTTATCTTTGCAAAACTTAATTACGTTAGCGACGTAGGAGCATCATTACGAATTACGAATTACGAATTATTTAACAAATGTCTCCTGATGTTTCGCAAGCAGCAATACTTACCCAACGGCTAGAACCATCTTCCCAATGTTCTTTTTTCCAAATGGGGGCATTATGTTTGAGGGTATCAATAGCATACTGGCAAGCTTCAAATGCCTCGCTCCGATGAGGACAACCTACTGCGACTAAAACACTAATTTCTCCAACTTGCAAACGTCCAGTGCGATGATGAATCACTACCCGATTCACATCAGGCGTAGATAAGCGAATATCAGCAGCAATTTGATAAAATATCCGCAATGCCATAGGTTCGTAAGCTTGATACTCTAGAGCAATTACAGGTTTACCATCAGTTTGATTGCGAACTACGCCACTCATAATAACCACAGCACCGTTAGCTGGATCGTTAGACAAGGCATAGATTTCTTCAAGAGACAATGGTGCAAAGCTAATGGCAAAACTATCTTCGGCTCTTGGTTTAACAGCAGAGGTAAGTGTAGTTGTCATAACTGCGATCGTATTATGTGGGCTTTTTCTATTGTCCCTGAACAAAACACTGCTGGTGTATGTTTAATTGCTCTTGCTATAGCGGGCGTTGCTGATTCCATGTATGAAAATGATTTTGCATAATACCAAAATCCTTGTAGAGACGTAGCAGTGCTACGTCTCTACAAGGATTCATACTTCAATTCAGCAACGCCCTATAGCGAGCGCTTATCGTTTATCTGAGCTACACTCCTCGTGACATTAGTTGCATATATTACCGCTTACTTAATCTAAGCGGAAGTAATTTTATCTGTTAACAAAAAATTATAAGACTGTAAATCTTCTAAAAATTTACTTAAAATTAGCAAAATTCTTGTCCATCCTTCTTAAGACATATTAGTATAATTAAAATCATCAAGCTATATGCTTGGTCGGTTATTTAAATTAGCAGTTATTAGTAAATAGTCTAATCTGCATTATCTAGACGATCGCAGTCATATCTACCTTTAATCTCTTGATTGAAAAAGCTGCCAATTGAGTCAGAGGCATGGAAATCTGACCAAGTATCCTCGTCTACGCCTAAGTACTGATAAACACCTCCATTTTGAAACTCAACTTGCAAAATGTGTTCGTCGCGATCGTAGCCTACAGCGATCGCCATTGATGAACTAACTGGTAACATAGCAATTGGTTCTTCTTCAAAGGGTAGTGCAGGCGTTTGGGCTATCGCCTCGTTCAGTTCTTGCAATCCTTCATAAGCTTGTACTGGCGCTGGAATTTCCAAAAACTCTAGTTCGTCGCCTCGATCTAGCAACAACTGCAAATATCCATCAGAGTGAGCGATCGCAACTAAACTGCTCAAGTCTACCTTAGATAGCTTCATTTATTTTGTACTCTCTTGTTGGCGTAGTCGGGTGTTTAAAGCTTTATGCAACACGCAAGTATTTTAATAGTACAAATATACTACTAAAGGCATTTTACTGTCAAGTTTTTTCTACCAAAAGAGAATTTACTGATCTCAACTGTATTAGCCTATTGGCTTGCGACCAAAGGTATAAAAAATTGTGACATCGTTCCAAATGCCTTGTTCCGTAACTAATGTTGCCAATTCTGCTTCAAATTCCGCCTTGACTTCTTCCAGTTGCCCAGATGAGAGTTGCTTCATGGGATTTGGAAATTGCCCAGGTACTGGATGAGAACCTCCAAACCACATCCCCTTTGCCTGTTCTAGGCTATCTAGCCTAATATAGCTACCATCTTGCTCAGACTTAATTTCAATCGCCTCAAAGCCTGCTGTTTTTAGTAGGTCATGGCACTTTTCAATAGTACCTGTTGGTTTACTTAATGCAAGTGAAACACCATATTTTTGGGCGACTTTTTGCACAGTTACCCCACCCACAAAAGCGGTGTCTGCGAATGCATGAAAGCCGATTAGCCCACCAGGTTTAAGCAATTGATGCCAAAGGCGTAATGTCTTGGGAATGTCAGCCATCCAAATCAGGGCTGAGGAACATAAGACAACATCGAAACTGTTGTCTGGAAAGTTCAGTTTCTCGGCATCCGCGAGTATAAACTCAATATTATTCAGCCCTAACGCCTCAATCTTGCGTTTTGCCTGCTCAAGCATCCCAGTTGAAATATCCACTCCAACAACTCGACCTGCAAAACCTACAAGCTGTGCTGCTTCAATCGCTACCATACCTGTCCCAGTTGCAATGTCTAAAACATGCTGTCCTTGGCTAATGTGTGCATGTTCAACCAGACGATGAGCAATTCGAGGATGCCAATCGCCCTCATCATAAGTTTCGCCTCTGCGACTGTATAAATCGGCAATCTGTTGCTTGTATTTATTCAACTCTAATTGTTCATTCATAATTCTTTTGCAAACAGTGTTTTTTGTCTTACATTTACATAATGCTAAAACACTAATCAGTATTCCAAGAGGTAAAGAACATATCAATGCATCCCTTTGCAATGTTAATGCGTCGCTCTACAATGCCAATGCATCCCTTTGCAATGTTAATGCGTCGCTCTGCAATGCCAATGCATCCCTTTGCAATGCCAATGCATTGCTCTGCAATGTTAATGCATTCCTCTGCAATGCCAATGCATTCCTCTGCAATGCCAATGCGCTAAGATTTTATGTAAAACTGTACTTACTTGTGCAACCAAAACCGTTGTAGAGACGTAAAATTTTACGTCTCTACATCAATGATTCATGCCTGTATTTAGCAACGCATCTGATCTACCCAGACACAACAGTAGACTTTATCTCATGAAACTCGGATTTCTCAGTTTGCAAGTAACGATAAAGACGATTCAGGGCGTTGATATGAGCGTAAGCTGCGGCTACCACGATATCAGTATCAGATGCTTGTCCAGAGAATATCCGCTCTTGATGTTTCAAGCGAACTGTGACGGTTCCTAGTGCATCAATTCCTCCAGTCACAGATTGGACGGAAAATTCAATTAGTTGATTGGGAATCTGTACCAATTGATTGATTGCTTGATACACTGCATCCACTGGGCCAGTGCCTACACTCGCATCTGTGAGGATTTTGCCTTCAGGAGTGACAATTGTAATAGTTGCAGTTGGGCAAGTGCAGTCACCGCAGATTACCTGGACATGTTCGATTTGGAAGCCACTTTCTACTTGAATCTGCGTTTCATCTCGAACGATCGCTTCTAAATCCCAATCTGAGATTTCTTTCTTCTTATCGGCAACATCTTTGAATCGATTGAAGGCTTTGTTTAAGTCTGTCTCGTTCAATTCAAACCCCAATTCCTTGAGCCTGGTACGAAAAGCATTTCGTCCAGAGTGCTTGCCCAAAACAATGCGATTTTCTGGCAAACCAATCGCAGCAGCTTCCATAATTTCATAAGTTTCGCGGTGTTTGATAATCCCATCTTGGTGAATACCAGACTCATGGGCAAAAGCGTTTGCTCCCACGATCGCTTTATTGGGCTGAATCAGCATTCCGGTTAATTGGGAAACCAAGGATGAGGTTTTGTAAATCTCTTGAGTCTTAATATTAGTCAGGGGTGTATCGGCTTCAACCGGACGGCCAAAGTAAGGATTGAAAAATGGTTTGCGAACCTGCAACGCCATTACAATCTCTTCCAATGCAGCATTCCCGGCTCGTTCCCCAATGCCATTAATGGTACACTCCACCTGACGCACACCATATTCAATTGCTGCCAAAGCGTTAGCTGTCGCCAAACCCAAATCATTTTGAGTGTGAATTGAAAGAATCACCCCATCGATATTAGAAACATGTTCTCGAATTCCCTGAATCAAATTTCCGATTTCTTTGGGTGTGCAGTAACCAACGGTATCAGGAATGTTGATTGTAGTTGCACCTGCTGCGATCGCCATCTCCAAAACTTCATAAAGAAACTCTGGCTCAGTGCGGCTAGCATCCATCGGTGAAAATTCTACATCGTCTACAAACGACTTGGCATAAGCAACCATTTCTGATGCGATCGCTAATACTTCGCTGCGAGACTTTTTCAACTGATATTTCAGGTGAATATCAGAAGTAGAAATCATCGTGTGGATTCTCGGACGAGCCGCGCCCTTCAAGGCTTCGGCGGCGACGTGAATATCTTGGCGTATGGCTCTAGCTAAACTACAAATAATTGGCCCACCGGGTATTCCGACTTGTTCAGCAATAGTTTTAACAGCTTGAAAATCTCCCGGACTAGCAATGGCAAAACCGGCTTCAATTACATCGACACCAAGGAGAGCTAGTTGATGAGCGATCGCCAGCTTTTCTTCTACATTGAGGGTTGCGCCCGGCGACTGTTCGCCATCCCGTAGCGTGGTGTCGAAGATGATAACTCGGTCTGGTTGAGATGCGATGCTCATAATTGTCTCCCGTGGTATTGAAGGGATGTTTGAAAAACTTACTTTGGATATTGTATACAATCTTTCGTATTTTGTATACAATATAAAATATGAACTTAAATGACTTGGCAGCAAATGTGTTGCAACAACAACGCAGTACCCCAGATTTAATTGCCGATGCTTTGCGGGAAGCGATTCTGCGCGGCATTTTTCAGGAAGGACAATCCCTGAGACAGGATGAAATCGCCACTCAGTTTGGAGTTAGTCGGATTCCTGTGCGTGAAGCCTTGAAGCAGCTAGAAGCAGAAGGATTGGTAACACTGCATTTAAATCGTGGTGCGATCGTATCGGTGTTGACAGCGCAAGAGGCGCAAGAAATCTGTGAAATTCGTAGCGCCTTAGAAGTGAAAGCGATGCAGTTGGCAATACCCAAGTTCAAGGAAACAGATATAGAAAAAGCTGCTGTAATTTTGTCAGCGACAGATAAAGCAACTGATGCAGGTATGTTGGCAAAACTCAACTGGGAATTTCATGCGACGCTGTACGCCACTGCTGAACGTCCCCGGTTGTTGGGGATGATTAAAACTTTACATGTTAATTGCGATCGCTATGTCCGCGTACAATTAGCGCAGATGGATTATCAAGAGCGATCGCAAAAAGAACACTATCAACTTTTAGATGCTTGTCAAAAGCAGGATACAAAAGCTGCTGTCAGGTTACTGAAACGACACATTGACACCGCAGGAGAACAGTTAATTACATACTTGCAGCAAATTGCTCAGAAACGCTGATTCTTCTTGAAACTAGATGATCTACTAGAACAGACTAAACCGGAAATTCCCACTATCCTGTTCAACAAACCTCTATTAAAGTTCAAGTTTATCCCTCTCCGCTTCTAAGAGGGACGGTTTTACTACGTAAAACCAGGGAGAGGTCTTTTTAAGTTGTTCAGAGAAATAAATAGGATCGTCCATGAAAAAACTGATTCAACGGATTAAAAGATTGCTCCAACGTATCTTCAAGAGGTTTGCATCCAATTCTCAGCAGACATCGCCCTTAATAAATTCTCGCCCCTTAGAAACTTCTATTCCTAGTGTTTCTCCCCGATGGGAATCTGGTTTGGTGCTTGTGTGTTCACAATGTGCAAACGAGCGCTCAAATAGTTTTCATCCAACTAGCAAAAGCTCAACATCTTCCGAAGACTTAGAGAATTGGTTAAAATCTCGTTTAAAATTTGAGGGATTATGGGGAGAATTTCGGGTTGTTAGCACTAGTTGTTTAGGGATTTGTCCAAAATCCGGTATTACTGTCGTTATTGTCAGTAATAGAAGTGGCGGAAATAGCCCATGCTTAATTGTAAATCCTCACAGCGATCGCGAACTTCTTTATTCATACATCAAACAGAATAAAGAATGTAGAGACTGATAAAATTTTCCTGCTAACTCATAAGCTAAAGCTTCTTTTTGGAGAAGCCGACTGTAACTTTTACGCCAACCGCAGATAGGGACACTTTTGCAAGAATGTAGCTGCCTTATTGTGGGCATCTTGGTTATGAGTATGTGCTGGCGTAGGTCGAATAATGCCATCAAACAGGTCATCTAACCCATAGGGAGTAAAAAATTGCCATTGGTTTTGTGCATCTAGCCGAACTCCTACAGCAGTAGCAGTGTGCAGCCAATCTGTGATGCCATCCTCCGTACTAGTGTAGGGTCTGCTACCAAGCCGCCAACGAGCAAAACTAGCTTGATTTTTTACATCAAACTGTTCATGAGGAAATTGTTCTGTGAGAGTCGCCTTTGCTGCTAGTTCTTGAGAACGGTTTCCCTCTATATCAAAGAATGCAATATCAAAATCTTTAATACCTAATTTACACTCATTGCCAAAAATTGAAGACCAAACGGTGTTTCGGACTGCACCGCCGGCTAACCACCAGTTAGGTAAATTTAGTTGAGCGATCGCTCTTAATACTGTATTAATAGGTGTATCAGCTAAAATCATCTGTAGACGAGTGTTACTATTCATATCAAATTCCTGGGATGATTAACTAGAAGGTGAAAATATTATTATTCACATCTCATTAAGCTTACGGTCTTGATAGACCTACTGTGATACTTGGCAAGTCAAAATTTATTAGGGTAACAGCTGAAGTCATAGTATAGAGAACAGGATTTTACGGAAGGTTAAATTGTGAAATTATAACTTTTATTTATGGAAGATTTATTTGCGCGGCTAGAACGCACATTCAATCCTGAACTGCCTTCCTTAACAGAGTCACAACAACAACTTCTACAAGAACTCAGCATTGATGAAAATCAACCTGGTACGATTCTGCATGACTTTCAAATCCTAATAGATTTCTTGCAACCAAATGGAGTGGAAGTTAGTAGTGTTAATAACCTTTTACCCCTGAAAGTACTATCAGAAGTTAATTCTCGGTTAAGTCACCCAATTGAAACTAAACTCAAACGCCCTGTACAGAAATCATACCCCTACATTAATGGACTATATCTGTTATTACGCAGTTCTGGGATAGCCCAAATTAGATCCCAAGGTAAGAAGCAAATTTTAGTATTAGACACAGCTACCTTGGAATCATGGTCAAATCTTAATTCAACAGAACGCTATTTCAATTTATTAGAAGCCTGGTTGATTTGGGGAAATAACGAAATTTTGGGTGAGCATCAAGACTCATTTGGGAATTTATTTAGATGTATTCAACTTTGGCCCCGTGTCCCAGATAAAGGGTTAAAATTTCCTAAATATGAAGACCAACACAATATTAGTTATTACCCTGGTTTGCATAACGTTGCTCTGTTAGAGTTATTTGGATTGTTATCTATCCAGCAGGGAAAACCGCAAGAAGGCAAGGGGTGGCGTATTACCAGTTTACAACGCTTGCCTTTTGGGCATGCTCTGTTACAATTATTATTTCCGCTAGGGATACGAGGAGAATTACAGGATAATATAAATGTGAATTTTGGAAGATTGCAGTCACATTTACAACCATTTTTTCCAGAATGGGAGCATAATTTATTTGTTCCACAGCAAGGATTCACCGATGGAATTTATATTTTTAAAGTGTCTGTTTCTCACGCTTGGAGACTCATTGCCATACCAGCAAAAAAAACATTAAGCTGGCTAGCAGAAACAATTCTTGATGCTTTTGATTTTGACTACGACCATCTATATGAGTTTAGTTATAAAGACCGTTTTGGTCGCACAATTAAAATAGGTCATCCCTACATGGAAACACCCCCATTTGCTGACCAAGTACAGATTGGTGATTTGTCTCTAGAACCAGGTGCTAAAATGACCTATCTTTATGATTTTGGTGATAACTGGAAATTTGACGTGCAGTTAGAAGCAATTAATCAGCCTGATAATAAAATCAAAAAACCAAAGATTTTAGAAGTTCACGGAAATGCACCTGAACAATATTGGAGTGAGGATGAAGATGACGAGAACGAGGGAAAGTAATTGTACTATTTTAGTAACTCG
Organism: Nostoc sp.; assembly: GCF_036919495.1. Lineage (GTDB taxonomy): Bacteria > Cyanobacteriota > Cyanobacteriia > Cyanobacteriales > Nostocaceae > Nostoc. The sequence continues at coordinate 31,894 of NZ_JBALBZ010000046.1, forward strand.
ATTCCTACAATAGTACCGTTGGTAAAACTAATGTAACTTTCTAAACAAATGATGTAATGATAATTTTTATCCTAACCAACTGACCTGTAGAAATAAAAGATAAAATTTTCTTACTAAAATGATTTAATAAACCTATTAAATTTTTTAAAATAGTAATATTGAACTCAAATTATAACCTTAGTTTGTATATCATAGAGTTTTACTTAGTTGTCTGCTAATGATGTTAAACAAATTAACACGGTATCAATATTTTCCCGTAAAATATTACTGGACATATTCAATTATGTAATTTAAGTAAAATCAAAGAATAAACTGAATTTCAGTTCCTTCTCGAAACTTTTAACAGTTATTTGCACACAAAATTGATGAAAAACGATACACCAGAAGAATTAAACCCAGACAAAGAGATTGGGCGCTTGATTGATGAAGTCATGTCTTCGTCTATGACTGATGAACAGTATCGCAAAAAGATGCAGCGACGCAAAGAAGTGCAGGATAAACGCATAGCACAAGCTGTACCTGAAAAAGGATTAATTATTGTAAATACTGGTAATGGTAAAGGTAAAACCACTGCGGCTTTGGGGATGGTGTTACGATCGCTAGGCCACGGGTATAAAGTAGCGATCGTTCAATTTATCAAAGGTAGCTGGGAACCTTCAGAAAAAAGGATTTTCAGTAATTGGGAAGACCAGTTAGAATTTAACGCAATGGGCGAAGGCTTTACCTGGGAAACTCAAGACCGCGATCGCGATCTCGATAAAGCTAGCGCCGCGTGGGAGAAATCATTAGAATATATTCGCAACCCAGACTTTCACATGGTGTTGTTAGATGAAATCAATATCGCGCTGAAAATGTCTTACTTAGAAGTAGACGATGTTTTAGCCGGTTTGGCGGAAAAACCAGCCGATAAGCACGTTATTCTTACAGGTAGAGGCGCACCTGCTGCAATAATAGAGCGTGCTGACCTTGTAACCGAAATGACCCTAGTTAAGCACCCTTTTCGCGATCAAGGTGTGAAAGCGCAACCAGGAATTGAGTATTAAATTGAAGATTACTTGCACATTTGCAACGTGCGGCGATCGCTAGCAGTGATAGAACTTAAATGATAAAAATCTTGGAGAGCCAGCGAGTAAGGATAACTGCTTAACTCATCTTCACTCACTTGAGGTAGTCTATTGCTTGCAGCTACCTGATTCGACTGAGGAGAACTGGCTTCATTGGACGAACTATTAACCGTCATCGCCAACTCTCCTGATGGGTTGAGTGTACCCTGAAAACAATTAAACTCTGAGTGGGGCATAAACAATGCACCCGTTACCTTATCCTGTTCCTTTTGAAATATGATGTAACCTTGACCAAGCTGGTTTGATTTTGGGGATTGACCATAGAGGTAAATTCCATCTTTTACAGGAAAATTCGCTTTTGGTAAAACTCCAGCGTCTTTTGTAGCTCCTTGAGAATCTGGAACCAACGCTGTAGTTGTAGGTAATGTTTTTCCGCTCTTATGGGCAAAAAACCCTCTATCTCCAGAAGCCGCGTTGAGTTGACTTCTCTGCTCTCGAACTCTCCTTAGTTGCGACAAAAGAGAGTTTTCGCTGGTTTTCTGAATTTGAGCCGATGATAATGGAGAATTTGTAAATGGTACTACTTGAGTCTGCTTGGCTATAAAGCCCAAACCGAGAAGTAAGCCTAAGCCTGCGATGGAAATTCCCCATTGACGGGGAGATAAGAACTGATGAAGGTTATTAAGCACCCTACTTCTCCTGTTAAAAAATGAACTAAGTTTTTTATAATTTACTTAGATTATCACTAAGTCTTAATTATCAAAGACTTTGTTTACAACTTATATTACTATTGTCCAAAAAAGAAAACTGTCAAAAACTAAAGTTTTTATTTAATTCAGCTCAACAAGCTTAGATTACCATCACTTAGAGTCTTTATTCTTCATCCAATAGATTCGATTCATGCCATTGGGTGAGGTTAATCACAAATTAAACCTTCTCAATTAACGTTCAATTTTTTGACATCTTGCCTTTGAGATTTTTTAGGTGAGAAAAATATTGTAAGTTTTTTATCAGATATATCCCCGTAGGCGCGCACAGATGTGCGCCCCCTCATTTTTTGACAACCGCAGAGGAGCAGAGGACACAGAGAAAATGCTTAACCCAAGTGTAATTGGGTTATCAGCATAAAAAAATAGCCCCCTGAATTCAGGAGGCGTATCACCAAGGTGGTGGAAAGACGCGGCATTTCGCGTCTCTCATTTTAACTAGCAACGTATTCTTGGACATTGGCACGACGGCGACGCAGATGAGCCAAAGCTTGATGCTCTAACTGGCGGACGCGTTCACGGCTGAGATTCAATCTCTCACCCACTTTCGCCAATGACATTTCGTTACCATCTTCTAAACCAAAGCGCAGGGCTAAAACTTGTCGCTGTTGCGGAGTTAGTTCTGCTAGCAGGTTGTTCAAGTCTTGGCGTAAGAATTCCTGGTTGGTGTAATACTCTGGTGATGGGCCGTCATCTTCGAGCATTTCTTGCAACTCAGTATCCTGGTTATCGCCAACTTTAACATCCAAAGATACTGGTTGACGCGCCATGTTCAGGTACTCGCGGATCTGAGCAGGTTCTATTTCCAGTTCTTTAGCAATTTCGGCTGGAGTAGGCGATCGCCCCAAGGTTTGAGCCAACTCGCGCTGCACTTTTTTGATTTTATTCAGTTTTTCGGTAATGTGGATCGGTAACCGAATGGTGCGGCCTTGTTGAGCGATCGCCCGGGTAATCGCTTGGCGAATCCACCAGTAAGCATAGGTTGAGAACTTATAACCTCTCATTGGGTCAAATTTCTCTACACCCCGCTCTAATCCTAGTGTTCCTTCCTGGATTAAATCCAGAAACTCCATATTCCGCTTTTGGTACTTTTTAGCAATAGCAACGACCAAGCGCAAATTCGCTTCGATCATTTTTTGCTTTGCCCGTTTACCTTGCGCCACCGTTTGTTGGATCTCGGTTTCCGATTGTTGAACGTGGTCAGCCCATTCTGACATATCCGGTTCGCGGTGCAGTTTCTTCGCTAAAGCTTCTTTGGCGTCGATGAACTTCATCATTTGTTGCACCTGCTTCCCATAGACAATCTCTTGTTCACGGGTTAGCAGTGGTACACGACCAATTTCTCGCAGATAGGTTCGCACCATATCAGCCGTGAATCTGGTATTGAGGTTTTCCGTTTGGGTGTTGACAGTAGGCATTGATGTGTTATCCTCTACTCCGTAAACACAATGTATATTTTCTTACTACAATCGATGGAGAAAGGTAGTACATCTATCACGAAATATCGGGAGCTATCAAAAGTGATTTTCAATTGATCTAGCCGTTTTTCAGACCTAAACTCCCAATGATAGGTTCCCCTACCTTCCCTAAATTTTCAATCTCTTAAATTTTCAATTTCTATATAAGCAGGCTGGTTGTTTTGGAGAATTTTTCTTTTAGGCAGTTACTAATAGCAACTGGAAATCCGAAGTCGGTATGAGTTCCATTTACTTTATAGTACGATAAATCAGGCAAATAGTAAAGTACTTTAAGATAAAATCTTTAATTATAATTCAAAATTGCCGATTTGCAAAAAAAAATAAACTTCCTTGAAATTACTGACTATATCTATAGTGACGCCAAAAACCTCTCTTCTGTTGCCCAAAACTAGCCGGATAACCGAACTTAATTTCCTGCGATAATGGAGGGATGTTACGAATTAGTCATTGGTCATTGGTCATTTGCAAAGGACATAGACACGCCAGTGGCTACTCTTCGAGTTCTCCAACGGAGTACCCGCAGGGTAGGACAACTGACAAATGACTATCTAGAATCCCAGGTCAGCTTTGGCTAGTTCAGCAGCAGCGAATACTTCTGCGTCAGGTTTTTCTTCCCAGGCTGGTTCACCAATTTCTTCGTAAAAAGTTGCGTCGTAAGGACGGGTACGTACTACTACTGGCATAGGAACAGCATGACCCAAAATTAAAGCCTGTTGCTTAGAGTCTAACTTTGCCAATACCGATCGCAGTCCGCCACCACCAGATACACCCGTAAAAATCGCGTCAATGTCTTTTTCATCATTAAGCAAAGCGGTAATTCGAGTCCCAATCTGGGACATAATTTCATTATCAATACCCGATGGGCGTTGATCAACTACCAAAAGTGTGACGAAATACTTTCGCAGTTCTCTGGCGATAGTCCCAAAGATAGTACTTTGTACGATAGCCGGGTCAAGAAAACGGTGCGCCTCTTCAATAGTAATCATCAATGGCGTGGGGCGATCGTTCGGGTTCTTGCTTTGCAGGAATTTATCTGCTTTTTTGACGTAATGCTCGTGAATACGTCGGGTGATCATATTCGTCACCAACATATAAGAGAGCATATTGGACTGGGAACCAAATTCTATCACAACATTCTTCCCAGCTTCCAGACACTGGACAATTTTACTAATATAATTCTGGGGGCAAACCGCTCGCATATACTTCAAGCTATCCATCCGCAAGAGCTTGCGCTGCAATGCCATAATCGAGCCTTTGTGTCCGCGCTTCTCGTCGCAGAACATTTCGATTTCTTCGTTAGTCATGTTCAGCAACTGGACAATCCAAGACTTGCCAAACTCGCTATAGAGAATATTGGCGTTATCCAAGGCTGCGTCAGAGAGTCCTAAATCTCGGCTACATAACTTAATATCTTCAACTTCAATTTGCTCATAACTCAAATAAAGTTCTTGAGCATCACGCACACCCCGGCGCTTTGTCGATTCTGGGTCGAGGGTGTAAACTTCTACCTTGCTAGGAAATAATTGCTTTAAACCCTTAACTGTATTTACGTTCTTCCCTTCTGCAACGGCTTCCCAGCCATACTCAGAGTGCATATCAAAAATCAAGTTTACTGCTGCATTTTTACGGATAACGCCAGCTAAAAGTAACCGTGTTAGAAAGGATTTACCAGTACCAGATTTACCAAAAACCCCATTACTCCGTTCCACGAAGCGGTTTAAATCGATGCAAACGGGCACATCCATATCCAAAGGTTTACCTATGGAAAAATTACGCCTTTGGGGGTCATCTTCCCAACCAAATACCCGGCGAAAATCGTCAACACTTGCATCATAAACTTGGCTAAAGTGGCTAGGAATAGTTTTAACAGGTAACAATTCCATTGTAGTACTGGTTTGTGGCACAAATGAAGCCAAACCCGTCACCGATGGGAGGAAGGGATTTGTCGATTTGCCGTTTGTTGGGGAGAAAGATTCTTCCGATTCGGGAGTGAACATCAACATCGGCGCGAGGTTGATAGTACCATAAGTACCACTTCCGGCTAAAACATCTCGTAAAAAAGTGTCTTCCCAATTAGGGGGATTGGCAATAATTCGGGCATTAGCAGCCCCCAATGCTACATCTGTCAGCATACAGAAAAAGCGCGATCGCATCCCTTGCACAATGAGAAATTTACCCACTCGCATATCTTCCACAGAAATGTCAGGATGCAATCGTACTTCTAAACCTTCAGTTAGAGAACCTTGAATGACCGAACCTAATGGCTGTGCCGAATTCATTTGATTAGTCATTTGTCATTTGTCATTGGTCATTGGTCATTTGTCTTGAGTTATTATCTCCGAGTCACCAATCCCCAATCTCCAGTCCCAATTACCTAGTCAATCTGAATCGAAGTTGGCGCACTTCCTGTTGGTGGAGTGGTACTGATTAATGGTTTGCGGAATTGGGCGTAAAGGCGATCGCGCCAGGTAAAGAATGGTTCATAATCTATATTCTCGGAAAATATTGGTAATCCTTTACCTCTAATAGAAGCTGGTAAATCCAGATAGGGGCCAGAGGGGAATTTCAACAATATCGATAATCCAGCTACTGCCAAGTCAGCTAAAGTTGGCTCATCTCCTGTTAAATAAGGACTATCTGCCAATAATAACGTTACCGCTTCCAAGTCTTGTTTTAAAGATGCGATCGCTGACTGGATAATATCTGGACTATAACCTACGCCAAAACCTAGCACTGTCAGTAAGTCAGTGGGTACGCCTCCAACCAGACTTTTAAATATATCTGGTGTTGAGGTGGGTAATAAAGACTTGCGGAAATTTTGGTCTTGACTTATGGCTGCAAATAGTGCTTTGCGACCTTTTATGCCTATAGACTCATCCGCCCATTCTTCTATTAATAAAGTCAAACCCCGTTTTTTAGGATCTTGCGGTATTATTGGGCGATCGGGATATTCTAAGTCTAAATACTTAGCTATTTCCGTAGAATCCGCAATATATCTATTACGATCCTTTAATACCGGGACTTGTTTCTGACCAGTCAGCCGGAATAGTTCTACCTGTCCAATCCCAGGCGTAACCTCTATTTTGCGGTAATCTAGTCCTTTAAAATCTAGAATTAGGCGCACTTTCTCTGAGTATTGAGATAGTTCCCATTGGTATAATTCCAGCATGTTGTATACCTTATAACTGGTCAACTTCTTAAGTTTACAATTGTATCTTTAGTTAAAGTAATTTTTCTTTACATTATTTGCTTTTTATCTATCTAATGGAGATTGTGGTTGAACTTATGCCTGATTTTTAGCAAAATCATCGAATTAAAAAGTATTATTTTCTGGTTAAAATATCAAATAATTAAATAATTAAATTTAGCATACATATATAAACTTAACCGCTCAGTTGTAGGTCTTCAGCAGTTACTTTAATTTCCGTCACTGTTTAGACTAAGTTAAGATATCTAGATAATTAATTTCTTCTGGGCTTTTGCTGAATAATTAATGGTTAATTCAAAGATATAGCCTTATTTATATAGGATTCAGAATTTTTTAATCATCTATTCTTTTACGTATGCTATTGTATCTAATTTGACTTCTAAATAAAATATTTTTCACAGTTATTGTAACTCATACCTTGTAGATATAAAATTTTCACACATAGAAGAGTGTTGACGCTATAGCCAGTGAGGCTTTTTAACTCTTTTTGGCGTCAGAAAAAATATGCTCATTATAGAAAATATGTGCTAAATATATTTCATAATTGTCAGCGCAAGCCGACGTTTGATATTTTACCTGACCCGCACAAACTCTTCTGGGGAAAATTTTACTTGCCTCTTAAGTTAGATTTTGTGTATAGCAAAATGTTATAAATCTTTATGTAAGGTGTGGACAAAAAACAAACAAAATTTATGAAGACAAATTACAGCAAATTGCTGATCGCGTTAGCAGGCATAGCAGGATTTAGTAGTTTCAGCCTCATTATTACTTTACCATCTGAAGCTAAACAGGCACTAAATCCTAACCCCAGTATTTTCAACGAAGCTCCTTATAATAGGGGTCAAGGTCTTCAAGTAAACGCTCAATACACACCTGTTCAAGCTGCTTCCAAAATAGAAAAGGGCAATACCAAACCTAAACAAGTAGCGCAGAAAGGTACTGTAACAAATCCCAGACCAAGTATTTTCAACGAGCCACCCTATAACCGTGGTGGTGGTAGTGTTACACCTAGTGAAGTTCCACCCCGCCCCCTACCTGCTACCCCAGGAACTCAACCCTCTCAGACACCTACTACAACTCCACCAGCGCCAGGAGCAAGCGGTAATCAAGGTAAAAACTTATTAGGGTTGGCAGAGTCAAACGCTTCTTTTAAAACCTTAACTAGGGCTTTGAAAGCCGCAGGATTGACTGGAGCTTTGCAAGGCAAAGATAACTTAACCATTTTTGCACCTACTGATGCAGCTTTTGCCAAGTTGCCACAAGATGCTTTGCAAGAATTGTTAAGTCCAGCCAACAAAGAAGTATTGATCAAGATTTTAACTTACCATGTAGTACCTGGTAAGGTATTGTCCACTGATTTAAAGTCTGGTGAAGTTAAAAGCCTTGAAGGTGGCGCAATCAACGTTAAAGTTGATCCTGCGACCGGTGTAACTGTCAATGATGCTAAAGTGACACAGGCAGATATCACAGCCACTAATGGTGTAATCCATGCAATTGATCAGGTAATTTTGCCTCCTGACTTGTAGTTTTGAGATATGAGTACAATCTAGAGCAGATTAGTAGTCTGTCAAGCTAGTTTTGAGGGTTTGTAGTAAGGACTAAAGTCCTTACTACGAAATTGTTTACCCCTCAATTCAAAGCTGACAGACTATGCACTTTTAGGTCGCAAACTGTCAAAGGCTAGACAATACATCCCGTGCAACTGCTAAAGTCTGCTCAATATCTTCTTCAGTGTGAGCAAAAGACGTAAACCCAGCTTCAAATTGAGAGGGTGCTAAGTAAACACCACGCTCTAACATACCCCGATGGAAGCGTCCGAATTTGGCTGTATCAGACTTTTTGGCATCTTCGTAGTTATGAACTGGGCCAGAGGTAAAAAATAAGCCAAACATGGCGCTGATTTGACCACCGCACACCCCATGACCAGTTTCTTTGGCAATTTGTAGCAAACCATCTGCTAACTTCTTAGTAATCCGGTCAAGATATTCGTAAGTACCTGGCTTTTGCAACAATTCTAAAGTCTTAATACCAGCAGTCATCGCCAAAGGATTACCAGAAAGAGTCCCAGCTTGATATACGGGGCCGGCGGGGGCAACCATTGACATAATATCTCGGCGACCGCCATAAGCTCCTACTGGCAACCCACCACCAATTACTTTACCTAAAGTTGTTAAGTCGGGAGTCACACCAAATTTTTCTTGAGCGCCACCGTAAGCAATACGGAAGCCTGTCATCACTTCGTCAAATACCAGTAACGCTCCATGTTCGTGAGTCAGTTCCCGTAATCCTTCTAGGAAGCCAGCGTCAGGTGCAATAAATCCAGCATTGCCGACAACTGGCTCAAGAATGACACCAGCAATCTCGTCGCGGTTTTCTTCAAACAAGGCTTTGACAGATTCTAAGTCGTTAAAAGGCGCGGTTAGAGTGGTGCTAGTTGCCGCTTTCGGAACTCCCGGTGAGTCTGGCAAGCCAAGTGTGGCGACACCAGAACCCGCCTTCACTAGAAAAGTATCAGCGTGTCCGTGGTAGCAGCCTTCAAACTTGATGATTTTATCTCGTTTTGTGAAAGCCCGCATCAGCCGCAAAACTCCCATGCAGGCTTCAGTTCCAGAGTTGACAAATCTAACCATTTCGATGCTAGGAACGGCATCAATGACCATTTCTGCCAAAACATTTTCTAGAACTGAGGGAGCGCCGAAACTCGTGCCTTTTTCTAAAGCTTCATGCAAGGCTGCAATTACTTCTGGATGAGCATGACCGCAAATAGCTGGGCCCCAAGTACCTACATAGTCTATATATTGGTTGCCATCTACATCCCAAATATATGCACCTTTAACACGGTCAAAAACGATGGGTTGTCCGCCCACAGATTTAAACGCACGAACTGGAGAACTGACTCCTCCGGGCATCAGGTTTTGAGCAGCAGCGAAGATTTCTTGTGATTTTGTTGTTTTAATTGTGGTATTTACCAAGGTTCTCTCCTAACAGTGGGCAATAAAAAGCTCTATCTTAGGATAGTGTCAAAAACTACTTAGAATTTCTATCCTCTATAAATAGCTGAACCAAAAAATAATAATATGTTATACAACTCGAATAAAGACTTACCTCTAGATATTCAAACTCGATTATCTGAAGCATACCAGGATCTTTACCGAGCAGCTTTTAATTCGGCGATCCATTGGTATGGTGAAGCCTCAAAAGCTCACAAAGTCGCTTTAAGTGCTGTAAAGATGCAGTCTGCTATGGAACGGAATGTTCTTGTTTAGAGCTAGATAAAATAGTTCAATTCAAAAAAACATGCCAGTTGCCCTATTGAGAATGGTATCGTGAATCCATGAATTATTCTCATTAGAGCAAACTAGCTGGTATGTCTTCTAACGATTCGCACTCTCTGCATGACGCTATCCCTGTTGAGGAAATTCGCTACGATGAACGGGGTCTAGTACCTGCAATTGTCCAAGATTATTTGGATGGTACTGTCCTGATGATGGCGTGGATGAATCAGGAGTCGTTACAAAAAACTTTAGAAACTGAAGAAACTTGGTTTTGGAGTCGTTCCCGGCAAGAGTTATGGCATAAGGGGGCGACTTCTGGACATATCCAAAAAGTGCAAAGTATCCGTTATGACTGCGATAGTGATGCGTTGCTCATCGGTGTAGAGCAATTAGGAGATATTGCTTGCCATACTGGAGAACGCAGTTGCTTTCACCAAATAGAAGGGAAAATTGCCCCACCACCAGGGGATACATTGTCGCAATTGTTTCAAATAATATGCGATCGCCGCGATAATCCTACTGAAAGTTCTTATACCTGTAAACTATTTGCAGGTGGCGATAACAAAATATTGAAAAAGATTGGTGAAGAAACCGCCGAGGTGGTAATGGCTTTTAAGGATGATGAAGCAGATGCGATCGCAGGTGAAGTGGCTGATTTGCTATATCATACTTTGGTTGCCTTAGCTCACCATCAAGTTGATTTAAAATCTGTATATCGGAAGTTGCAAGAACGTCGCCAATGAGGAGGAAAGGGGGCAGGGGGCAAAAGAGGCAGGGGAGCAGGGAGCAGGGAGCAGGGGGAAAGAGGCGAGGCTTTTTCGATTCTTTCTTGCAGAGATGGCTCTCCTGCCTAAATAAGCGCACAGATGTGCGCCCCTACTCAGACAAAATTCGATTAAGATACTGTAAAATTGCCACAGCGATCGCCACACTTAAGATAAAATATAGCCAGTAACTATTGGTAAGAATTTGTGGTTGATCTAATGCCCATCCACCCAAGGGATGACCAATAAATGAGCCAACAGCCCAGCACAAAGCGTTGATGGAAAAATAAACGCCGCGTTGATTTTCTGGGGCTAACTCCGTCACTAAAGAAGCAGCAGATGGGGTATAGGAGACAATCGCCACAGCAAATACTCCTAATGCCAATATTGCCCAAACCAGATTATCAGATGGGGCAGTGCCGCTTACCCAAATCAGGCCAAAACCAATTGCCCAGAAAATAGCGGAAACAGTCAGCGCGAGCGTGTGTGAGCAGCGTTTTAAGATGCTAGTTACAGGCAACTGGCAGATGATGGCGAATACCAAATGCCAAGCAAATAGAACGCTAATCGTAGTTTGAGCAAATCCTTCGGTAGTGCTTTTTATAACAAAGTTTTTGAAGAAAAGCGGCAGGGTGCTGTGGATTTGAGAAATATAGATTGTAAAGAATATATTAACTGCTATGTAGACCAGGAAACGGCGATCGCTTAATACTGCCATCCAAGAAGCAAAAAGTTCTGTCTTTTCAGATTCTTCTACCTGCTGTTGTTCAGTTTCACTAATTCCTGCATAGACAACCCCAAAAAACACCAAAAAAGATATGGCATCAATGACAAATAGCCAGCGATAACTTCCAATGATCGAGATTAAAAACCCAGCCAGCATAATTCCGATCGCTAACCCAAGATTATCAGCTAGGCGAGTGATCGCAAAAGTTTCGCGGCGATTGTCAATCTGGCTAGCGTCAGCAACAACAGATTCAGCAGCAGGCCAATAGAAACCTATCCCTAAACCGCTAATTAAGCTACCAATTACCAAAATCGTAAAATTATCGGTAGCTGCTAAAACTAGAGAACCAATTGCGGAAATCGCCGTGGCTAGCAACAAAGTGCGGCGGCGTCCCCAGTGTTCAGAATCAGCCAAAGAACCACCTACAATCCGCCCTACAACGCCGGAAATCGAAGCGCTACCCAAGGCTACCCCAACGCTGGTTGCAGATAAACCAACTTGATTTACAAAAAAGATTGGGGCGTAAAACAGAGTACAGCCAGTACCAACTTCCGATAGAAATCTACCAATTGCAAAAATCCATACCTGGGGATGTATCGAAGGCAGCCACGATGATAACTGCGATTGCGAAGCTAATTTCATCAGTTTAAATGTCATGGCTTGATGACATTTTTGTAATTCTTATCATTGGCTGCTATTTTCCTCACTTATTCCACAGGGTTTCCACAGGGATTTTAACAGTTTTCCACAGGTTCTCTACGAGCTAATGGGCTTCTTACTCTCTTGTTGGGGATTGTTGATAAACAGTGGAAAGGAATTTAAAGGACTGAGTTCTTATAAAGTTACGTAACGAAAAAGAGCTTCTAATGCTGATTATCTCGTTCGCATTTATTTTTTATACACTGGTTTTTAACATTTCGCAGCATTGACAAACCCACCCCCTCTTGGCGCACAATGATTCGGCTTGCTTCTGTAATCCGTTCAACCGTTGGCATCAAGTGTGTAAAATATATTACTACCAGATGTAAGCGTAGATTGGCGGGCTGGCGAAAGAGCATGTGAAGTAGCCCTAAGCCGCTTCAGCGCAAGCAACTTGTCCCTCTTGATTATCCTCATAGGAGGAAAATCTCATGAAAGCAACGGTTAGCATCTTTACAGAAATTCCCGAAACACTCCACGAATCATTAAAAAACTACTTAGAAACCCATCCCGATTGGGATGAAAACAGAGTATTGACGGCGGCGCTATCATTGTTTTTACTCCAAAATGGAGATAGCGATCGCCGTGCTGCTCGAGTCTATCTGGAAACTTTATTCCACCACTCCACAGTACAAATGCCCTGTAACGACTCACCCGCAACAGCTAATTTACTAGACACCCCATAGGTACTGGTATGAAGCCCTAATAGAGGCACGGTTTGCCGTGCCCCATTAATGGGATTTTGATCCAAAGCGATCGCTTATATCGGGGTAATATTAACAACAAAAAAGAACAGTAGATTTAAAGAGGTTCCAATAGTTTCTCTTGTTGCCAAAACTAGTTGGTAATAGTGCAAAATTTAGAATTGAGACAAAACTTGAATATATTTAGCTGACCGTTAGTACTTGTTACATAACGGTTTTATTTTGAATACAAACATGTTCGTAGGGGCGCATTGCTGTGCATTGGTGTGAAGTCGCTTCTTTATCTCACATATTCCAAATTGCCATCGGTATTTTGGCTTCTTCAGTAATTTCTTAATCGTGTTGAAAAGTGTATCTTCAGCAAGATATTGCTAGCTTATCTTTGTGTTTTGATTAACAGATATCTATATGTATTTAAGTAATAGTTGAAAGATTTGGAGAATAGATGGCAAGAACTACATCAAATTCAGAAATGCTATATCGAGTTCTCGGCAGTACAGAAGAAAAAGTTTCCGCCATCGGATTGGGTGGTTGGCACATCGCCTTGAAGCACGTTGATGAGCAATTGGCAATCCGAATTGTTAGAACAGCCATTGATCGTGGCATTACCTTTATGGATAACAGTTGGGATTACAACGGTGGAGCCAGCGAGATTCGCATGGGAAAAGCGCTGCGCGATGGCTATCGAGACAAAGTGTTCCTGATGACAAAAATCGATGGTCGTTCTAAAAAAGCAGCAGCAAAACAGCTAGACGAATCACTCCAACGCCTGCAAGTTGATTGCATCGATCTCGTTCAGCACCACGAAATCCTTCGGCACGAAGACCCACATCGAGTTTTTGACGAAGAAGGGGCGAATGCTGCCTTGATTGAGGCACGCAAAGCTGGCAAACTCCGATATATTGGTTTTACTGGGCACAAAGACCCCTATGTTCATCTGCACATGCTGGAAGTTGCAGCCACTAACGGGTTTAAATTTGATACAGCGCAGATGCCGCTTAATGTAATGGATGCCCACTACCGAAGCTTTGAAAAGCTGGTTGTGCCAGAACTGGTTAAACAAAACATCGGCGTTCTGGGAATGAAAAGCTTGGCAAACGGTATTATTTTAAGGTCAAATACTGTAACGCCAATTGAATGTTTACACTATGCTTTGAATCTGCCCACATCGGTTGTGATTACCGGAATTGACAGCATGGAGATTCTAGAGCAAACTTTTGAAGCAGTGCGGACGTTCCAGCCAATGAATGACCAGCAGGTGCGATCGCTTTTAGCAAAAACGGCAGAAGCAGCATCACGCGGCAAGTTTGAGCCTTTCAAAACCTCATCAATTTTCGATAGCACTGCCCAAAATCCAGATTGGCTAGGAGAGGAGCCACAACGCATTCAGCAATTGATGTCAGCGTAATGCTTTCTTAGTGTTAGTCATATATATATGCCTGCTCAGAATAAAACATGCCGTTTGCCCGCTTAATTAATTAGTCAAAATATAACCTTTTAAAAGCGTTATTTACGGTTAGTTAGAGTATTAAGTTGCTTACCCGAAAGCCTGGACAATAGCATTGCGGGTGCGATCGCAAGTTAATTAATTGAAGGGCGATCGCTAATTTTTCTCTAAGCGCGATGTCTAAGGACAAGCTGCTACGCGTCTAAGCTCATGTCTAAAATCTGTGAATTGTTTAATTCGCTCTTAAATTACCAGCAACAAAATCTTTACTTAAAATTCAATCTATCAAAATAGTGAATTCATTTCATTACTAATGACGCAAAAACTTCTATCTAGGGATCGATATGGCAAATAAGCTAAATAAAGTAAAAATAGTATACTAAGTCACATGAGATTGTATTCTATGAAATTGAATTATGTTACAAAACAGCTTTCTACCGTAAAACGCTGGATGGCTACAACACTGTTTTGTATGTTAGCGATCGCTTTCGTTTGGCAAGGGGCATTTTTATCCAACACTTCAGCAATGGCTGCTCCTACTGCAACCTTGATTGCATCATCAGATGCAGGCGATAAAGTTCAAGAAAAAACCAGTAAAGATGCTGGACGAGCCAAAAATTTCATCGAAGATACAAAAGATAAAGTTAAAGAAGCTGCTAAGAGCAACGCCAGTAAAGTTGATCAAGCAACAGACAATGGCAGTTTTGTTGAGCGCAAAGCAAAGAGAGATGCGGCTACAATTCAAAGAAGAGCAGACGAAGATTCGGCTCGGACTAAAGAAGCGGTAGACAAGACAAAGAATGTTGTTGAGCGCACTGTTGATAATATCAAAGATGCTTTTGGTAAATAGTAATCCTATTTGATTTTGTTCAAATGGAAAGCCTTAGATTCCCGACTTTTTACAAAAGTCGGGAATCTTGCTGTTTACAAATAATTTGGGAAAGTCTAAATTCTTGCACAGATTAATTTATAAACTTTATGCTGTGATTCTAATTGGCATCTTATTTGCTAATTATCTCAGAAGTAAGACAAAATTTTATAATTATTAATTTAGAAAGATTCTTTTACTAAGGAATACTGAGTTTAGCAAAAGTAAGCGATCTAGTTAAGGAATTTCCGCAAACTGCTGCTGAAATGCTTGTTTTTATACGAATTTAAAGTTATCTTTAAGTAGCATCACTTATTGACAAATGTACTTTGATTTTAACCTTATTTGTACGAATTCTTAAAGGTTAAGAAATTTTTCACCATTATCAATTACGAAGTTATACTTTCCGCTACAACTTAGTAACAATGTAAGAGTCTGAATTATGTGAACAACCCGACCGTGGGAAAATCAAAATACCGAAAACCTGAAGTTAGAGAGGAAAACCCTATAATATGCATCTGAGCGAAATCACCCATCCTAATCAGTTGCACGGTTTATCTGTTCGCCAACTGCAACAGATTGCCCGTCAGATTCGAGATAAGCATCTCCAAACCGTAGCAGTTAATGGTGGACACTTGGGGCCAGGGTTAGGTGTTGTAGAATTAACACTAGGACTTTACCAGACACTGGACTTAGATCGGGATAAAGTGATTTGGGATGTAGGACACCAGGCTTATCCCCACAAACTGCTTACAGGACGTTACGATCGCTTCCACACCCTCAGACAAAAAGACGGAGTTGCAGGTTATCTCAAACTCTGTGAAAACAAGTTTGACCACTTTGGGGCTGGACATGCTTCTACAAGTATTTCAGCAGCATTGGGCATGGCTTTAGCGCGAGACTTAAAAGGAGAAAAATTTAAAGCCGTTGCTGTGATTGGGGATGGGGCGCTGACTGGGGGTATGGCTTTAGAAGCCATCAACCATGCTGGACACATGCCGAAAACTAACCTGTTGGTTGTTCTCAACGACAACGACATGTCTATATCTCGCAACGTCGGCGCGATTCCCCGCTATCTGAACAAAATGCGCCTCAGCCAGCCGGTGCAATTTATTAAAGATAATCTTGAAGAACAATTTAAGCAAATTCCGTTCGTGGGTGAATCCCTGTCTCCCGAACTAGGACGCATCAAAGAAGGCATGAAACGCTTGGCTGTTCCCAAGGTAGGTGCAGTTTTTGAAGAACTCGGCTTTACTTATATTGGGCCAGTCGATGGGCATAATCTTGAAGAATTGATTGCCACCTTCCAACAGGCACATCAAATAGCAGGCCCAGTTTTGGTACATGTAGCAACAGTCAAAGGCAAAGGTTATGAAATTGCCGAACTAGATCAAGTTGGCTACCACGCCCAAAGCCCCTTTAACGTCGCAACTGGCAAAGCTATTCCTTCCAGTAAACCCAAACCCCCAGCTTATGCCAAAGTCTTTTCTCATACTCTGGTGAAACTTGCCGAACAAAACCCCAAAATCGTTGGGATTACTGCGGCGATGGCAACGGGGACAGGCTTGGATAAACTTCAAGCTAAACTACCCAATCAATATATTGATGTCGGCATTGCTGAACAACACGCAATTACTCTAGCAGCAGGACTTGCAACTCAAGGGATGCGCCCTGTCGCCGCCATTTATTCTACCTTTTTGCAACGCGCTTATGACCAGATAATTCACGATGTCTGCATCCAAAACCTGCCAGTATTCTTCTGTTTGGATCGGGCAGGAATTGTCGGATCTGATGGGCCCACCCACCAAGGTATGTATGACATCGCTTATCTGCGTTGCATTCCCAACATAGCAATAATGGCACCCAAGGACGAAGCAGAATTGCAACGTATGGTAGTAACTGGCATTAACCATACCAGTGGCCCGATCGCTATGCGCTATCCTCGTGGCAATGGCTACGGCGTTCCCTTGATGGAAGAAGGTTGGGAACCTTTGGAAATCGGCAAAGGAGAAATTCTGCGTACAGGTGATGACGTGTTAATCGTCGCTTATGGCACAATGGTCTATCCAGGGATGCAAGCTGCTGAAATTCTCAGCGAACACGGCATTGAAGCAACTGTAATTAATGCCCGTTTTGTTAAGCCTTTGGATACCGAGTTGATTTTACCTTTAGCTAAGAAAATCGGCCGCGTTGTCACCTTAGAAGAAGGCTGTGTCATGGGTGGCTTTGGTAGTGCGATCGCTGAAGCGTTACTTGATGCAGATATTCTCGTTCCTGTCAAGCGATTCGGTGTTCCAGATGTATTAGTAGATCATGCTGAACCCAATGAATCTAAGACAGAACTAGGTTTAACTAGTCATCAAATAGCAGAGAGAGTTTTGCAAGCTTTCTTTAAGCAGCAAGTATCTGCTGTGGTTTAGTTAATTCTTTGTAGTAATAAATCGCCCACACCTGAGTTCACAAGTGTGGGCGATCGCTTATCAAAATGGCAAGTTTGATATTAGTAAACCTCATCTATGTTGAGAACCGTAGTTTTTGCCCTCACCCTAAATCCTTCTCCAAGAAGGGAGAGGGACTTCTTTCCGGCTCCCCTTCTCCCAAATTTGGGAGAAGGGGCTGGGGGATGAGGGTTTTCTTTTCATACGAAAAGAACTACAGTTTTCAAGATGGACGCGGTTTAATAAGCTAATCGTCATTCATTTTTCCAGAATGATTCGCTTGTAGTAAGGGCTGAAGCCCTGCTTTTATGCAACTTAAATGCCGATTAGCTTATCATGTTCGGTTAAACCTTATTCAATTACCGAAAATTATCAAGTATTAAATAATTACTGAAATTTATTTTTATTTTTCCATTATCTGTATACTTAATCTAGTTAATTTCTAGGCTCATTATACCATCAATTGAATAGCAGGATCAATTTAGTAGCAGGCGATCGCTTGATAGTTTTCATGGGTTAAACGACTTAAGTTTAACCCCGTATTTTGTCGTGGTCTTTTTCCAAAATCAAACCAAATTCCGATAGATTGATTGAGAGTGAAGAACAAGATAATAATTAATATTTAATATTAATTATTGAGTTCACAAAAATCATGTAATAGATATTACATGATATGTCAAATTCTGTCTGCACATTTTAAACCCAAAAAAGCACAGTAAAACTATGGCTATTCAAGGAACAAACAATAACGATAATTTAGTCGGCACTTCTGGAAACGATACGATTCAAGGCTTAGGCGGTGATGATACCCTTTCTGGGCTAGGTGGAAACGATCAATTATCAGGTGGTTATGGAAGTGATACCTTGTATGGTGGTGCAGGAAACGATCAATTAATTTGTCTTAGAGAACTTTCGTGGTTCTGTTGGTGCTAAAAACCTAGACATCGTAACAGATTTTCAGAAGGGAGCAGACAAAATTGATCTCAGAACTCTTGGCATCAGTGACTTCAATACTATCTCACTTCTGACAAGTGAGGATACAGATACTAATGCCATAATTAGCACTCGCTATAACTTCTATAACGGCGATTATTATTATCGACTCAAAATCAATGGCATTCGCAAAAGTCAATTGCAAGTCAGTGATTTTATTTTCAATAGTGCAGTTGTGAATGACACCATCAGAGGAACTGGTAACAATGATGATTTGTTTGGTGGTTTAGGTAACGATAGCCTACTAGGTGGTGACGGTGATGACCGTTTGTTTGGGGAACAAGGAGATGACAAATTATTAGGTGGTGCTGGGGATGATACTTTGCACGGTGGGACAGGGAATGATACCTATTCTTTCATAGCTAATACTGCCTTGGGAACCGACACAATTATAGAAACCACAACAGGTGGTACTGATACTATTAACTTTAGCGGTACTACAGTTGCCGTAAACCTAAATCTAGGTTTAACCACCTCGCAAACGGTTAATAGCAATCTCAAACTCATTCTCTCTGCCAACAACGTGATCGAAAATGCAACGGGTGGCACAGGTAATGACCGTCTCACTGGTAATACACTAAATAACACTCTGATTGGTGGTAACGGAAATGATCGACTGCAAGGGTTAGCAGGGAACGATACCTATTCTTTCCTAGCTAATAGTGCTTTGGGAACCGACACAATTATAGAAACCACAACAGGTGGTACTGATACTATTAACTTTAGCGGTACTACAGTTGCCGTAAACCTAAATCTAGGTTTAACCACCTCGCAAACGGTTAATAGCAATCTCAAACTCATTCTCTCTGCCAACAACGTGATCGAAAATGCAACGGGTGGCACAGGTAATGACAGTCTTACCGGTAATACACTAAATAATACCCTGATTGGCAGTGGCGGAAATGACCAACTCCAAGGGTTAGCAGGAAATGACACCCTTGAGGGAGATAATGGTAATGATATTCTCACAGGTGGAATCGGTAATGATTTTCTCTGGGGAGGACTGGGCAATGATACTTTGACTGGAGGAGTTGGTAGTGATAAATATGCATTCCAAGGCAATGGTGTATTTAACACAAGCTTAGGTATTGATTACATCACCCAGTTTGAAGCGCGACAAGACCAGATTGTGCTGAGTAAAACCACCTTCAATGCTGTTACTAATACTGTGGGACAAACTTTAACTGACTTTGCTGTTGTCACTAACGATCAATTCGTCAACGCTAGTAAGGCACATATTGTCTTTAGTCAAGGTAGTGACAAGTTATTCTATAACCGGGATGGGAATGTTTTGGGTACAGGAACAGTGTTTGAGTTTGCCCGTTTAGGAAATCCTGATATTACTCTCAATAGTAGCAATTTCAGTCTAATTGCCTAATACCGCTTCGCCCAATTCTAAATAAAAAATATCCAACTATTTATTGTGAGGTGGTTATCTTGCCCACCCCACAAAGTTGGATAATTTATGTATTGGAAGTCCCTTAACTTCCTTCAGCGATCGCAATAAAATTAAAAGCAGACTTTTCTTTCAAACCTATCCCACTAATACCGAAATATCAACCTATCATACTAACTGGAAACTTGGAAATTATTTTTAAAAGGGCTTCTCTTGCCGTCTGTCTGACTTTTTTATTCTCATCAATGCTTTAATTAATGGTTCTGCTGCACTAGAATTTTCAATTTCTCCTAATGCCCAAGCTGCTATTTAGGTATCGTGGTTGAAGTGTAATGCGAGATGCTCTTCATCAAAATATGTGCCATCAATGAATAAAGCGTCACGCTCTAAACCAAAACGCTCGAAACCGCGTGACTTATAAAGGGAGGATGCTGCTAAATTATTCGCAGTAACTCCGAGGACAATCTGTCGCAGAACACCAAGTTGTCGGGCATAGGATAATGCTTGATCGAGAAGCGCTGCTCCAACACCTTGACGGCGGAATTCGGGCAAAACATACATACTCCATAGTGAAGCGATGTGAGCGCGTTTCGGGCGACTCTCACGAGAAAAGCCAAGCATTCCTGCTAGTTGTTCTCTGTCATCGAAAGCACCAAAAATACCACTAGTATAATTATCGTGAGCGTGTAGTTTTGCAGCAAAGGCGGTCAAAGTCAAGCAAGCCTCCTGCTCAAAACTGGAAGCAAAAGCCGTCGGTGATTTACTCAATGCTTGTAAACGCAGTTCGCGGTAAGCGGCGACATCTTGCGAGTTTAAAAATCGGATTTTCATGTTATCTGTATTCGCATGTGGTGGTCGCAATCACAGCGTTTTGGCATTACTTCACTTCAAATAATACACAATATTTTGAGCCAAGATTTATTCTTATACAAATCTTGCCAGTATCCAGTACAACGGGCGTTGCTGGTTGGAAATATGAATTAGCCTCCCGCAAAGTCGCAAAGATGATTTTATAGATTTTACTTTGCGTCTTTGCGTGAAATATTCATCCCTAGATTCAGCAACGCCAGAAAAACAAGCTTACTTATATAGCAGTCCTATTTGATTCGTGAAAAATATAAAACTTGAAAATGAACCGCAAAGTATTGGCTTTGGGCGCAAAAGAAAGAAGAAAGAGATATATAATTTTCACAAATGATTTAGGACTGCTATAGTTAATAATTCTTGTGAAAAATTAAACAGTTGGTTCTTGGTATTTGACTCCTCGTTTTTGATGACGGTCATTAGCAACTATAGGATAAACAATGCTGCGTAACCGATTGATTGCACCAACAGGACGATGCACTGCTAGACCATTCCCAGGAGAAAAACTAAGATTTTCCCCAAAGTCATTATCTTTAGCAGAATTAACCTTCTGATGCTTAACTGTTAGGCGACCAACTGTAATAAAGGGTGATTCTTTTTCATTCCAAACAATAGTAGTATCATCAATAGACATTTCTGGGCTAGTTTGAAATTGAATTTGAAAGTCCCAACAATATTCAGCATCAGGCTTTGCTAAAGCTTGAATGATATCATCTCGGTAGTAGTTGTCCTCTGAACCGGAGGCTTTGGCGCGCTGAAGCTCACTTTCTGGTCTGGATTCGAGAGGAAGTTGTTGATGAGGTGGTTGACTGGAAACTGGAGTAAATGCATATTTAATTAC
Organism: Nostoc sp.; assembly: GCF_036919495.1. GTDB lineage: Bacteria > Cyanobacteriota > Cyanobacteriia > Cyanobacteriales > Nostocaceae > Nostoc. The sequence continues at coordinate 53,427 of NZ_JBALBZ010000046.1, forward strand.
AACCGGATATTCTACAGGAACTCGACCTGGTTGGGATGGGTCAAAATCAGATTTGAGTCCCAAAGAAAATGCTGAAGCACTCCAATAGCGTTCTGTGAGCAAACTCTTAGGAAACCGTTTGAAACTGTTTTTTAAAAGAGTAGATTCGTAGGGATGCAACTTTAGCCAAAAAAGCACCAACAGCTTAAAAAGGGGAAACAGCCCTGCTCGATAAACGGCTACAAAAAAGCTGTGGAAGTCTTTGATGGTTCTAACAAAAAAGAATTCGGTATTGTGGGCAATAATATCTTGGGTTTTTAACTCGTGACTTTGCGGTAGTCGTTCTCCTTCTACCCCTATTACCTTTACGGCCATGGAGCGCGTATCCCCTTCATAATCATTCTTTACTGAAAACGCTCCATTTGCAAATCGTAGCCAAACCGGATATTGTTTGGGTTTGGTAAATAAACCTTGTTTTAGAGAAATAGCTTGAAGTTGAGCTTCAGTTAATGAGGTGCGTTTGCTCAATTCCTGTTTAATTGCTACTTCATCAAAGTCAAAGATTTCTAGAGTCCCTTGTACAGCAGCGTTGGTTTTAGAGTGGGTATCTCTCTTTGCAGTTTCTTTCTTCTTACCTCCATAAAGATTTTCCATATTCTTTTTGACTAGCTCACTCATGAGATCGGAATATTTGGCTTCGTCTTTTTCTGGGTATTCGGTAAATAGTTTCATTTTTTTAGGTAGGATTAATCAATTGATTTTATTTGAAGCTGCTTAGACATCGCTTGTTTGCAATTATTGTAAAATCAGCTTTGAGTGACAGAGTGAAAAGAGTATTATTAAGAGCGATCGCTATACCAAGGTCTTCTTTACAACATGTTATGTATAACAAGCTTTTAAGAGTTAGGGTACGATCGCACTAAAAGCCGATCTTTAGTGAAGGTCAAAACTAACTTTGTACTTTCTGCCTGAGGGAGGAACGTTGCGATTAACTAAATCAGAGACAGTGTTGGTATTTTGAATAATTTCCCAACCCACAGGCGAAAAAGTCTTTTCATTAAATATATTGGGTGATAGTAAAGGATTAGTTAGGGCTTGAGAAAAAGCATCAATCCCAATTAAGCGTGCTACTAGGGAAGGAATAGTTGAATTTTTCCGCCCATCCTCGGCGTAAAGTCCTACAAAGAACTCAATATTATCAACATGACCATATAATTCTTTGAGTTTATTTTGAGCAAATTCATTGCCAGTAATTTGCTCAAACGTCGTGACTCTGGGGAAACCACACAGTTGGCGATAATCGTTGTAGCTTGCTAATTGCAACTGTCGTCCCAGTCGGATTGAGGGTAATTCTGTTAACTCAACCAATATATCAGGGGTGTTAAATAAACCAATTTTTGTACCTGGTTGAGAACAAGTTTCTTCCATCAATGCCCCTAAACCTTGGTCAAAAAACATCTTATTGTTCCAAAGGGATGTAGCAATATGAGTTGGTTTACCGTTATAGTTAAAAGTTTCTGGAATCGCACTATGCCAGCGATAAACAAAGTCAAACTCAATTGCCATATAATTGGGACGATGCCAGCTTTCTTTAGTAAAAGCTTCAGGATCAGCAAACAACTTAAAGTGATAAGGAGTTATGTGGTTAATGTACTCTTCCATAATGATTTTGAGAATAATCGCCATGAGAATATTTCTCGATGTTTGGAAGAGGCGTTCATCATCCCAATTAGGGTAATTCTTTGCTAATTCATCACAAAGCCGATTATGTTCCCGGAGACATAGAGTATTGAGCATTACATAGCCAATTTGCACATTTGCTCGTTCTACTCCCATTGCAAACATATATTGTTTTTTATCTACAGACTGTCTTTTTTCATCATTAAGAGGTTCATAAAGACCGTCAAATTCAGGCTTAACTTTATCCTGTGCTGCATCAGCATAATAAAACAAGGGATATTCTTCTTCTACACCATCTTGGCGTTTGAGTTTCTGAGTTTTTAATTTACCTCCTTGAAAAGCTCTTAAAAGATGTGTTTGTTTTCTGGTTAAGCCATAAACATTACACAAATCAATCTCGTGATTGGAAGTATTTTTTAATTTATTAAAGTGATTAAGGCGAAGAAAGCTATCTGTAAACCACTGTACCCAATAGGGAAACAGCATAGTTGATTTGGGAGAATAGATGGTTTTACCATCCTTTTTACGGAATAAAACAGCTAGGTCTTCAACTTTAGGTAAATTGCCTTCAGCGTTTAGCTTGGGATCGGGGGGTAGATGTCGTCCTGTATAAGTGCGATCGTTGAGTGATTCCCAAGAAGTATAAGTATCAGTTTTTTTAGGAATTTCAGTATCAGGAATATGCTCATCTAGACTCATCATACTGTAGGGATTAGGACGAGTTGGAATTTTATAGATGAGGCTGTTAAGCAAAGTTTTATTAACTTTACGTGCAATAAATTTGTTACTTTGGAGAAGTTGCCAAATCGGTTTAAAGTTCGTTAAAACGTATGTTTGAATTTTATTCTCTAAACCGTCTTTGGATGTATCTCTTTTTCCTGTCATAATTTTTACCTAATTTTTTGCAATTCTGTATTTAATGCACTCAAAAATTATCTGTTTCTATTAACCAAATTAATTCAAATTATTTCAGTTTAGAAATAATTCTTTGTAGGTTTTTTGGTCGATAGTCTTTGCGACTTTTCAAACGGTTGATCGTGCTTTCATGAAGGTCTTCAATGGCATCACTGACCTCACGAAATTTGATTCCTGCCAATTTAAAAAATCCAACATCGTTCTTAAAGTCACATTCGTAATTGGGGTTAATACCTGTCGGAATCACACTTGTATCGAAGTCAAGCCCCAATTTCATTTCACCGATGGCATCAATCATCCACTGTAAGGCAGCATCTGATAACCCACTATGTTCTTTGGTTCCACCACCAACACAGCCGTGCCCACCTGGGAACCACTTTTGAATTACCCTCTGGCTTTCGTCGGCTTCAGGATGCTTTTTCATGGGGGTAACATCAAAGATTTCGCGGATTTCGTCGATTGCCATCGCGTGCAATGCATTTTGAATACATTTGTTTAAAGTAGTGTCATGGAATCTGTACCGCTTATTCAGCTGCTCGTGCAACTTGCTGAAGCCGGGTATCCCAGGAATACCAAGGGCCCCAACTGTGTCAAAACAACCGAGCAATGCGATCGGGACGCGATCGCCATAAGCTTGACGGTATTCTGCTGCTACTTTATCCTTGGGTTTAATATCCCGGTTACGGTAAAGCTCGTAAGCTTCATGTGCTTTGGTGACATGGGGGCGGTCTAAAAGACCGGAGCAATAGATCATCCCCGCCAGACTTCTAACTGTGTAAGCACCACGACTGAAACCAAATAGATAGATTTCGTCACCAGGAACATAGTTGAGGCTAAGAAATCGGTAGCCATCTTCTATATTTCTATCAATTCCTACTCCGGTTGCTCCCCCTAAAACCTTTTGACTCTCGGTTCCAACGCCCTCGTCATAAAATATGATCTGTGTAACCCCGTCACTAGCGATCGGTTTCACGGATTGAGCTAGCTTAACTACATTGCTTGGGTAAATACTTGTTAACTGTTGCCAAGTTCCATCGCAGCAAATGACAATACGTTTCATAGTTAGATTTCAAAGCTTTTAAGTAATTAGTTCAATTTTTCATCAAGGTGTGAGTTCGGCATAGAGTTAAGGCAAAGGTATTTTTTATATCAAAAATATGTCTATTTTTATCAACGCTTTAGCGAAATATAATCTCACTTTTTTAATGAAAAGGCAAGGACATTTAAGACAGATAAGCAGGAAATTAGTTAAATAATATTAAGTAGCTATCCACGTAACAAAACTATAAAAAGCTAGAAATAGTTAATTGAATTTTTGTTTTTAAAATTCAATCATCAAAGTATATTAAACAAGATGCAGAATTCATAATCAATTAAATCGGGAATTCAGCGCAAAGTGCGGTCTTGGGGTCTCCCCAAGAGGAGCAACTTTGTAAGAGAGACCCGCCACTACGAAAGTTGACTACAAAACAAGAAAATTTGGTGTGGTGTTTCACGGCTATTCAAACGCTCTCTACAAGACGTAACACTCTTTCGTCGCTGAACGGCAGTTGCTACCCTGCCTTAACGCTAAGAGCGTAGCTTGCTTGCTTCCCGTAGGGGTACAAATTGGGGAACCGCAAGGGCGCACTGCTTCACCAATGGCGTAGAATTTAGAATTAAATTCTGGCTCCTAAATTCTTTCTTGTTAAAGTAAAAAATATTGCCCATCTACTAACTACCTCTCTCTCTATGACACCTTCTACAAACCAGGTTTATCCCGTTATTTGGCACAATGACTCAGTGTCACTAATTGATCAAACTCGCTTACCAAACGAATATACATTTGTAGAAATTCACCGCAGTGAAGATATGGCGCGGGCGATTAAAACTATGATTGTGCGAGGTGCGCCTGCAATTGGCGTGGCTGCTGGGTATGGAATGTATCTTGGTGCCAGGGAAATTAAAACAAGCGATCGCCACGAATTTTTGCAACACTTAGATAAAGTAGCCCAGTTGTTGCGTTCTACTCGTCCAACGGCGGTAAATTTATTTTGGGCAATTAGCCGGATGCTGAAAGCCGCCTACGAAACGCTGGGAACAGTAGAAGACATCAAACAAACCCTTTTCCAAACAGCCCAAGCAATTAATATTGAAGATTTACAAACCTGTCAAGCGATTGGCGACAATGGTTTGGCAGTGTTGCCCACTACCCCAGAAAAGCTGAGGCTGCTTACTCACTGTAACGCTGGGGCGTTAGCTACTGCTGGTTATGGCACAGCATTGGGTGTGGTGCGTTCTGCATGGAGGGAAGGACGTTTAGAACGTTTATTTGCCGATGAAACTCGTCCTCGCTTACAAGGCGCAAAACTCACCACTTGGGAATGTGTGCAAGAAGGTATTCCAGTTACATTAATTACTGATAATATGGCAGCCCATTGTATGAAACAGGGTTTGATTCATGCTGTAGTTGTAGGTGCCGATCGCATTGCTGCTAATGGCGACACTGCTAATAAAATTGGTACATATAGTGTTGCGATCGCAGCTAGAGCACATAATATCCCCTTCTTTGTCGCTGCGCCCCTTTCTACCGTTGATTTTGAATTAGCCGATGGTAGCAAAATTCCTATTGAAGAACGCGAACCAACAGAAATTTATCAAGTTGGCGATACTATTCTCACACCTGAAGGTATAGATTTTTATAACCCAGCTTTTGATGTGACTCCGGCAGAGTTGATTACAGCAATTATTACAGAGAATGGAGCGATCGCACCTGATAAATTAGCAAAATCACAGGTAAAGCAATTAGTGTAATTCAGTTCGACAAACCCCTCCTTGTCTTTAACCTACGATGTATACACAAGTCTGAAATAGTTTACTCACCTGCGTTTCACGTCAGTTTTACCCCACCCTAACCCTCCCCTTATAAAGGGGAGGGAACTAGATTTTCGGTTTCCTTCCCCTTATAAAGGGGATTGAACTAGATTTTCGGTTTCCTTCCCCTTATAAAGGGGATTGAACTAGATTTTTGGTTTCCCTCCCCTTATAAAGGGGATTGAACTAGATTTTCGGTTTCCCCCCTTTATAAATGGGATTGAACTAGATTTCCGGTTTCCCTCCCCTTAGGGACTTCCAGAAAATAAATTATTCCATTAACAATAATGATAATCATTTTAAAAGGGGGGATGAAGGGGCTGCCGACGGCAGCCCCTTCATC
>NZ_JBALBZ010000047.1:0-20777 GCF_036919495.1 Nostoc sp.
AAGTTCTTAGGAGTTCCAGACAGTATCGCCATCAACGAAGCTGTGGAGCTAGCCAAACGCTACAGTGGAGACGATGGTCATCGGTTTATTAACGGGGTTTTGCGCCGAGTCATTGAGCAGAAAAAGACAGCATAGGCTTTTAATTACTTGCCAAAGTCAGGGAGATGAGGGAGCAAGGGAAGCAAGGAAAACAGGGGAAGAAGAACTATTGATTATTGCCCAATGCCCAATGCCCCAAGTTAAATTAAACTCATAACTTATAACTTAATATAACTAATACTGCTGCAATGGTTTTTAATTGGTTCCGTCGTAAACATAATGATTCCTCTGACACTCCCTCTGATAAAAAACAGGAAGAAACTCCTGCTGCACAAGAACCTCAGCCAGAGCCAGCCGAAACATTAACACCAACTGCTGAAACTGCTCCAGACACAACGACAGACTTGTTAGCATTTGCTAAAGCTGCTTACAAAAATATTCAGCAAAAACAACAAGTCGAGGTAGTAGAAACCCCGGCTGATTCAGGTGATGCCTCACCAGCATCAGCACCACCTGAAACCGCAGAAACGGCAATTGCGGAAATTACCGAAGCAAAAGCAATTGAGGAACCTGTTAGTACAACCGTAGAAACAGCACAACCAGAAGTTATCCAAGCTGCTACTGAAGAAGAAATTACAGAAGATTCCTCAGTAGCAGCAATTGCTGAAGAGCCAGATGTCTTCAGCCCAGAGCTGACGGCAAATGAGGCTGAACCAACGCCCACCGAACCAGTAGCTATGCCAGAGGCAACACAGCCAACAGCACTATCCTTCTTAGAACGGGCGGCGGCAGAACGGCAAGCCAAGCTGGAACAACTAATGGCCACTGCTATTGAAGTTCCACCAGAGGTAGTACAGCCAGTAGCTGCAACCTCAGAGACAGGAGAGGAAATTCCTGGACTAGTATTTGATGATGGGTTTGTCTGGTCGGCGAAAGTTTTAGCAGCTCAAGGTAGAAGTCCAGAAGACGTTTCTATTGAAGAAATTACCTGGCTGAAAAAGCTCCGGCAAGGGTTAGATAAAACTCGTCGTAGCATTCTTAACCAACTGAAGGCGATCGTTGGTCAAGGGCCGCTAAACCAAGCTGCTGTAACGGAAATTGAGGCATTGCTCTTACAAGCTGATGTAGGTGTAGAAGCGACAGACTTTATTATCAATGCTCTACAGACAAAACTTCGTGAAGAAGTTACCGCACCTGAAGAAGCGATCGCTTACCTGAAAAAAATCCTCCGGGATATGCTGGATGCACCAAGCATTGCGTCTCACAAAACTATCTTTACCCCAGAAAAAGAAACCTTGAATATTTGGTTAATCACTGGGGTAAATGGTGCCGGTAAAACTACTACCATCGGTAAAATTGCCCATCTGGGACAAAAATCTGGTTATAAATGCTTAATTGGGGCAGCAGACACCTTCCGCGCCGCAGCCGTGGAACAGGTGAAGGTTTGGGGTAATAGAAGTGGTGTAGAAGTAATTTCCAATCCGGGAAAGAATACAGATCCGGCAGCAGTTGTGTTTGATGCGATCGCAGCCGCCCAAGCACGTCAAACCGAATTACTTCTGGTAGATACAGCTGGACGACTGCAAAATAAGAAAAATTTAATGGACGAACTTAGCAAAATTCGGCGAATTATCGACAAAAAAGCCCCAAATGCCAAAGTAGAATCTCTTTTAGTTTTAGATGCTACTTTAGGGCAAAATGGACTGCGGCAAGCCGAAGTTTTCTCCCAAGCTGCCCAATTAAGTGGCGTTGTTTTAACTAAGCTTGATGGCACTGCCAAAGGTGGCGTTGCCCTTGCAGTTGTGCAACAGCTAGGTTTACCCATTCGCTTTATTGGTGCTGGCGAAGGAATTGAAGACCTGCGCCCCTTTTCTAGCTATGAGTTTGTCGAAGCTCTCTTGAGCGGCTAACTGAAAAATTTGGAGTTAAATATTTTTCTTGACAACTGATAAATTTAGGGATTACTGATCTGGTATTATCACTTGAACTCATTAGAAACAGATCACTTCTTGTAAATCATAAGTTTGTCACAATAAATGGATAACTTTTGCTAAAATTTCAAGCTAATGCCTTTTTTCACACTCTGATGGGCATTTAGACACAACACACAAAACCCCGGAAGCTTCATCTTGCAGCGATTTAAAGGGCAAGCGAGACGCTCACCCCTAAATACAACATGTGCAAGATGGACAGCAGTCTGAGCAGTGAGTAGTGCGTTGGGGAGCCAGTACAGTCAGTTCAGCACTATAGGAGGGTTTGCCTTTCTAGGTAACTAGTATTGCCTATGGCGACTTGTATTCTTAGATCGAAGGAACTGCCTTCGCGAGTTGGCAGAACTGCATACTGCACGTAACTTACTTAAGAGTGGGAGTAAGAGCGTCATTTGTTTGCCCAGCGCCAGCCAACATCAGGAAAACTACGGCTTCCTACCATCAGAACTTCGCAAAACCGTCTACTATGAACTCAAAAAGCGAATTGCTGTAAGTAAGCTGGTTCAACACTTCCAGGTGTATTCTCATCTCTTACTTGCGAAAGTATCTATAAATATTTTCTCTAGTAATCCGGGTTTTCACTCAAAAAAATTCCACTCTCCTAGTTGCCTCTGCCCAAACAATTACTATGAAAGCGTTATAAATTATTCTTTTAATAAAGTATTTTTATGACTTTAGAGATATGCTTTGGTAATTAAGTTATGAGAAAATAAAAAGCTTTCTTAACTATCACTAAAACTAGTAATTTTTACGGATTGGTTTTTGGCTAAAAATACATGATTTGAAATTACAAATATTCCATCAGAAATACAATCAGCAAATAAAATACTGATAAAAGTTACCTGTTACGTCTTTATACTCTTGCTAAAGTGACAAGTCTTGTCTAAATATGGTTTAGCAATGCCAAAGCCAAAAGATTTATAAGTAATCTAAAATCTGCCAATATAAAGTGCAATAGTACCTGTGCCTGTGTCTCAACTGCCCTCTCAACCCATTGACAATAATAGTAGTGCCGCGACAGATGTCACACCAGTCGTAGCACTCAAAGAACTCGTGGCAAGGTTGCACCGGGAACAGAACAAAATTCAAGATTTGCTCAGTTCTTTAGGATTTGCCCTAAGAAGTTTCAATAATTTGAATCAGTTTTTGGAACTGATCCCCCTGATGGCAACAAGAGTGACAGATGCAGACGGCAGCGCCCTGTTTCTCTACAAACCTAATGGTCAAGTAAGATTAGAGCAGTTACATTGGCAAGATAGTCGCCAGCGAAAAAATATCCGCAAAGCCCTAGAAATAGCCAGCAGTCAAATCACGCTTCTGCCCAATGCTGCCCCTCTAGCAAATGCCACGGGGATTTTGGATGACCAGATGCATCGCTATCTGGGGCCAGATGTACAAATCTTTGGTACGGCGATTCTAGTGAAGCATACAGAACGGGGATGGCTCTATGTCTTGAGCCGCGATCCAGAATATAGTTGGACAGAAACGAGGCAAAAGTTAGTTAGGTTAGTAGCAGACCAAACAGCCGTTGCGATCGAAAACGATGAACTAGCTGTAGAACTAAGAAAAAAAGAACGCCTAGACCAAGAACTAGAAATTGGTGCAGAAATTCAACGGCGACTTTTGCCACGTCAATGTCCCACAATCCCTGGTGCAGTCCTGGCGGCACGTTGTAAACCTGCCAATCGCGTCGGCGGAGACTATTACGACTTTATTGCTACCAATCACAATAAAATCCAATCCAAGACCAAAGGCAGCATGGAAAATAGTCGCTGGGGTTTGGTTATTGGAGATGTCATGGGCAAAGGTGTTCCGGCTGGGCTGATTATGACGATGATGCGGGGAATGTTACGGGGAGAAGTGCTACATGGTAATTCTCCTGCTGGAATTCTACAAAACTTAAATAGAGTTATGTATGCGGATTTGGAAAATTCCCATCGGTTTATAACGCTATTTTATTCAGAATATAATCCCCACAGCCGAATTTTGTCTTATAGCAATGCGGCACACAATCCTCCCTTGTGGTGGCATGCAGCTACAAAAACTGTCAGCCGTTTAGATACTCTAGGAATGTTAATTGGTTTGGATGCTAACAGTCAATATGAAGATGCCCAGGCACAGTTAGAGCCTGGAGATACAATTATCTACTATACAGATGGTTTGACCGATGCTGCTGCTGCTAGTGGCGATCGCTTCGATGAAGATAACTTTGTCGCTGGCTTCAATACGGCTTGTAAGTACTGCAATGGTCCAGAGGAGATTGTGGATTACCTATTCGACCAAGTTGAGCAATTCATTGGTGCTGATAAGCAAAACACTGATGATATGACACTAGTTGTTCTGCAAATTTTATAGTTATTAGCCATTTTTGGTTGATCAAGTCATGATCGAACCGATGGCGACTGGGGATTCACTAGAGTAATTCTACTAAATTTAATTTTTTATTTATTTTTTATTTGAATTTCCGTAGCGATCGCCTAAATGGTCGCACATCAGCCTTTTTTCAAGATTCATTTGTATTCAGCCTTTAGGAGGATACATAAAAAATGATCGTTACAATACTTTTCTGTTCAAGTAAAAACTATATATTTTGCACATCTAGCACAGTAGGAAACGCCAAGGGAGAGACTAGGTAAAATGTACAAGGTAAAAAGTAAAAGGTAAATTTACTTCTTCATTTTTGCTTTCTTTCTATCCTTGTGATGCAAGCATTTGGCCTGCTCACTCTTAGCGTTTTAATTTTTCCTTTCTCCGCCGTAGCAAGTTCAAAACAGCTACGACGGAGTTTTGCTTTAACAATAAATACGTTTCCAGTCGAGTGTCCTTATTCCATTGCCCAAATTCTTGATGCTGAGTTTTTACCAGATGCTATTAATTTGTAATATTAGGTTTATGCGGTAATTAACTCGCCTCGCATAACAGTTACCGCTTGTCCACTCAGAAAGACGCGATCGCCTCCGTCATAATGCACCTTCACCACGCCACCACGACTGGATGCCTGATAACCCAATAACTCATCTTTGTGCAAGCGATCGCGCCAGAAGGGAGCAAGACAGCAATGAGCCGCCCCAGTTACAGGGTCTTCATCAATCCCTAAACCCGGTGCAAAGAAGCGAGAGACAAAATCATATTCAGAATCAACGTTAGTGAGGCTGGTGACAATAATCTCAGAAGTAGGCAATGTTTTCAATATTTGGAAATTTGGCTGTATTTGCCATACCAAATCTTCAGATTCCAATTCCACTAAATAGCCCAAGGAATTCAAAAAAACAGATTTGTATGGGACACCCAAAGCAGCTTTGAGTTCTTGCGGGGCGACTGTTACTTGTGAATGATTCACAGGAAAATCTAACTCAATCCACTCACCTTGCAACTTCGCAATCAGCACTCCGCTTTTAGTATAAAAACGCGCAACTTCATCAGGTGATAAATGCCCCTCTGACCAAAGTACATGGGCACTAGCTAAAGTTGCGTGACCACAAAGCGGTACTTCTAGCGTGGGCGTAAACCAACGCAGATTGAAGCCATCATCCTGTATTCTAACTAGAAAAGCTGTCTCAGCTAAATTCATTTCCTGCGCTACATTCTGCATCCAGCGTTCGTTTTGGGGAGTAGGCAGAACACAGACAGCAGCAGGATTACCTGCAAAAGGTGTATTGGTAAAAGCATCAACCTGAGTAATGGTTTGTCCCATTAGAGTCACCTTGAAAATTAGACAGCATTATATTTATTTATTAGGAGTGCATTAGATATTTATGCCTCTATTGCCTCTATTTACCATTGTTATGAGGCGGTGCATCATTTGTAGGGTAACACAGCTAGCAAAGCGCGTGTTACATCCAAACGAGAACCGCCATATACAGTACCTGATAAATTAGGAATACAATTTCCAAAAACTGGGGTCAATGTCAAAGCAAAACGGAAACATGACCATAAAAATTCTCAGAAGCATCTTTGCGGCTGTCAACTTAGCGCTAATATCTGGAGGATTAGTTAGTTGTGTTGTTGAGGTACCGCAGCCATCTGCTCCAACTGAGCAACAAAAACCAGTCGTACAGCCTAACCAAGTAAAGCAGAACGACAAAGATGACGACGACAAACATGGCGATCGCAAGAATGATAAACACGATGACGATAAAGACGATAACGACTAAATAAAGGCAAAGCTATAACTTTTACCCTTCTTTTTGAGTTTCTATTTATGCTAATCCAACAAACTTCTACTTCCCTCGTCGATACTTTACGCCACCGACGCCAACAATTAGCCAACCTGATTGATTTTCCAGCAATTCTGTGGTCAGGTAGCAACAGTTCGCGTAACTTTCCTGCAAATCCCTTTCCGTTTCGCGCTAGCAGTCATTTCCTCTATTTTGCTGGACTGCCATTATCAAATGCAGCAATTCGTTTAGAAGGCGGCAAACTAGAACTATTTATAGACGATCCATCACCCAGCAGCGCTCTTTGGCATGGAAAAATGCCAACGCGGGAGGAAATAGCTCAGAATATTGGGGCAGATGTAGCTCGACCAATGGCAGAATTAGAGTCTTGGTTAGAAGATGCCGCCACACTTGCTGTACAAGATGCAGCTACTTGGACGCAACAATCACAGCTATTAAATAGATGGGTTTTACCACAAAGTCCTCCCCAAGGAATTGACTTGGAGTTAGCTAAGGCGATCGTTTCTCTCCGCCTCACTCATGATGAAGCTGCATTAACCCAGTTGCGAAAAGCTGCTGCTGTCACTGTTGAGGCGCACAAAGTTGGTATGGCAGCAACACCTAAAGCCAAGCTAGAAGCAGAAGTTCGGGCAGCAATGGAAGGGGTAATTATTGCCCATAATATGACCACCTCTTACAACAGTATTGTTACCGTTCACGGTGAAGTTTTGCATAACGAACAGTATCACCATCCCCTACAACCAGGTGACTTATTACTTGCCGATGTTGGCGCTGAAACTGAGACGGGTTGGGCAGGTGATGTAACTCGCACATGGCCAGTTTCTGGTAACTTTTCATCTACCCAAAGAGATATTTATAATGTTGTGCTGGTAGCCCATGATGCTTGCATTGCCAAAATACACCCTGGTGCAGAGTATGGGGATATTCATTTGTTAGCTGCTACGGTTATAGCTGAAGGTTTAGTAGAGTTAGGCATTTTACAAGGAAATCCCCAAGATTTAGTAGAGATGGATGCCCACGCGCTGTTTTTCCCTCATGGTATCGGTCATCTACTGGGCTTAGATGTTCATGATATGGAAGATTTGGGTGATTTAGCTGGGTATGAAGAGGGACGTTCTAGGAGCGATCGCTTTGGCTTAGGCTACCTCCGTTTAAATCGTCCTTTGCGTCCAGGAATGTTAGTCACAATTGAACCTGGTTTTTATCAAGTACCAGCAATTTTAAATGATGCCAATGTTCGCTCAAAATATCAGAGTGTAGTGAATTGGCAGCGCTTATCTGAATTTGCCGATGTGCGCGGAATCCGTATTGAAGATGATGTTTTAGTTACCGCAGAAGGTAGCGAAGTTTTAACAGCCGCATTACCAAATGATGCCAATACTATAGAAAATTTAGTAGATTCCTAATCTGTGCATCATGCCTTGCTAATTGATAGCGTAAACACATAGGATGTTATGAGAAAAACCCCAATAGGATTACTAGTGGGCGGAGTTATTGTCGCCTTCGGATTATTGCCATTATTAGCTCAAGCACAGCAGCCGCTTTCTGATACCCAAGTTGCGGCGATGGTAGAAGCATTACGACAAGCTGCACCGCAGACAAAAAACCCCAACGATGGATATTACAGCGAATGGCAAGTTAAACCAGAAACCCTTAAAGGCTGGACAAGAACTTGTCTCAAACGAGAACTGACACCGACGCAGTTTGAAAATAGCCCTGCGATCGCCCGCGAAGTTGTATCCTGTATCACGCGCCGTGAATTAACTAATCAGTTTCGCGCCACCAACAATAATGAAATTGCATCTGTGCGTGGTGCAGCTTGTTGGTGGATGACTGGTAGCTATACAGGTTGTAATAAAGGTTTCACTGCTGAGTATGTGCAAAAAGTTGTCCGCTTTTATCAACAACAACGTTCAAAACCAGCAGAAACTCAACCATAAAATGGCGATTATAACAGTTTTCAAATCAATAAGCTATGTGTAAAGCTCTCTTTCACAAGACTTACGCAAAAAATCATGAGGAAACGAACCGCAAAGGACGCAAAGGACAGTTTGCCACTTTAATAAAGCTAAGTATCTGGTTGCTACAGTCGGGGTGAAAAATACTAAGCTGGTAGATAGCACGTTTAAACTTTAGCGGAAATTCGGAATCGCATTCATCGGCGGTTCAAAATTTCTCATTGGCGAACTACCTGTAATTACATTATGTTTGATGCTCTATCTGACCGTTTAGAATCCGCCTGGAAAAAACTGCGGGGACAGGACAAAATTTCTCAATCCAACATTCAAGATGCATTGCGCGAAGTGCGCCGCGCCTTGTTGGAAGCAGATGTTAATCTCCAGGTAGTCAAAGATTTTATTAGCGAAGTCGAAGCCAAGGCACAGGGAGCCGAGGTGATTACTGGTGTGCGACCTGACCAACAGTTCATCAAAATTGTTCACGATGAATTGGTGCAGGTGATGGGAGAAGAAAATGTTCCCATCGCAGAAGCCCAGGAACAACCTACTATTGTGCTAATGGCTGGGTTACAAGGTACTGGGAAAACCACAGCTACCGCTAAGTTAGCCTTACATTTGAGAAAATTAGATCGTAGCTGTTTGTTAGTAGCGACAGACGTATATCGCCCAGCAGCGATTGACCAGTTGGTAACGTTGGGTAAGCAAATTGACGTACCAGTATTTGAACTAGGAAGTGATGCAGATCCCGTAGAAATTGCAAGGCAAGGTGTAGAACGCGCCAGGGCAGAAGGTGTAAATACAGTAATTATTGATACTGCTGGTCGCCTGCAAATTGACGAAGATATGATGGCGGAATTAGCCCGCATCAAAGCAACTGTCCAACCCCATGAAACTCTGTTGGTGGTGGACGCGATGACTGGTCAAGAAGCAGCCAATCTTACCCGCACCTTCCATGATCAGATAGGAATTACTGGGGCGATTCTCACCAAGATGGATGGTGATAGCCGTGGTGGTGCAGCGCTTTCAGTGCGAAAGATTTCGGGAGCGCCAATTAAGTTTGTGGGCGTAGGTGAGAAAGTCGAGGCACTGCAACCGTTTTATCCCGATCGCATGGCATCCCGAATTTTGGGAATGGGCGATGTGCTGACCCTGGTAGAAAAAGCCCAGGAAGAGTTTGACTTAGCAGATGCTGAGAAAATGCAGGAGAAAATTTTGTCAGCAAAGTTTGACTTTACTGACTTTCTCAAGCAGTTGCGGATGCTAAAGAACATGGGTTCTCTGGGAGGCTTCATCAAGATGATTCCAGGGATGAACAAGCTCTCAGACGATCAACTTAAGCAGGGAGAAACCCAGCTAAAACGCTGTGAGGCGATGATTAACTCCATGACTCGCCAAGAACGCCACGACCCCGATTTATTAGCTAGTTCTCCCAGTCGGCGGCGGCGGATTGCTGCTGGCTCCGGCTATAGAGAGTCAGATGTGACTAAACTAGTGGGTGATTTCCAAAAAATGCGATCGCTCATGCAGCAAATGAGTCAAGGTGGCTTCCCTGGAATGCCGGGAATGTTCGGCGGTGGCGGCATGGGCAACGCCTTCGCAGGTGCAGGCAATCGTCCCCCAGCCCCCGGATGGCGGGGTTATGGCGGTGATGCCACAGGCACGAAAAAGAAAAAAACCAAAGATAAAAAGAAGAAAGGCTTCGGTAATCTTTAGTTATTGGGCATTAGTAATTTGCTAATGACAAATGGCTAATAACTAATGAGAAATAGCACCAAATGCTAGACGAGTGCTAAAATTAGCATTTCGGCATACTTACCAATTAGGAGAATGATTCTTTAACCATGATCAAACTGCGCTTGAAGCGATACGGTAAAAAGCGGGAAGCAAGTTACCGCATTGTCGCCATTAACAACCTCGCTCGCCGCGATGGTCGTCCCCTAGAAGAGTTGGGATTCTACAACCCCAGAACCGATGAAGTGCGACTAGACGTTCCCGGCATCGTCAAGCGACTACAACAAGGCGCTCAACCCACTGACACCGTCCGTCGCATTTTAGTAAAAGCCAATGTTTTTGAACAGGTCAGTGCCACAGTTACAGCCGCATCATAATTCGGGAACAATATCCCCAACAGCTAGTCCCAACTATGTTGAGCTGGTTCGGTTTTTAGTGCAGCCATTTTTGGAATCTCCAGAGACTTTAAGCGTCGATTGTGAAATTTCTCAGGCCCTCAACCGGGCTTGGATTCGCATCGCCTTTGAAAACACGGATAAAGGGAAAGTGTTTGGTCGAGGGGGACGCAATATTCAGGCGATTCGTACAGTAATTGCCGCAGCCGCAGCCGCGACTGGGCAATCAGTATATCTGGATATCTACGGCAGCACTGCACCGGGCCGCGAGGGTATGTCTTTTGATGAAGAGACAGAAGAGCGATCGCCACCGCCGACTAGGAGAGAACCGCGTGGAAATGATGGGCCTAAACCCATTGTTAAACCTCGTCTCCGCTAATTTCAAACTAGAGAGCAAGTCTGAGCGGTTGTGGTTACCTCCGCTCAGAATTTTTGTAAAGATGGAAAGTAGCAAAAAGATTTTTGGATCTTTTTTTGAACTCTTCACCGAAGAGGCAGGGGAGCAGGGAGCAGGGAGAAAGATACTGGAATTAACCTGTCACAAGGATTAGAGACTACCTAAATTTATTTATGCCCAAAAGTAAAAGTATTTATTTGATGTGTAACACGAGAAATAATACGTCCTTACTTCAGCAGCCCTACATTCATGTATGGGCATTCCCCCCCTGCTCCCCGCCCCCTGCCCCTTTTCCTATTTTTGACAAGTAGGTGCGTACAGCTTTATGCTTCTACGAAGATTCATTTGTTACAAAGATTTTTCCAAAATGTAAATAATAAAAGCGTAATTTCGCTAAGGGCGAAAAAAGATTAACCTTTGTCAAACACAGATCCTCACCAATTAAGAAATACTATGGCAGGTGCCTTAACAATTCAGCTGCCCAATATTCCCAGTGCGATGGCTCTTGCCGGAGATAGAGAAGAAAATCTCAAAATGCTATCTCGGCAAACAGGAGCCACTTTAGTGCTACGCGGACAGGAATTAGTGATTTCTGGTACCGAAGGGCAAATTGATCTGGCTTCTCGATTAGTGCGATCGCTTGAAGACCTCTGGATTAAAGGCAATACTATTTCCAGTGCCGATATTTTAACAGCTCGTCAAGCCATAGATAGCGATCGGCAAGGGGAACTGCAAGATTTACAGCGAAATGTCCTTGCCAAAAGTCGCCGGGGCGAAGAAGTCCGTGCCAAAACCTTTCGCCAGCGTCAATATATCGATGCACTCCGTAGACGCGATCTCACCTTTGGTATTGGGCCTGCTGGTACTGGTAAGACTTATCTCGCTGTTGTTGTCGCTGTGCAAGCACTTCTTGCTAACGAGTTTGAAAAGCTAATTTTAACTCGCCCTGCCGTCGAAGCTGGTGAAAAACTTGGTTTTTTGCCTGGAGACTTACAGCAGAAAGTTAATCCCTATCTTCGCCCACTTTACGATGCTATTTATGAATTTATCGACCCCGAAAAAGTACCCAGTTTAATGGAACGCGGTGTAATTGAAGTCGCACCACTCGCTTATATGCGGGGACGCACCCTCAATAACGCCTTTGTAATTGTGGATGAAGCGCAAAATACTACACCTGCTCAAATGAAAATGGTTTTGACTCGTTTGGGTTTCCGTTCTCGGATGGTAATTACAGGCGACATGACACAAACTGATTTACCACTTCACCAACAATCGGGTTTAGGAGTAGCTTTACAAATTTTAAAACACGTTGAAGGCATTGCCTTTTGCGAATTTACCCAAAAAGATGTTGTGCGCCATCCTCTAGTTCAGCGCATTGTTGCTGCTTATGAACAATACGAGAAATAGCCATTAGTCATTAGTCACTTGTACTGAGTGACTCGTGCCGAGCCTGTCCTAAGTGTAGCCTCTCGTAGAGAAGTATTGGTCATTAGTAAAAAACTAATAAATGACAAATAACAAATAACCAATGACAAAGGACAAATGACAAATGACCAGAACATTGAAAGAATTTTTAGAAGCTTGTGAGACTTTAGGAACTTTGCGTTTAATTGTTACTAGCAGTGCTGCTGTATTAGAAGCACGAGGCAAAATAGAAAAGTTATTTTATGCAGAATTGCCTAAAGGTAAGTACGCGAATATGCATACTGAAGGCTTTGAATTTCATTTGAATATGGACAAAATTACTCAGGTGAAATTTGAAACAGGTGAAGCAAAGAGGGGGAATTTTACAACCTATGCTATCCGGTTTATAGATGAGAAACATGAACCTGCCTTAAGCCTGTTTTTGCAATGGGGTAAACCTGGCGAATATGAACCAGGACAGGTGGAAGCTTGGCAGACTCTAAAAGAGAAATATGGTGAAGTTTGGCAACCTTTCCCAGCAGAAATTTAATACAGATAATTGGTAATTATAAAAACATCATATTGATTACCAATTATTTTAGAGATGGTGATGTCACGAAAATGAATAAAAATGAGTAAAGACTTCGTAAAAAAAGAAGAAATCATAAAAAGCGTTGTCACTTGCAAACCTCACCAACTTTGTAGCGATATTTACTAAAGTAGTATATCGTAACTAAGCGTTAGAGACTGGCTCAGTGTTTTCATCTCCATAAAAACGGATGTAATGTTTAAATTAGCAGGGTGCATAGGCGTAGCCCGTTGTAGACATCGCTAACCTCGCAATAACATTCATTTATTCACGAGTATCAAAGACTCATTAACGGAGTTCAAAGACTGATTCACGAAGCTTTGAGGTTCATTCACGAGTATCAAAGGTGCGTTACGCTTTCGTGGTAACACATTCTACGACTACGATCGCTTTATAATTGCGATCGCAGCAACAACAACAAATCCATAAGTACTTATCCCAATTCCCTTGATGGAGAAACGGTTTTCTTAATTTGAGAAGATGATTTATTGAAGAAGAAATTCCAGATTCTTTGAATAGCTATTATTAGAAAACCAATCACAATCACTCCTGCTACCACTGGGAAAGCTAGCGCCAACACAGACAGTCCGATTGCAATGAGCAACTCAATGGTTGACACAACTGGATTGGTTAATCCACCTGAAACGCCAGTAGAACTTATCCGCAATATATTCGTTAATCCCTGAGTTAATCCTGCGGTTCCACCACCAGCAACTAAAGCTAACGTCCATTGCACCAATGGATTCATCTCTGGAGCAACAGATGCTGTGACAATTGTCCCGGCGATAAATGCCGCAGGAGTGGCTACAATATCTAGCAGATGATCCAACCAAGGAATGTAATAACCGATAATTTCCAGCGAACAAGCGACTGCAAAAACAATTACAGCTTGAGGTGTTTCCACCCAATCAAAGTTAGTCGGCAAATCTAAATGTCCAAAAACTGAAGCCACACTCAATGCTAGCAGTGGTACAAATACTCGAAAGCCAGCCGCAGCGCTCAAACTAATCCCCAGTAATAATTCAATAAATGTATTTAGATTGAACAAAGAATTTAAATCCATAGTAAGACTCAAGTTATACTCCTGGTGTTTTTTCCATCTTTGAGCTGAACGGAGTAACAACTCTAAGCTGTGATTCTAAGATAAGAAACTTGGCGAAAATATTTCATCTTACTATGTGTAGAATTTAGTAAAACCCCGCCTGTGTCAATACTGCGTAGGTTTTTCCTAAAAAATAACTCCAATGTAGGTTGGGTTTCGTTCCTCAGTGAATTACCCCCCTTAATCCCCCCGATATATTGGGGGTAAATTAGAAATTTTGTTCCCTGCCCTTTATAAGGGGAGGGTTAGGGTGGGGTAAAAGCTTGGTAGCTATTTCAGACTTTTGTGTAAACCGTAGCCTTGCGGGGAGGGAAGACAAAGCGTAGCTGCAAGCCAAGTGGGGTTCTTCGAGTTTAATAACCAATCAAGCACACATGATATGAGGACGCTTTTGCATAATTCTGCCGTCGTCAACCTTGATAAATCAGGTCAAAATGAGCCAATAGTGAGTTTCAGCAAAACAGACTTTATTAAAAGATGCCGAAAATATCACAATCTTGGAAAATAATAAAGTAAGTGGAGTATCACAATACTCACTTGATTTCCTCATTTCTTCTAGGAAAATATGACTCATCCTTTCCTTGAACGCCTGCGTAGTCCAGATAGCCCAGTCCTCGTCTTCGACGGGGCGATGGGAACCAACCTGCAAACCCAAAACCTCACTGCTGAGGACTTCGGTGGCCCACAGTATGAAGGTTGTAACGAATACTTAGTTCACACGAAACCCGAAGCAGTCGCTAAGGTTCACCGAGACTTTCTCGCTGCTGGTGCTGATGTCATTGAAACCGATACCTTTGGCAGTACCTCCCTTGTGCTGGCAGAATATGACTTGGCAGACCAAGCCTATTACCTCACCAAGACAGCCGCAGAATTAGCAAAGCGTGTGGCGGCGGAATTTTCCACGCCAGAAAAACCCCGCTTTGTGGCAGGTTCCATCGGCCCCACAACAAAACTTCCTACCTTGGGACATATTGACTTTGACACCATGAAAGCTACTTTTGCTGAACAAGCAGAAGCGCTGTGGGATGGTGGTGTCGATTTATTTCTGGTGGAAACTTGCCAAGATGTGCTGCAAATTAAGGCGGCGCTGAATGCCATTGAAGAAGTGTTTGCCAAAAAAGGCGATCGCCGTCCGTTGATGGTGTCTGTGACAATGGAAAGCATGGGCACAATGTTGGTTGGTTCAGAAATCAGCGCTGTGCTGACAATTTTGGAACCTTACCCAATTGATATTCTCGGTCTAAACTGTGCCACAGGCCCAGACTTGATGAAACCACATATCAAGTATCTGGCAGAACATTCACCTTTCATCGTTTCCTGTATACCCAACGCGGGTTTACCTGAGAACGTTGGCGGTCAAGCGCACTACCGCCTGACACCATTAGAATTACGGATGTCATTGATGCATTTTGTTGAAGATTTGGGTGTCCAAGTGATTGGGGGTTGCTGTGGGACACGTCCAGAACACATTCAACAATTGGCAGAAGTTGCTAAAGGTCTGAAGCCAAAAGTTAGACATCCTAGCTTAGAACCAGCAGCAGCATCAATTTACACCACTCAGCCCTACGACCAAGATAATTCCTTCTTGATTGTTGGCGAACGTCTCAACGCCAGTGGTTCCAAGAAGTGCCGCGATTTGCTAAACGCCGAAGATTGGGATGGACTCGTTTCAATGGCGAGGGCGCAGGTAAAAGAAGGCGCACACATCCTCGATATCAACGTCGATTATGTGGGACGCGACGGTGTACGAGATATGCACGAATTAGTTTCGCGCATTGTTAATAATGTGACATTGCCTTTAATGCTTGACTCTACCGAATGGGAAAAGATGGAGGCAGGTTTAAAGGTTGCCGGTGGTAAGTGTTTGCTGAACTCCACCAACTACGAAGATGGGGAAACGCGCTTTTTGAAGGTGCTGGAGTTAGCGAAAAAATATGGTGCTGGTGTAGTCATTGGTACTATCGATGAAGATGGGATGGCGCGGACAGCAGACAAAAAGTTTGCGATCGCGGGGCGTGCATACCGTCAAGCTGTAGAATATGGCATACCACCCACAGAAATATTTTTTGATACCCTAGCGTTACCCATTTCCACCGGGATTGAAGAAGACCGAGAAAACGGTAAAGCCACAATCGAATCCATCCGGCGGATTCGTGAAGGATTGCCTGGATGTCATGTGATTTTGGGTGTTTCTAATATTTCCTTTGGTTTGAATCCAGCCTCGCGGATGGTGCTGAACTCAGTGTTTTTACACGAAGCGACAACGGCGGGAATGGATGCAGCCATTGTCAGCGCTAACAAGATTTTACCGTTATCGAAGATTGACGCCCGCCATCAAGAAATTTGTCGGCAGTTGATTTATGATGAGCGGAAATTTGAGGGTAATGTTTGTGTTTACGATCCCTTGGGAGAGCTTACCACAGTGTTTGCCGGGGTAACAACTAAGCGCGATCGCTCCTTAGACGAAAGTCTCCCCATCCCAGAACGTCTGAAACGCCATATCATCGATGGCGAACGCATTGGCTTAGAAGAACATCTGAAAAAAGCCTTAGAAGAACATCCCCCCTTAGAAATTATCAACACCTTCCTGCTAGACGGCATGAAAGTTGTCGGGGAATTATTCGGTTCTGGACAAATGCAGTTACCTTTCGTCTTGCAATCTGCGGAAACCATGAAAGCGGCGGTAGCGTTTCTAGAACCGTTCATGGAAAAATCAGAATCAGGCAACAATGGCAAGGGAACCTTTATCATTGCTACAGTGAAAGGCGATGTCCACGACATTGGTAAAAACTTGGTGGATATCATCTTATCCAACAACGGCTACAAGGTGATTAACCTGGGAATTAAGCAGCCGGTGGAAAACATCATCAACGCTTACGAACAGCATAAAGCTGATTGTATAGCCATGAGTGGTTTGCTGGTAAAATCCACCGCTTTCATGAAAGAGAACTTGGAGGTATTTAACGAAAAGGGAATTAGTGTCCCTGTGATATTAGGTGGTGCGGCGCTGACTCCCAAGTTTGTCTATGAAGATTGCCAAAATACCTATAAAGGTAAAGTTGTTTATGGCAAAGATGCCTTTTCTGACTTGCACTTCATGGATAAATTGATGCCAGCAAAGGGTACTGGTAACTGGGAAGATTTGCAGGGATTTTTGAACGAAGTTGAAACTGCTGAAGTTTCGACTAATGGTTACAAAGAACCAAAAAATAAGACTGCTGAAGAAACATCTGCTGAACCAAAAGAACTAGATACAAGACGTTCCGAAGCTGTGGCGATAGATATTGAACGTCCCACACCGCCTTTCTGGGGAACGAAGTTATTGCAGCTTACTGATATTCCCATTGAGGAAATATTCTGGCACTTAGATTTACAAGCTTTAATTGCTGGACAATGGCAATTCCGTAAACCAAAGGAACAATCTAAGGAAGAATATCAGGCTTTCTTGGCTGAGAAAGTTTACCCAGTTTTAGAAACTTGGAAACAGCGAATTCTTGAAGAAAATTTGTTGCATCCCCAAGTTATTTACGGGTATTTCCCTTGTCAAGCCGAGGGCAATTCTCTACATATATATGATTCAGAGAACCAATCACAACAGGTTGCAACTTTTGAATTCCCCAGACAGAAGGCTTTAAGGCGGCTGTGCATAGCAGATTTCTTTGCACCGAAGGAGTCAGGAATTATTGATGTCTTCCCGATGCAGGCGGTGACTGTAGGTGAGATTGCCACAGAGTTCGCCCAAAAGCTGTTTGCTGCCAATCAATACACTGATTACCTGTATTTTCACGGTATGGCGGTACAGGTAGCGGAAGCTGTAGCTGAATGGACACACGCCAGAATCCGCCGCGAGTTAGGTTTTACTGCTGAGGAACCCGATAATATTCGGGATATATTGGCACAACGCTATCGTGGCTCACGATATAGTTTTGGGTATCCAGCTTGTCCAAATATTCAAGACCAATATAAGCAACTGGAGTTATTGCAGACTGACAGGATTAATTTGTATATGGATGAAAGTGAACAACTTTATCCAGAACAGTCTACCACTGCGATTATTGCTTACCACCCGTTAGCAAAATACTTTAGCGCGTAGAATTCTACCCCTTCAACCCTCGCCTCACTTGTGGCGAGGGAATGGGGAGTACGGAAATCCGACTCAGAAAATGGGGGCAAACAACGCTCAAAAAAGGTGCGATCGCCTAAGCTATGCTTCTAAAATCCTAATTGGTATCATGTCCTTCTTTGTTCTCCGGGTTTATTCTGGGAAACAGAGAGTTAGGCTGTATTAACCACTATCATCATTTCAGATACTAACATCGAAGAATTACCAATTATGCTAGAACAAGGCACTATCAGTATTCATACTGAGAATATTTTCCCGATCATTAAAAAATCGCTTTACTCAGATCATCAAATATTCTTGCGGGAACTGGTATCTAACGCTGTAGACGCCATCCAAAAACTGAAAATGGTATCCCGCGCTGGAGATTACGCTGGAGATATCGGCGAACCAGAAATTGAAATTGCCATTGACAAAGATAAGAAAACCCTATCCATTTCCGATAACGGTATCGGGATGACCGCAGATGAAGTTAAGAAATATATCAATCAGGTTGCCTTCTCTAGTGCTGAAGAATTTATTCATAAGTATGAAGGCAAATCAGATCAACCGATAATTGGCCACTTCGGTCTTGGTTTTTACTCTTCCTTCATGGTGGCGCAAAAGGTAGAGATTGATACCCTTTCATACCAAGAAGGGGCACAGGCGGTTCACTGGACTTGCGATGGTTCGCCAGCTTTCACCCTAGAAGAATCGCCCCGGACAACTCGCGGCACTACTATTACTCTTAGCCTGCAAGGAGAAGAAGAGGAATTCCTAGAATCAGCACGGATTAAGAATCTTGTCAAGACCTACTGCGATTTTTTACCAGTACCGATAAAGCTGGAAGGCGAAGTTTTAAATAAGCAAAAAGCACCGTGGCGAGAGTCTCCGAGTAATCTGAGTCAAGAAGATTATTTAGAGTTTTACCGCTACTTGTACCCTTTTCAGGAAGAACCTCTGTTGTGGGTACATTTAAATACTGACTATCCCTTTATCATTAACGGGATTTTGTATTTTCCCAAAATGAGACCGGATGTAGATGTTACGAAAGGGCAAATCAAGCTATTTTGCAATCAAGTTTTTGTTAGCGACAACTGCGAAGAAATTATCCCGCAATTTCTGACTCCAATGCGGGGTGTGATTGATAGTACCGATATTCCCCTGAACGTATCGCGTAGTGCCTTGCAAGGCGATCGCACCGTGCGGAGAATCGGTGATTACATTGCTAAAAAAGTAGGCGATCGCCTCAAAGAACTTTTCCGCGACAACCGCGAACAATATATTAGCGCTTGGAAGGATCTTGGTACTTTTGTAAAATTCGGCGTTCTCAACGACGAGAAATTCAAAAAACAAATCGAAGATATTATAGTCTTCCGCACCACCGCCAAGCTAACAGAAAAAGTTGCTGCTGAAACTCCAGTGGTTGAAGTACAGTCTTCAGACGGGGATGCTTGGCAAGATGTGACTCCTTCACCTAGTTCTGACTCAGCACCCAGCGCTCCTTACACCACACTGAAAGAGTATTTAGAACGTAACAAAGAACGTAACGAAAACCGAGTTTTCTACAGCACCGATGGAGCAACCCAAGCAACATACATAGAACTGCACAAAAATCAAGGCTTGGAAGTCCTGTTTATGGACTCCTTCATTGACACCCACTTTATCAACTTCCTAGAGCGGGAATATCAGGATGTCAAATTTACACGGGTGGACTCCGATTTAGATAATACCCTGCTGGAACAAGACAAAGCTACGGAAATTGTTGATCCGAAGACGAACAAAACTCGGAGTGAGACGATCAAAGAGTTATTTGAGAAATCTCTCAACAAACCCAAACTCAATATCCGCACCGAAGCTTTAAAATCAGACGATCCTCATGGTACACCACCTGCGATCGTTCTTTTACCAGAGATTCTCCGCCGGATGCGAGAAATGAACGCCATGATGCAGCAGCAGTCAGTAGATTTTCCCGAAGATCACGTTTTGCTGGTGAATACTGCTCATCCGTTGATTCAAAATCTGGCAAATCTTAACCAAGGTACTATTATTCAAGGTGATGGTCAATCGCCTACCGATCAGTTAGTGAACTTGATTTGTCAACACGTCTACGATTTAGCGCTGATGTCTCAGAAAGGATTTGACGCTGAGGGAATGAAATCTTTCGTTGAGCGATCGAATGAGGTACTCACCAAGCTGACAGAACAAGCTAGTAAGTAAGAATAGTTAGGAGTACAGACGCGATTAATGGCTTCTGTACAAGAGTTAGGGGTTATTTCTCCCCTTGCTCCCTCATCTCCCTCATCTCCTTTCCTACTTCTGTTGCCTAAGACCTAAAATGGAAAGGCTGTATTCAAATAACAATCTGGAGATACTTGCAATGTCCCGTCGCTGTGAACTAACTGGTAAGAAGGCAAATAACGCTTTTGCTGTTTCCCACTCCCACCGCCGTACTAAACGCCTTCAGCACGTTAATCTGCAAAGCAAGCGTGTTTGGTGGGAAGCTGGAAATCGTTGGGTGAAGTTAAAGCTGTCTACCAAAGCAATCAAAACCCTACAAATTAATGGGTTAGAAGCAATGGCAAAAGAAGCTGGCATTAACCTAAATCATTACTAAGTAATGTAGATTTTATAACCTGAGACTTTCGTAAGGTGAAATACATGTGATTCGTAGGGGCGTACAGCTAGCTGTGCGCCTCTACTGGTTAATATCAAAATCTAGAAGGATAAACATTCAACTAGACTATATAGTCCATGACAGAACCATGATCTATACCTGTAAATCTACGGAACATCAGAATTGCTTCCATTTCACTAAAACTGGCAACTATATCAACTGCTATTCTTACTTTTTGATTTTTCTGGTCTCCCGTTGTTAATAATCTTTCCAAAGA
>NZ_JBALBZ010000048.1:0-40799 GCF_036919495.1 Nostoc sp.
GACCAACCTACGAATACGAAGCGATCGCGCTTGAGCCAGTCGTCTAATACGTCAAACCACCCTCTACTAGGGGCGCGTCCAACTGCGATGGTCATCGGACTAAAATCCTCTTTTTACTAAAATTGCAACGTTTCTAAGACAGTGCGGAGAGCCAGTGTAACCGACTGCCGTGAGGAATTAACGTTTTTTTTGACAATCTCAACAGCATAAAAGCAACTGAGATTCTGAGAGAAATGCTCATTAGTGAAATCAGCATTTCTCTTTCTTTATGCCATTACACGTACCATCGGCTAGTAATCTAGCTTGTGGTAACTTAATGATTCTTAACTTATCATACTACTCAGGGTTTTTGCCTGATACACAGAAGCAAATCAGTCATGAAACACAAACCTTATAAATAATATGAATATCAGAAATTTTACAATTTGACACAACTTTTCTCAGAAATGTAAAAAAATTTAGTCTACCTCGACGTAGATAGGGAACTCATTCCCAAAAGGTGAAAAACAGGCAGGGAGCAGGGAAGAAAGAGGACAAAGGGGCAGGGGAAGCAGGGGGAAAAAAGAATTACTGAACAATAACCCTCTTTGCTCAAGAGCCTCTCCTGCTTATCCGAACCGCATTTGGGTAAAAAGAATTTTTATCAGCCATTGAGTGTAGAAATTTAAGACTTAGTGCCCTAACAAATTATATAAGTAGCAAGAACAGCGAAGGGGGCGGTTAAGTTTTTGTCAACAATGTTTGGTAAAATAGTCTAGATGGTTACTTCGCCGCCACAGTCGTTGATACACCTCTGGAAAAACTATGTGAAACGTTGGACAAGGGGAAAGGAAGTTGGCACATCTTGACTAATACAAATAGCCTAAGTGGTTTGTCCCTTAGTGCAGGTAAGGCATCATCCGGGACAGTAAAATTTGTAGGGTGCAGGGTAAAAAATTCATCGTCTACGGTAAAGTATACCGTGGACTTAAAACAGAGCTTCAATGCCTCCTAAGCAAGAGCCGGATTGGTATAGAAGCACACACTCCATGCAAGAGCATTGAGTGTGCAAGTATGTGACAGCGAGTATCTCACGGGGCAATGGTAGTTCAATGACGGCATCAATAACGATTAACAAAGGCGATCGCCTCCTGCATCAAAATGTTCTCGGTTCTCGTCGGTTCAGTAATTACTGCTGGGCAACTATCGTTACGTTGGGAGCAAGCGGCTTTTTATTAGCTGGGATATCCAGTTATTTAAAAGTTAATTTACTCATAGTTTCCGATCCAACTCAACTAGTATTCGTCCCCCAAGGATTGGTGATGGGTTTATATGGCACTGCTGGCTTGCTATTAGCCACATACCTGTGGCTAGTGATTTTATGGGACGTAGGAGGCGGTTACAACGAATTTAATCAGGAAACTGGCACAATCAAAATATTCCGTTGGGGATTTCCTGGCAAAAACCGTCGAATTGAGATTGACGGCCGTATAGAAGATGTACAGTCCGTGCGAATAACCGTCAAAGAAGGTCTTAATCCTCTTCGCGCCCTCTATCTACGCATTAAGGGCCGGCGAGATATACCCTTAACACGGGTTGGACAACCGTTATCTTTAACAGAGTTGGAAACAGAAGGCGCAAAATTAGCCCGTTTTTTGGGAGTGTCATTAGAAGGGCTGTAAGCGAGTGGGGAGTGGGATGAGGGAGCAGGGGAAGAAGAATTATTGCTTAATGACTAATTCCCAATGCCCCTCAAAACGATAAGATACTCTGGTTAAATCGGTAACAGGCAATGCGGTTAAAAATTTCACAATTTTTGCTTTCTCTTGTGATTATCAGTGCCTTGATGTTGGGAGGATGTTCAACACAGCAAGTCGCTTCTAATACATCTTCTCCAATCTCGACAGCTACCTCGACCACAAGCGAGGCAAGCAGCAAGACAACTACTGAAGCAACATCTTCATCTCAAACTAATAATGAGAGTATTCCTGGACTAGCAGATTTACCACGCCTCGATGGCAAGGCTACTGTGGTACTTACGGTTAAAGGCTCACCGATTACTATCGAAGTAGATGGCACTGATGCCCCCATTACAGCTGGCAACTTCGTAGATTTAGTGCAGAAGGGTGTCTACGATGGTTTAGTTTTTCATCGAGTTGTACGCGAACCCCAACCGTTTGTAGTTCAAGGGGGCGATCCCCAAAGCAAAGACCCGAAAGTTTCAGCAGATAGACTAGGAACAGGTAGTTATATTGACCCAAAAACGGGAAATGCTCGTTATATACCTTTAGAAATTAAGCCAAAAGGTTCAGATACTCCAATTTACAATAAACCCTTTGATGCTACTGCTCAAGCCGTAGTATTACCTCATAAACAGGGTGCAGTAGCGATGGCGCGATCGCAAGCACCAGACTCCGCTTCTGCCCAGTTTTACTTTGCTTTAACGGATTTGGCGTTCTTAGATGGTAACTACGCCGTGTTTGGCAATGTCACTCAAGGCTTTGATGTTGTGAACAAAATTAAGCAAGGCGATCGCATTGACTCTGCTAAAGTCACTCAAGGCGCTGAAAATCTGAAAATACCAGGGAAGTAGGAGAAAGAGGGCAGGGGGAGCAGGGGTAGATGAGGGAGCAGGGGGAGATAAGAGATTAGCGATTATTGTTCGGTTATCTCCCTCATCTCTCTCATCCTCTTATCCTCCCAAATTGCAAATTGATTAAGGTTTGTGTTACTGGTATTGGTTTAATTTCCGCCTTGGGTGGAAACTTAGAGGATAGCTGGCAAAATTTGCTAGCAGGTAAATCTGGAATTCGATTACATCAACCTTTTCCAGAATTTACACCACTTCCTCTAGGTTTGATTGGTCAACAACCATCTGAATTGACAATGTTAACTCAGATGGTTGTAGCTTCTGCTTTGCAAGATTCTGGGTTAGTTTCACATGCAGCTGATTGTGCTGTAGTCATTGGATCGAGTCGCTCTTATCAAGCGTCTTGGGAAATTCTGGCGCGGCAAATGTATGAAGACGCGGCGGATTTGCCCGTGTCCTCTTTTGGAAATTGGCTAGATACATTGCCTCACATGAATGCGATCGCAGCTGCAAGACAAATCGGTGCATCAGGTATAGTTTTAGCACCGATGGCAGCTTGTGCAACTGGAATTTGGGCGATCGCTCAAGCAGCTTTGCTTATCCAAACTGGGCAATGTCAACAGGCGATCGCTGGCGCAGTGGAAGCGCCGATTACACCCCTAACTTTGGCTGGGTTTCAGCAGATGGGTGCTTTGGCGAAAACTGGGGCTTATCCCTTTGATTTGCACCGGGAAGGCTTAGTATTGGGCGAAGGCGCAGCTGTCTTTGTCTTAGAATCAGCAGAGTTGGCAAAACAGCGTCAAGCAAAAGTGTATGGTGAAATTCTCGGTTTTGGCTTAACCAACGACGCATATCATGCTAATTCACCAGAACCTGAAGGCAAAAGTGCGATCGCTGCCATCAAACAATGTCTAGAACGTAGTTGTCTCTCACCAGGCGATATTGATTACATTCATGCTCATGGCACAGCTACCCAGCTAAATGACCAAATGGAGAGCATGGTAATCCAGCGTTTGTTTCCCCAAGGGGTAGCAGTTAGTTCCACCAAGGGAAGCTCAGGCCACACATTAGGAGCATCTGGAGCTTTAGGTGTGGCTTTTTCTCTCATGGCCTTAAAGCATCAAATTTTACCACCTTGTGTAGGATTGCAGCAGCCAGAGTTTGATTTAGATATTATTACATCTGCACGTTTAAGTAAAATTAGGCAAGTGCTATGTTGCAGTTTTGGCTTTGGTGGGCAGAATGCAGCGATCGCACTAGCAAGGTAGAAACTTGTTAGTTTAACTATCTGACCGACATTATATATAAGTTTTACTTAAGTATTTACTTTTAATATATAATTATCCTGTTTTTGCAGTAATATCAGGATATGAAAAATAAAACTGTAACAAAAACTACAAAATATCTATTTTCCCCAAAAAAAGGATAAGCTAAATACAGATGATATCCGGTTCGTAAAGATACCGTGATTAGGAGAAAATTTTATGATTTCAAAATCTCTGTTGCTGCCAGAACCTGCTTCTCCAGCGCATATATGCCCATTTGATCAAGCCTGTAGCTACTTAGAAGCGGCAGCTAAAGAATTAAATTTAAATCAGGGTTTGCTGGAAATTCTTAGCCACCCGCGTAAGGTTGTGACGGTTTCCATCCCCGTGAAATTAGATAATGGGGAAATACAGGTTCTTGCTGGACACCGGGTGCAGCACTCCGATGTTTTAGGCCCCTATAAGGGCGGAACCCGTTACCATCCAGCTGTGACATTGCGCGAAGTATCTGCTCTAGCAATGCTAATGACCTGGAAATGTGCTTTATTAGGTATTCCTTACGGTGGTGGCAAGGGTGGCATTGCTATAGATCCCAAACGCTACAGTGTTGGCGAATTAGAGCGAATCACCCGTCGTTATATCAGCGAGTTGATTAAAGATATTGGGCCTGCTGTAGATATTCCTGCCCCAGATATGGGTACTTCGTCCCGTGAGATGGCTTGGATGATGGACACTTACTCTGTGAATGTTGGTCATGCTGTACCAGGGGTTGTAACTGGGAAACCGCTTTCTATAGGTGGTTCACTGGGACGAGAAATGGCAACTGGACGTGGCGTGATGATTATTGTCCGTGAGGCGCTGGCACAGCAAGGTAAATCTTTAGCAGGTATGCGAGTAGCTATTCAGGGTTTCGGTAACGTTGGCTGTGCCGCAGCAGAATTATTACATCAAGCAGGCGCGAAAGTTATTGCTGTTTCAACGGGTGCTGGAGGAATATTTTCCGAAGTCGGTCTTGATATTCCCAAGTTGAAAGTCTATGCTGCTGAAAATCGCAAGAGTATTATGGGTTTCCCGCAATCTGTACCAATTAGCAATGCAGATTTATT
The DNA here is from genome assembly GCF_036919495.1 of Nostoc sp. Taxonomy (GTDB): domain Bacteria; phylum Cyanobacteriota; class Cyanobacteriia; order Cyanobacteriales; family Nostocaceae; genus Nostoc. Next base: position 4,941 of record NZ_JBALBZ010000048.1, read on the forward strand.
AACTTTGCCCTGCGATGTTTTAATACCGGCGGCTTTAGAAAACCAAATCACTGAAGAAAATGTGAATCAAGTGCAAGCGCGAATTGTTGCAGAAGCGGCTAATGGGCCGATTACCCTTGAGGCTAACTTGGCGTTAGAGGCACGGGGTGTGACAGTGTTACCGGATATATTGGCGAATGCTGGCGGTGTCGTAGTTAGTTATTTGGAGTGGGTGCAGGGCCTTTCCTACGTATTTTGGGATGAGGAGCGCGTTAACCGCGAAATGGAGCATTTGATGGTACAAGCTTACCATCGGGTGATTCAGCAGTCGGAGGTACGGCAAATTCCTCTGCGATTAGCTGCTTATACTTTAGGGGTAGGTAGAGTGGCTCAGGCATTGACTGACAGAGGTCTTTATCCTTAAGATTTGGACATAAACAGCAGTTTTTAATTGAATAGAGAACATATAAGGGCACAATATTATTGTTGTGCCCTTATATGTTATTAATAGCGAGTATTTTTATTAAGCGATCGCTACAATATTACTAGTACTAAATGTCTGTTCTCTGACAATCATCCACTTAGTACATTCTTTATTTCACCAAACTTGATTTTGTGCAACTTCACCAAGAATTAGTATTAGTAATCATTGCCCAGAAGGTGCAGCAGCATGAATTAAGTCTGGCTTCTCGTCACTAGGAGGACGCTCAATAGTTTGATCCGATGTGGGACGTTGCTGGCGCTCGCTAGTTTGAATCTGCACAGGTTTACCTGTCTCAATTGACTCGTAAAGCGCTTGAATGATCGAAACATCAATCAACCCTTCCGTACCTGATGGTTCTGGGTTTTTATCTTCGAGAATACAATTAGAGAAGTAAGTAAATTCAGCTGCTAGTTGATCGTGATCCTCAAAGGTACGCTCTTGAGTTTCACCATTAATTGTCAGGTAATGCTTGATTTCTCCCTGCCAAGGATATGCAGGATTTACTCGTAAATCGCCTTGAGTACCTACAATCCGATAGGTTGAAACACTTGCTCCTCAAAAGCTACAGGTAAATGTTGCCAATCGCTCATTCGGGAAACGTAAAATAACGCTAGCCATTTCTTCCACTTCGCTGAAGCGTTGTTCTCCATTATTGGCAGCTACAGCAAATACTTCAATAGGTTCATCTTGAAATAAGTAACGTGCAGCATTAATGCAGTAGACGCCAATATCATAGAGCGTGCCACCACCTGTAACATCTCGTAAACGAATATTGCCTTCTTCTACTTGCTGAGTAAAAACCGAGTTGAAAATACGTGGTTCACCAATTTGTTTTGAACGCAAAATTTCAACTGCTTGTAAATTGGCTTCTTCTAAATGTAAACGGTAGGCAATCATCAGCTTCACATTATTGTCATTGGCAGCTTTAATCATTGCCTCACACTCTTCTTCTGTTACTGCCATTGGCTTTTCACATAATACATGAATTGCCTGATTAGCAGCCCGCACAGTGTAGTCGCAATGCAAGTGATTGGGCAGCGCAATATAAACTGCATCAATCTCGCCACTTGCCAAACACTCCTCATACTCTTCGTAAGAATATGTATGTTCTATACCATACTTTTTGCTCAGTTCTTCGTTTTTAGTGGAGTCATCTGAAACTAGTGCCACTAATTCTGAGTTTTCGGCGTTGGCAAAGGAAGGTAAAGCTGCTTCTTGGGCAAACCAACCTAAACCAACAACGGCGTAACGAATTTTGCGCTTACCATTTGTAGCAGTCATTATTTTACTCCCTGATGACGAATACTTTGGTGATTTAAATGCACTTATTACGTGCAAATCATGGTTTACTGTTTATGCAACATATTAGAGAAAATTGCATTATTACATTGCTAATACAGCTTCTATATCTGGAATAAATTTAGCTTTAGCTTCCGTTTTAGCCATTTTTTCCCCTCAGTAATAATCAATTTATTTATAGGGCTGAGAATTTGGAGGCTGATGAATGGGATCTCGTCTATTCTCAACGACTTGTTAAATTAAAACCTCATTCTTTCAGTAAGCTTTAGTTTAGACTTAGGGAATATTTTCGGTATTGTACCTTGACTGAAATTCATAACCTCAGAATGATGGATACTGAGTATGTAGCGTTAGCAGCCTAAGGCTATGACTTCAATTATCAAATCAACCACCTGTGGACGCAAAAAAGGTGGCTATGGCACTAAAATGATGAATGCGATCGCTTCTGAACTTACAGATGGTGCATGGGAAATGTCAGCTTTACCTAATGGACAAATGCGAGTCACACTGAGTTGGCATTTACCCTAATTCGATCTAGCTAAATTAAAAAAAATAGTAGGAGTTCGGTTAGTGTATGGTAAAACCAATAATCCAATCAGCAACTCAAACCTTATACGACGAAGATTATTATCTGTGGCTGAGGACAACTATAAACCAACTTCGTACTAAACAGTTTTCTGCTGTTGATTTAGATAATTTGTTAGAAGAATTAGAAACTATGGGTAGAAGGGAGAAGCGAATAATTGAAAGTTTATTAATTAAGCTTCTTCAACATCTACTAAAACTCAAGTGTTGGGATGACGAACGAGAACGCAATCAAGGACATTGGAAAGGGGAAATCAGGAATTTTCGTAGAGAGATTAAAAAAGCTCTGAAAGATAGTCCTAGTCTTAAGCCTTACATTTTAGAAATCTTTGATGAATGTTATCAAGACGCAAGGAAAGAAGCAAGCGATCGCTCTCAACTTGCCATTGACATATTCCCCATTATACCCATTGGCTCTTTAGAGCAAATTTTAGATGAAAATTGGTTTCCTGAATATAACCACAATCATCACGGTAAACCCGATTAAAATGAATACGCAATTGGGATTTCCATAGGAGTATGCAGCCGTGCAGCCGGACTTAATAGGCTTGGAAATTAGTAAGGGGGAACTGAGACGTTTGACTGGGTTCGATCCAGAAGACGTTTTTCGCCCCTCGGTTTTGCGAGATAGCAAGAAGCGATTAGGGTTTTTGATCAATGAAATGCTGGTGACGCTGGCGCTAACGCCAATAATTGTTGGTTTTATTTACGCATTTATTATTCTGCCAACAATTGGTTCTTCAATTCGACTAGGAATTCTTTTACTCATTTTAGTGCCAATGCCGATATTAGTGGGGCGATGGATGTGGCGACAGGTGACTTGTCCTGAAGGACTGACAATACTTTTAGATGAAGTTGATAAATATCATGACTTGGTTGCTGCTATAGATATTAATGACCAATTGGCAGCATCAGGAAACGTAGAAAGCAGTTTCCATGACCGAGATCAAGTAATCGCGGCCCTGCAACTCATTAGAGAAGATTTAGTCCGCGCTCTGAAAACGGAACGAATTTTGCGGGATAATAAAAAATTGCTTGCTAATAACCAAGAGTTATTTGTAAATAATTTAGCCAGTCTGCAAGCTTTACAAGTTAGTAGTCAAGCAGGCGAATATGCTCAACTGCTAAATCAATCATTGCAAATTGCGATCGATGTGCAAGCAGAAATCAGAAAATTGCACAAAGGCTGAGTAGAGTTTTTTTTTGCTGATGACTTTCTTAAATAACAATCGCCCCATTGACCTAAATGAGCAACAAACCAAAAATAATTGTCCTGGATGATGACCCTACGGGTTCTCAAACAGTCCACAGCTGCTTGCTGCTAATGCACTGGGATGTGGACACTTTACGCATCGGGTTGCAGGATGATTCGCCGATTTTCTTTGTGCTAACTAATACTAGATCGCTAACGCCAGAGTTAGCTGCATCTGTCACTAAAGAAGTTTGCCATAACCTGAAAATCGCTTTGAATGCTGAAGGAATTGACGATTTTCTGATTGTCAGCCGTTCTGATTCTACTTTGCGGGGACATTATCCTATTGAAACTGATGCGATCGCACAAGAACTTGGCCCTTTTGATGCTCATTTTCTTGTACCAGCTTTTTTTGAGGGCGGACGCATCACCCGCGACACTGTGCATTATTTAATTATTGCTGGTGTACCCACCCCAGTGCATGAAACTGAATTTGCCCGTGATTCAGTCTTCAGCTACCATCACAGTTACTTACCCAAGTACGTCGAAGAAAAGACTAAAAGACGAATTAGTGCCGAAGCTGTAGAAAGATTTCTCCTAGCTGATATTCGCGCTGGTAGTTTGGAACGCTTGTTACAACTGAGTGGTAATAAGTGCGCTGTTGTAGATGGTGAAACTCAAGATGATCTCAACCGCTTTGCAGTAGACATATTAGCAGCAGCAAGTCAAGGGAAACGCTTTTTGTTTCGCAGTGCAGCAAGTATTTTAACAGCTTTAGCAGCTTTACCACCCCAACCCATTACTGCCGAAAATATGGCACAGTACGTGCGCCAAGGCAAACCAGGTGCAGTGATTGTTGGTTCCCATGTGAAAAAGACTACCCAGCAATTAGAGGCACTATTGCAAGTAGAAGGAACGGTGGGAATTGAAGTGAATGTAGCGCAATTACTTGATGATGCAAATCAATCTGCCGCATTACTAACTGAAATCCAAGAAAGGACACGGGCCGCACACGAGGCTGGCAAAACACCAGTGGTTTATACTAGCCGTCAGGAACTGAATTTTAAAGATGTTAAAACACGATTGGAGTTTGGGGAAAAAGTTTCAGGTTTATTGATGGATATTGTACGCGGTTTACCATCTGATATAGGATTCTTAATCAGCAAGGGTGGCATTACTTCTAATGATGTCTTGAGTAATGGACTAGCTTTAACTTCAGCTCGTTTAATCGGTCAAATTTTAGCTGGTTGTTCAATGGTGTTAACGCCTTCCGATCATTCCCAGTTTCCTGATTTACCTGTGGTGCTGTTTCCCGGTAATGTCGGCGATGCTGATGCCTTGGGGACAGTTTATCAGAGGTTGACTGTGCCAATTTGAGATTTAAGATTTGAGATTAAATAATCTTTTGCTTCATGCCAGACTAACTTCTTGCTACGCGCTTTTAGCCCTCGTGGGTAATACAAATCCAAAATACCAAATTTAAAATTCAAAATCTGTGTATCCTTTGTCTTTTGGCTAGTAATGCATGACTTCTGATTCTGCGGTTCCCGATCTAAAGTCAAATTCTGCACTTCCTAATGCAGAACCAAACTCTATCCTTTCTGAGGTAGAGGGAAATCCTACTATTTCTGATGTAGAGTCAGATCCTATCCCCCCTGATGCGGAGTTAAAATCCGTCCTCCTTTATCTAAAATCAAATACTTTCCTTGAAGATGTAGAGTCAAATCCTGCTAAACCAGATGTAGAGTCAAATACTGATCCGGCATCAGATTTTATTCTTACTGATTTAAATCCTAATGAGTCAGCCATATCAGGGTATCGCGTAAATGACAATAGTCAAGTCCAGTTAAAAAGTAAGGAGGGACGGCTGTTATTAATTCTGCCCCCGGAATCTCAAGTATCTGCTTCAGAACTCAGTTGGTCTGATATTTGGCAACAAATAAGACAGCGTTTGAATGCAGGCGATCGCTTTCGGATATCTAATACACCTGTGCATCTAATGGCACAAGACCGCCTAGTAGATGCCAGACAACTCCAAGAATTAGCCGAGGCTTTGAGTGATGTCCAACTACGACTAATATCAGTCTCAACTAGTCGGCGGCAAACTGCGATCGCTGCCGTCACATCTGGGTATTCTGTAGAACAACTACAGCCCGTAACTTCTCTGAATTCTGAGGCAAAAGCTACAGCCATACCTCAAGAAGATGCGCTTTATTTAGAAATAACAGTCCGTTCTGGAATAGAAATTCGTCATCCTGGTACAGTAATTATCTTGGGAGATGTAAATCCAGGTGGTATTGTAATTGCAGATGGAGATATTATCATCTGGGGTCGCCTCCGGGGAATCGCTCATGCTGGTGCTGGAGGCAATCGTGAGTGTCTGATTATGGCCTTGCAAATGGAACCAACCCAACTACGGATTGCAGATGCTGTAGCTAGGGCACCAGAAAAACCGCCAATGCAGTTTTCTCCAGAGGTGGCACATATTACGCCCCAAGGAATTCGCATCGCTAGGGCTACTGATTTTTCCAGAAACCAATTTACCAAGAGCAATCAAGAACCATAAATATTTAGTTAAAGAATGAAGTATAAAGGATGAAATAACATAAATATTCATACCTAGCCCTTATCAGGAAGAACAGATATTTCTTCATACTTGATAAGATACTTCATACTTTATACTGCAATTTACTGTTTTATATTTTCTGAACCCTTATTGACCGCATTTCTATCATGACTCGCATTATAGTGATTACCTCCGGCAAAGGAGGAGTGGGTAAAACCACAGTTTCAGCAAATCTGGGCATGGCTCTAGCTAAAATGGGGCGTCAAGTTGCCTTGGTTGATGCGGATTTTGGTCTGAGAAATTTGGATTTGCTGCTAGGGCTAGAAAACCGCATCGTCTATACTGCGGTGGAAGTCTTAGCCAGAGAATGCCGCTTAGAACAAGCCTTGGTCAAAGATAAGCGCCAACCTAATCTCGTACTTTTGCCGGCAGCCCAAAATCGCTCTAAAGATGCAGTCACGCCTGAACAGATGAAGTTATTGGTGAATGCACTGGCGCAAAAATATCAGTACGTGATCATCGATAGCCCTGCCGGCATTGAGAATGGGTTTAAAAATGCGATCGGCCCAGCAAAAGAAGCACTAATTGTCAGCACCCCAGAAATTTCCTCAGTTCGTGATGCTGACCGGGTAGTGGGTTTACTAGAAGCACAAGGTATCAAGCGTGTTCATTTAATAATTAACCGTATAAGACCCGCAATGGTGCAGGCAAATGATATGATGTCAGTGCAAGATGTTCAGGAACTTCTCGCCATTCCCCTGATCGGGGTAATCCCTGACGACGAGCGTGTTATTGTATCTACCAATCGCGGCGAACCCTTAGTGTTAGCGGAAAATCCCTCTTTAGCTGCCACAGCCTTTGAGAACATTGCTCGTAGATTAGAAGGGGAAAGTGTCGAATTTCTGGAGATCGACTCGTCCCAAGACAGCATCTTCGCCCGTATACGAAGGTTGTTCAGGACAAAGATTCTTTAACTTACTTTTCCAGTCTTTGCGCCAGACATATTCGTAATGATTGAACTTCTAGAACGACTTTTTTCTCGCGGTACTGATAGCAGTCGAACTCAAGTTAAACGTCGCCTGCAATTGGTGATTGCTCACGATCGCGCTGATATAGATCCTCAAACGTTGGAAAAAATGCGGAAAGAAATCTTAGATGTAGTCTGTCGCTATGTCGAAGTTGAGACGGAGGGCTTAGAGTTCTCCTTAGAAAGCAACCAACGAACGACAGCTTTAATTGCTAATTTGCCCATCCGCCGAGTCAAAGGAGCTATACCTGAATGGGAAAGGGGTGATTAGTCTCTGTAGTTTTAATTTTAAGTAAAAATACTTAAAATTTTAGTTAAATAATCCTTAATTCTGACAAATCATACTAATTTTAGTTGATAGTTATGGACGAATTTTAGGATACGCTTCATAAAGTGAGTACTGCGAGAACTATTCTCTTCAGAGACTTATTGCGTGGGAGCGATCGCCTCAAGATTTTTCTCGGATTGCTGAACTGAATGCCCAGTACGCTGATTTAGCAGCAGATTTTTCGGACTTATCCCTTGTGGCAATTTCTGAACACCTGAATGTTGCTGCAATCGCCACACTGGATGAAGATTTTAATATTTATCGACGTTATCGTAACCAACCATTTGAACGAGTTTTCTACCCTTAAGTAACAATGCCCGGCAATGCCTGCCGTTCTTGCTAGCCTACGCACAATTCAGAACCCAAATATTCCAATAAATAAAAAAATCTCCCGTTGTCGTCACTGCTGACAACGGGAGTATATAAAATATTTAATAAATTATCGGTAGGCTACATGTGGCCCTGCCCAAATTTCTGTAACCTTTTTACCAAAAATAATTGGCTGATCTTCATCTGTTGTAGTTATAGTCTTGCCATCATTAGCAACTTGCATTAATGGCCAGTTTTCCTCACCTAATTCACCTGCACGGAACAATACACGATCCGGTTGCTTTTTACTCCAACCTAACAATACTGCAATTTTTTCATGTTCCTCCTCATTAGCATTAGCAGGAGCAACTGTATTAGCGTGATTTTTTTGCCGATCCCAAATCACTGCACTATCTGTAGAATCACCTGTATTAAATATACCTTCAAACTTGCGTGCTAAGAAGCGATCGCCTTTTTCTGACCAGCTAACTGGAACTAATACCCCAATTTTACCACTGGGATCAGTTTCTTCAGACGACGCACCCTTTACAGCCTTTACCTGTAATAAAGGATCGCTAACAGGAGTTGTTGAAGCCATTACCCACAACTTATTGGTGTGCATATCTTGGACAAACAGCACGCTAGTTACCCGACTGTTATACATTTGGGGTTTTACCTCCAGTTGCACCCGGCTATAAACTGCATATTTACCATCTGGAGAAACCACGGGTATGCTGCGGTAGTGACGCACTCCCGAACCACCCTTGGAACCAATAGCTTCTTGAGTCGCTGTAATCCATTTCCAAGGAATAGGATGAGGACTACCTATAGGATCTATTTGTTCTGCTTGGGACTCATCATGAGGTTCAGAAACAGGTATTTCCGTTGTTGTGGTTGGTTGTGATTCTGTAAGAGTTGGTACTACTTGAGTTGCTGTCAATGATTCAGTTAAAGACTTTTCTCTAGAGAGAGAATTTTCTTGTCCTTTTAAAGACTTTATATTAGCAGCTTTGAGTTTTCGGATTAAATTAAGTTGACTAACAGGAACATCTGTTAATGGTGCGAGTTCAACTGCTGCCAAAGAATCAGGAATAGTTAAATTGTTGCTTGACACAAAACTATGTATTTGAGCCAAAGAGTCTATTTTATCGGCTAGTAATACTTGCGGTTCCTGGACAGTAGTACTTTGTGTTGGCACAGAGTCAAATTCTTCTATTAAGGAGTCAGTTTGCTCTGTTTTTGATATTTCAGCTATCTCAGGTTCCCCAACTACAGCTATTTCCTTTGATACAGAGTCAGAATCTCCAGTCATTGAAGTTAGCTTAGATACTTCAAATTTTATCGGTAACGAGTGAGCCGATGCCCCTAGTAAGGGTGCAATCAGTATTGCAACGACAACGTAATTGAGAAATGGTTGGGCGCGGAACCATCCTGACAGCAAAAGGGGTTTAAGCATTTGTAGACTCTCTAGAGGGGCGGTTGCTATGTGAGAAGCAATACCTATGCAGCAATGGGCAGGCGGTAATTATATGTATAACAAGAAACTAAAAACTTTGACGAGATTTTTACTTCAAAGTTCGCAGAGTTTTACAAAATTAAGTATCATTGTCAACACCTTTTCTTGCTTAGGTACTTGATGTTTTTGTACAAGAATATGTGAGTATAGTAAATATGCTGACAAGTCAGTAATTACTACACAATATATAATCTTGCCGTTGCTATACCTAACCACACCAAAAACAGGTATTAGTCAAAGGAATATTCAGCGTGTAATAACGCTGGCAACCAAGAGTGAGATAAATCGGCGATTGGGGATCGTACTAGCGATCGCTAGTACACAACAAACAAGCCAGGTTACACACTAATATAAGAGGGCAAACCCTCATAATGGTAAACGTGAGGCGTTATGTGAAAAACTCTTAAGGCAGACGCACAATACATCATACTCAGAAAATACTGCTGTCAGCAACCTAAAGTTATAAACTGCAATCTTAACTACAGAAATAGTTAGAAGACGCAATACTTTTTTAGAAACCCAATTGTATTTAACGCTAATTAGGTGCAAGTTATCGGGAACACAACAAAACTTACTCGGTAGATGCTCTAGCGGCTCGTAACGAGACACCACTAAACTATTAGGCTCACTAAAGGTAGATGCAGTTGATACTAGTTATTACACTTGTCAACTTAACTATTAAGTTAATCAATAAGCCTTTCGTTTCACCAATACGAAAATATTGTACCACCAAACAGCCGATATTATTTACCATTAATTAATCACTAACGATTAACAACTAATTATTAATGAAAATTGTATTCTTTGGTACACCGCAGTTTGCTGTACCCACATTGGAAAAGTTATTGAATCACCCAGAATTTGAGGTGTTGGCAGTTGTCACCCAACCAGATAAACGCCGGGAACGGGGAAATAAACTAACTCCTTCACCTGTAAAAGCGATCGCTACTGCTCACAACTTACCAGTATGGCAACCCGAACGGGTGAAAAAAGACACCGAAACTTTAAGCAAACTCAAACAGTTAGATGCAGATGTGTTTGTTGTTGTCGCTTATGGACAGATATTATCGTCAAAAATCTTAAATATGCCAAAATTGGGCTGTATTAATGTGCATGGCTCGATTTTACCCAAATATCGGGGTGCAGCACCGATTCAGTGGTGCTTGTACAACGGTGAGAAGGAAACGGGGATCACGACAATGTTAATGGATGTGGGAATGGATACCGGCCCAATGCTACAAATAGCCACTACACCCATTGGATTACTAGATACTACCCAAGATTTAGCCTTTATACTAGCTGGGATCGGTGGGGATTTGTTGGTAGAAACTCTGTTGAAGTTGGAGCGTAAAGAAATTCAACCAATTCCTCAAGATAATTTGGAAGCTACTTATGCACCTCTGATTCAAAAAGAAGATTATGTTTTAGATTGGTCAAAAAGCGCTATCCAATTACACAATCAAATCAGAGGCTTTTACCCTAACTGTACAGCTACCTTTCGTAACAACCTGTTGAAAATCACTGCTTCTGCTCCCCTTGGTTCTGTAAGCGATGTCTGGCGACAAGCCGCTTTGCGTCTACGCGATCTCCCACCAGAATTACAAGAATTAATGCATAAATTGCCGGATTTGTCAAATGTATCAGACAGACCAGGAGAAGTAATTAACATTACTAAAGGAATTGGGGCAATTGTCCAGACTGGAGAAGGTTTGTTGCTCTTGCGAGAGGTTCAGCTAGCTGGTAAACGTCCCCAGTCGGGATGGGATTTTGTGAATGGTACCCGCTTAACCGTGGGAGAAGTTTTTGGTGCGGGTAGTTGAGGGAAATGTAGCTTTAGTTTCCCGCAGGGTGGGAGAGGAGGGAGAATAACTTTTAACTCCTAACTCCTAACTTCTAACTTTTCATAAAAGCGGCAAGATTCGCAAGGGCCATCTGGGTTGACTGCACAGCGAATGAGTTCTGAATGAGCATTGTAACAGCAAGTGGCATCACCAATTACCCAACGTCCCGCTACCAAACTTTTCTCAGATGGTCGTTTAGCAGACTGCACATAAATGGCAATATTATGTAAGCGGTAGCGCCCACCTTTAAGTTGGTATCGATGGCGGCGTTCTAAAACCGCGTAGGTTTTACCTTCAAAATCGAGATAGTTTCCGGGTTGGGGTGTCCAATCAAGTTGCACTTTACCGAGTGACTCACGCGGATGCGTCAGAATCACCTCAGTTTGTAAAGAGTCTGGCTCCATAAGCTTATGTGATTTGATTTACATTATAAGGATGGTATCGCAATAGCTTTCTTTAGCTTACCGAATTTAGATTACAATTAATGATTAACTCTTCGCGTCCCTACAGATTAGGGCAACCAAAATTCAGGTAAGATAGATTTGCCCAAGTCACGGAAAGTTTGGTTGAGCGATCGCGCCACTTGGATATGCGCTTCATCCTCTTCTACAGCTAAAATCTCAGATGGCTGACCTTCTCCCAAATAAGACACCACCAAATTTGCCGCCTCCAAACCCGTAACATAAGCTTTTTCTTGTGACCAGGAACCATGACGGTTCACAATCCAATCCCCACTCATAAACACATTCTTAAAACTTGTCTTAGCGGGCAACATATAACGATAGCTACCAGGTGCAAAGTGAGTCACCGCTTGAGGTAGCCGAATTACACTGCTATCAATTATCTTTGCCTCCCGAAACGCCGGGATACAAGTTGCTAAATAACCCTGAACTATTGCTAAAATTTCCTCATCACTCAAATTGAGAAACTGATTTGCGTGATAAAAATCAGCTTCAATTACTGTTCCTGGCTCATTCCGATATTCATCATGTAGAGTATTCAAATCAAAAAACGTCCAACCTGTAGTTGCGTCGAATCCAAAGCAAGCATTAGAAGGACGAGGAATATCAATTTTGCGGTCAAACCATAGTCGCGTTGCTAAAACATCAATTGCTCCTAAATTGCTCAAATTACGAAATTCTTCATGGCTTTGTAAACTAGGGCTAGTTGAGACAATTTTCTTCATCCCCGTGATCCCAACTGCAAAAATCACCGCATCTGCTTCAATTACTTCATCACCGCAAACTACACCCTTGGCTCGATGATTGCTATCAACAATTAAATCTGTAACTTGACGCTTGGGTAATACTCGCGCACCAGCTTTTTCGATACGTTCCACCCAAGGACGAAATATTTTTTCTCCAACAGTTCCTCGACACCAAACTACATCAAAATCGGGTTGATGAGCCAGAATAAAAAAGTAAAGCATCCCTAAAGTTGCGGCGGCTGAACATTGTTCACCAGGGGCAAACAACCCCACCAATAACATTGGTTCAAAGGCCTCGCGGTAAAGCCGTGCAGAAACGTTAAAATCTTTGAACAATTCACGGGCAGTTACAAAGTCATAGCGCCGCCAAGCCGCATCAGAGTTGTCAAAATCAACGACAGTATAAAGTAAAGGTAAGGCGCTGAGACGGTCAATTAGCGGCAGCCGCTTAAATTGAGTGTAGAGAAAAGTTCCCAGTGGCGAGGGAAGCCGTGGCAAGTCTTGAAAAATTGGTGATTCAACTTCCAAACCTGCTGGTGAATATTGCGAAGAACGAGTCCAAGTAGTAAAAGGATTAATTCCTAATTCATTGATTAGGGAAAAAATATTTTTGTAAGGATACCAAAAGCCATGAATGCCAGCTTCAACAGATTTTCCGGTGGTTGTTTGCCAACCTGCCACCAATCCACCAGGATAGGGGCCTGCTTCTAGAAGCGTCACATCATAACCTTGTTTTGCCAAATGGTAGGTTGCTCCTAAACCAGCCCAACCAGCACCTACAACTACCACCCGTTTTTGTTGTGACCCTTCTACCATCCCAGCCTCCGATTGTTGCAGTCTATCAACTAATGTATACGAACTTGCCGTTTTCATCAGATGACAGCTTGCTATTACAACGGTTTTCGTACCCTGCGGGTACTCCGTTGGAGAACTCGAAGAGTAGCCGCTACGCGTCTATGGATAAGCTAATCGTCATTCATTTTTCCAGACTGATTCGCTTGTAGTAACGGCTTCAGCCCTGGTGTTATGCAACTTAAATGCTCATCAGCTTACAATACGTGCTTTGGTAGCATAGCTGTGCTACCTTACGAACCATATTCCATTGAATTAAAAACAGTTATAGACTTTGAGAAAGGCTAAGGCAGAGTAATTCAGTACAAATTGCTTGCGGTTAATGCTGAGTTAAGAGTATAACAGGAAACAGACTTAACTATTGATGAGGAATAATCATAATGTCTCAATTAGCACATATAAAATCCAGTCTGAATGACTTTGAATTACGAGATGGCATTTATTTTCCTAGTGACTATGAACAATTGAATAATACTCAACATAAAAAAAGATGGGACGCAATTGGTAAAACATACTATGGTTCCCAAAAAGTAGAAAAACTTGCAGATACATCGCCCATCAAACAAGATTACACTCTGTTAACTGGCACACCTGGAGGTACTTGGAACAAATTTCCATTGAATAAATCTGTTGGTTCTATTTTAGAGATTGGTTGTGGTTATGGTCGCGCACCTTTACATCTATCTAAAGCTAAAAATTTGAAATGCGAAAAATATTATGGAATTGACATTTCTGAACCGTTGTTGCGGCGGTTAATCAAGGTTAAACAAGAATACAATTTTTTTCCTGAAGCTGAATTTAACTTGATTTGTAATTCTGCTGAAATATTGCCTTTAGAAGATAATTCTATAGATTTGGTAATTTCTAACTGTGTCTTTATGCATATCCCAGATGCACAATTAAGAAATTTGCTGGCTGATATATCTCGCGTACTAAAACCTGGTGGAATTTTCGTTTTTAATCATTCCTTTCACAACAAGTCTTGTCCTTCTCATATTATCCATAATTTTATCAGAAGGCTGAATCCATTTGTAAGAAATCCAGTTTATCTGAAGCAATATACATCTGCTGAAATCAATGAAATGTTAGCAACTGCTGGGATAAAAGCTAAGTGTCCCCAATACAGTGTCGAACCAACGCAAGAATATGCAATTTTGCCGGAAACCATTAAAGGAATTCCTCTGCCGTTTGCTAATGCCATTAATAGAAGCCTTAAGCCATCAGATAGTTTAAAGGAAACTTTAGCTTATGGTTTTAGTGCCTACAGTACTCAACTCGACTAATTAAGATGTTGTCACAATGAACTGAATACCAAAGAACTACGGAAGCACAACAATGTTGTGCTTTTATTTTTCCAATCAATGTAATCTACCAACTTTTACCAACATGTTTTGACTAAAGTTGGTAAATTAGGGATTAGTTGAGCTAATTCTTCCCTCTGCAACTATGCCATTGGATTTATCGCCTCTTTGGATATCACTCAAAACTTCGTTACTTGCTACATTTATCACATTCTTCTTGGGTATCGCAGCTGCCTACTGGATGCTGGGATATCGTGGCAAAGGGAAATCGTTGATTGAAAGTATCTTTATTGCGCCACTGATTTTACCACCTACGGTTGTCGGTTTCTTGTTGCTGCTATTTTTTGGCAAAAATGGCCCTGTAGGGAAACTCATGGAGGCTTTTGACTTCACCATCGTCTTTACTTGGTATGGTGCAGCGATCGCAGCTACCGTAGTTTCTTTCCCTTTGATGTATAAAACTACATTGGGAGCTTTTGAACAAATAGACGGTAATTTACTGCGAGTAGCCAGAACCCTTGGTGCAACTGAAACCACAATCTTTTGGCGCATTAGTTTTCCCCTAGCATTACCCGGAATTGCAGCCGCCACAATGCTCGCTTTCGCCCGTGCTTTGGGAGAATTCGGGGCGACGCTGATGTTGGCTGGTAACATTCCTGGACAAACTCAGACAATCCCAATGGCGATTTATTTTGCTGTGGAAGGGGGAGCAATGAATGAGGCGTGGTTCTGGGCGATCGCAATTATGGTGATTTCTCTATCTGGAATTATTGCAGTCAACTTCTGGCAAGAATTGAAGGAAAAGAAGGGGGGAGTAGGGAGTGGGGAGTGGGGAGTGGGGGGCAGGGGGCAGGGAGCAGGGGGCAGGGGGCAGGGGGCAGGGGGAGCAGGGGGAGAAATTCTTTGTACTCAGCAATCTAGCTTTGAATCTGGTGGATTGTTTGTCAACATTGAAAAAATACTTCCTAGCTTTGATTTAAAAGTTGCTTTTACTACTGATGAGCAACCCTTGGGATTATTGGGGGGTTCTGGTGCAGGTAAGAGCATGATTTTGCGCTGCCTTGCGGGGATAGAAACGCCGACAAGAGGGCGCATAGTTTTAAATGGGAGAGTTCTGTTTGACTCAGAGCAAGGAATTAATTTACCCAGTCGCGATCGCCGCATCGGTTTTTTAGTGCAGAATTATGCTCTGTTTCCGCACATGAGTGTGGCGCAAAATATCGCTTTCGGCTTGCCCAAAGGACTATCGGCTGGGAGTATTAGAGTACAGGTAGAGGAGCAACTAATAGCGATGCAGTTGCAGGGATTAGGCGATCGCTATCCGCACCAACTTTCAGGGGGCCAACAACAACGGGTAGCTTTGGCAAGAGCATTAGCAAGTCAACCGGAGGCGCTGCTTTTAGATGAGCCGTTCTCGGCACTTGATACCCATCTGCGTAGTCAATTAGAGCAGCAAATGACAGAAACTCTTGCTGGCTATCAAGGTGTGACTCTATTTGTTACCCATAATATGGAAGAAGCTTATCGAATTTGCCCGAATCTATTGGTGTTGGAGCATGGTAGAGCCGTTCATTATGGCAGCAAACACGATATTTTTCAGCATCCAGCTACTGTTAGTGTCGCCCAACTTACCGGATGTAAAAACTTCTCCCGCCTTATTCCTCAGTCATCGCAAGAAGTGGAAGCGATTGATTGGAGTTGTACCCTGAAAGTAATTGAACCAGTTAATAGCGAATTATCTCACATCGGCATTCGCGCCCATCAGTTCATTTTTACCAACGACTCATCACAGGAAAATACCTTTCCCTGCTGGTTAGTGCGAACAAGTGAAACGCCTCACCGGATGACGTTGTTTCTCAAACTACATTCGGCTAGCAAGAATTCTCAAGATTATCATCTGCAAGCTGAAGTTTTCAAAGAAAAATGGGCGACTATGAAAGACCAAGCTTTCCCTTGGTATGTGCGTTTAGATCCTCTGCGGTTGATTTTGATGGAGTGAACGCAGAGATATACTTCGCAATCTCAATTTTACAAACACAACCAATATGCTGTACTGTCACGCTTCCAGAGTTTGATATGCTCAACCCAACTTACTATTCTATTTAAGGGCGCGATCGCGAAGACAAGCGTGTAGAATGTGTTAGTTAATAGGGTAGGCATCTTTCACTTAAATCCCTATTGTGTAAGAGGTCAAGATGGTACAGACACCCCCAAGTCCAGAAACCGAAACCCTATTGATTGAGTTGCCTAAGACAATCGGGTTGTACGTCACCCAGGCACAGTTTGCAGCCCTAGCAGTAGCCAACCGAGACTTGAGACTGGAAAGAACCGCAGATGGAGAGTTAATTGTGAACCCACCAACGGGCTGGGAAACTGGAGAACGCAATTGGAGTATTTCTGGAGAGTTGTATTTGTGGTGGCGTAATTCGGGCGAACTGGGTAAAGCCTTTGACTCTTCGACTGGATTCATTTTACCCAATGGTGCGACTCGCTCCCCCGATGCCTCTTGGGTGAGCCAAGAACGTTGGCAGGCAATCATTCCAGAACAAAAAGGAACCTTTGCTAATATCTGCCCGGATTTTGTTGTAGAGTTACGCTCTAGCTCAGATCGGCTTGGGTCTTTGCAAGCTAAGATGAGGGAGTACATTGACAATGGCGCTCTGCTGGGCTGGTTAATCGATCCGCAGCAGCGACGGGTGGAAATTTATCGACCGGGATTAGCAGTGGAAGTGTTGGAGAATCCTGCTGAATTATCGGGTGAAGCGGTGTTACCAGATTTTGTGTTGAATTTGCGTCGGGTGTGGGATTGAAAATTGAATATCTCTTACATGACATCTACAATCTGCCAGGGGAGTGTCACTTTCTTGCAGAGATTTCCCCAGTCAATCCGACTTCTTTGCTCTAAAATTTGAATCGGATGCCATGAGTCGAAAACCTTATCCCACAGACATTTCCGATACCGAATGGGATTTGATTAAATCAATGATTCCAGTTATCGTAAGCGCAAACGTGGAAAAAAGCGTGAAATCGATATGCGAGAAGTGGTAAATGCGATTTTTTACTTCTAATGTTACGATGTTCGTTGTAAAGTTGATTGCAATTTGAGTAAGCGATCGCTCGCTGCTTGTAATGTCTCAGGTCTTTTGCTGAAGCAAAATCTGATCAATGAATGTCCTTTTTCTGGTTGGCTGAAAAAGCTGGAACCTGGAACTACGGCAACACCAATATCTTTAATTAGATGGTAAGTAAATTCAACATCAGTTTTGTAGCCGAATTTGGAAATATCTGCAAGAACGTAATAGGCTCCTTGGGGAACGAAATAGGGAATGCCAACTTGATCTAGAATCTGTAAAATCCTATCTCGTTTTTGGTGATAAAGTTTGCCTAGTTCTTCATAATATGATGGTGGCAGTTGCATGGCAGCAACTCCGGCTCGTTGCAATGGTGCAGGAGCGCCAACGGTGAGAAAATCATGGACTTTGCGAATGGCTCCTGTCAATTCGGGGTTTGCCAAAATGTAGCCGACTCGCCATCCGGTAACGCTATAAGTTTTGGATAGACCGTTAATAGTAACGGTGCGTTCTTCCATACCGGGAAGGGTTGCTAGGGCAATATGTTGAGTACCGTTATAGAGAATATGTTCATAAATTTCATCAGTGAACGCTAACACATCCCATTTTTGACAAAGTTCAGCAATTAGGGTAAGTTCTTCACGGGTGAAGACTTTACCTGTGGGGTTGTGGGGTGTGTTGATAATAATAGCTTTGGTATTGGCATTGAAAGCTTGACGCAACTGTGCTTCATCAAATGTCCAATGGGGGGGATGCAGTGTCACATACCGGGGTATAGCACCAGCTAAAATCGCATCGGGGCCGTAGTTTTCATAATATGGCTCAAATACAATTACTTCGTCACCGGGATCAACTGTCGCTAACATCACAGATGCCATTGCTTCGGTGGAACCGCAAGTGACGGTGATTTGGGTTTCGGGATTGATATCTAAGCCGAGATACCAGTGGACTTTATTGGCGATTGCATGACGAAATAAGCGATCGCCCCAAGTAATAGCATACTGGTTGACATCTGCCTCTATTGCCTTACAAGCTGCCTGTTTCAACTCCAAGGGACAGGAAAAATCAGGGAACCCTTGCGCCAGATTCACCGCATCGTATTGCAGTGCCACCCGCGTCATTTCTCGAATCACCGACTCTGTAAACTGTTCTGCCTTCGCTGATATTTTTTGGCGCACAATCTCACTCATCCCTGTACCTCGGTTGATCTTTATTGCCGTTAACTGTAAATTCCTGTAAATCAGATAAAATCCATAATATCGATTAATTTATCGTAGTATACTCAAATTTCAGATTCAGAGGGAATGCAACCTTATAATCTATATACTTAATTATTGATATTAATAGTCAATTACTGAAGTACTGATCCAGAATCATCATGAAATCTTTGCACCGTCCCGATCTCTATAGCTGGTCTAATTTCAATCCGGCAAGAAATATTGATTTTAATGGGATTGCCTGGATTCGCCCAGATGGCAACATCTTGATTGACCCAGTAGCCCTATCAAACCATGATTGGAATCATCTCAAATCCCTCGGTGGTGTAGTTTGGATTGTGCTGACGAATTCCGAGCATGTCAGGGCAAGTAAAGATATTGCCGATCAAACTTATGCTAAAATAGCTGGCCCTGTGGCAGAAAAAGATACTTTCCCTATACCTTGCGATCGCTGGCTGTCTGACGGTGAAGAACTTGTCCCAGGACTAGAGGTAATTGAACTCCAAGGCTCAAAAACTCCCGGTGAATTGGCTCTGTTACTGGAGGAGACAACTTTGATTACAGGGGATTTAGTCAGGGCACGCAAAGCAGGTAGTTTAACAATTTTACCAGATGACAAGCTGCTGAATCGAGAGGAGGCTGTTGCTTCTGTTCGCAGGTTAGCAGAACTGAGTCGGGTAGAAGCAGTGCTAGTGGGGGATGGTTGGCCTGTCTTCCGCGACGGACGCGATCGCTTAAAGGAACTTGTAGCGACGCTGTAAATGGTAGGGTAGCACAGCTAGCTGTGCTACCCTACAGGAGATTGTGGTTCAAATATATAAAAAAGTTGTAAGAAGAATTGTAAAGATTACAGGTTGATAGAAGTTAAGACAGCTAAATAATAGCGCCTATATTTGACTCTGTTTAATTATCAAGAGCAAAGCGCGATTCTCCTGTGAAAAGGCTGTGCGATCGCGTGCAGAATATTTACAGTGTTGCCTAAAATTATGGATAATTCCCCAGTAGTCGCTCAAGCAGATGCATCCTTAGCAAATTACACTCAGGAAAATATACATCTAGTGGAGTCAGCAGTTGGATTGAATTCACCACCAAAGGAAAAGATCGGAAGTGACTTTGACTCTCGCATGATGCTGCGGTGTTTGGAACTTGCTCGCCGCGCTTTAGGACGGACTTCGCCAAATCCTTTAGTGGGAGCGGTGATTGTCAAGGATGGCGAGATTATCGGCGAGGGGTTTCATCCTCGTGCAGGTGAGCCTCATGCAGAAGTGTTTGCCTTGAGAGCAGCAGGGGATCGCGCTCGTGGTGCAACAATCTATGTGTCACTAGAACCTTGCAATCACTTTGGGCGTACTCCCCCGTGTTCTGAAGGATTGATCCAAGCAGGAGTGGCAAAAGTGGTGGTGGGTATGGTTGATCCCAATCCACTGGTAGCTGGAGGTGGGATTGCTCGTTTACGTGCAGCGGGGATCGAGGTGTTGGTAGGAGTAGAAGAAGCAGCTTGTCATCAGCTAAATGAAGCTTTTGTGCATCGCATTCTCTACAAACGACCTTTAGGAATTTTAAAATATGCCATGACTTTAGACGGCAAAATTGCTACTACCTCTGGTCACAGCGCCTGGGTAACAAGCCAAGAAGCCCGCAGTGAAGTACATCAGTTGCGGGCGGCTTGTGATGCAATAATTGTCGGCGGTAATACAGTTCGACAAGATAATCCTTACTTAACCACGCGTCAGGTGGAGGCACATAATCCCCTACGGGTGGTGATGAGTCGCCATCTCAACTTACCGGAAAATGCCCATCTGTGGCAAACTGCGGATGCTCCAACTTTGGTGTTGACAGAAAAGGGTGCTAATCCCGACTTCCAAGAACTGTTGCTCAAGCAGGGGGTGGAGGTGGTGGAATTAACATCACTTACACCAGATAAGGCTATGGCATACTTGTATGAGCGCGGTTTTTCTAGCGTCTTGTGGGAATGTGGTGGAACCTTAGCTGCTAGTGCGATCGCTCAAGGAGCAGTACAAAAAGTTTTGGCATTTATTGCCCCGAAAATCATTGGTGGTAGCATTGCTCCCACACCTGTGGGCGATTTAGGCTTTACTACCATGACTGAGGCGTTGTCTTTAGAACGTGTTCGTTGGCGTGTAGTCGGCTCTGACTGCTTAGTGGAAGGTTATTTTCCCCAAAAAGCCAATAGTCAATAGTAATAACACTTGACTATCAATTAATTTATCGTAATTTTGGTATCATGAACACTGACGTTCATGGGCAATATCACGTATAAGGGCTAGCCGAGATTGAATGTAGTGGCACAGATAATCAGTTTCGTTAGAATCTAACAAGACTTGTGTTTCGGTTTGTTTCACTAACCACTGCACCAAGCTAGCATCATCCAGTTGTAAGAGGAGCTTGGCTTGGGCAGTTTCAACCACTGACCAAAGCTGACGCATGATTGTAGGAGTCATCAGACCTCAATTGAATAATTAGCTTTGCTGTCTTTAGATTACACAATTACCATCGCACTTTACGACATGAATGTAGAACCTGAGACAAGTATTATTAAAAAGTTAATAATGGTATTTATAACTTTATGAAGATTAAGAATTTGATACTTAGTTTTGAAAATGGGAACCGGGAATTGGCTATTAAGTAAAACGGCGTGAATAATTAAAGGTTTGTATTAAGGACTTCAGCCCTTACTACACAGTCGATTACAATCATTTTACATTATTTAACATAGTTCGATTTATTCGCACCGACTTACTTAGTTACGACTCATAATTTAACTAATGACTAATGACTAATAACTAACTATATTAAATCATAAATTTGTTTTATAGGATACAAAATATAAATTTTGAGGACAATATTTATTACGAAATTAACACCTTTTGGCTGTAGATGGACTTACAAAATCATGTAAATTTTCATCCCAAATGCTGATGTAAATAAAATCACATTGTTGGCGGATAATCTGACCCTTAACTGAGCCATTATTAAAACTAAAATTATCAGATTGACGCTGTTGTACTTGTTTTAGTCCCTGCTTTATATCTTCAGTGGCTTGCCCATCTAACATTCCATTCAAGGTAGTCTCCATTATCTGCGGGTCTACCGATTCGGCAAAAGATACCTCAGTTTGACGCAGCACTTTAGAATTACGATCAAATAAGTAGCCAAGGTCAATTTTGTTTGGCACTAGTTTGTAAACGACAGCACGAGTCTTGCCCCATGCGCCTCTTAAATCTTGATTTGGTTTGCCGAGGGTAGCTTCTACGATGTTTCTTGGTGTACCTGTAGGGAATGCGGGAACGCTTTGCCTGCTGGTAGTGGCAGCTAATTTACTGCGCGGTTTCTTTTGTGGCGTGGAACGCATTTCTGGTGTGGGAACTGGGTTGGCATTGCCCAAAGCAGGTATCGCCTCATTCTCTGGTTCTGGCTGTGGTGTAGATACAACTGGTGCTTGAGTATCTGAAGTTACATGCTCCTTCTCTGGCTGTGGTATAGATACAACTGGGGGATCAGAGGTTGGCAAAGGATCAGGAATTACTCGCCGTCGTGCCGGTGAAGCCGATACAACTGGGACTGGAGAAGTTTGGGACGAAACGGGCGGTTCAGTAGATGCAGGAGAGGGCAATGATGGCGATGGAGTAGAACTTGTGGCAATGGTTGTTTCTGGTTGTGGCTGACGAGTCATGTTAGAAATTGCTACTGCACTAAGCAAGCCGCCTATGAGTAAACTACCAACAATCACAGCAGGTTTTTGCCAGTTTCCACCAGAGGAAGACGGTGCGAGCGCAGAATTTTTTTGCGGAGAATATAATGGCTGAGTTTGTCTTGATGTCGTGGAAGAAAAATTAACTGTAGGAGTATTTGCAGCTAACTCAGTAGGTATATTACTAGCAGACTGCAAAGCGTGTAGCATTTTACTAGCAGTGCTGTAGCGATCGCCAGCATGAGGCTTAATTGCTTGATTGAGTACCGCCGCCAATTGGGAAGAGACATGAGGGGCGTGATCTTGCCAAAGAATTTCCCCAGTTTTCAGATCAGTTTGTAGTTCTTGCGGGTGTTTGCCAGTCAACAGATAAATCGCCGTTAAGCCCAAACTGTAGATATCAGTGGCGTAAACTGGGCGGCCAACGGCTTGTTCGCTAGGCATATAACCAGGCGTACCAATCACGAGCGATCGCGTCGGGTATCCCGGAGAACTCATTACTGAACGGATTGTTTCTTTGACTGCACCAAAATCAATCAAAACTGGCTTGCCATCAACAGAACGGAGAATAATGTTCTCAGGCTTGATATCCCGGTGAATAATGCCTTTGCTGTGGACATAATCTAAAACCCAAAGCAGACTCAAGAGAATTTGGCGAACAGCAGTTTCACCCTCAAATCCTTTGGCTTCGACAATTTTTGTCAAAGTTTGCCCGTGAATCCATTCTTGGACGAGGTAAAATTGCCCATTCTCAGAAAAGTAGGCGTAGAGTTTCGGAATTTGATTACTACTTTCACCCAAAAACTCCAAGGTTGCTGCTTCCCGTTCAAACCGTTGTTGGATAATTTGGTAGGTTTGCGGGTCATTATTGGTTATCGGTTTTAGTTGCTTGATTACACAGCGACGGCGAGAAGGCATGTGGACATCTTCAGCCAGAAAGGTTTCGCCAAACCCACCAGCGCCGATTACCTGGATAACTTGATAGCGATTGTTTAGCAGGGTTATTGTCATGAAAAATCACAAGCGTAAACGCCGGAGACATTTTGCCTCTGGGCTTGTCGTCAGACATCGCCCTTGTTCAAATGTACATCACATGAGTTGATGAATTATGGATACTAGACCTCTTGCAAAAGTCTATCCCCTTTTCCACATCCCCTGAAAAGTCAGGTTTAGCGACAGCATTTGCTTGTTGCGTTCATCCGAAAACGAAATAGCTGATTAACCAACGTTTTACCCCACCCTAACCCTCCCCTTGTGAAGGGGAGGGAACCGGAAATCTCATTTCCCCCCTTTATAAGGGGGGATTAAGGGGGGTAATTAGACTTGTGTGTACACCAGCCTTAGTAAGGAGAGGGGAGACTTTGACTTTTGTCAAAAGCAGGGTGAAGTTAAAAACCATATTTAGATGTTATTTAATTTACATTCCTTAGTCTACTGAAGTAGACTTTAGCTTGTAGCCTTGAACTTTAGTTCCAGGCGGGTGACAAAGCCAACCCTTTATGCGCTAAGTAAACTCTATAGTCTCAACAAACTCTAAAATACTTTCCTTGATGTCTTCAGCTTCTTCTTCAACGGAATCGGGAGTTTCGCCGTTAATAAAGCTGTGCTGACTACTAACTATATACAAAAATTCACCACTAATAAAGGTGAGTAGCCCTCGGTAAGCGTCTAATCTGATCGCAGTTCCATTATTTTCTTGCTTAGAAATTGTCGAACCTTTAGGCATATCAATTAATACGTAGTAAGCGCCTCGCAAAGTATTTTCTAGATATTCGGTATACTCCACAGAAGCATCTGGGACATTGGCAAAAATCGCCTGGGGTACATACTTGTCTACTAAAATTGTTTGTAAATATTCTTCTTGTCCAACAGACTCCAGTTCCTCTAACTGTTCTAGAGGGAAAGGATAATAATCGATTCTCAGCAGAGTACCAACGTCATCGGAAAAGCCAACGACTCCTTCCTGACTTTGAATTCTACCGCCTTGCTGCGGATCAACCGGAATCGGTACAGCAAAATTACCTAAAGGAGATTGATATGTCTGTTCGCTAAAATCTTCTATGACTACTGTTTCATCTTCGTCGTCTGTATATTCTTCATTTTCTGCTTCCTTAAAGGCTGCAATTACCTCCTTAATGATTTCCTCTGCTTCTTCATCCTCAAGTTC
This sequence comes from Nostoc sp., assembly GCF_036919495.1. Lineage (GTDB taxonomy): Bacteria > Cyanobacteriota > Cyanobacteriia > Cyanobacteriales > Nostocaceae > Nostoc. Next base: position 29,594 of record NZ_JBALBZ010000048.1, read on the forward strand.
TAAAGCTGCTTGTAGCTTTTTGAGGTAAGCTTGTTTCGATTTCGGGATGGAGAGTTCATCGTCTAAAAGCACTATCACCCCAGCAGCAAAACCATCCAGCACTAATTCATCTGAGAGAGATACTTTGGCGACATTAAACAAAGGCCCAATTCCCTCTTCTTCTGCAATGGAGATGAGTCTATCAACTATTTCGGTGATTTCATCTTCTGAGTATTCCTCGAAAACCTCGAATTCCCAGAGGATACCCGCTAAACTTTCTGCATCGACATCTTCAACCAATGAATCAGCGATCGCAGTGACAGTTGCGATCGCTGCTACCGCTTCCTCTGGACTCAGTGATTCCTCTGATGTCTTTGGTGAGTTAAAAACCTTGTCATATTTGGTCATAAATGCTACCTGAATTAGTTCCTTGATAGTAATAACAGATTGAAAGTGACAATGGTCAGTTTACCAATGGAACGAATCTTCTATAGAAAAAGTTGGCTAACAGGTAGTTTACTCACTATTGGTCAGGTATAACAAAATTTTATTGACAGTTAATCTTCAAGGAGTTGAGGTCTTCTAAAATCTGTTGTCGAATATACACTTAAACATGAGTTAGGCTCAATATTTACCGCAAGTAAACTTAATCAAATATTGTAAATTTTTGTTATAAAGCAGTTATCGTTAATATCTGCTATATTCCTTTATTTTTATCCTCTAGCAGATGAATTACATCTATCGATAGAATTATAAACTAGCTGCCGATAGATACCTACACCGTGGGATGGATGTCACAATACCAAAGTTTGTAGTGACACACAATACTCGAAACGTTGTACTGTTGGTCTACAAATATGAATCACATTAAATTTTGAGTTCTTTTATGGTACAAACTCCTCCATCTCAGTTTTCCCCAGATCAATATAAAGTTGATTCTGCACAAGAAAAAGTACAAGCTATTATAGAAACACCACCATCAGATACTGAGATTGACTTAGAGTTTCTTTACACCAGAGATATTGAATTTCGTCAGGAAACCATTTACTTTCTTGTGGTTGATCGCTTTTATGATGGCGATCCAGATAACAGCGAAGGTGCAAACTCAGAACTGTACGATCCAAGTAGACAAGATTGGGGTAAGTACTGGGGTGGCGACTTGCAAGGTGTCATCAATAAGTTAGACTATCTCAAAAACATGGGGGTGACAGCCCTTTGGTTAACTCCACTGTTTGAGCAGGTTGAAGAGTTATTTGTTGGAAATGCAGCGCTACATGGCTATTGGACAAAAGACTTTAAACGGATTAATCCTCGCTACATTGCTGATGGAGAAAATCCTTCTTTAAATGCTACGCAAGAAGAAAAAAATACCACCTTTGATCAGTTAATTACAGAACTGCACAAGCGGAATATGAAGCTGGTGCTAGATATTGTCTGCAACCATAGCAGCCCTGACACTAGCGGTAGTAAAGGTGAATTGTATGATGATGGCGTTAAAATTGCTGATTTCAATGATGATGTCAATAATTGGTATCACCACTACGGCGAAGTACAAAACTGGGAAGACGATTGGCAAGTACAGAACTGTGAACTATCTGGTCTAGCAACCTTCAATGAAAACAATACTGAATATCGTCAGTATATTAAATCAGCCATTAAACAATGGCTAGACCGGGGTGTGGATGCACTACGGGTGGATACTGTCAAGCACATGCCTATCTGGTTTTGGCAAGAATTCACTGGTGATATGACCAATCACAAACCAGATGTATTCATTTTTGGTGAATGGATTTACAGTAATCCTACTGACGATCGCTCGGTAGAATTTGTTAACCACTCAGGCATGACACTGCTAGACTTTGGGTTGTGCGTGGCAATTCGAGCCGCACTAGGGCAAGGTTCAGAAATGGGATTCCAGACAATTCAATACATTTTTGACCAAGATTATCGCTATAACGGGGCAACAGAGCTAGTTACCTTCATCGATAATCATGATATGTCCCGCTTCCAATCGCTGAACCCCGATCCAGCGATGTTGAAGGTTGCGATCGCCTTAATTATGACCTGTCGCGGTATTCCCTGCATCTATTACGGTACAGAACAATATCTGCATAATGACACCGATGGCGGTAACGATCCCTATAACCGCCCAATGATGGAAAATTGGGATACTGATAGTGAGATTTATCGTTGCATCAGACTGTTGTCTGGCTTACGGCGACTGAATCCAGCCGTATCAATGGGTAGCCATTGGCAAAAATACTTAACACCAGATACTTACTGTTATGTACGTCGCTATCGTGACTCTGTGTGTTTTGTAGCTTTAAACCGGGGAGGAGAAGTTACTTTACCAGAAGTAGAAACAGAATTGCCCGATGGAGAACATACTTGCGTAGTAACTCGCAATAAGTTTGAGGTGAAAGACGGCAAGATTTATGACTTGGTATTAGAAGAACGGGGAGTGCTAGTTTTCAGCCACGTTGGCGAACGAATCAAAGCACAAACAATTGTCCGTATCCAACTCAATGGCGTGGATACCCAACCCGGTGAAATCATTGTGGTGACAGGAGATTGCCCAGAGTTAGGTAACTGGGATATCAGCAAAGCATATCCTTTAGAGTACATCAACTCAAATACCTGGTCTGCGGAGATTCCCTTTGATGAAAGTACTGGTAAGCTGATTGCTTATAAATATGCCATGTGGCGGGAAGGGCGATCGCCTCTGCGCGAAAATCTCGTTAACCGTCGCTGGGTAATTGCGAAAGAAGGCACTGTAAAATGGCGTGATAGCTGGGCATCGGGAAGAGAATCGTAGAAATATAGAATGAAGAGTGAAGGATTAAAATTTTGATTCTTCACTTTTTATTATTTATAAATTTTAAGTAACAAAAAATACACAAATAGGCGTATAAAACCGCATTGTGCGCCATAGTATAGTAGTTTCAATATATTTTAGTTAATAGTGATCTGGATCACACCACTTTGTGAGTTAAAATAAGTAATATCAAGCAGATAAGCAGCCAAAAATTGTTAAATAGAGGGGCAGAAAGGCTTTAGCTTTTACAGTATAAAAGAATAGATCGTAGCTTTATAATCGCTAAACTCAGCAGTTTTTAATACTTACCAACCAAGTCATCTAAAAAAATGAGAAAAAGGTAAATGGTAATGTTCGACCTCTTACTTAAAAATCAATTCAGTGCTCCAAAAAAACTAAAATTTAAAAATGAAATTTTGGCACGAGTTCAAGGTCGAAATTCAGAAGCTTTAAATGACGAAATAAAATTTTATAAAACTGAATTGCTTCCTTATTTTATAAAGTTGAGTCAACAAAATCCTATTTTTAGTGTTACAGAACAATTACGGCTTTTAGTGGGTGTTTGGACACCAATCTGGTCTACAATATCGTTTCATGAAAGTTTACCGCAAAGAATACAAGAGCAGTCTTTCCAAATTTTCCAACATGATGGTTACTGTGCCAGTGTAGCTCGCTATTTAATGGGAAAAGAGCAGTCTTTATCCGAGAATTTTCAATCACGATTACCTGCTTATGATTTCATGATACTTCACAAATATGAAGTTCAAAATGGTAAATGGTATCTTCAAAATATTGATAGATTTCAGGCTTTTACAAATAGAGACATTCCTCTAACTTTAGAATCAGTCTACAACTGGTTTACTCACGTAGTGAATACTAAAGTTAAATTTAACGCCTTGAAAGGGGTTTTACCTAAAGCTCTAAACTTAGAAAATATAGAGATAAATCATATTAATGGATTTCAAAAAACATCCTTAGTAACTTCTCAAGTGTTTGAGCATTTATATATAGATAATGACTTACGACTTGTGAAAACTCAAACAGATGCCTCACATTTACCCAGTTATACGATTGCAGTGAAGAGGCAATAAGTATCGATTGATGAATGCCTCAGCTACCTTTTGATTCAGACAACGATCGCCAAATTCTTGTTTAATTCCACCGCATATATAATACCTTAACTCCTGGGAGTGTATTCATATTCGACATTGCAACGACAGGACAAGTCGCACAAGGAAACACAAGTAAGGCGTTTACTGAAGGAGAGGGCTGGGTAGTACTAGTTGAAAGTGAACTCCAGCGCGTGGGCTTTGGAGGTGAAACAATGCGTAGTTATGGTAAATACCTACTGAGAAAGCCTCATGTAGCATTCATTGTACGCAAATTATATGAATAAATATCTGAATCAAATCCAATATCTAATTTTTTTTGCTATGGTGATCCCAAAGGAATTATTAAGTAATTACGAGGTGTCAATCAAGTAACTAGTCAATAATTTTGTATTTTAATATACAAAAGTATAGAGAAAATATCTCTATATAGTGGATCTGTTTTGTTACTTATTCGGTTGGGCAATCCGCGCTTCAATATCTTCCAATGTTTGTAACAATAGGCGACTTGCCTGCAATTGCCAACCCCATTTTTGAATTCTAAAAGCTAATACAGTTCCAACTATAGCAGCTAACAAACAGATGGGTTGATTTAAAGAAATTCCGAATAACAAACCCAATCCAGCAATTCCCCAAAATGGTAAAGCTGCTGCTTGTCTTTGTTCTTCCACAATTTGAGTAATCATATTAGAAGATTGCTTACTAGCGAGCAATGCCTCTTTAACCTGCCTCTGTTCGGCTGCGGACACTGATAAACCTATTTTGCGCCGTAGTTTTTCCATTTTACGGGCATCAGTGCTGTACTCTGTTAGCTCATCTTCTGCCATTTTCAGCAGTCGTTCTAGTTGTGCCATTGTGCATTGCATCCGATATTACGATACAGCTATTATCCCGAATAATTGTTATTTATAGACTATAGTTTGGCATTTAATTGCACAATACAAAATCACGCTAGTAGCTGTAATATCTAAAATTGAATATGGAAAAAATATACTAGCGGTTACGCACTGAGAAACTGAGTATAAACTTAAAAGGTAATTATGGCTACAGTATCTAAAAGCACATTATCTCTATCTTCCCAAGAGCGATCGCTCATCTTGTGGTTTGATGAAGTTGGTATTGCTGATATTCCCGTAGTTGGTGGTAAAAATGCCTCACTGGGCGAAATGATTCAACAGCTAACGCCCAAAGGTATTAACGTTCCCACTGGATTCGCCACCACTGCTTACGCTTATCGTTATTTCATCAAATCAGCAGATTTAGAAGCAAAGCTACGCAAACTCTTTGCTGACTTGGATGTTGAGGATGTCAAAAATTTACGAGAACGGGGAAAAAAAGCGCGATCGCTATTAATCCACACCCCATTTCCTGTAGAATTGCGAGAGGCGATCGCTAAAGCTTATCAAAGTCTTTGTGAACGATACAACGCAGAGACAGATGTTGCAGTGCGTTCTAGCGCCACCGCCGAAGACTTACCCGATGCTAGTTTTGCTGGACAACAGGAAACTTACCTTAACGTTGTCGGCGCTGAAGGAGTTTTAGCAGCTTGTCACAAGTGCTTTGCTTCCATATTTACCGATCGCGCTATTTCTTATCGTCACACCAAGGGATTTGACCACTTTAGCATTGCTCTGGCTGTGGGTGTGCAAAAAATGGTGCGTTCTGACTTAGCAACCTCTGGGGTAATGTTCTCTATTGATACAGAAACCGGATTTAAGGATGCTGCACTGATTACAGCCGCCTACGGTTTAGGTGAAAATGTTGTCCAAGGGTCAGTGAATCCCGATGAATACTATGTTTTTAAACCAACTTTAAAAGCTGGGTTCCGCCCAATTATTGATAAAAAATTGGGTAGTAAAGAACTAAAAATGATTTATGATGACGGCTCCAAATTTACGAAAAATGTGTCTGTTCCGCCCAGAGAAAGAGGTAAATTTGCCCTGAATGATGAAGAGATTTTACAACTAGCAAATTGGGCATGTTTAATTGAAGACCATTATTCCCAAGTCCACGGGATTTTCACTCCAATGGATATCGAATGGGCAAAAGATGGAATTACTAATCAACTTTTTATTGTGCAAGCGCGTCCCGAAACCGTGCAGTCACAAAAAACGGGAAATGTGTTGCGGAGTTATCGGTTGGTATTGGGGAATAGGGAATGGGGAATAGGGAATGGGGAAAAAACTTCTCAATCTCCACTTACTGATTCCCAATCTCCAATTCCTCTTGTTACAGGGCGGGCGATTGGGGAAGCGATTAGTCAAGGGAAAGCACGCCTAATTTTAGATGTTCAGAAACTCGAACAGTTCCAAGTTGGGGAAGTTTTGGTGACAGAGAGAACTGACCCTGATTGGGAACCAATTATGAAACGCGCCAGTGCAATTGTTACTAATTCTGGGGGTAGGACATGCCATGCAGCAATTATTGCGCGAGAATTGGGTGTACCTGCGATCGTGGGATGCGGCAATGCTACAGAAATTTTAAAACCTGGTCAAGAGGTAACAATTTCTTGCGCTGAAGGGGAAGAGGGAAAAGTTTATGCAGGCTTATTACCTTTTGAAGTGGAAGAAGTTCCTTTAGAGAACTTACCCCGCACTCGCACTCAAATTTTAATGAATGTGGGTAATCCCCAAGAAGCATTGAGTTTATCGGCAATTCCCAACGATGGGGTAGGTTTAGCACGGACAGAATTTATTATCGCTAACCAAATTCAAATTCATCCAATGGCATTGATTCACTATGATTTGTTAAAAGATGAATTTGCCAAAGCTAAAATTGCTGAAATTACTGCACTTTACGACGATAAACCCCAATATTTTGTAGATAAATTAGCCCAAGGCATAGGTAGAATTGCGGCGGCATTTTATCCCAAACCAGTGATTGTGCGAATGTCAGATTTCAAAAGTAATGAATATGCCAATTTGTTAGGTGGGCGACAGTTTGAACCCCATGAAGAAAACCCGATGCTGGGTTGGCGGGGAGCGGCGCGTTACTATGATGAAGGCTACAGAGAAGCTTTTGCCCTAGAATGTGATGCTATTAAACGGGTACGAGAAGAAATGGGTTTGACAAATGTTATCCCGATGATTCCGTTTTGTCGTACTCCCGATGAAGGGCGCTTGGTTTTAGCAGAGATGGCAAAAAATGGTTTAAAGCAAGGTGTTAACGACTTGCAGGTTTATGTGATGTGCGAGTTACCTAGTAATGTTATTCTGGCTGAGGAATTTGCTGAGGTATTTGATGGCTTCTCAATTGGTTCTAATGATTTAACTCAACTGACATTGGGGATAGATAGGGATTCGGCATTGGTAGCCAGATTGTTTGATGAACGCAGTCTAGCTGTGAAACGAATGGTAAAAATGGCCATAGAAGCGGCGAAAAAATGCGATCGCAAAATCGGCATTTGTGGACAAGCACCCAGCGACTATCCAGAATTTGCCCAGTTTTTAGTTGAACAAGGAATTGACTCGATTAGTCTGAATCCAGATTCGGTTTTAAAGACAATGCTGGAAGTGGCAAAAGTTGAGAGTTTACCGCCGCAGGCATCGCATAGCCAACGTTAGTTGAACTTCTAGATAATTGCTCATAGCATAGCGATCGCCATATTTTGTTTGTGTAATTCTCTACAAAACTTTTGACTGCTTAACCATAAGTATCTTACTATTTTGCAGAATGGCGATTTAGTTTAGCCAAAAGCAAGATGACAAATCTTTTGGAAACCGAACGCTTGATCATTCGCAGTTGGATACCCGAACGCGATGCCGAACAAGCGTTTGTAATTTATAATGACCCCGAAGTTACGCACTTTCTTGGTAAAGCTTCTCTGGTAACAAGTGTTGAGTCACAGCGTCAGCGTTTGATTGACAACATCAAGCAATGGCACCGACGCAACAATGGTACTGGATCTTGGGCAATTGTCGAAAAGGAAACTACAACAATTGTGGGAACTATCCTTCTTAAACAATTGCCCGACAAAGATGGTTTACCCACTCAAGATTATGAGGTAGGCTGGCACTTGAGGCGAGCTTCTTGGGGTAAAGGGTATGCAACAGAAGCAGGACAAGTTATGCTCAACTACGGATTTAGTGTGCTGAACTTGCCAGTAATTTATGCCGTAGTGAAGCCAGAAAATCATGCCTCAATCCGTGTAACAGAACGATTGGGTATGAAAGCAATAGGGCGGACAAACAAGTATTACGGTATTGAACTACTCCTGTTTCAACTAGATGCACCTGAAGAGTGGAGGGGGAGCAGGGAGTAGAGGGCAGGGGAAGCAGGGGAGGCAGGGGGAGAAAGAAATAATAACAAATGACAAATGACAAATGACTAAAAAGTGGTTCCGAATTGGGATGGTGAGTGTATTTCTTTTCTCACTCGCCTTGAGATTTTGGGGGCTGGAGCGATTCAACACTCTAGTATTTGATGAAGTTTACTTTGCCAAATTTGGTAATAATTATCTCACGCATACGCCATTTTTTAATGCTCATCCGCCGCTAAGTCAATATATGATCGGCATCGGCATTTGGATTGGCAGTCACATTCCTTTTTGGCACGATACGGTAAATGGACTGACAGGTTCAATGCGATCGCCTTGGACTTATCGATGGTTCAATGCCCTTACTGGCTCATTTATCCCTTTAGTTGTAGCTGCGATCGCTTATCGGTTGAGTTATCGCCGTAGCTTTGCTCTGCTTGCAGGTTTCTTCACAGCTTGTGATGGCATCTTTCTAGTTGAGTCTCGCTATGCTTTAAGTAATATTTATATTGTCATTTTTGGTTTATTAGGACACTGGTTTTTATTATTGGCATTAGATAACCAAAATCGGCGACGTTCTTTTTGGTTAGTTTTTGCTGGCATTGCTTTTGGTGCGTCAGTCGGTACTAAGTGGAACGGTTTATGGTTCCTCTCAGGTGCTTATCTTATTTGGATAGCAGCTTGGGTAATCTATTTGATATATTCTTTTCTTAACTCCAAACTCTTTTTTGCATCTTCTTCATCGAAGGAGGCAGAAAGTAGAAGTCAGGAATTAGGAGTTAGTACTTATTCCCCCTCATCTCAAACACCACTACAAAACCTAACTCAGCTAAATATTTTTCAGATGCTGTTTTATCTAGGAATTATCCCAGCTTTGATTTACAGCATCATCTGGATTCCTCACCTTCAACTAGATAAAACTTATGGATTTATTGCAGTACATCAGCAAATTTTGAAGTTTCATTTACATTTAGGTGGCAATAGTCCTAATGTGCATCCTTATTGTGCCGCCTGGTATAAATGGCCGTTGATGACTCGACCAATGGCATATTATTATCAAACGGCTGAAAGTATCACCGAATCTTTACCTGTGATGGGCCCGCCTTTACCTGCTGGTGCTGGACAAGTTATTTATGATGTCCATGCAATGGGCAATCCATTTTTGTGGTGGTTTGGTGTTGCTGCCATGTTGTTTTTAGTAGGGATGCTGGTGTCACAACCCGTAATTCATTGGGTGAAAGAAAAGCGTTTTTCAGTGCCTGCAACTCTGAGTGTTGATACTTGGATTGCCTTGTATTTAGTTATAAATTATGCTGCTAACTTAGCACCTTGGGTAGAAGTGACGCGGTGCGCTTTTATCTACCACTATATGTCTGCATTGGTGTTTGTATTTTTAGCGATCGCTTGGTTTGTCGATCAGTGTCTTCGCAGTTATTATCAACAACTCCGGGCGCTAGGTGTCACCATTACTTTTATCATTCTGGTTGCTTTTATTTTCTGGATGCCCATTTATTTGGGTTTACCCCTCTCACCTCACGATTATAAGCTGCGAATGTGGTTTAACTCTTGGATTTGATTGATGAAGTGGATCTAGAATTGCGTCGCAAAGGTGGATATTTGGGGATAGTGCGCCGCAAGGATTTAAAACCAGAGATTTCTGCTGCTGTTTTTACCTGGAGCCGTGGAGCGGAGCGGAACATGGGTATGAAGCCCCGCCATAAAGGGCGCTCTTACTGGGGCGGAGTACAAGCTCCGTCTCAGTTTTCCCCCTTGCTCCCTGCCCCCTTCCCCTGCCTCTTTTGACTATAACTACTCCTCATTCACTTCTCGCCTGACAAACAAAGCTCGATAAACAGGTTCACCCTTTTTTTGCGTACCTATTTCCCGTTCTGTGGGGACTGGTAGCGGATTTTCTGCTAACCATTCTTCTGTACCAACTTTCTGATAAGCTGGGTGAGCAGCAAAGCGATCGCGCATTTCCACAGCAACAAATTCCATATCTGATTGCAGAAATACAACTCCCCCAACCGCAAGATAATTAGCTAAATCTGCCACTAGTTCTGGTTGCACTACACGCCGTTTAGCATGGCGGGTTTTAAACCAAGGATCGGGGAATTGAATTGTAACTCGTTGTAAACTCTCTGGAGGTAGGGAAGATAACAGCGATTTCAGTGAGTTATTCACATTGCAAAACAAGTAGTGCAGGTTTGTTAAAGCCAACTCAGAACATAACTTATTCGCCTCCACCACTAGCGGTTCCCGAATTTCTAAGCCGAGAAAATTCCAGTTGGGTTCTATTTTGGCCATATTTACCAAAAACTGTCCTTTAGCGCAGCCAATATCTAAATGTAGCGGTTGATTTGGCTTTGCATAAATTTTTTCCAAGTCTTGGGGACTTGCTGGTGTTTGATACTTTTTTCCAAGTGGATTAACATGCTGGCGGACTCGGACTGCTGCCAAAATTTTCTCTCCTTTACGTGAAAATATCCTGTTGATTCTGATACTAATTTCTGCAAGTGTTCTTTTAATTACATCTTGGAAGGCTTTATCTAGTTCTGCTGTTTTCTAGGTAGAAAGGATCAACTATAGTTTAATTTTTCAGACCTTATTTAGTGACAAATCTAATAAATAACGGTTATAAAAGTAAGAGCTATAAAGCCAATTTAGATTGTTGCCTTAAATTTACCCCGTCATCTTTCAATTGTAAGTAATCTTGCACTAAGCAACCTTTTAGTTCACTGCTCTTGTTAATTAAGTAGAGCTGATTAAAGTGTAAATTATTATACTCTTTTTTTACTAGATATTTGGGTTAGCTTTCCAGGCAAAAAATAGGCAATATATGCTAGAATTGTATCAAATTATGGCAATTATTCAAGAGCAATTTAGAATAATTTTGCGCTTTGTTGAGTAAACAAGCTAAAATCTACGATTTTTGGAGATTTTTAGGTTATGACAACCTCACAGGAGAGGATTATCCCGATAGACTTGCGAACCGAAATGTCGCAGTCTTATCTGGAATACGCCATGAGCGTGATAGTGGGTCGGGCG
>NZ_JBALBZ010000049.1:0-61560 GCF_036919495.1 Nostoc sp.
AGGCAACTACAGTACGCGACGTATTAAATTTAACTCTAATTTCTCTGGTTAAATTTTCGTTACATAGTTATAAATTTTCCCGCCCACCTACTTATACTCGGTTTGATGACATATTGCCGCTCAAAAAGCCATAAGTCCTTGATTGTGAGGATAATATTTATCAGAGGGTGTTTATAGTAAAATCCTTATAGAGTTATTTGAAAAATACCTTGACAGACCATTTATAACTGTGAAATCTGGGTTTGATACATTTGCTGATACAAATCAGTCTTGTTGCCATTTGACGAAATTACCACTCAGCCAGAGCGATCGCTATTCCTTGTTGCAAATCTGGTGTGAGTGCGGTATTTTTTGCTAACTGCTGCAATTCTTGATATGCGGCTTCCCTATCCAAATTTTTTAGTGCTGCGATCGCGTGTAGTCTCACTGATGCATTAGAATCAGCTAGCAGCGAAATCAATGGTTCAATAGCTTGCATTTCGCCTAACTGCCCTAAAGATAAAGCGATCGCACTTTTGATACTGACAATCTCTATGGCTGGATGGTGCGATCGTAGGATTTGCAATAATATTTCTGCGGCTTGTGTAGTTTGCGGCTTTTGCACTCGCCCGAAAACTGTAACAATTTCTTGCCAAAGTGTCTCTGAAGTGATTTGATTAAATGCTGTTTGTAAATATTCCAAACTAGATAACGTCCCCAGCCAATTTAAAGCGCGGATGGTTTCTAATTGCAGTGGTAGCGGTGTATGGGGTGATATTAGCAGCTTAAATAATTGCTGGGCTGCGTCATCACAACCCATTCGAGAAAGGGAAACTGTGGCTGCACAACAAACATCAATATTAAAGTCGTAAAGCTTGGGTTGTAATCTCTTCACCAAATCTAATGCTTCGCGTAAGTCGGGGCGAAAACCTAAACCAAGTATTGCTGCACGCCTAACTGTGGCGGCTATATCATCCAAAGCGTTTAACAATATCGGTGGTATACGTTCGTCATGAAAGCTGCTGAGGGCTTCAATTGCAGCCATGCGGATTGTTGCTTGTGGATCTTGCACTACACTCAATAATGGTGTGATGGTTTCTGTTTGAGGAATGCAGGAAAGCGATCGCACTGCTAAAAGCCTTGTATCTTCATCTGCTAGAAGTTCAGTTAATGAAGTAATCGCAACAGTACCCATTTGTCCTAGCGCTGTAGCTGCGATCGCTTTAACTTCTTCATCCTCATCGGTTTTCAATAATTCAACTAAGGGTGCGATGGCTTCTGGGTGCTGAAATTCGCCTAAAGTCCGTGCTGCATACCAGCGTAATTCTTCCTCTGCATCTTCGTCTTCTAATATCTCAATGAGTGGTGGGATGGCAATATTTCCCAAGCGAGTTAACACCTTGGTAATTTCCCAGCGTTGCTGAAAATCGCCCATCTCTAAGATTGCAAGTATTAATTTCAGTAGATATTCTCGATTTTTAACTATTTCTGGATGCTCAGAATCTGTCCCTAAAATTAATTGTTGTAAATATTGAATTAGTGATGACCAATCAGCTGCATCGTATGCTGTCTGGGCTTGCACTAAAAGCTGGTTGATATTACTCACCATACCCTGATTTTTGAATTAATATAAATACAACAAAAGCACAAAATCGGAAATAAATTGCTATTTTGCTTTGTCCTTACTCTGCTTTTTAGTACATCATTACATCTATTTAGTTCGGCTCGTAGTGAGAGTTTTAGCTTTGATTTAAGCACTAAAGTGCATACTACGAATTATTATTAACTTGGCTTGACTAGAACTGAATTACCTTCAATCTTGGCGGCATAAGTTTTAAGCGCTTCTGTCGCTGGGCCTTTTTGCACTTTACCGTCAATTCCAAATTCCGAACCATGACAAGGACAGGCGAATTTTTCTGCCTCAGCTATCCATCCCACTGTGCAACCTGCGTGAGTACAGGTAGGGTTAACTGCTGTCAGATTTGCACCTTTAGATGTACCGACTACTAACACAGGCCCAGCAGGTGAGTTTTTAGCCAGCAATTGGCCAGTTTTATCTAATTCTGCCGATGTACCGACTGTTTGCCAATCCTTAGATACTGGGGTTGTTTGAGAAGAACAAGCTGCGATCGCTACAGGTAGAGAACTCGCTATCAAACCCAAACCTACCCAATTAATAAAATCACGACGTTTCATAGCTGCTGAAATAATATTTAAGTTTTAGCTAACATCTGCCACTCAATTTTGGATTCAGGATTAATTTATGGCAATCCAAAATCTCTTTGATCGTTTCAAATACTCGTAATTAAAGGTTTGCGTAAGATATTGGCTGGTTTTGATGCAAAAAATGCATATTATTTATCCTTTTTCAGCAATCTTACCAAAAAACCGTAGCTATTTATACGATCTTAACAGAAATCTGGCTTTAAGTTATAAGTATCGAAATTGTTACATGAACATTATCTGAATCTGTTTGACAAATTTCCAAGATGTAAATGGCAACAACTTTTCCTTAACGAATCACGGATTTGGAGTTTCGCTTTGAATGCTCTGAAGTAAAAATAATCAACCGTAAGCAAATATTAAGTTTTTATTTCCTAACCTTTGTCTAACTTTTGACGTTATGTGGAATCCACCAAAAACCTAACCCCCTAACCCCCAACTCGTCGCGGGAAGGGGGGAAAATTCAAAGTCTCTCTCCTTAAAGGAAGAGAGAAATAGAAGTGAGGTTTTCCAGATGCGGTAAAAAGTCAAAATCCTCGTAGATACAACAGATGGAACTACGGGTTGATTGAGATTGGGCAATTATCACCATATTCAGTAGTTTAAACGAGAGCCAGGCTCATGACAGACACAACAACTAAGACTACCAGCCTCAACAAGTTCGAGAAATTCAAGGCTCAAAAAGATGGACTCGCAATCAGGGATGAGATAGAGAAATTTGCCGCCTTGGGATGGGAAGCAATGGACGAAACCGATCGCGATCATCGGCTCAAGTGGGTGGGTGTGTTTTTTCGCCCAGTCACCCCAGGTAAGTTTATGATGCGGTTGCGAATGCCTAACGGTATTCTCAGCAGTAGCCAGATGCGTGTTTTAGCCCAAGTAGTGCAACGTTACGGTGATGATGGTTGCGCTGATATTACTACGAGACAGAATATCCAATTACGGGGGATCAGAATTGAAGATTTACCAGATATCTTTAATAGATTTCACGCAGTTGGTTTAACCACTATCCAGTCAGGGATGGATAACGTCCGCAACATCACAGGCGATCCGGTGGCGGGGTTGGATGCGGATGAGTTGTACGACACACGAGAGTTGGTACAGCAAATTCAAGATATGCTCACCAACAAAGGCCAAGGGAACCCAGAGTTTAGCAACTTACCACGGAAGTTTAATATTGCGATCGCAGGTGGACGAGACAATTCAGTTCATGCTGAAATTAACGATTTAGCTTTTGTTCCAGCATTTAAGGAAGCGAGTGGGGAATGGGGAGTAGGGAATGATGAACAATCTCCTACTCCCTGCTCCCTACTCCCTACTCCCCAAAAAGTTTTTGGCTTCAATATCATTGTGGGTGGCTTTTTCTCAGCTAAACGTTGTGAGGCGGCGATTCCTTTAAATGCTTGGGTACTTCCCGAAGATGTAGTTGCTGTATGTAGAGCCGTTTTGGAAGTCTTTCGCGATCATGGCCCGCGTGCTAATCGGCAAAAATCGCGCCTAATGTGGCTAATTGATGAATGGGGTGTAGAAAAGTTTCGAGCAGAAGTAGAAAGCCGTTTGGGTAAATCATTATTACCCGCAGCAGCAAAAGACGAAATCGACTGGGAAAAACGCGACCATATCGGGGTATATAAACAAAAACAAGCAGGATTAAATTACGCAGGTTTGAACATTCCCGTCGGGCGGCTGTATGCCGAAGATATGTTTGAAATTGCCCGTCTTGCAGAAGTTTACGGCAGTGGCGAAATCCGCTTCACAGTTGAGCAAAACATCGTTATTCCCAACATTTCTGACTCGCGTTTAGCAACATTTTTAACAGAGTCTTTGCTAGAAAGGTTTTCTATTGATCCAGGTTTGCTGACGCGATCGCTAGTATCCTGCACAGGCGCACAATTTTGCAACTTTGCCCTCATCGAAACCAAAA
The DNA here is from genome assembly GCF_036919495.1 of Nostoc sp. Taxonomy (GTDB): domain Bacteria; phylum Cyanobacteriota; class Cyanobacteriia; order Cyanobacteriales; family Nostocaceae; genus Nostoc. The sequence continues at coordinate 4,127 of NZ_JBALBZ010000049.1, forward strand.
ACCGCGCCCTGGCAATGATTAAAGCCTTAGAAGAAGACTTAACCTTTACCAATCCAGTCCGAATTCACTGGACAGGTTGCCCCAACTCATGCGGACAACCCCAAGTTGCAGACATCGGCTTGATGGGAACTAAAACTCGCAAAAATGGCAAAACCTTGGAAGGTGTTGACATATATATGGGTGGCAAAGTCGGCAAAGATGCCCATTTGGGAACTTGCGTCATCAAAGGCATACCATGCGAAGACTTGCAGCCAGTATTACAAGATTTACTGATCAAAAACTTTGGGGCAAAACTCAAGCAAGAAGCTCTACTAGTTAGGAACTGATTGGGCATTGGGCATGGGGGATTGAGCAAAACTCATATTTCAACCTTAAAGGCTCAACTTCCGAGTTCAAAGGTGCAACTTCCGAGTTCAAAGGTGCAACTTCCAAGTAAAAAGGTGCAACTTCCAAGTTCAAAGGCTCAACTTCCAAGTTCAAAGGTGCAACTTTCAAGTAAAAAGGTGCAACTTCCAAGTTCAAAGGCTCAACCTCCGAGTAAAAAGGTGCAACTTCCAAGTTCAAAGGCTCAACCTCCGAGTAAAAAGGTGCAACTTCCAAGTTCAAAGGCTCAACCTCCGAGTTCAAAGGTGCAACTTCCGAGTAAAAAGGCTTATCTTCTCCGTATTTTATTCAATTAGAAAGATTAGAATGCTTAAAAACTTATTTTCGTTCAGCGATCGCTACCGTATCTTACATCAGACTTGGTTTGCTTTCTTTCTGACATTTGTTTGTTGGTTTAACTTTGCTCCCTTCGCTACAACCATTGGCAGAGAACTACATCTAGTACCAGAGCAAATCAAAACTTTAGGCATCTGTAACCTTGCTCTCACAATTCCCGCCCGGTTAATTATTGGAATGCTTCTGGATCGTTTTGGCCCCAGAATCACCTACTCAATGTTGCTGATGTTTGCGGTTGTTCCTTGTTTGGCGACGGCACTAGCGCAAGACTTTAATCAATTAGTTATCAGTCGTTTGCTGATGGGAATTGTCGGATCTGGGTTTGTTGTGGGTATCCGCATGGTGGCGGAATGGTTCCAGCCGAAGGAGATGGGAATTGCTCAAGGCATTTATGGCGGTTGGGGTAACTTTGGGGCTTTTGGTGCAGAGTTTGCCTTACCGATGATTGCAGTTTCTACTAGCTTTTTTGCTGGTGGTGCTTCTAACTGGCGGTTTGCGATCGCACTTACAGGGATCATTACAGCCATCTATGGCGTAATTTATTACAATAACGTCCAAGATACGCCCACAGGTAAAGTCTACAAGAAACCTAAGAAAAATGGTTCTCTAGAAGTGACCAGTATTAAAAGCTTCTGGGCAATGATTGTCTCGAATTTTGGTTTGATTTTCGCTCTAGGTTTATTAGCTTGGCGCTTAGAACAAAAAAATATTCACTTCCTAACTTTGAGCCAAATGTACCTAGCTTGGTTGCTATTAGCAGGATTATTTGTTTACCAAAGTTACAAAGCTTGGCAGGTAAACCGAGAACTTCTAATTGGCGAGAAAACTTACGCTCCATCTGAACGTTTCCAATTTGGTCAAGTAGCTTTATTAGAATTTACTTACATAACTAGTTTTGGTAGCGAACTGGCAGCCGTTTCCATGCTTCCGGCATTTTTTGAAAAAACTTTTGCTTTAGAGCATGTTATAGCTGGGATGATTGCTGCTACTTATCCCTTCTTAAATTTAATTTCTCGTCCCAGTGGTGGCTTAATTTCTGATAAATTTAGCTCCCGAAAGTGGACAATGACAATTATCAGTGCTGGCATTGGTGTTAGTTATTTGATCGCACATTTTATTAGTAGTAACTGGCCGATTCCGCTAGCGATCGCAGTTACAATGTTTGCCGCTTACTTTGCCCAAGCCGGCTGCGGTGCAACCTATAGCATCGTACCCCTAATTAAGAAAGAAGCCACTGGACAAATTGCCGGTAATGTGGGAGCCTACGGTAATTTTGGCGGCGTAGTTTACCTGACAATTTTTAGCTTAACCGACGCTCCAACGCTGTTTAGCACAATGGGTATAGCTGCTTTAGTCTGTGCTTTCATGTGCGCCTTCTTCCTCAAAGAACCAAAAGGTTCCTTTGCCGCTGCTTATGAAGATGAATTACCAGAAACAGCAACTAAAAACTCCATTTTCTTAACTGAAGAATAATCAACTGAAGGATGAAGTAAAAAATTCACTATCAAATCTGAATTAGGGAACTTTAGACTTCATCCTTCCATAGCAATCCTAATTCATGATTTTTTTCTTCTCTCTGCGCTGAGATATTTTAAAAATTAACAGTACTGATGCAAAAACCCTTTCTTACCTTCTTAGCTTTGCGCTCTTTGCGTTCTTCGTGGTTCGTTTACTCATTCTCTTATTCCTATCTTCAGATTTATGAAAAAACAAACCGCAAAGGACACAAAGGACGCAAAGGAATAAGAATTTCAAATTCAAAGAGTTTTTGCATAAAACACAAATTTCTCAACCTGGCGCTACATCTGAGGTTGCAAAATCAAAATAACAAAATGGTACAACAGCCATGAGTGAATTTACCAAAACCCTTTGTCCCTACTGTGGTGTCGGCTGTGGTTTAGAAGTTTCACCCCCAGCCCAACTTGGCAAAGCAACTAATCGAGATAGCCAAGGAACTCCAACTTGGCGGGTGCGCGGTGATAAAGCCCATCCATCTAGTCAAGGAATGGTTTGCGTCAAAGGCGCAACGATCGCAGAATCTTTAGATAAAAATAGATTACATTACCCAATGGTGCGAGACTCCTTAGATCAAGAGTTTCGCCGCGTTAGTTGGGATGAAGCTTTTAATATCATCACGCAGCGCATTCAAACTATCCGCTTCACCCAAGGGTCAGAAGCCTTATGTATGTATGGTTCTGGCCAGTTTCAAACTGAAGATTATTACATAGCCCAGAAACTAATGAAAGGCTGTCTGGGTACTAATAATTTTGATGCTAACTCTCGCTTATGTATGTCTAGTGCGGTGGCTGGCTACATTCAAAGCTTTGGCTCAGATGGCCCTCCATGCTGTTACGATGACTTGGAGTTAACTGATTGTGCATTTTTAATTGGTACTAATACAGCCGAATGTCACCCTATCGTTTTTAATCGGCTAGAAAAATATCACAAAAAGAACCGCAAAGTCAAAATGATTGTGGTCGATCCCCGTCGCACACCAACCGCAGAAGCTGCTGACTTGCATTTAGCAATTCGTCCCGGTACAGATATCGACTTGTTAAACGGCATCGCACATTTATTAATGCGCTGGAACTACATTGATACCATGTTCATGGACGACTGCACCAGCAACTTTCCGGCTTATGCTGAAGTAATTCGCCACTATCCCCCAGAAATAGTAGCTCGTCAATGTGGAATCAGTATTGAAGATTTAGAAACAGCAGCTCGCTATTGGGGTAAATCAGAGCGGGTACTTTCTTTGTGGTCAATGGGTGTAAATCAATCCTCAGAAGGGACGGCTAAGGTAAGAACTATCATTAACCTGCACCTGATGACAGGACAAATTGGCAAACCTGGGGCTGGGCCTTTTTCCCTCACTGGTCAGCCGAACGCAATGGGAGGACGGGAAGCCGGAGGTTTGGCGCATTTATTACCGGGTTATCGGACGGTAAAAAATCCTCAGCACCGAGCAGAAGTTGAGCAGTTTTGGGGACTTAAGCCAGGACAGATTTCGCCCAATCCGGGTTTGACTGCTTGGGATATGATTACTGGCTTGGAAAATAGCGCTGTAGAGTTACTGTGGATTGCCGCGACTAATCCAGCTGTGAGTATGCCAGATTTGGAGCGCACAAAGAAGGCGTTATTGCGATCGCCTTTCACTATCTACCAAGACGCATATTATCCTACAGAAACCTCTGCTTATGCTCACGTTTTGCTACCAGCCGCCCAGTGGGGTGAAAAAACTGGTGTGATGACAAACTCCGAACGGGTAGTAACTCTGTGTCAAGCATTCCGCCAACCGCCAAGAGAAGCTAAAGCAGATTGGGAAATTTTCGCCGAAGTTGGACGTAGATTAGGTTTTGAGAAAGAGTTTGCCTTTGCTAACTCCGCCGAAGTTTATGCTGAGTTTGTGAAACTAACTAAAACTCGCCCCTGCGATATGACGGGTATCAGCCACGCGCAATTACAAGCTAAAGGCCCGACTCAATGGCCTCACCCTGAAGAGAGCAGGGAGAGTAGAGGAGTAGGGGAAGCAGGGGGAGAAGTATTTGCCAATCGCTCTGGGAAACGCTTATATACTAACTTGCGTTTCCACACCCCTGATGGACGCGCTCGATTTGGAGCATATTACTCAAAGGGATTGGCAGAACCACCAGATCCAGATTATCCTTTTGTGCTAACTAACGGGCGACTTTACGGACACTGGCATACGCAGACACGTACCGGGCGAATTGAAAAAATTTGTAAAATGCATCCCGAACCGTTTATCGAAATTCATCCCCGTGATGCTGCTCGGTTAGGTATTGTAGATACTATGTATGTTGAAGTGCGATCGCGTCGGGGTAAAGCGAAGTTTCCTGCTAAAGTGACAAAAGCGATCGCGCCTGGTACAGTTTTTGTCCCCATGCATTGGGGTTCACTGTGGGCAGATAATGCCGAAGCCAACGCCCTAACCCATCCAGAATCTTGTCCCGATTCGCTGCAACCAGAATTAAAAGCTTGTGCTGTACAGCTGATACCAATCTCTGTAGAAGTTACAGTCAAAGATTATCAACTCCAATCCTCACAATGGTAAACTCCTAAGTTTACTGCTTAAGAGATAATTAATAATCACCAATAGGTAATTTAGTCAATAATCAATAGCCAATAGTGATTATTATTTTTTATAGCTCTCTACTATTGACCTATACCAATTACCATATTTGAAGAGGTTAAATTTATAATAACCGGAGGTTTGACTAGCGCCGAGTTCAGCTATGGTAAAAAATAAAAATCAGATAGTATTAGAAATCATCTTATTTTAATCCTCTAGATTTATCTATGGGATTTTATTTTGTTTAAAAATTGGGTGCAGCAGATGAAAAAGTTAATGAGGCAAATTCTAGGAGCTACCAAAGATGAGAACTTCATGTACATCATTGAAAACATAGAAGTGATAGTTTCTAAAGTTCTATCTATTTTTATGGTGATCGTAATTTTGGTAGCAATCGGGGATTTAGGAGTATTTATTTTTAAAGAGTTATTTACAGCGTCTTATGCAAAATTTTACACAACATTGTATAAAATTTTTGGGCTATTTTTGAATATTTTAATTGCTTTAGAAATTTTAGAAAATATCACAGCTTATTTACGAAAACACGTTTTTCAAGTTGAATTAGTTATTGTCACATCTTTAATTGCTGTTGCCAGAAAAATTATTATTCTTGACTTAGAAAAAGTTGGAGGTCTTGATATAATTGGTTTAGGAATTGCTATTCTCGCATTGTCAATTAGTTATTTGATAATTCGTCTTAGTAATTCCAAAAATACCCATTAAAAATTCAAGACGTCTGGCATACAATTTAGTTAGATATATAACAATCCGATTTGATTATGAAAAAATCTAGGTATATATAGGGTGTGAAACGTTGCGTAACGCACCTTCCATTGATGGTTAAAAACCTTTAATTTTGAACGTTCAAATTTTGAATACTTTCTTATGACAGATTTCTTTGAATTTGAAGCAGACTTTGTTGATTCGCTGCGTTGTATCCCCATGCAGGTGCGTTGCAAATTAGATACCTGTGGCATTAAGCTAAAATTGTCTGATTGGAATCAAATGACTACAGCCGAGCGTCAAGCTTTAGTCGAATTACCTTGCGCTACAGAAACAGAAATTCAGTCTTACCGCGAGCATATCCAGCAATTAATTCTACAACGCACGGGTATCCCAGCTACAAAATTGCCTATTGAGCCTCATCCCGCATGGCTAGATGCCACTTTACCACCTAGCCTCCAAGAAAAAGCTCAAGAAATAGGTGTAACCCTGACACAGCAACATTGGGCAGGTTTAACGCCCTTACAGCGTTTTGCCTTGATTAAACTCAGCCGCCCAGGACATGAAAATCAAAATTTTAAGAGAGCGATCGCAGAATTCCATCTGCTTTAATTAGTCAATAATCATTAACAGAACAACTTTGTTAATTTGACGCTCTGAAATGATACATTACAGCATTAACTGTGCTGTAATGTATCAGAAAGTTACGCATAGCTTAACACTAAATGTAGCTAACTCTCAATTAATATTTAATAAATAAACCACTATTGACTAGTAAGTGAGGGTAGGAAAAATATGGCTGCAAAGAAACTTTTGATGCTGGTTGGAGACTACGTAGAAGACTATGAAGTAATGGTTCCTTTCCAGGCGTTGCAAATGGTGGGACACACTGTCCATGCAGTTTGCCCAGACAAAAAAGCTGGCGACAAGGTGCGGACAGCAGTTCACGACTTTGAAGGAGATCAGACTTATAGTGAAAAACCTGGCCACAACTTCACTTTAAATGCCACCTTTGCAGAAGTAGAAGCTGCAACCTACGATGCCTTAGTCATTCCCGGAGGACGCGCACCAGAATATATCCGCCTGAATCAGCAAGTACTAGAAATCACCCGTTACTTTGCCCAAACGAATAAACCGATTGCTGCCATCTGCCACGGCTTGCAGTTATTAGCGGCGGCTGATGTACTGCAAGGCAAAAGATGTACTGGATACCCTGCTTGTAGCCCAGATGTCAAAAGTGCTGGAGGTATTTATGTCGATATCCCTGTTGATCGGGCAATAGTTGATGGTAATTTGGTGACAGCACCAGCTTGGCCTGCTCACCCCCATTGGTTGGCAGAATTCCTGACAGTACTTGGAACTAAGATTGAACACCCAGAATTGACCACAGTTGTTTGAGGTAATATACCGGAAATCTTTTGGTTCGATCTTCGAGGCAGGTTAAGAGGCATAAAGCAAGTGGTGTGGAAACCCCTTTCTTTACGAGACGCTTTGTATAAAAGCCTCTAGCAGAGAAGGCGCTAGCCTCTCCTTTTGTCAAAAGACCGTACTAGCTCACAAAATAGCACTGAAAATTATATATTTTTGGAATAGAACAAAATGCAGTAAAAAATACTGTTTTTTGATAAATTGCAATGGGTTTAATTTGCAGTTAGGATGTCTTGAGTATACCACCCATACAATCTGATTTATCCGCCTAACAAGCCAGTTTTAGGATAAACTCAAGAGCAAATGGAATACTTATTTACGTTAGGTAAAACAATTTGAAATTTTGCATCTATAAATTTAAATTTCTTAGCAGAAAGTGAAGCTATAGTGGATTTAGCAATGCTGCTGTTAATGTGGCTAAGGTTAGTCCTGCTGCCAAATTATGTGAAGAATTAGTTTAGAAACGCACTTCTTATCGATGACAGGCAAACACGCAAGACATAATGCATTTCTGCGGCTAGTGTCTGGTAATGGGGCAGCTTTTGGATCAGAATCTCGCTATTCCCTGCCCCCCAGTAAAGAGATGGTAATTGGACGCGACCCCAGCTGCCAAGTTGTCTTGGATGCCATGATGTACCGAATGGTATCTCGTCGTCATGCGGTGGTTCGTCCCCTCTCTATATCGCCAGATAGCAAATTCAGCTGGGTGCTTTGTGATTTAAATAGTGCAAATGGCACTTATTTGAATGGACAACGCTTGTATGAATGTCAGGAATTGCACCCAGGCGATCGCATTTCTCTAGGTGCTGATGGGCCGCAATACGTTTTTGAGTACGAGTATACTTTACTCACCCCGGCCACAACAGTTAACCAAGTTACACCATTACCTTCGGCGACAAATCACCACAGCCACACGCAATTAAAGCAGCCAGATTCTGTTAGCTTCACCCAGCTTTTTCCGATTATTTCCACTGGTAAAGATTTAACCCGTAAAGCTTACCTCGTACCGGGAATACTGACTGTAATCTTTGTAGTGTTAATGTTTGCTACAGTCGGTCAGCCCCAAGCAAATCAAGTGATTGTAGCTACTTACATCGCCTTTGCTGCGTACTATTTTGTTTATCAACTTTGCGGTAAACAGAAGCCTTGGTGGGTGCTAATGGCTGCGGCACTGGGTACAATGCTGATTTTGCTTAGTCCGTTGTTGGATTTATTTATCTTCGTGTTTCGCACCGTCTTGCCTGGAAACTTGCCCTCATCCCAAGAATCTATCACCTTTACAGAGTTACTGGTGCGGATGTTTTTTGGCGCTGGCTTGATGGAGGAATTACTCAAGGCATTGCCTGTACTAGGGGCGTTTGCCATCGGTAGAATATTGTCTTCACCTTGGCGGGAACGCATAGGCATCTGGGAACCTTTAGATGGTATTCTCCTGGGGACAGCTTCTGCTGTAGGCTTCACTCTCTTGGAAACTCTCGGACAATATGTGCCAGATATTACTCAGAATGTCACGCAACAGGTAGGTATAGGCGCTGCTGGTCAACTGGCGGGTTTGCAACTGCTAATTCCGCGAATTTTAGGGTCTGTAGCCGGACACATGGCTTATAGTGGCTATCTGGGTTACTTTATTGGGTTGGCTGTCCTCAAACCCAGTAGAAGTTGGCAAATTCTCTCTATTGGTTATCTTAGTGCTGCTGCGCTCCATGCTTTGTGGAATGCTACAGGATCAATCAATGCCTTGCTGTTGGTAGTTGTTGGGGTGTTATCTTACGCTTTTTTGATGGCAGCAATTCTCAAGGCACGGGCGCTATCACCGACGCGATCGCAAAATTTTGCAACCCGATTTCTTGGCCCAAAATAAGAGATGGGGCAGTAGGATCTGGCGAGGCAGGCGGAGATCAGGGAGCAAGAGACAAGAATTAATAATCAATGCCCAATGCCTAATTACTTTTGAATATTTATGTCTTGTGATAGATGGCCTAATGTTATAATCAGTTTATTGTGAGGTTACTTTAGGCTCACTATACAAAAGTAGTAAGAATTAGTGGATGTTTAAAATCGGAGCATAAGTGTTATCAGGAGATAAATCTGCTTGCACCGGAAATTTATGTAGAAAAAAGAGACAGTGCATTCAAGTTATGCTTCATACTCAGACTTGTTGAGTTCATTAAAAGCATAAGAAGCGATCGCTAAAGTAACTTTTGCTTTCTCTACTTCTGATAAAGCCGTCCACTCGCTGTTTTGAAGATTCTTGAGTGCAGATGCCGCGTTTTGCGATTCGCTGCTTCGCATAGCGTAAGCAAAAGGACGAGCCAAAACTAAAAGATCCTCTGTTCCCCAATTTGGTAGTACTGTCTGAACACACTCAACCAGTTGTTCACCGATTGATTGCTGGGCAGCAAGAATTTCAGCAGCTTTGGTGGCGATGGCGTTGAGCAATGCTTGCGGGACACAGGCGGCAAAAGTACTAGATAATCTTTCTTGAAGATTAAGTACTTGTGCTTGTTGGGGATTGTGATTATTGTCTGACTCTAAAGAGATACCAGACCAAAGTGTATCTAGATGGCTATAAAAATCTTGCGATCGCGTTGTCAGTTCTTCCTCAAGCAAATCTTGTATTCCGAACTGTTGTTCTAATTCGTCAAAATAAGCTTCTGATTCTTCATCACCTGGATTCCAGGGATAGGTAGCATCATCTGGTTCCAGTAATGCTTCTAATAATTCTAAATCTACTTTATATGGCAAAGAAGAGAAAGTCTCTGAACCGTTAATTTTATTAGCCATTTTTAATTGCCTCACAATTATTATTTGGTCGTCTTTACAACTACAATTCCTCAAAATAGATTTCCGCAAAAACAGTTGAATTTTTCTCCAGTAAAAACAGATTTTAAAGGTTGATGCTAAAGACTAAAATTTATTTTTACAATAGCTCTGCTAAGAGTCTTCAATAATAAACTCCCAGGTTTCAGCTCTAGCACTTCCAAACTTTAACTGCATTCCCGATTTCAATGGGACTTCCTCTCGGAGGATTTGTTGCCAACCATTAGGCCCTAAAAACCAAGTTGTCCCGTAGGTAGAAAAATCTTGCAAATAATAACTTCGCACCAATGTAGCATCAGTAAGAGTATTACGGCAGAAAATTTCGGCATGGCGTTTGGATACCGATGGTTCGGGGATAACAATATCATTGTCTTGCGTGCGACCGATGCGGGTGACTCCATAACGCAGGAACCAGGTTTTACCTTTTGGGGCAAGCGATCGCAACGAAGCAGCCGGAAGTGGGGAACCTATATCAGGAATGGCTGTGTCTGGTAGTTCGGTAATCCCTTCATCCAGATTCTTAATTAGTTCGCCATTAAAATCTGGATGCAAGTAGAGAACAGGCAAACTCCAAGCAGGTTGATTAAATTTATACAGTGTTAACAACTCTTGTCTAGCCTGGGCTACGGCTTCATCAATTGGTTTGTGCGATCGCAAAGCCTCAGTAAAGGCTTGAATAAAACTGTGGCTTTCGTGGTCTGCGATTTCATCGCGCATCGCCAAAACCGCAGGCACACCATGACGAATCAACACTTCTGCTAAACTGCTAGCAGGGATAGCTTGATGATTGATAGCAGCTGGTTGTGCGCCCCAACAGGCGTTAAAAACTGCTAATTTCACACCTGTATGAGTCAATACTTGCGCTAATTCTATCCCATTTAGGGGCATATCTGATCGCAAAAACAGTAACCCCCCGTCTGGGCCTGGCAAACCATGTCCAGCGTAAAAGAAAACATTGTATGCTCTAGTTTCTAATTCTTGAATTAACTCCTGTGGAGTTGGTTGTAAGAGTTGAGTCACTATACAAGGGGCACATCTGTGGGAATTACCACCCACCGATGTATCTGCAAGAGTTTGCTGTAAGATAGCAGCTTCTTGTTCTAGTTGCAGCTTGTCATCATGACCTAAAACCAGCAGAATACTTAAAGCCTGGTCAGTTTGCAAATACGGTAAGGGGTCAACTTCGGTGCTGGTGCGACTAAATAGCAAATCTTGGGAGAGAGACATAGCTGATTGACCAGGTTCACGCTGCATAATTTCCCAAGGGAGAGCGATCAGATCCGGGTCGCGGATTTCTAGGCGAAAACGCAAACGTGTATGCTGACCCATAGCAATACCGCGACTGCGTTCTAGACTACCAAGAATTTGCCCATCAAATACCCAGCGCCATAAATTCATTCCCAAGTTTTGCATCAGACGACTGCTGTAGGGGCCAGTGGTTTGACCTGAAGGGGGTGAAATGCAATCTATGGGGAATGGGTTGGACTTTTGGGATGTTGAGTTTGGGGAAATATCTAAGTGACTATGACCAGCAAACAGTTGCTGCCATTCTTGCCAGACGTGATTGAGTTCATCAGGCCATACACAGTCACGTAAAACGTAGCCACTGGGATAGGGAGCTTTGACCACCCAAATGGCGAAGTTGTCAGTGCCAGTGTTACGGAGACGGGCGATCGCCAAATTCAGGGATGGCATGGATTCATTAAAATAAAAACTAAAATAAATAATTTCAAATAAGAATTGTCCAAGGTGAAAACTTTCTACTTTTTTACCTTGTAAGTTTTTACTCTGATGTTACCTGTTATTATTCCAGGTTTCTACCAGTTTATCGATTATTTGACTAAGTTCGACTGCTGTCGTCAGGTGGTTGAGTAACTGGCGGTTGTGTGACAGGTGTACATGGACTTGTTGCATCTTCTGGTAAAACAGAGACACCAAAGCGTTTTAGTTGGGAGAAGTCCAGCAATACTGTTTCTGGCAAAGGTTTTGAATTTGATGGAACTGAGGAAGTTACTGCTGGATTATTAGTGTTAGCTGGAGTTTGTGTGCTTTTATTAGCACAGACTCGCATAGACACTGAAAAATTTCCCGAAGCAGTTTTAGGATTTGGTTTTGTGTTGATAACTTGTAAAAAAGCTCCAGGTGGAAGTGATTGGTTGTTTCCCAAGGTGATTTGATTGTTAGTTTTTATTACCCAGCCAGGAGAAAGGTTGGCTAGCGATCGCTGTATAGGTGTTGCTTCGATGGTAGGATTTGAAGTTGGTATGGGAGTGGATGAAATCAAGGGGACTGATGGCGATCGCAGTCGCACTTGCTTCACGAACAATCCTAAAGCACCTGCTGCTACCACAAATATTAACGGAACAATCCACTGTAGGGGTAAACTGCGCCTTTTGGCAGGCTCAGTATCTGGAATCACCTGAGTTTTATGGTTTGGGCTACTTAAAAGTGTCGGAGCTGTCGCCCTGGATGAAAAATCGATAGTTTTGGCAGAATAACTCTCTGGAATGAAGGCTTGAATCGTAATTTCTGGTTCCCAGTATTGGACTTGATAATGGACTAAAGCGATGGTGACATTATCGTGTCCATTCTTAGTGTTAGCAATTTCAACTAATCTATCTGCAACATTTGTTATATTTGCTTCCCCAACTAGAATCGGCAAGATTTCTGTTTCCCAGTACTCCTCCACCCGATCAAAATCACTCAAACCATCGGATGTGAGCAGAAAAACAGCATCTTCATCGAGCATAAACCGCCCAGATGTGGGATGCAATGAAGTGCTAGGCCCCATGCCCAAAGCCTGGACGAGAGAGCCAGCAGAACTTTGTTGTACAGCCTCGCGGTAAATGGCATAGCCTAGCCGCACCTCGCGGGAGGCAACATCATCGTCTAGGGTAACTTGATAACAACCGTGGCGGGTAATCCAGTAAGCACGACTATCACCGACGTGGGTAATGTACATTTCATGAGCAACAGGCAATGCCATGACTAAAGTCGTGCCCATCCTCTGACGCCCTTGGCGATTTTCACTGTCATTGCGCTGACTAATTTTGTCATTAGCAATTGCCACTACCTTTTCTAGGTCATTAAGTAGCAGTGAGGGATCTATGTGGTCGTAGGGAACTTTTGTTAGTTGCTGTACCTGTTGCTGGATCGTTTCAATGGCTAAATTTGAGGCGACATTGCCACCCTCGTGCCCACCGATGCCATCACAGACAATTGCTAAGGCTGTTGGCTGGGGTGGTTTACTTACTAGAGTTCCACTGGGTGGGCTACACGCATCTTCATTACGTTGGCGACTTGGCCCGGTGTCGGTTTTGGTGATAATTTTGATTGAGGGTGTTTGCGATCGCCCTAACCCAGCCAGTCCACGATCTAAAACTCCGATTAATTGATCGCTTGAATTAATCTTTCCCTGAATTAAAGAAAGGCTAACCTCATTAATAAATTCAGTTATGGCTGGTTTAGCACCACTAACCAACTGCTGCCAAAATTGACCTAATTGGGGCAATTCTGGTAATGTTGCGGCATCGAAACGCAATTTTAACAAACGGACTAACGATCCTTCTACCCGTAATACATTTGAGTCAAGCAAGCTAGAAACGACACCTTCACTTGCAAGAGGTTGCCACAGATGAGCTATTTGCCATAACCAATTGAGTTGGCGCATCGATGTTGCATCACGCCAAGCAGTGGTTAACTCACTGGCCAACTGCACTTGTTGGATTTTGTCATCTACTAATAATGGAGGTTTTTCTAAAAGTAATATTTCTCGATGGGAAGGCCCGTCACCGAGAAAAAGCGCTCCATATACCTGCGGTACGTGTAAACGGTAGGGAATCAGTCTCAGGTAAGCTTTTAGAGGCTGCAAATTATCTAACTCAGACGTTAGCGCTAATAAACCAGGTTTGGTATCTAAAAGAAGAAATTTATCAAGGACTAAATAGCGATCGGCTAATATTTCTCCAGGGCTACCCACACTCGGGCCATCTACCACAGCCCAGAGGTAATTTTTCGTTAGGGGCGTGGAACATCGCAGGCAAAACTTGTGAGTCAGGGGGTTGGCAGCCTGACAACTTTCATTTGTACAGTAGAGCGTTGCCGCGTCATTTTCCATAGTTTTCGCACCGGGAAGCGATTGGCAATTTCTTTAACAGCATTATTAGGGACAATCTAGACCGCTCATCTTTCTTAAACTTGACATACCCAGACTTTAGATGATGATTTTAGCTGGGGGATATCAGCAGGTGCTAATACTTACTTATCCAAAGAATCCGCTCCTAAGTCAACCCTACAGCCTCATCATAGCTTCTATTGCTCTGTGACTCTCCATCACCAAAGCAACTAACTCCAACCCTGTTAGCAAAGCATAACCCAAGCATAACTGCGCCCCAAGATTTTGCTGAATTACCCCATCATCAAGAGGCAGATAATCTTGGTATTTATTTAGTTTATAAGTAGGATAGCAAGAATTAACTTTAATTAAGAATTAAGATAAGTGAACTACTCAAAGTAGCTGACTAATGAAGAGGCTTTAAAAATCTGGTAATCTCGTTTTCGGGTTCTTTCTCGGGAGATTGCAAAGCTTCACAGATTAATTTTCCCCCTTCCCAACGCAGGAAGAGGGTTAGGGTGTTAGGTTTTTCGTGGATTCCAGATGAATCTGAATTGTCAGAAAAGTTCAACTAAATCGCTACCAACTCATTCGCTTATTGTTTGTCGTCAATTGCGACTTGGGGGACTCCCATGCTGTAGTTGGTAACGCGGGCAGATAGATTGTAGCTGATTTCGCCGAGTTGCAGGAGCGATCGCAGATAATGCTCTAAGTCTGACCCAACACGGCGCAAGTTATAGTCTGTAAGGTCTGCGCCACTAGATGCTTCTACTAGTTCATCAAATTTTCGATAAACTTTTTGCAGCGCATCTTCGTTCCAGTTAAATTCGTTATCTGGGTCAATATCTAACGTTAAGACCTGTTCACTGGGAATCAGTTCGCCATCCCGGTCAATTTCGCCTGCAAAAATGCGGACATGCCGGGTTGTGGACTTGAGCAGCATCGGGTTATCCATAAGAGGGTGTAAGATTTGGGTGGATTACACTGAAATTATTGTAAACGCTATATTCAAGCTTGAATGCTCTCAATTTACAAGCTTTGAACTCAGTTTCAAAAGGGTATATTGAATGGGCATAAGTAAAAATATCACCTGTACTGATTAACTTACTACTTCTGTTAGGAGTTGAAGACACAATTAGTAGCGAGTACTGACAGTAGTCCAATTATTTTTTTGTAAAAATTACTGGTGAGAGTGTTTTTATTTGGCGTATACAAACAAGTCAAAGTGGTGTGCTAATCTTACCTACTGCTAAGATTTTCGTACTCATGAAGCCTAAAAGCCAGTAGAGTCAAGCACTCACCAGGAATAATTTGATCTGTGTACATTTTTTTATGGAGAACAAAAGTTTTTACCTTAATTATTCTGCTCATCAATTTCTGCAAAATTTTCTATTGCAAAAAACGTACATCAAGTAATTTTACTGAATAAGGCTACATCGACCTCTGGCTTTAATAAGTTCAAAAAAATTAAGCGATTTTACTTACGTATAAACACCAAAATTCAAGTAACAAGTCAAACTGTTCTTGACGTTCATATAAAGTTGATGTAAAAACCTTTAAAAAGACCGGACAACTTCTTACAGAAACTTTATTGTGTAGAATCTTAAAAACTGAATAATAGTTATGGCTTACCATAAGCTATATCTGGCACAGTCACATCAAAATCTAGCTTGAAAATAAAACACAGGAGACTGAAATGGAATACAAAGGTGATTGATGAAGAAAAATTCTTAATTCAAGCACTTTAGATTCAAAGAAGATATAAAGAATTTTGCTGGGCATCTACCTCCTTACCCTCATGACCACCAAGTAAAGGAATCTCAATAGCTATGAACTCCAAAGCATTACCACGCCAGATAAATAATCTCGAAGTAGGTGTTTATGAGTGCGAAATCCATCTCAAATTTCGGTTGATTGAGGAAAAGAGTCTATTGGGCGATCGCGAACAACTGTTACAGGTATTACTTGATGCCTTGACCGAGGGTTCTGACGACTTTCTAGAGACACTGCAAGCGTCTGTTAAAGCGCAGGAAGTGTCCGAGTTTAAAGCTTCACCTCAAATGCGACGCCAACTGATGCGCTTGCGTAATGCTGCTGAAAATCCCCAGCCTTAAAGGTGTAATTTAAGTAGCGAAAAAACATGAATTGGGCATCAAATCAAATGTTGATCGTATAGCCCCGTTGCAATAAAAACTAAGCAGTAAGTAGAATTCATAAAATATTGTGATTTCTCCTTTGTGAAAGTCTTATTTAGCAGCACGGAGTCCCAGGAACAGTTTCTCTATTAAAAACTTTGTAGCAAAGGGTACTGGTAGAATCTAAGAGCAAATTCAGCCGGGTGCATTTTACCGAGTTTTTATAAAAACATTGTAGGAACAAGAAAATTCTGTGTCTTTACAGATGGGGAATTGGACAACAGGCGCGAATTCAATGAAAACCTAAAAGACTAAAGTGAAAATAAATAACCTTACTTTTAGCTTTTTACTTTAGCTAAGTGCCTGATTTGCTGAAATACTTATGTTTTATCTATTACTGGTAATAGGTTATGGTTTAACAGCCAGTTACCTATTGCCAATTACCCACAAGAAGGGGGCAGGAGGAGAAATCAATTCAAAATTCAAAATGACGCTCTCTACGAGACGCTGCGCGAACGCGGACTCGCTAACGCTGCGCTAACAAAATTCAAAATTCAAGAATTTCTGCCTCCAGCAAAAACTGCCTCCTATGTCCCAATGCCTAATGCCCAATTTAAAAACTGTCTACTTAGCAAGACCGTGTTCTAGGGCGAAACGAACTAACTCTGTACGGCTATTGGTGCCAGTTTTACTGAACAAACGGCTGACGTATTTTTCTACATTGCGGACGCTGGTTTCTAAGCGACGGGCGATTTCTTTGTTCATCAACCCTTCAGCGACCAAGTTTAAAACACTTTGTTCTCTAGGAGTCAAATCAATTTTAAAAGGGGCTGGCGATTGGGAAATGGCACTTCTTTGAGTTAACAATGCCTTAATTTGGGCAATCTGATTAGCTAGTTCAGCAAGATCGGGGGTTTCAACATCATCTCCTGTAGTTGCAGCTTTAGCGGCGCGTCGGGCTAGTAAATTTTCGACTATAGCCACTAACTCATCTGGATCGAAAGGTTTGGGTAGATAGGCATCGACACCAGCATGATACCCTTGGATGCGATCGCCTGTCATACCTTTAGCAGTTAAAAATACTACGGGTAGTGCTTGGAAGCGGGGGTCTTCTCGCAGTTGCTTGAGGAACTGATAGCCATCCACCTGAGGCATCATGACATCAGAAATCACTAAGTCAGGTGTATTCATTTGCATCCATTCCCAACCTTCAAGGGCGTTACTGGCGACTTGAACGCTGAAACCGCTCTCTTGCAAATAGTCTTTCACGGCTTCCCGTATCCCTGGTTCATCATCCACCAGTAACAATTGTGCTGACATTTAAAATTCCCTTAAGTTTACCTTTTTCCAATTTAGCGAAAGTTGAGAGTCATTGAACAAAAGGGATAAAGGAAAAACGAGAGAGCTTGTTAATGTGATGGGTAGTAACTACGGTAACGAGGGCAATGACCAATTATTACGGGGTAGTTCACTTCCCCCTGTGCTGCAAAGACGCACTCGCATTCGTCTATCAAGTGGTTTTGTTTCAGTCAAAGTCTCTTTTACAAAACTAGATTACAACAAATCCTCACTTTGGTTTGGCGCTATATACCCGTTTGAAATACAAATAACGAATTAATTTTTAAATAACCCTTACCACCGAGGATTTGTCATAATTAATGCTTCTGCTGCTGAACTATTTAATGGAACAGAGAAAAAATGTCCCTGAGCATATTTACAGTTCAACTTTCTTAGAAGTGCTAATTGCTCTTTTGTCTCTACTCCTTCGGCTAGCACATCCACACCCAGTTTGTGTGCAAATGTAATAATTACCTCAATAATTTCTAAGTTTTTCCTATTAGCGCTCATCAGGCTGATGAAAGAACGGTCAATCTTCAACACACTAATCGGAAAGTTATAAAGATGACTTAATGAGGAGTAGCCCGTACCAAAGTCATCAATTGATAACTCAATGCCCATCTCTCGAAGTTGTAAAAGTGCAGCAGTTGCCTTATCGCTATTTTCCACAATTACGCCTTCAGTAATCTCTAGCATTAGATTAGCAGCATCAAGACCAGTTGAGCGCAAAACTTGCCTAATCTGCTCAATCAAATTTGGCTGGGAAAATTCCTTGAGGGAGAGATTGAAACTGATTTTCTCTAGCAAGTTGGAATGATGACACATCCGCCAAGCTTGCATTTGGCGACAGGCTTCATTTAACACCCAGCTGCCAATAGAGAAAATTAGTCCAGTTTCTTCTGCAAGGGGAATAAAATCTGCTGGATTAAGCAAACCACGCTCTGGATGCTGCCAGCGCAACAGAGCCTCAAAACCTAAAATAGAGCCTTTGGTGAGCGAAACAATCGGTTGGTAATAAACTCGAAACTCAAGGTGTTCAGTTGCTCGGCGTAACTCGGTCTCTAACTGCAATTTTGCCAGAACATTAGCATACATATCTGAGTTGAATAGCTCGTAACGCGCTCTGCCCAGTACCTTGGCTCGGTACATTGCCGTATCAGCATCCCTCAAAAGTTCTTCTGGCTGTTCATAGCTTACTGTCGAACTCAACGCAATACCAATACTTGCCGTTGCGGACATTTCTTGTCCGTCAAGATAAAAGGGTAACGCTAGTTCCTGTTGAATCCGCTCAACCGCTTTGATGGCGTCTGACACATCTTGGATTCCCTCAAGCAGGATGGTAAATTCGTCTCCCCCAAGGCGTGCAACTGTATCTATGGAGCGTAGACATATTTCTAGCTTATTTGCAATAGCAAGCAGAAATTGGTCTCCTTTCATGTGTCCTAGACTGTCATTGATCAGCTTAAAGCGATCTAGGTCGATAAATAGTACAGCAAATAAATAATCTGAATGCCGTTTTGAATAATCGATTGCACGTCTTAAGCGGTTCATAAATGCAGCGCGGTTCGGCAAACCCGTCAGCCCATCATGAAACGCAAGGTGCAGCAGTTGTGATTCGACTCGTTTACGCTCTGTAATTTCAGTTTGCAATTTCTGATTTGCTTTTACCAGTTCTGCTGTCCGTTCTGCTACTCGTATTTCTAACTTATCGTAAGCTTGGTGCAACATTTCTTCAGCTTGTTTGCGCTCACTGATGTTGCACAGCAACCAACGCCAGCCAATCTGCTTCTTCTGTAAGTCGTACACCGCAGACGCCTTAATCATAGCTGGGAAAGGCTCTCCTCCCCGTGGTTGTAAGTTAATTTCCCAGTTCAGTAGCTGCTGGAAATTGTTCAGATGAAGGCTAAAGAACTGGCGGTCTTGTTGAGCAATAAAGACAATTAATGGTTTACCTACTAGATACTTTTGGTGGACACCGAGCAAAGTTGCTGCTGCATGGTTAGCCTCTTGGATTGTCCCTACGGCATTAGTTACCAAATAACCATTTGGAGCGAACTCAAACAAATCTTGGTAACGCTGGCGCTCTTTCTCTGCTGCGGCTCGTGTTATTTCTAACTCCTCGGAGGCTGTCAATAGTTCTTCCATTGCAGTGTGGAGTTCCTCAATAGCCTCTGTTATTATCTCTTCTTGTGAGTTTGCCTTAGTTTCATTGCATTGCAATAGCCCCTGTATCTTTGAGTACAATTTCTCTATCTGCTGGCTAAATCCATCCACGTTCATGTTGCTCAACTCACATAACTATGAAGCGTAGCTGTGAAGGAAAAAACTAGGGAAGCAAATCCCATGCCTTCCTCAAGTCTTTAGTCCCTATTGAGCAGGGAATCGCCGGGTTAATTGCAAAAGTAGACACGTTGTAAATTAAGTATTGCAGAACTTGTTTTCTTGATTTACTAATTTATCTATCAATGATGAGACAGCAATCAAATTTTTCCATTACTGACCAAAGTACAAAGTTGGAGCAAGCCCAACCTGCTGAGATTTTTATTTTATTAAATACAATTTATCAAAGTTAAAATTATCTACATGTCTCATAACAGTATATTTGCTGGGTTTATTTATTTAAATGCTTCTTAAGATATATTTACTTTTGATACGAATCTATATTTAGGGAAGCTTCGCAACATTGTGCCTCTGCGGTATCCTGCGACAAGCCGCAACTCTTGGAGACGCTTTGCGAATGCGTCTACGTTACATAATCCAGCAAACTTAGCTTGACACAGTAACTAATACTAAAGAAAAACTGTTTGTACCAGTGACGATACAATAGCATTCATTGTCTTGCTGTCAACCTTTTTCGTCCTATGCTGCCAGTCATCTATTCCGACGAATTTTTAGATCACAAGACTGGAAAATACCATCCTGAAAGACCAGAACGTTTAAGTGCGATCGCTACTGCCCTAAAAGCAGCTACATTCGCAGATCAAATTGACTGGCGATCGCCTACACCAGCATCAGAACAGCCATCACTGATGTCTATGTTAGCTAAGGCCCATAGCCCAGCCTACATCAAAAAACTTTGGCAAATCGCTTCTAGTGGTGGCGGCCCTTTGGATGGAGATACGCCAGTTTCCCCGCGTAGTTATGATGTGGCATTGTTGGCAGTAAGTGCATGGTTGGATGGTGTTGAGGCTGTGTTAAAGTCGGCTAATCCAGCTTTTGTACTAGCACGTCCCCCAGGACATCATGCAGAAAGTGATGCAGGGATGGGCTTTTGCCTATTTTCTAATGCTGCGATCGCGGCATTATTTGCCCTCGAACAACCCGGAATTAACCGCGTCGCTATCCTCGATTGGGATGTACATCATGGTAATGGTACTCAGGCGATCGTTGAAACCCAAGCACACATCGCCTACTGTTCCCTACATCAGTATCCCTGCTATCCTGGTACTGGAAGATCGACAGAACGCGGCTTTCATAATAATGTATTAAATTTACCTGTACCCCCTGGTAGTGATATTGCAGTATATCAGCCACTATTTGAAAGACAGGTTGTACCCTTTTTAGTTAACTTTCAGGCGGATTTGCTAATTGTGAGTGCTGGTTATGATGGTAATGCCGCAGATCCTTTGGCAAGTATCAATTTGCAGCCAGAAGACTACGCTTTATTTACTGATTATTGTCTAGGGATAACTCGTAAAATTCTGTTTGGCTTAGAAGGTGGTTACGACTTTGACTCTCTTTCTCAATCAGTTGTAGCGACAATTGAAAATTGTTTACTTTAGATACTTTCTTTACTTTCTTTTTTTTAGGTAAAACCTCGGAATTCGTAATTGAGTGACTTTCGTACATGCACTGAGATCATAATAATCCTATTTCTTTGTGGCTCAAATTCCCAATTTCTCTTATAAACTGGGAATCTTTTTGTGTGTTTTCTTTGGATTTCACAACATAATCTGCAAAAATAAACAATTTGTGGATACTTCTTCTCATAATTATTTGTGAGTTAGTTGACTAATTTAACAGCTATTTTTACGTAAAATTAGGGCGGCACAACTTTTGCTCTAAACTCAACCTAAGTAATTTCTTTTACCAAGGCTTTCTAAAATTCATCAAATCTTCAGAAATAAAAAGTTTGAATGTTGTTCTGAAACAGCTAAAGTTTTGTTAAGATGCAATTGCTAGCAGTTTCTCGGCGAAATTCACCTATCGGTGTGTGGAGAAATAAAAAGTACTAGCAGCACAAATTTCAAAAGGTGAAGCAATGACCACCTACATTTTTTTTGATGAAGCCCTACGGATGCTGACCAACGCTTATTTAATATCAGTAGTACTGTTAATAGCAGCTTCTGGTATAGGTTTGGCGGTAATTGAAACAATAGAAAAGGCAGAAGAACGCTAAGTAGTTTACAAATGGCAGTGTAGTTATTGCCAAAAACCATTGGGTGCAAGTGTTCGCCATAAACAAATCCTGGGAATACTAAAGCATGAAAGTCTCATAGCGTTGCACTCTTGCCTGTAAATCTACCAAACAGGCAGGTAACTGTAGCGCTATTGAGGCTCTAACCAAGGAGTTACTACAATGGGTCTATTTGACGCTGTGTTGGGCACAGAAAGCCAAACTAAAACAGCACTCAATCCTGCGGAGGCTTTTGCTGTCATTGTTTTGGCAGCAACGGCGTCAGACGGTTATCTTTCTTTTGAGGAAGCCAATTCTATCAGTTTTGTGCTGTCTCGGATGAAACTTTTTAAAAGTTATCCCCATGAGATGATGAACAAGCTGTTTGAGAAAATCTTGGGCATTCTCGAAGGAGATGGCTTTAATAATTTATTTAATGCGGCTAAAGATGCTCTATCTCAAGACTTGCGGGAAGCAGCCTTTGCAGTAGCCACCGATCTAGTTCTATCTGAAGGTATCGTAGCTGAAGAAGAAAAAAACTTTTTAAATGATTTATATCAAGCTTTAGGTGTTTCTAGCGAGATAGCAATACAAATTATCCAAGTAATCTTAATTAAAAACCGCGCATGAGGCGATAAAATATATAGTTATAAAGAAAGTGTGCCAAAGGAGTTAAGCTTCTTTGGCACTATTTTTTGATCGCATCTAACATCTTCTATGAGCTATCTTGTTTTGCAGCTTAAACTGTAGTCATCAAACCTTGTTCTATAAGTTCTTTAATATTGCGATGGTTTTTTTCTAACTATTTCCGCCATTTTTCGCGGCTTTGAGGGTAGAAAATAGGGAATTCATTATTAAGTTTGGATACATCAGTAATCTTACTTTTGCTGCATTTGTTTTCTAAACCAACCCAGAACGCAGTGCCACAACTGCTGCTTGCACGCGATCATCCACTGCTAATTTGTTCATAATCCCTCGGACGTGAGTTTTAATGGTGTTGGGACTGAGATAGAGTTTTTCGGCAATCTCCGGGTTACTCAAGCCGTCTACCATCAGTTTCAATACTTCTAACTCGCGCCCAGATAAATTGGCTGTATTGGTGGTGGGTGAAGGCGGTTTGAGATTATCGATTACTCGCCGCGCAATTTGGGGATCGAGATAGGCTGCACCATCAACTGCGGCTGCGATCGCACTTAACAATCGTTCCACACTTGCACCTTTGATGCAATATGCATCTGCACCGCTAGAGAGTGCTGCAATAATTTCTGTCTCCGTTTGATGAGATGTCAGCATCACCACATGAGTTGCTGGCAGCGCCGCCTTAATTTGCTGTGTTGCTGCAATGCCATCCAATCGCGGCAACCCAATATCCATAACCACTAAATCAGGTTTCAGTTGTAGTGCTGCTTGAACTCCCAAATAACCATCTTCTGCTTGTCCAACAATCTCTAACTGAGGATGAGCCATTAATGATTGCTCTAATCCGAGTTGCATCATCGGATCATCTTCGACAATTAACACGCGCAACGGCGGAGCATTGGCGGGTAAATTTAAGGGATAGCGAGTATCTAAAGACATTTTTATTTATTAAGAGTCATTTGTCATCTGTTATTAGTTATTAGTTATTAGTTATTCATCTTTTGCTTTTTTGCTTGCCAATGACTAATGACCAATGACTAACTTTTTTATTCTTCCACGCGATAGCCTAATTCTGCTAAACTGATCCGCGACTGTCGCCATTTTGGCTGAACTTTCACAAACAATTCTAGGTAAACTTTACCAGAGATTAACTTTTGGATTTGTTCGCGGGCTTCGCTACCAATTGCTTTGAGCATTGCTCCACTTTTGCCAATGAGTATGCCTTTTTGAGAATCGCGCTCAACGTTGATGGTAGCAAGTATCCGGGTGATGCTGGGAGTTTCTTCTACTAGGTCAATAGCGATCGCTACTGAATGGGGTACTTCTTCACGAGTCAATAATAAAATTTGTTCTCTGATTAATTCACCCATAATAAAGCGTTCTGGTTGGTCAGTTACCAAATCTGGCGGGTAATATAACGGCCCAATTTCTAAATGTTCAATTAATAATTCTTGAAGTTGCGGTAATCCTGCACTCGTCTTGGCAGAAAATTTCACGATTTCCCATTCATGGGACTGGGCCATCTGAGCGTAACTATCATCTAGAAACTGAGAATCGGATGGTTGTTGGTCGATTTTATTAACGCCCAAAATCACTGGTGTTTTACTGCGACATAGCAATTCGGCAATATAGCGATCGCCTGCTCCACAAGCTACCGCTCCATCTACTACAAATAGCACTACATCTACTGATTCAATGGCAATTTTGGCATTTTGCACCAATACTTCCCCCAATTGATGATGGGGCTTATGAATTCCTGGCGTATCTACAAAAATTAATTGCGCTTCTGGTGTAGTTAAAATGCCGCGCAAACGGTTACGTGTTGTTTGCGCTACTGGTGATGTAATGGCAATTTTTTGCCCTACTAATTGATTCATTAAAGTAGATTTACCGACATTAGGACGACCAACAATGCCGATAAAACCTGATTTGAATTCAGGAGAAGCCTGTGGAATTGCTACTTCTCCTGAAAAAGAGAAGTTGTAATTATCAATACTAGTCACCTTTGGCTCCACCCTCATATTTTACAGTTGGGATAACTTGGTTTTTTCTTAGACACAAAACAAGCATAAAATTCCCCTGGCATTTTTAGGGATTACTTTTGCCGAGGTTTAATCTACTACTGCCTATACACCTATATTTTACAGCTGAGATAACTTTGTTTTGTTTTTAGATACAAAACAAACATAAAATTACTTTGGATTTATAAGGAGCGCATTTGCTTAGGTTTAATCTGCTGCTAACTTTGGCTTAAGTTTCATTGACTACTCAATATATTTGGATCAAAATGTCAATAAAAAATATGGGAGAACCCAAATGCATAGGAATTCTTACCAGTGGAGGTGATTGTTCTGGCTTAAATGCTGTGATTAGGGCTGTAGTGAATTGTGCTGTGGATACTTACGGCTGGGAGGTTTTGGGAATTCGTCAAGCCACTTTAGGATTAATGGCGCATCCCCCACAATTTACCAAGCTAGAAGTTGATCAAGTTGACTCGCTGTTAACTGCGGGTGGCACAATGTTGGGGACAACCAATAAAGGCGACCCTTTTGCTTTTCCAATGGCGGATGGAAGTTTATGCGATCGCTCCGAAGAAATTATTGCAGGTTATCATGAGCTAGGTTTAGACGCTTTGATTGGTATTGGTGGCGATGGTAGCTTGGCAATTCTCCGCCGCCTCGCTCAACAAGGTGGGATTAATCTAGTAGGTATTCCCAAAACAATTGATAACGATATTGGTGTTACTGAACACGCTATCGGTTTTGATACAGCAGTTAATATTGCTACAGAAGCATTAGATAGATTACATTTTACTGCTGCAAGTCATAGCCGAGTCATGATTTTGGAAGTAATGGGGCGTGATGCCGGACACATAGCAATAGCTGCGGGAATTGCGGGGGGAGCAAATGTAATTTTAATTCCCGAAATCCCTTACACAGTTGAGCATATTTGCCACAAAATTAAAGAACGCCAAGAGAAAGGCAAAAACTATTGTTTGATAATTGTTTCTGAAGCAGTTCGTACCCACGATGGGGAAAATGTGACAATTACAAATCGCTTAGGCCAATCTCGATACGGTGGAATTGGCGAATATTTAGCAGATAAAATTATTGAACACATTGGCGTAGAAACGCGAGTCACAGTTTTAGGACACATTCAACGGGGTGGAACTGCTTCACCATTAGATAGATTAGTTGCAACTGCTTTTGGTGTTGCGGCAGTTAATCTAATTGCAGAGGATAAATACGATCGCATGGTGACTTGGCAAAATCGCCAAGTATTAAGTGTACCAATTACAGAAGCGATCGCTCAATATAGTGCCGTCGATCCCAATGGTACTTTAGTTAAAACTGCTCGTGGTATGGGTATTTATTTGGGAGACTAAATATACATGGTATAGGCACAGCATAGCTGTGCCTATCAAAGTACAAAGTTTAGTAGAGTTTGATATTGCACAGGTGTTGGAAATTAAAAAAGCTAGTTTTCTGTGTTGGCGCTATCCCCTAACTAACAATTCCCAATACAAATTCACCTTCATTCACAGCCTGATTAGTTGCGACATCATAAACCAATCCATCATGTTGAGCGCAGATATCAATTACATTAGGTAGTTTACCTTCTTTATTAAAGCTGAGAATTTGATAGAGCTTGTCTCCAGCTTTTACTTGAGTACCTAATTCGATTCTGGATTGAATCATACCACCTGCGATCGCATAATATTTTTTCCGGTTGCTGCTAGATGCAAAAGTCATTTCATGAGTTTTTGTGTCACCTGATAAATCAGACATTTGCAGTACACCTTTTTGTGCTAAATAACTTTTCACACCCCGTACACCTTTAGCGACTGAATCAGGGTTCATTTGCATTCCTGTTCCTAATTCCAGCGTCCAAGCTTCCACATCAAACTTGATTTCTCTACCCAACTCTTTAAAACAAGCTTCCAGTGCTAACCAAGGTTTGATAAAAGCTTCATCAAAAGCATCACCATCATATTTATTAAGCAAGATTCCGAAATCGAGTTGGAAGTATTTTGCACTATCTTCTCGATTTTGGAAGTAATAAAGGTAGTCTAAAGCTTGATTGGTAGAACTATGTAAATCAATTAAGTAATCTGCATCTAAACTCAGGTTTTGTAGCTTGTAGGAAAAAAGCTCAGTGTAAGGAACACCACTAGAAGAATTAATTTTTTCTAAAATGTTTGCGAATTTTTGCTTAATTATAGTTAGATAATTTTGTCGAATTATCTCTAAATCAATATGAAGTTGAGATTTAGTAAAAGCGACTAAATCATCAGCTTCTTTCTCGTAGTCCCAAAATATGCGATTCCAGTCTTTGGCTTCGTAAACGCAGTAACGACCAGGGGAGAAATGGTGAGCGCGTTCATTCGTCCCCATTGGATTACAAACGGGAACTAACCAAATTTCTCCAGCTAAATCTGTATCATTTATTGTTAGCAAAAACTCAATTAGCTGGTGAATAACGGCATTACCAGCGATTTCTGCACCGTGCAGATTAGATTGAATGTAAACCTTTTTACCAGGTTGAGCGCCGATGAATTTGTATAGTTGTAAGGATAGGCGATCGCCTGAAGCCATTTGACGTAATACAATAGTCTCAATAATTGCCAGCATGAAACAACTCGGTGATGATTTGATTACATTATCGCTGTATCTGTACTGAATTAAAACCTACAAAAACTGAATCTGCGTTTTTGCGCTTCTGCGTAAATTACCCAAATTAAGCTAGCATCAAATTACCCAGGAACCAGGACAGTAGCAGTTAATTACTACCTCAAATCACTGAAGATTTACAAAGATACAAAAGATTTGTATAGTGCTGCTGATGAATATTACCAGATGGGCGTAGTAGCTCAAGAACAACAGCAGCTTGATGTGGCAGTTGATTACTACTTCAAAGCACTAAAAATTTATGAAGATGCAAAGGGTTTGTACAGTGCTGCCAGTATTTATCATCAACTGGGTATGTTAGCCGAAGACCAGCAGGGGTTTGCAGAAGCAATTGAGTATTATCAAAAGGGCTGGGAAGTTTTTGAAAAATTCCACGATTGGTATAAAGCTTCAGCAATACTATGGAAATGTGGGAGGGTTTTAGAAGCTCAAGAAAATTACTCTGGAGCTTTGCAAATTTACATTTGTGTTTTAGCCATTGGCCTACAGCATAATCAAGATTGGATTGGTTATCAGACCGATAATTTAGCCCGTATGCTCAAGCAATTAGGAGAAAGTCAATTTCAAGCCATTTGGCGCAAGGCGACGAGTGGAGAGTGCGCTGGAGAGGTGCGCGAGGCAATTTGGACAGCACGAGATAGGCTAGGTTGATTCAGATCCCCGACTTCTTCAAGAAGTCGGGGATATTGCAGCTACTCAACTAACGCGTCTTACTCATTCATAAGTTTTGTTTAAGCATTGGTTGCGATCGCATAAGCGTTTGCCACAAAAACGATCGTTTTCATAACCAAAATCATCATTTTCATAACCAACATCGTCATTTTCATAACCAAAATCATCATTTTCATAACCAAAGCGATCATTTTTGTAACCAACATCGTCATTTTCATAACCAATGCGATCGTTTTCATGACTAAAGCGATCGTTTTGACCACTACAAGCTAGTCATTTGGAAGTGCGATCGCAACATTTTCGCAATATTGATAGCAGCAGTGTTCTATCCTAGAAACAAAAAGGGCAAAAGTATGCAAGCCTACAAGCTGAACGCCACAATTGATGAATCAGGCCATTTAATTATTGACGAACCTCTAAATATTGCTCCTGGAAAGGTGGAAGTGATTATTTTGCAGCCAGTTCCATCCTTGGAAACTTCTACTGAGTCACAGCCAGAAAAGCCGAGAAGAAAGTCTAAAGTCAAAGCATTTGAAGGTTTATTTGAAAATGCCCCACCGACACCACCAGACTTTGACCCAGACCAAGCTCGATGGGAAGCTTTAAAGGAGAAACATAATCTGTGAAAATCTTGTTAGACACCAACATCATTGTAGATGATGCCCTTGAGCGTGAACCTTTTCTAGAGGCAAGCGAACAAGTGTTGGTGCTATTACGGGGCAAAATCAAAGAATACACTAATAACCCTGGTAGTGGTTCTCTGCTCAATAGTATCATTGGCTCACTGGTTGCCATTGCAGCAGTACATGGCATACCTATTGATGGTGCGTAGGCGTAGCCCGTCGTAGACATCGCCACAATTGTCGTGTTATATATTTTGAAAATTGGAATAAACGTTCTCTGCAAATACACTGAGACAGATAGCGAGGGGGAGCAAGGTAAAAATAATAACTCCTAACTCCTAACTCCTAACTTCTCTCACGTTCCCGGTAAATTTCGTAATTGTTCATTCAAATGACTATGATCTGCCAAAACCTTTAACAGTGGCCCATGTGAGCTAAATTCTACAATACTCACCGAAGCAACAGGGCATCCCAAACGAAAACGGAAGCGTCCCACATCAATCCCCAGTACACTACACAGCATAATTCTGATGGTTGCTTTGTGTGAAACAACTAAAACATTGCCACTAGTGTAATTTTGTTTAATTTCTTCAATTACCTGCAAGGCGCGAGAAGCAATTGTCACAGCCATTTCTCCACCAGTAGGAGCATTCCAAGCCGGATCTGCTGACCAGCGAATATAATCATCGTGATATTCACGGCTAATTACTTCTGGCGTTTTTCCTTCCCACTGACCATAGTTGATTTCCTTTAAACCATCTCTGAGTTGTGGTTCTATCTTTATTGCTTCACATAAAGGTTTTGCTGTCAATACAGTTCGTTGCATTGGACTACAAAATATTGCTGTCCAATCCATAGAACTATATGCGTCAGCAAAAGCCTTTGCCATCTCCAACCCTTCTGGGGTAAGTTCTGAGTCTATGGAACCGCAAAAGGAATTATTGCGGCTGCATTCTGTTTGTCCGTGACGGAGGAAATAAAGAGTTAGGCTCACGGTATATTCTCAGTAAATTTAACAGCGTTAATAATCAGATGTAGCTAAAGTTAGTTAATGCCTGTGGTATATTACTACAGTTTTTTGATATTTGGAATGATTTTCAGGGCAAAGTTGCAGCAACTAGGCTCGTGGTAGATATTGCCATTTAGCGATCGCTTATCTGGCTCATTTTAATAAGCAAAAAATAAAGGTGGGTTATTACCCACCTAATCTCTTACTCATCCTCCAAACTTAAAATGTCAGAACTTACTTGCGACCACCCAACCACTTAGCCGCCGCAATTCCGAGAATGCCTGCTACTACAGGATTACTAAGAAACTTGATAATCCCTGGTTGCTCCGCCAGCACTTCGCGGAAAATGTCGGGATGGTTATGATACACAAAAGACGCTAGTTTGCTAACATCATCAGCACTCATGCGGCTGGGGTGGTGTGTAGAAAGTCCCAACTGTTGCTCTAGATGCTTCTCGTCGAGTTTTCTTTCTTTCAAGTGTTTGAAAAAGGCTCTTGCTACATCATCCCGTTCATTGGGTTTAATTTGTGCGATCGCCTGTTGTAATTCTGGCTCCATTTGGCTGGTTGGAATGCGATCGGGATGTAAAGATTTACCAAATAAGTGGCGACGTTGATCTGGTGTTGTCCGTTGAGCAAAATCATCAAAATTTTGGTATTCCGTCGTTGATTCGGCTGTAGTATCATCCAGAGATTCAACATCGCCTTTAGCCAAATCTTTCATTATTTGACGTTTGTAATCTTCGCTGGTTGCCACTTTAATAATCTCCTTTTTTATCAAACTCTTTGGATGGCTAATATTTCCAAGCCTTAATTCCAAATTCATCAACCTATCTTCAAGTTTCCATTGCAAATACAGCAATTAGGTATACTTGACTTGATTAGTTTGAGTGTCATATTCAGTAGTCAAAATCAATTGCTTATCAGGTGCGTAAATCAAAACCTTCAAGTCTTGTTTTGGGAAGTTTTTATGAAAACCTTGAACTAAAGATTTTGCTAATGGTCGCACTTCGTTCGGACGAACTTTAGGGGAAATCACAACACCCAGTTTGTTGTTATCACGAACAAAAGCGTCCTGAACTAACCCTTGAGATGCTTGGACAACCCAGTTACCAAAGGTTTGCCCTCCTGGGGTATTGCCTCGCTCTAACTCTGCATAAGTTACATCTCGACCAATTGCTGAGGGAGTAGTTGAGCGGTCAACTCGTGACATTGTACTTGTACCACCACAAGCGGTAGTTATCATCAGTACGCCGATTAAAAGGAAAGTCGCCAATATTTTGCGACTTTGCTGAAGCAGAATCATTTTTTTACCTCCTGAAAAAACACTTTAAACAACAAACAGATAGAATAGGTTTTATATTCAAACTAATTGCTTTTATAAACTTGGAATATATAGCGGTTATTCCTCTAATTTGTAATATATTTCTTTTTTAATGTAGAGACGTAATAAATTACGTCTCTACAAGGAATTCTGCAAATCAAGCTATTTCTTTAACTTTCCAAACTTGCTAAGAAGAGAAGAAAGAGGTATAGACTTGAATCTTCAATCCTTCATGCTTTTTTGCAAAAATGGAATTCACCCCATTTATATCCCTATTTTCGCAAAAAATCTGTAATTATTTCTTAGTCAATATTTTTCTTGACATTATCTTTCACATCTTCAATACCGTGACGTACTTCGCTCTCAGCTTGCTTTGCTTTACCTTTAGCTTTATCTTCTGGATCTCCAGTGACATTTCCTAAAGCTTCTTGGGCTTTACCTTCAACATTTTTAGCAGCTGCTTTTGCGCGATCTTCTATGCTCATTTTGTACTCCTGATTTAATCAAAAAATTATTTCAAAGTTTGTTTACAGCTTTGAAATCTTTTGTTATTACCTTTACAGACTAGCTTAAAGTTTTTGCTAAAGCCTTCCACCACAAGGCATATTCTAATAATTCGTAATTCGTAATTCGTAATCCGTAATCCGTAATTAAGAAAGTTAGTTGTAGTAAGCATCCTGGCTATTGGCTTAATGTAAATTAAAGTAAGAATAATTCAGTTACCTATGCTAAAAGACATAGAACCAATGCAAATATGGTAATCTTATTTTTAACTGTTTAAATAAAAAACCCAGTTTTGTATAGAAACTGGGTTAATAAAATTATGGGGATTTTTTATTTGTCTAATCTAGAAAACCCATCAGGCTTTCAGAATTGTCAATCTCATTTGATGCTATTGGACGATTACCGAAGGTGGAATAGCTTTCATCAATTACCAATAAACTTGAGCCAATTGGACGAACCCCAGAGAGATTAATACTTTCAACAACTTGGAATGTATTAGCACCAATTGGACGAATGCCCATTGAGTTATAGGTTTCAACTATTTCCAAGCTACTGGTGCTAACGGGACGCACCCCAGCAATTGAGAGGTGTTCAGCAACTTCTAAGTCGCTAGCCCCTATAGGACGAATTCCAGAAATGGCGAGTGTTCCAGAAGCTCCCACTGGCAGTTCATTAACTTCATCGACTTTATCAGCATTCAAGCTCTGGTCTTGTTGATTTTCAACTTCCTCTGTAGCTTCTCCTAAAGACTTGGCATACTTTTGCCGAGAACTAGTTGCTTTGCCAGCGTTGCTAATAGTCATAAACGAAAACCTCTGGTTTGTTAATTGAATTTTACAATAATTAAGGAAAGATGAAATTTTTTCCTATATATATTAGAGTTTAACCTTAAAAAACCTCATATAGATATAAGAATCTTTAAAACTGATACATAAGGAAATTTAAATAAATAATTTTTGTAAAGAATCATTACTATTTATTTGCTCTAATAACCCAGCTACAATGGATACAGGGCGGAATCATCACCATGAGATAGGGTATTAACAGCAAAACTGTATGACAGAATTTTGTCTTCAAGCTCCCTTTAGTCCCACAGGCGATCAACCACAAGCGATCGCACAACTCACTGCTAGTATCCAAGCGGGTAATCGTTACCAAACTCTACTAGGAGCTACTGGAACTGGTAAGACATTTTCGGTAGCAGCAGTTATTGAGAAAATTGGCAAGCCTACTTTAGTTCTAGCGCATAATAAAACCCTTGCTGCACAGCTTTGTAACGAGTTGCGGGATTTCTTCCCCAACAATGCAGTCGAGTATTTCGTTAGCTATTACGATTATTATCAGCCAGAAGCGTATATTCCCGTTACCGATACTTATATTGAAAAAACAGCGGCAATTAATGATGAAATAGATATGTTGCGGCATTCGGCAACGCGATCGCTTTTTGAACGCCGTGATGTCATTGTCGTTGCTTCCATCAGTTGCATCTACGGTTTAGGAATGCCAGCAGAATATCTGAAAGCTGCCATCCCCCTTCAGATAGGTATGGAAGTAAATCAGCGCCAAATTTTACGGGATTTGGCAAATGTTCAATATAGCCGCAACGACATAGAAATGGGTCGGGGAAAATTTCGCGTCCGTGGTGATGTCTTAGAAATTGGCCCAGCTTATGAAGACCGAATTATTCGTGTCGAGTTCTTTGGTGATGAAATTGATGCGATTCGCTACATTGATCCAGTGACAGGTGAAATTCTAAAAAGTTTAGAAGCGGTGAATGTTTACCCCGCACGCCACTTCGTCACCCCAGAAGAACGATTAGAAGTAGCTTGTAATGACATTGCAGCCGAATTAAAACAGCAAAAACTAGACTTAGAACAAGCTGGGAAACTATTAGAAGCGCAACGCATAGATCAACGTACACGCTATGATCTAGAAATGCTGCGCGAAGTAGGTTACTGCAACGGCGTTGAGAATTATTCCCGTCACTTAGCAGGAAGACAAGCTGGAGAAGCGCCAGAATGTTTAATTGATTATTTTCCCAAAGATTGGCTACTAGTTATAGACGAATCTCACGTTACAGTGCCACAAATTCGCGGCATGTATAACGGGGACCAAGCTAGAAAAAAAGTTTTAATTGAACATGGATTTCGGCTTCCTAGTGCTGCTGATAACCGTCCTTTAAAAGCAGAAGAATTCTGGCAAAAGGTGAATCAGTGTATTTTTGTTTCAGCAACTCCCGGAAATTGGGAATTAGAAATTTCTGAAGATCGTGTAGTTGAGCAAGTGATTAGACCAACTGGGGTGGTTGATCCAGAAATTTCTGTACGTCCCACAGAAGGACAAATTGATGATTTGTTGGGAGAAATTAAAGATAGAGCCGATCGCCATGAGCGAGTGTTAATTACCACATTAACTAAGCGCATGGCGGAAGATTTAACCGAATATTTGCAAGACCACGGTATAAGGGTAAGGTATTTACATTCCGAGATTACTTCTATTGAACGCATTGAAATTTTGCAGAACTTGCGCGAGGGGAAATTTGATGTATTAGTAGGTGTAAACTTGCTGCGGGAAGGCTTGGATTTACCCGAAGTTTCCTTAGTAGCAATTATGGATGCAGATAAAGAAGGTTTCTTACGAACGGAGCGTTCTTTAATTCAAACTATTGGTAGAGCCGCGCGTCACATCCAGGGACAAGCAATTTTGTATGCCGATAATCTGACAGGTAGCATGATTAAAGCCATTGATGAAACAGATAGACGGCGTGGTATTCAAACAGCACATAATCGATTGCATGGGATTACACCACAACCGATAGTGAAAAAATCAAGTAATGCGATTTTGGCTTTTTTAGATGTCTCTCGGCGCTTAAATGCAACTGACTTAAAAGTTGTAGATGAACATATAGATGAACTGCCATTAGAACAGATTCCAGGGTTGATTACGTTGTTAGAAGCGCAGATGAAAGAGGCAGCGAAGAAACTGGAATTTGAAGAGGCGGCAAAATTGCGCGATCGCATTAAACATCTGCGAGATAAAATGTTAG
The DNA here is from genome assembly GCF_036919495.1 of Nostoc sp. GTDB lineage: Bacteria > Cyanobacteriota > Cyanobacteriia > Cyanobacteriales > Nostocaceae > Nostoc. The sequence goes on from NZ_JBALBZ010000049.1 coordinate 38,395, forward strand.
GAAATTAACCTAAATCTTACGCTCACAAATCAGTAATTACCTGCACAGAAAGGTTATCGCCTGGGTGAGAAAGCGCTTAACTTGCCACCAAGAAGCGATAATGGATCAGATGCCATTTACGTTTTAAGAGTGTGGTAGCCATGACTGAGTTACTTGAGCGTGCGTAGGCGTAGCCCGTCGTAGACATCGCACAATTGAATAACTCTACCTGTTGCCGAACAGGATGCGTAGGCGTAGCCCGCCGCAGGTATCGCTGCTCGTCTCCTTGCTGAGATAGAGGATGGGCAAAGATGGAAAGCTCAGTTTGAATCTACAACAGATGCTCAGTGAAATCGTCTAGCTGATATCTCTCTTCTGTCAGTCTCCAAATACATTTGCCATTTCTGAATTCTAGAGCTTTTGTATAGCAAGCGATGGCTCCGCCCGCCGTAGCCATCGCACGATTCTTTTCTAATAACAAATTCAAGACCAATTTTTTTCTAATAGTATAGCTTGTATTTATTGCCTCATCAGGGTTATAGCGATCGCCCTCCCGGAAAGTGACAGAAGAGGGATAAAAGGAAGGCTATTATTTGGCTATTCTAAAAAAGTGAATCATTAAGAGATTGCGCCGATGGTTGCTTTACCCGATTATATTTTGATCAGTGCAGAAGAATATCTGGTTTGGGAACCCACCCAAGAGGAACGCTACGAGTATTGGGATGGTGAAGTTGTGATGATGAGTGATGGTACACGCAACCATAATCGGATTTCTGCAAATTTCTTTAAGCTTTTAGATGATGCCTTAGCCGATCGCACCTGTGAAGTATACATTGTAGATGTGAAGGTGCAAGTCGAAGCGGGGCAAAAGTATTTTTATCCAGATGTGGTGCTGACTTGCGATGAACGCGATAACGATCCACAATTGGTACAATTTCCTTGCTTAATTATTGAAGTGCTATCACCTTCAACCGAAGCAGCCGATAGAGGGAAAAAATTTGCCAAATATCGCCAATCTCCAACCTTGCAAGAATATGTCTTAGTACAAGTAGCTCAACCGAGCGTAGAAGTGTTTCGGCGCAACGAACAAGGGAAATGGGTGCTGTCGGAGTATAATTTGGACGAGAAATTGCGGCTGGAATCAGTGGATGTAGAAATAGCGATCGCTGATTTATACCGACAAGTGCAGTTTGAAACCGAAGCCACCGAAAATTGAGTTCCCAATTGTAACCAAAATCGCATAAAAAACCATTCTGAGCCAAGTTAGTACGAATTTTTTTATCGGTAAGTGTATTCCAGTCGATAATTACCACCATCAGCTTCAAGCAGGCGAACCATTCCCCCTAGAAACGCAACACCGATGTGTCCCAGAAATTCGCAATAGTTAAAATTAATTGTAACTTTTAAGCCATCTTTAGGAAGTTGCGTAATGTCATACCAGTCTCTAAAAAGTCTATCAACATAACGAGGATGGTCGTAGATTGTGCGTACATATAGAATTGGGGGCTGAGTCTTGGTAAGTAACAGCAACGCAACTCCAAATGGTTTTTATTCTCTATAATTGTGATTAATTTATATCAATAATACCCCAAGCTCAAAAAGGTATCCTCTAGGAAATTAATACTCGACTATATCCAGCCTCGCAATTTTTTGTGTACCTGCGCCAGATACCACATATAGTCATCAATTTTGTAATTATCAGCAGCTTTAACTATATATTTTTGAGCTAAATCAAGATTATTTTGAACTTCGTAATATAATCCCAAGTAAAGATGACTGTAAAAATTCCCCTTTATCCCTTCTGATTGACCCACAGTTAAAACATCATCTGAGGTACAATTTTCCGAATAAAAATCATATACGCGCTGCATGATGCGCCGAGGGTCATTTTTCACAGTTAGTAAAGAATTACGTGCCTCTTCAACACCTAATGAACGAGCTATGCAGAGATATCGCCATACTGTTTCTTCTACATCTTGAGCATTCACTGTCAAATCTATTTCAAATTGTTCAGCGCCCTCAGCAAATCTTTCTGCATAATAATACGATAATCCCCGTTGCCAAAGGTAGGGTTTGATACGGGCATCCAATTGCTCTGCCATGTCAAAATCTTGAATAGATTCATCAATCTTGGCCAGTTGAAAGTTAACCATGCCTCGACGAATGTAAGCATTGGGATTTTTCGGTTGATTGCGGATGGTTTCGTTCCAGCGCTGGAGTTGATTTTCCAAAGAATTTGAAAAAAACATGAGTTTGCCTAGCTAATATGCATTAAATAGAATATTTCCAAGCTTGGAGAGAACTCGTCAATACCTAAAATGAGTCAAGTTTTGTCATACTAAATGCATACGTTATATAATATTTTGCGATCGCCTAGGCCATCACACCTGTGGAATGTAGGCATTATAAGACTAAATTCTGAATAAAGGTAAAACTATTTAATTATGAAAAAATTTACTGATAAAGTTGTTCTAATTACAGGAGGCAATTCTGGTATTGGGAAAGCTACAGCATTAGCTTTTGCTAAGGAAGGGGCAAAAGTAGCGATCGCCGGTAGGAGAATTCAAGAAGGTGAGGAGACAGTGAATTTAATTGAAAAAGCAGGTAGTCAAAGTATTTTTATCACTACAGATATTACCCAAGAAACCGAAGTTAAAAACTTAATTAGCCAAACAGTTAAAACTTTTGGTCGGTTAGATTATGCTTTTAATAATGCTGGAACTCCTGGAGTTCTAAAAGTAGACATAGATGATTCTGAAGAAAATTGGAATAAAGTCATTAATACTAATTTAAAAGGAGTTTGGCTATGTATGAAATATCAAATTCCTGAAATGCTTAAAAATGGTGGTGCTATTGTTAATAATGCTTCTATTAGAGGCTTAATAGCTGCTAATTTAACTAACAATCAAGAAAGTAAACATAATATTCATTTTTATTGTACTAGCAAACACGCCGTTTTAGGACTTACTAAATCTTTAGCTGTACAATATGCCAAGGATAATATTAGAATTAATGCTGTTTGCCCAGGAACTATTATAACTCCTATGGTAATGGAAGCCTTAAGTGAGGAAACAATAAAAAACTATAACAATCAATATCCCATACAACGATTAGGTACACCGGAAGAAATTGCTCAAGCAGTATTATGGTTATGTTCAGATTCAGCTAGTTTTGTTATTGGACATTCATTAGTTTTAGATGGTGGTCTAACTATTCAACATTAATTTTGATGGTGATACAGAAATACCTCTAAGAGGATGTTTGAAAAGTGATTGGCTGTGATTTTAATTACGTTGTTACCCCTCTTAGTCCCCCCGATATATTGGGGAGAAACAAGAAAAATCGGGTTCCCTCCCCTTTATAAGGGGAGGGTTAGGGTGGGGTAAAAATATTTGGCACATCAATCATGACTTTTCAAACATCCTCTAACAAAATGGCTGCGCGTTCATGTAAAGATCAATAAAAATTCAGTTAAGCGAGCGCTTTATCATTCGATTTTTGGTTAGGAATGTTTTGAAGAATATTTTGATAATTTTGAACTATATCTCTGTACGGAAATTTGAATGCGGCAGAGTGAAATCGAAGTGTTAAAGACTGTATTTTTTATAATGGGTTGCAATCTTGCTAACAAATCTTGATGGAATCCATCCATGAGGTAGAAGAAACTACTTACAAAAATTAGTATTGTGTAACTGATGTCTTAAAATCAGGAAAAAACGCTTGTGGTTCCCATTAGAGATAATAATCCGACAAAAATTACGCCTTATGTGACTTATGGACTGATTGCTGCTAATGTCCTCGCTTTTCTTTATGAGGCAAATCTTCCCCCCCAAGCGTTAAATGGGTTTCTACGCCTTGCGGCTGTAGTACCACGAGAACTGACTTTAAGCTTTGCTGGTGTCTCTTTACATCAACCAGTGCCAGAGTGGGCAACTTTAATTACCTCACAATTTTTACACGGTGGTTTCTTGCACTTAGCAGGTAATATGTTATTTCTCTGGATTTTTGGTAACAACGTTGAAGATAAGTTAGGTCATGCCAAATATTTGCTGTTTTATTTATCTTGCGGAGTTTTGGCATCCTTGACCCAGTGGTTCTTCGCTCAAGATTCTAGCATTCCTTCTTTGGGTGCAAGTGGTGCGATCGCAGGTGTTTTAGGAGCATACATTCTCCGCTTTCCCAACGCTGAAGTTCTCGGCATAGTGCCTTTAGGGTTTTTCTTCCCGACTTTCCGCGTCCCAGCATATTTCTTTTTGGGATTTTGGTTTCTTGAACAAGCCTTCTACGGGCTTGCTAGTCTGCAAACACGTACCAACATCGGTATGGAAAGCGGCGGTATTGCCTATTGGGCCCATGCAGGCGGTTTTATCTTTGGAGCAATTCTGGGCCCACTGTTGGGTTTGTTTAACGATAAATCAAAGGAAGAAGCTTGGTATCAGTAATTTTCAGAGGATCATCAAGGCTTTTAATCAGACTAATTAATGAAATTGCCTAAGCTTCGCAGCTGCTAGCCTTACAAGCTATATTGCAGTTAGTGAATAAATTAGGAAAAACATTTGTGTTTCCCCTCTACGATGAAAATCCGACGCGAGCCACCCCGTATTTCACCTACGGGTTAATTGGTATGAATATTTTAGTTTTTCTTCACGAGGTGAGGTTGTTAAATGCATCGTCAAATGTACAATTGAATCAGTTTTTAAGTCAGTATGCAGTAATACCTCAACAGTTAACTACCAATTGGAGTGGAGAGTGGATAACATTATTTACATCGCAATTTTTACACGGTGGTTGGTGGCACTTAATCTCCAATATGGTGTTTCTCTGGATTTTTGGCAACAATATTGAAGATCGATTGGGTCATGTTAAATATCTAATTTTTTATTTAGCGTGTGGTGCTTTAGCTGCCTTGTGTCAATGGTTTATTGGCATGAATTCTGAGATTCCTTCTTTGGGAGCAAGTGGTGCAATTTCTGGTGTTCTAGGTGCTTACATTATCCGCTTTCCCCAAGCTAGAGTCATGACCCTAGTATTTTTGGGGTTTTTCATCACCACAATCAGAGTGCCAGCACTAGTAATAATTGGACTTTTTATTGTCCAAAATGTAATTTCCGGTCTTGCTAGCCTGCAAACAGCCGCTAACATGAGCGTTGAAACTGGTGGAGTTGCCTACTGGGCACACATTGGTGGTTTTGCTTTTGGGATAATTCTTGCTCCCCTATTTGGGTTGTTTAGGCAGGACTAAGTACAAAATTTCCTAGATTCGTAGCGAAATAATTGCTACCTATCAATCGTCTACGTATCCTTTGCGTTGAAATTTCCCCTCTCGATTCATCACGGTTTTACTCAAAGCTGTACTAAGCAATTTAAAACTATTCCCTATTTGGAAACTATTTAGTTTTTGTTGGCACTTGCTGAAAATTCTTCTGATTCTTCCGTTTTAGATGTAAATGTTGATGATTCTACGACTTGTTCAGGTAAAGAAACAATGATATCAGTGCCATTTATAATTGCCCCCAATAACCCCAGTTCTGATTCAACCAGTTGATCGATAGCTTCACCTAACATGTTCTCTTGTGTATAGTGTGGTCGCGCCACAAGTACCATGCCATCGCTGTAGGGTTGGATTAACAAAGGGTCATTAGATATGCTGAGAGAACCCGTATCTAAAATAACTATATCAAAACGTTCGCGCACATCCTCCATCAGGCGACGCATTTCGCTAGATTCAAGAATAGCTGCGGATTGCCGCACAGGCCCAGGGCTGGGTATAATGTATAAATTCTCTACATGAGGAACTAAACGAATACATTCACTTAAGTTAGCGTAATAACGCAGGGGTTCAATAGTGGCGTCGGGGTCAGGAATTACATTCACTGATGCACAACGGGAAGGCGATCGCAAATCTGTTTCAATAATCAAGGTTCTTTTACCAGCACGAGCTGAAGCTATACCCAAGTTATAAGCACTTGCCGTTTTACCCTCTAGGTTACTAGTGCTAGTAATCAACACCACCTTTAAGGCTTTACCACCAATCCGGCGCAGATTACTACGGAATTTCTCATAAAATTCTAAATAAGGAGAATCAGCAGAAAGTACTACAGGCACCGCATCTTGAGGCAAATCATCAACTGGCATTAAAGGCAATTCTCCCAATAGTACCACTTCTCGTTGCTTGAGGCTCTCGCGGATATCCTCCCTGGTTTTGAAAGTACCTTCCAGCGCTCCTAACAAAAATATCACCCCGCCACCAATTAACACACCTAATAAACTACCCACAGCAAGGGTAATAGGTACACTCTTAGGTGGTTTTACGTCAGCAGTTGCTGTAGGGCGTCTGGCAATGCTAAGGCTGCTGGTAGTTTCTGCCTCTGCGGTTTTGGCATCAGTTAACTTCGCCTGCATTTGGTCATAGATGGCTTTTTTAAGTCCAACTTCTTGTTCTAAACGCGATCGCTCTAATTGCTTATTAGGTATTAAAGAATACTCTTGTCGTAGTCGCGCTTCTTGTTGGATTTCTTGAGCTAGCTGTTGTTGCAGCGTCTCCTGTTGGGTTTGCAAAGACACCATTTGGTTTGCCAACTGCTGGCGGGCTGGATCTAAGCTACTTTGGGCGCGAATACCTGCAACACTACCCTGAAGCGGAGCCGCCGTTCCATTGCCACCTAATACCTCCGCAGCCCGTTGTTGCAACAATTCCTCAGCAGCTTGTTTCTGACGCAGCAATTGAACCATCGTTGGGTGTTCCGGCCGCAAATCTTTCCTAAGTAAGGCGATTTGCGACTCACTCTGATAAATTTGCGTTCGCAAGTTACCAATAATTGGATCGGCGCTCAAAGCAGAAGAAATATAAGCCTGTCCGACTGTTAAGCCTAACTTATTTTGTAAACTCTTAACTTGACCATCAACCCCAGAAATAGTTAATTGAATTTGCCGTTGTAGATTTTGGCTGGCAGTAACAGCGCTTAATAAACTGCCATTCTCCGCCGCTAATATCGCCGTTCGCTCTATGCGATCGTACTGTTCCAGTTTCTTTTCGGCAATTTGCAATTCCCGTTTAGCTTGTGGTAAGCGCTCATTAATCTTTTCAATAATTGCTTGTAATCGCCCAGTATTGATGTCACTGCTCAACTTAATCATTGATTGCATCAATTCAGTCAAGACCTCTATGGCTCGTTTGGGGTCACTATCTACATATTTTAGTTCAAATGTACTAGTTTCTAATTCTCCAGTCTTGGCATTTTTTTTAGGTAGAGAAAGGACAATACTTGAACCAAGTTGTTTCGGTTTGATATTTACTTTCTCTGCCACTGTGGCAAGTATCTGGTTTGATAATAAAACATCCTCATTTAGTTCCTTTCCTTGCTGTTGGATTTGACTACCAGTTGCAGAGAAAGAAACTGGTGGCCCAGCATAAGTAAGTGCGGCAGATGCTATGTAGTTAGTCTGTGGTTCTGGCTGCATAGCCACTACCGTTGACCCCACTACGACTAAACCAAAACTAGCTAGTCCAATCCACTTGTATTTTTCAAAAGCAATAAGATAGCGTTTAACAATTGGTGGAGTCATGGCAGGGGCATATAGAATCAGTTATCAGCTTTATATTTGTCACCCTCATCTCCTCTTCTTTCACATCCGGTAACAATCGGTGAAGAGGTAAGAGTCATTAATTTGACCCGCCACCGAAGTTATCAAAAAATCGGAGAAAGGACTGGACATTAAAGAAGGGTTGAGTAATGGTAGTCAAGAAATTAGTAATTCTACCGATAAGGTTTCGACCAACAACAAGAACATCATTATCTTGAAGGGCCACATTTTGAGATGCATCGCCTCCTAGAGCTTTTTTCGCATCAAGTTTCTGGGTAACAGCTTTACCTTGTTCAGGATCAAAGCGAACTAGAGCGATATCTCGGAGATTAGCAGTGTCGAGATTTACTCCTCCCAAAGCATCTACAAAGGTACTCCCGTTAGGTAGTGCTTGAATCGAAAGACCACCCGCAGCGTAGTTTAAAACGCGGATTTTAATCTGTGGTGTAGCTAAGGATGAACGTGCTACCAAATTGCGGTCATAATCGTCATTATTACCAACTTCACGACGGGGAACGAGTATAGCATCTCCGTCTTGTAAGCGTAAATTAGGGATTGAACCGCCATTTTGCAGTGCTGCATATAAATCAATAGTTTGTGAAATCACAGAACCATCGATTAACTTCCGGCGTACTTGTACTTGTCGCAGGTCTGCATTCAAAGTTGAACCACCAGATATTAGTAAGGCATCAGCAACGCGGGGTGTTGTTGAATTAATTGGATAAATTCCTGGTTTAAATATTTCCCCACTAATGGTAACTTGAACTGGTCGCGTTCCTGCCAAAGATACTATTACGATTGGATCGGGTAAAATGCTACTTAAACCCAAACGAATTTTTTCTTGAGCTTCTTCTAAAGTTAAGCCTTGTAATGACACCGTTCCCACTTGTGGCACTACGATGTTGCCTTCTGGGCTAATTACAGCTTGAAAACTTAAGTCTTGACGCTGCGTTGCCAAGGCTAAAACTATTACTGGATCAACCACATAACGATTTAAACCCAAGCGAATTTTTTCTTGAGCTTCTTCCAAAGTCAAACCTTGTAAGGAAACTTTTCCCAGTAGCGGCACCACAATGTTACCTTCTGGGTTGATTAAAGCTTGAAAGCTTAAATCTGGAAAGCGTTGCACCGAAACGCTAATTCCATCTCCTATTCCTAAGCGGTACGGCCCAGGAGGACGCTGAAGCACAACGCCAATTGTATCTCCTGGCCCCAAGAGATAGCGACTGAGTTGGGGGGAAATTTCGTTATTTGCACCTGGAGGCACAACCTCAGTACCTGGCACAGGTGCAGGGGGCTGCCTTGGTGATTGTCCTTGAGGTGGAAAAGGCTGGGCAACAACAAGCTGGATAGGTGCTGTTAAAAAAACTCCTACTTGAAGACTGACAAAACACAGGGCGCTGAATGCACGCATATAAGAACTTTGATCTATAAACATCGGTGCAGGAAAACAGAGATAAAAATTAGTCGCGCCGAGTGGTAATTTTACTCTAAAAATGCTCTAAATGTCTTTTTTATCTGTGAGTATTTTACCAACAAAAAGTAGAAAAATTTTACCCATTCTAATTTATAACTTCATATTGTTAACCTGAACGTGATTGTAGAGATACAACTGAAGCATCTCTGCACAAATGCATCTGTAACAGACTTTACAAAGAGTCTGTCATTAATTTAGCTTGCACTGTTTCTCCAATAGACTCTGCTAAAGGCCAAGATGTTTCTACCTGCCCCAAAGGTTCTATTGGAATCAGAATACTCACGCCTACCCAAGGAGTGCGTTGCTTACGCCACTGAGCCAATTGATCTGCCAAGAACCAGTGGAAAGGTGATGGAGTTCCGCCATCTGGCATAGCGTACCATTGCAAGACAGCGAAGGTTTGTTGCGGTGTGACAGCGCGAAAGAATCTAGCTTCTACTTTTGTTTCAACCTTAGATGTCAATTTTGCAGGCGGTTTTACAGTAAATTCAGCAGAACGATATTGAGCTATATCCCACTTTCCCCAGCGCGATCTTCCCCAGCCCTTAACGTCTGTCCACTCTACCTCTGGTTGATCCATAGGCCCATTTTGCGGCAGCAAAAGCAAGATTGCCTGGGATTCGGAACCTTCTTTTTTAAGAACCTGCAAAGACCATTTATGTTCGCCAATTTGCTGTTCTGCTTGTTCAATAGTTTGCCAACCGGGAAGGTGTAACCCAGCATGGCGGATCTGTTTTAACTCCTTGAGGGTAGTAACAGGTGGCGGCTGTTTCCATTGCCAGTGTCCTGTCAGATATCCGGGAACCCCTCCTACTGCCAACAAGAGTAGCAATAACAAAAGTGCTGCTACCTGACTCAATTGATTTTCTTTAAAAAACTTGGAGAAAGAAATCATCAGTAAAATTTATAATACTTAGGCAAAATTTTACTTCATAAAATCGCACCATGAGTTCAGTAATATTTATGAGTAGAGAAAAAGCAGGGGAGGCAGGGGGAGTAAGGGGAGAATGACTAATGACCAATGACTAATGACTTTCCCCTTCTTGTTGAGTTTCTGATACTGAAAAATAGCTATTAATCCAATTTAGTAAGGGCACTAATGACACCAACATACAAGCAGAGTAGAGGTCACCACCCCAACCCTCATGCAGCCATTTAAAAGCCCCTTCTTGACCTGTGCCGTGAAAGAAAGTCAGTAAAGTATTACGAATGATATTGGCACAAGTACTAACGATCGCAGCAAGAGATAAAAACGTTATAACTGTGCGACGTGAAGACAAAGCATCTGTCCAATAAAGCAGCATCAAGCCGACGTAGAGTGTAGTAAACAACATTTTCAGCCCTGCACAATAGGGGGCAACTTCTACAATCCGTCCCCCCACGTAGAGATTTATCTCGTCTACGGTTACGTCCATACCAAATTGATTCAGTATAAAGCCTGCTGTGCCAGCGATAAAGCTTTGAAGGGGCGAGGTGTAGGGAGCAATGAGATAGGGTAGTGCCGTTGGGGTTGCCAAAAATACTAGTATCAGAGAGAACCCTTGCGATCGCAAACCTGCTATTCCCTTAAACCACAAGCATAATCCTGCCAGTATAACGGGCAAGGAAAGGTTAACCCACTCTGTAACACCACTAAGATAAAACACTGCCCCGATTAACAACAAAACAGGGCCCAAAGGATGGATGGTATCTGGTAAACGTTTCCACTTTTTCCGGTTCATCCAGCCCAGATAAGCCGCAAATGGTAAACCAATAATCCCGTGGCTGAAATATTCGTGTTCTGTACTGATATTTTTGTTCAGCCAACCATCCAACCAATGTAGCAATATAGGAGCATAAAGCAGCAGCAAAACGCCTAAAATAGCTAGATTTAATAATTCTGAGGCGTTTCTGTTTTTAAGCTGTTGCGGTAGTACCATGATTTTCAGTAGTTCAAAAACTCTCAATGTTTAAGGGGAGTGGGGAGTGGGGAACCTCATGAATAAATTCAGTTGCTCTGTACTAAGTACAAGTATTTCTCATTCCCGTATTACCCTACTCCCCACTCCCTCTTTGAGTTTATCTGTTTTAGAAGTTGAGACTGCATGAGCGATCGCTGCTACAACTTCTTTAACTTGGCTACTGGTCAAACCAGGATACATCGGTAATGATAATATTTCTTTTGACAATTTTTCTGCCTGGGGAAAATCTCCAGGCTGATAGCCTAAGTTGGTGAATGCTGGTTGGAGATGACAAGGAATTGGGTAATGAATGCCAGTTTGAATTCCTACTGCTGTAAGTTTTTCTTGGAGTTGTTGGCGTTCTATGGGGCAAGAATCATCAACTCTAATGACATAAAGGTGATACACATGGCCTGTATAACTTTGGTTTTTCATAGGGATAATACCAGCAGTTGCCAAGGGTGCTAGTTCATCATCATACTGCTGGGCAATAGTCAAGCGATCGCGATTCCATTGTGGCAAATATGGTAATTTTTGGTGCAAGACTGCTGCTTGTAAAGTATCCAAGCGGCTATTTGTACCTGGTTCAGTATGAAAATACTTTTGCGATGCACCATAATTTCGCAAGCGCATCATCTTCTGAGCTATATCTGAATCTCGTGTTAGCAGCATTCCTCCATCCCCAAACGCTCCCAAATTTTTGCTGGGATAGAAACTAAAAGCTGCTGCTATTCCGACTGAACCAGCGTGATATCCGTCTCTTTGGGCGAGGTGTGCTTGTGCAGCATCTTCAAAAATTAGTAGTTTGTAGGTATCGGCAAAATTCAATAGTTCATGTGGTGATACCATTTGGCCATAGAGATGCACAGGAATAATTGCTTTGGTGTGAGACGTAATTGCCTTTGCTGCTTCTTTTAAGTCAATTAAAGCTGTTTGGCGATCGCAATCTACCAGAATTGGCTTCGCACCAGCCCGTTGTACCCCAATCAAGGTTGCTATAAAAGTGTTTGCTGGTAAAATCACTTCATCACCAGCACCAATATTACACGCTTGCAAACCGAGAGCGATCGCATCTGTTCCTGATGCAACACCAACTCCATAAGCTGCCCCAGAGGCTGCCGCAAATGCTGCTTCAAAATCTGAGACTGCTTGCCCTAAAATAAAATCTCCTTGTTCCAATACAGATTGGATTGCATATTGCAATTGCGTTTGAATTGGTTCGTGTTGTAACTTCAAGTTTACAAAAGGAACTTTAACGGTCATTTTATTCATTACCAATTGTCCTCAAAAAATATTTCCTTGGATGGAAAAAATAAAAAACCCTGCACAATTTTATGCTGAAAATTGTAATAGGTTTAATTTATTGAATCGAGACTTCTATAAACTATCTAGGATTGTCAGCCATTAATACTAGTTACTAGTTGCTATAAGTAATTGTTGCTATAAAAGATACAGACTTTTAACTTTCTCAGTAAAATTACTTTGAATATACCAGTCAGAATTTTTCCTTGTGTACATAAACAATGACAGCCCCTTTGTATTGTATCCTTAGCATTAGCTTACCCTGGCTAAATCCAAATCTAACGCAGTCGGCTGTAAAATCCCAAGCAATAAAGGCTACACCAGCTTTAAATAAAGAATATTCAGCACCAGTAACCGACTTAATGTAAGAGATCAAAAATTTTTGCTCCAAATTTGTTTGTCAGAGGCAAAAATAGGGAATGCTTAAAAATAGGAATTGATAACCCAGAATAGGGCTTATATCAATTACAGTATCGAGAAATTATTAAGGTAGCAGTGGCAATGATAGAGCCTGAAAATAAATTATTTGCCCTAAAGGATGGTTGGGACTCTCATGAATCAAGAGAACAACAACGCCTTAAAGCTTTGTCAGATTTAGGTTTGCGGCAACCAGAGACGATTCCGGTTTTTGAAGAAGCCACACAGACTGCTGCCCACTTTTTGGAAGCACCAATTTCCATATTGGGATTTGTGGATCAAGAACGTCACTGGTTCAAGTCGGCGGTGGGCTTATCTAGGCTGGGGCTAATGAATCATTTAGCACAAAGCCGCCAACTGTCACGTCGGGAATCCTTTTGCACCCAAGTAGTAGAGAGTCTTCAAATTTTTGTAATTAATGATACGCAGAATCTGACAGACCCAGTACTTGCTAGCAGCAAGTTAGTACAGGACTATGGTATTCGTGCTTACTTAGGAGCGCCACTGATTGATGCTGAGGGACATTGTTTGGGTGCATTGGCGGTGATGGATTTAGTGCCGCGCAATTTTACAAACCGAGACATTGAGTTTTTACAAATTATAGCTCGTTGGAGCATGAGTGAATTTGAACGTAACCGACTTCTGCAACGGAGACTCGAATCAAGTACACCCGTAATCGCTCCAATATTTTCAATCAATGACGAACGGAATACTGAAATTAAAATCACCTCAGCCACTACAGATAGCGGCTCTGTTTCTACCAAGGAACTGAAACTGGAACTTTTGGATCAGCTAACTCAGGAGTTACGCACGCCCTTAACATCTGTACTCGGCATGGCTAGTGTTTTAGGACGTGAGATTTATGGGCCTTTGACGACTAAGCAGAGAGAATATTTGGAAATTATCCAACACAGTGGTCGGTATTTACTTTCCTTAGTAAACGAAATTACCGAACTAGGAGCTATGGATGAAAATTCAACTGTGCTAAATATAGCTCCTGTGGATATCGAAATGCTGTGTCAACAAGCTATCAATACCCTTGAAGAAGCAGCTAATCGCCGCGAACAAGATATTCGTCTCTCTATAGAACCGGGACGCAATCGCATTTGGCCTTTAGATAAAGACAAGGTGCGGCAAATCCTCTATCACCTAGTTTTCAGTGTGATTCAGCTTTCGGCTACAGGTAGCATTGTTCGTATTCATGTTTCTTACAAGGAAGATACGCTTAACATTACTATTTGGGTTTCCCACCCTTGGCTAGGGGACGGTATTACTGAAGTTGATCCCTACTTCCGCCTCAATTCTTTGTCGCTGCTGGAGCTAACAGGTGAAGTAGCAACTTACAATACTCATGGACAAAGCCAGGAGCAAGGAGATATTTCATCAGTAGCAGTGGATAATTCAAATCACTTGAGTGCGAATCACTCAAATTTCTTTGCTGCTAGTTCAGGTATAAATTTAGCTAAATCACATGGAAATATCTCTCGTGAAAGTTTGGGTCTGTTGCTAAGTTGTCAACTGGCAGAATTGCATAGCGGACAAATTTTGATTCAAGGTTCACCAGAATCAGGATATCGTTATGTGCTTTCTTTGCCACTGCAACTGGCGACTTCTTCACAAACAATCAGCGATGTCTAATTACAAGTAGCGAGCAGGTTACAGGCTATAAATAATAAGGAAATACAAATTCATGCTTTGTTATGTAGTAACTAGATGAAGGGTTAATCAACGGCTATCTTCACTTAGTATTAGCTGAAGTGTTTTAGATTACAGGTAGTGGCTGATCGCTATGAATAAGAGCATCATCACTAAACTGCAATTTTCGTTATTACCTTTTTATAGCCATAGGCATTATGATCAATTCCAAGTTCTGCGTCGGCAGGCTAATTGATCGCAATGTTTTTTATGAATTTAGTCTGGCAACGATTTACTTTATCATCTTTACCGCTCAAAGAATACTTTGCTACCAGTTATGTACATCGTTTTCTGGTGGGACTGTTAAGTTCTTGGCGGCAAACCAGCGTCTTGATTCAATGGGGAGATGCGATCGCAGCTGCTTTACTCAGTTTAGTGTATGCGCTTGCACCTTTTGCTTCGAGTACATTGGTGGGCTTGTTGCTGGGGGCTTGTGTAGCATTTTGGCTGTTGTTAACTTTATCTGATGAGGCAACACCAGCAAATGTCTCCTCAGTCACTCCTATTCACCTGCTGGTATTGCTTTACTGGGGGGTTGCCGCAGTCGCAACGGCATTATCACCAGTGAAAAAAGCGGCACTTAACGACTTGGGAACCTTAACCTTGTATTTGCTGCTATTTGCCCTTTGTGCCAGGATACTGAGGTCGCCTCGCCTCCGGTCTTGGATTATCATCCTTTACCTGCACGTATCTTTAATTGTCAGTGTATATGGGTTGCGGCAATGGTTTTTTGGAGCCACGGCACTGGCAACTTGGGTTGATCCAGAATCTCCTATGTCTAAGACTACCAGAGTCTACAGTTATTTAGGCAATCCTAACTTATTGGCTGGATACCTCTTACCAGCAGTAATTTTCAGCTTAGTGGCAATTTTTGCATGGCAAAGTTGGATCAAAAAAGCTTTGGCATTAACAATGTTAATTGTCAATGCTGCCTGCCTGATCCTTACTTTTAGTCGTGGCGGTTGGATTGGACTAGTGGTGGCAATTTTAGCTGTGATGGCATTGCTAGTTTATTGGAAAAGCGTGGAAATGCCTCGTTTTTGGCGTACCTGGTCGCTACCGATTGTTTTGGGAGGTTTGATCGGTATATTGGTGTTAGCAGTGATATTTGTAGAGCCAGTGCGCTTAAGAGTGTTCAGCATTTTTGCTGACCGTCAAGATAGCAGTAATAATTTTCGCCGAAATGTGTGGGATGCTGTTTTCGAGATGATTCGCGATCGCCCAATTTTCGGCATTGGCCCTGGACACAACTCTTTTAATCAAGTTTATCCTCTTTACCAACGCCCTCGTTACACTGCTTTGAGTGCCTATTCGATTTTGTTTGAAGTGACTCTAGAAACTGGCTTTGTTGGTTTAGCCTGCTTTCTCTGGCTAATAATTGTCACATTTAATACGGCATTTCTACAAGTGCGACGACTGCGACGATTGAGAAGTGTAGAAGGATTTTGGTTAATTGGAGCGATCGCTATTTTGTTGGGGATGCTAGCTCATGGAACCGTGGATACTGTTTGGTATCGTCCTGAAGTTAATACCCTTTGGTGGCTCATAGTTGCCTTAATTGCTAGCTATTGGACACCTTTAGCTCAAAACCAGATAAATTCATCTAACTCAGAACCAACAGTAAACTAACATGATTAAGTTGTCGGTTGTTTTTCTACTGAACAACTGACAACTTAATGAATTTTCTATTGTCTAGTCTTTGTAAGTAGTGGTCCCTGGAGCATTAGGGTCGCGGTAAGCAGTGGGTCGGTTCTCACTCTTTTTACCACCCAAACCAGCCAAACCAGCTAGACCAATTAATCCTAGCCAACCCCAATCAAAACCGTTGCGATCGTTATTGTAAGTTGTCGTTCCTGAAGTTGACGTTCCTGAAGAAGTACTGCCTCCGGGGTCAGTTGTCGTCTGAGCTTGTGCGGATAGAGTTAAGGGTAAAACTGCCATACTCAACGTGAGAACGCCAGCACCAACAGCTGTAATGAAATTACTTTTCATAAGTTTTGACAATTCCTTATGCCATCCGAAGTTACTCACCACTTTATCGATTCCCGGCTTTAAGAAAATCAATCTGCGGCTATAAACTAAGAATTTTCACAACTCACGCTGTGGATATACAACATACTTCTTACAGCAATCGGTTTCTCATTCTGGTGTGGTAGTTTAGCGGCACTGACGCTCAATAGTTTTTCATTGCCCGTTGAATGTCACGCTGGTCTTGGCGTCGTTTCAGGTCTTCTCGCTTGTCGTGGAGCTTTTTACCTTTGCCAAGGGCTATACTCACTTTTACCCAGCCACGTTTGAGATACATTTTCAAAGGGATTAAAGTTAAACCCTGCTGTTCTACTGTGCCAATTAGCTTGCGGAGTTCTTTGCGATGCAACAGCAGCTTGCGTGTACGCCGTGGTTCATGATTAAAATATTGTCCACTAGCGTTATAAGGCGAGATATGGACATTAATCAACCATGCTTCACCATTGCGAAGCAAAGCATAGCCATCTTGGAGATTGACTTTACCCGCACGAATCGACTTAACCTCGGTTCCTGTCAACTCAATTCCAGCTTCGTAAGTTTCTAGAATTTCATACAAATAACGGGCTTGGCGGTTGTCGCTAATAACTTTGTAACTGTCGCTCTTGTCGCTCATTGATAATTTTGTGTGCTTTAAATGTACCTAAAAAATTATTTAGATTTTTTGTTAATTATAGGCTGTATCTTAGAACCGCTATAAATTATGAACTGTATATCACTAATTTAGGTTTTAGTAAATTATTTATTAAGTTAATATTAATTTATACTATGGTAGTATTTACCGTGCTTTATTGATGAGTTGTTACAAACGACAAAGCTTTCTATGCCTCCCAAGGAGAGCTAGTCAGCCCCTTACCTACGGGACGCTGCGCGAACGGGGAAGTTAAAAGTCAAAGGTGAGTTACATTTCTTTAACCTTTTCTAAGGATTTAAGATTTTCTTTATAAATCATCCCTAAAAATATCATTAGGTGGTAATCCTGTCATAGTATGAAACATAAGAATATTATTGTCTGTGTTCACTGATGAAGCGCGTAAAAGCAAATTTCTGAGTAAAAAAATGCTAGGGGTGTATTGTCCATGCCCTTGACGATCCTTGTAGTGGATGATGATTTGGGCACTCGCCTATCTGTTAGTGACTATCTTGAACTGTCTGGCTACTCAGTGATTACGGCTAATGACGGTCAAGAGGCTTTGGTTATGGTGGATGAGCATCATCCAGATTTGATTGTCACAGATATTGTGATGCCGCAGATGAATGGCTACGAACTAGTGCGTCGTGTGCGTCAACAACCAGTGTTTCGGTTATTACCTGTAATTTTATTAACAGCCCGAACTAAGACCCAGGAAAGAATTTTGGGCTACCAGTCAGGGTGCGATTTATTCTTACCCAAGCCTTTTGAACTGGAAGAGTTAGCAGCAGCAATCCGCAATCTTTTGGAGCGATCGCAAATTATTCAATCGGAGTATCGGTTTTCTCATAAAGAAAGTTTGGGCATTTCCGCTTCTACAAAAGCGGTGGATGCCCATAATTCTCTGTCCACTCAAATTCAGAAATCCCACTTGCACTCATCCCTAACTCATAGAGAACAGGAAGTTTTAGAGTTATTGACTCATGGTCTTTCTAATGCCGAAATGGGTCATCAGCTACACCTGAGTCCTCGCACAGTGGAAAAGTATGTTAGCAGTTTATTAAGAAAAACCTCAACCAGCAACCGAGCGGAATTAGTGCGTTTTGCCATGAAGCATGGTTTGGTGGAATAAAAAAAGTTAGGAGTAGAGATGCGATTAATCGTGTTTGTGCAGGAGTGAGGAATTAAAACTCCTAACTCCTAACTTCTGTAAGCAGACCTTCACAAGCATCGATCAGTAAATCAATAACCCGATTAAATCCCTCTTGACCACCGTAATAGGGATCTGGAACTTCTTTTAGGGAGTGTCGAGAGCAAAACTCGCACATCAAACGTACTTTATGCTGATACTGCTTAGTTTTATCAAGAATGAGGATGTTCTCATAATTTTCTTGATCCATCGCTAAAATTAAATCAAAGTCTTGAAAGTCTGACTTTTGAAACTGGCGTGCTTGACCACGTAGTTTAATTCCCAACTTTGTAGCAGCCGCAGCACTCATGCGTCTGTCAGGTGGGCTACCAACGTGATAGCTAGATGTACCAGCTGAGTCACAGAGTATGTGTTCGCTTAAGCCAGCCTGCTCAATTAGATGATTCATAATGTTTTCTGCCGATGGCGATCGGCAGATATTACCTAAGCAGACAAATAGCAACTTGTAAGCCATAGATATTTTTTGTCCTTTGTCATAAGTCAAAAGTCATTTGACCAATGACCAATGACTTTTGACTAAAATCCAGGAAGTTCAAGTCCACTGGTCAATTCTTCCATACGTTCTCGCATTGTTGCTGTGGATTTGTTGTAGGCTTCTTTCATTGCCACTGTTACCAGATCAGAAAGTACTTCTGCACCTTCTCCTAAAGCATCTGGAGAAATTTCTACCCGCTTGGGTTCTTGGTTACCACTGACAATTACCTTCACCAGACCACCGCCAGATTCTCCTAGAATCTCCATTTGCTCCAATTCTTCTTGGAGTCGCTTTGCGCCTTCTTGAACTTGCTGCGCTTTCTTAAAAGCGTCAGCCAATTCTTTCATTTTTCCTAAGCCAAAGCCGAATCCCTGTCCTTTACCTGTCATAATTAGTTTTACGCGTATGCGTTGAATAACAAATCAAATTCAATTATAGATGCGGTAAGTAATTTGCCTCTTTTTTTACCAATAATTAATGCGTCATAGAATGGGCAGTGGGGAGTAGGGAGTAGGGAGTAGGGAATAGAGCATTGGGAAAGAGGAGGCAGGAGGCAGAAGCAGAAGGCAGAAGTTTTTGATTTTTGATTTTTGATTTTTGAATTGATTTCTCTGCCACTCCCTACTCTCCATTCTTTATCCACAAGCACCTTGAAACTCTCCGAGCATTTTGACTTCTGGTTCTAAATTAATAGACCAACGTTCTTGTACTTGATGTTGAATGTGGCGAATGAGACAGAAGATATCACTAGCTTTTGCTCCACCACGGTTAACAATAAAATTAGCATGGAGTTGTGCTACTTGCGCTCCACCAATTTGGTAGCCTTTGAGACCAGTTTGTTCAATTAACCAGCCAGCGCTGTAAGGTTTGGGATTGCGGAAAACACTTCCACAACTGGGGAAGTTGTATGGTTGGGTGCTCAAGCGATGCTTTTTGTGTTCTCTGGTGATTGCCACAACTTTTGCTGGGTCGGCACCTGGGGCGAGTTGTAATGTGGCTTGGGTGACTATGCGATCGCCACCTTGCAATAATGAAGTTCGGTAGCCATAACCTAACTGATCGGCGGTAAGGGTTTCCAAGGTACCATCGGGTGAAAGTACCTGGGCGCTAACTAACATATCTGCGATACAGCTATTATGTGCGCCTGCATTCATCACCACAGCTCCTCCGCCTGTTCCAGGGATACCAACAGCCCACTCCAATCCTTGCCACCCTAATTCTGCTGCCGCCCATGCCAAGCTAGGAATTGATTCTCCAGCAGCAACGGTTAATTGACCGGTTTGGGGGTCAAAGTTGCTAAAGCGCAGATGACGAGTAGCAATGACTAAGCCTGATATGCCCCCATCGCTCACAAGCAAGTTAGAACCTGCTCCCAGTGTTGTCACCTTTAAATTACGTTCTTTGGCGTATTTAAGACTTGCTTGCAGTGCTTCTAAGTTTCGGGGGGCAACGTATAAATCAGCTGCTCCCCCAACTCTATAGGAAGTAAACGCTGACAAAGAAGCCTGGGACTTAATCGTACAATCAGTATTGGGTAAGTAAATTACTTCACTGTCCACCGAATTAGTTGTTTGATGTTTCTTTGTATTCAAAGCAGAAACTGTGCAGACGTTTCCAGCTGCCTGGGAAATGGTCATTTTTACTTTTTTTGGTAAAATTTTTACATTTATTTACCGCAAAGATACGGTAATAGAGTTATCCTATGGAACCGTTGCTAGACGGGCGCTTTGCTCAGAAATAAAACTTTGCAAACTTCGCAAAATCTCCACCTAAGATGTGGCTTTAGCAGGTTCGCAAAGTGTCGTAATTATTTCAGGAATCACCTGATTCAAGTTCCCAGCCCCCAAAAACAGCGCCAAATCTCCTGGGCGTAGTGTTTGCAGCAAGAACTCACACACTGAGGGTAAAGTTGGTTGATAAACTACAGGAGAATGCTGTTTAGCAATTTCCGCCGCTAGATGTTCACCAGTAATTTGTCCTAAATTGGGTTCACCTGCACTGTAAATATCAGTCAGTACAACCAAATCAGCATGGGTAAAGGAATCGGCAAATTCATCTAAAAAGGTGAGTGTACGGCTATAGCGATGAGGTTGGAAGATGGCAACCACTCTTTGTCCTGGTCTTGCTTGTAAGCGGGCTGCGGCAAGAGTAGCGCGAATCTCGCTAGGATGATGAGCATAGTCATCGATGAAGGTAATACCATCTACTTCACCCCGGAACTCAAAGCGGCGTCTTGCTCCCTCAAAGGTGGCGATACCTTTGGCAATTTCTCCAAATTCTAAGCCCAAGACGCGACCAACAGCTACTGCTGCTAAGGCGTTACTGAGATTGTGCCGACTTAGCAGGCGTAACTTCAACACGCCCAAAGCTTTGCCTCTTTCCCAAACTAGAGCCGTAGTGCCATCAGCACGATAATCAATATTAGTAACGCTGTAGTCCGCGTCGGTATCTGAGTATAAGCTGTAGCTGATTGTGGGTTGCAAGCGATCGCGCACTGTAGCACAGTCAATGCTACCTATTAACGTTTTACAACCCTTAGCAAATGTCTGGAAGATGTCAATGACTTCTTCTAATGTCTCGTAATGGTCTGGATGATCGAGTTCAATATTGGTGATGATGCCAATCTCTGGAGCGTGTTTTACCAAGGAACCATCAGATTCATCTGCTTCGGCTACCAAATATGGGCTTTGTCCCAATCGAGCATTACCTTCCCAAGCATTGACTTCGCCACCTACTAAAATCGTTGGATCTAGACCTGCTTCCAGAAGCATATAGCCAATCATGCTACTGGTTGTAGTTTTGCCGTGTGTTCCTGCCACTGCAATACTGTGGTAATCGGCAATTAAAGCTGCCAGTACATCTGAACGATGTAAAATTGGACAACCTAATTCTAGCGCTGCTTTGTATTCTAAATTGTTCGTGTTAATTGCTGTTGAACAAATGACTTGAGGCAGTATTGATTTAGTAGCAGTAGGTATTTCTTCTTGTGAATTTAATACTACTGCATTCGCTAATACCTGAGGACGAAAGAATTCGAGATTGCTTGCCTCTTGTCTACTAAAAATATGAGCGCCGATAGATTCCAATTTGTGCGTAATGTGGTTAGGACGAAGATCCGAACCTGATACTGGAAATTGACGCTTGGCGAGAACGTATGCCAGAGCAGACATACCTATACCACCGATGCCAATAAAATGAAATGGTCTACCACTAAAATCTACAGAATTAGTCATTTCTTGCTCCTTTTACACCACACCACACCATAATCACAAATGACACGCGTATCATAACAGGAATTTGATTTTTACCGTAACTGTCCCTTAATCATGTTTATGTTTGATGGCCAGATGATATTTCTGCTCTGGTTTTGCTTGTTCAGAATGATTTTACCTTGGTTGGAGGTTTTTACTATTTCTAAACTGTTTTTAAGATTATTCTGAAAATTTTGCTCGCATCGGGAAAGAAATTCTTGTAATGTCAAATACATCTTTTTGGCTACCTTACTGGAATTGGCTACATCATACATTGTTGGTGAAGCTGATTTTAAATTGCATCCAGTCTAGGCATGAATTGACTACAATAGTACATTGGTAATGAAACTATTTTTCAATTGCATAAAATCCACGCATAACTGGATGGAGCAACTAGCAATTTTTGGTGGCACATTTGATCCAATTCATTGCGGACACCTGCTTGTAGCCGAGAGAGCTTTGCATCAAGTATCCCTTGAAAAGGTAATTTGGGTGCCATCCTTAAATCCTCCTCATAAACAAGCAGCTTTGTTTGAGCATCGTGTAAGGATGCTGCAATTAGCCATAGAAGATAACCCAGCGTTTACTGTCTCACTAGTGGAGGCAAATCTCTCTGGGACTTCCTATGCCATTAACACCCTGATGGACTTATCTGCTTCTTACCCAAATACTCACTGGTACTGGATCGTAGGCTTGGATACTTTCCAAACTTTACCCCGTTGGTACCGTGGACACGAACTAGCACAAATGTGTGATTGGTTAATAGCACCCCGACTGCTAGGTGGTGAGACTATAACTCAAAGTAAATTAATCTGCAAGCAGGTGGAGCAACAACTGAGGGAGCAGTTAATCACCATTCACTGGCAACTCTTAGATATACCTTTAGTAGGAGTTTCGTCAAGTCTAATCCGCAAATTTTGCCGCGAACGCCAGTCAATTCGTTATTTACTCCCAGAATCGGTTAGATCATATATCACTAACAACAATCTCTACTCGAACAAATCTGAATAAATTATGTGTTTTTTTGTTGATCTAACACTTTATGGTTAAAAGTGCCCCCCCCCTTTGCGATATGATTGGGGTCAACGATATCAACATATAAGCATAAATACAGAGGGCAAGACACTGTGATTAGAGTTGCAATCAACGGTTTCGGGCGGATTGGACGTAACTTTGCACG
>NZ_JBALBZ010000050.1:0-112464 GCF_036919495.1 Nostoc sp.
AGGATTTAATTATCCTATCGCTGCGGAAGTAATCAGAATTTTCGTGCAATATTACGTTGCCAAAATTGTTAAGCAATATTTCGCCAACAGTGTCTATACTAAAACCTCATTTTCTTACAGATTCCGCGATCCGCTACAAGGCGGATAAAAATTTTGGATTGTCGCTAACAATATTTTTCCATTAACTCCAAACTTCTAACTCCTAAATTCTGCTGTATTTTTAATTATTTATTTTTTTTAGCTCAGATTATACAACTTATACGCTACTCAACCGCTTACTAAAACATGATTTCTAACACTAGGATGTCATGCTAATAATCATTACATGACCAAAAGTGAAATAAATGGCTGATACTACTGTTACTGCCGTTAACTCTGGTTCTTTTAGCACCGTAGTTGATGCAATCAAGGCTGCCAATTTGATAGATACCCTCAAAGGTGTTGACTCATTTATCGCCTCTGCATCCACAAATGAAGCTTTTGCAAAGCTTCCAGCAGATACTGTAGAGACATTGCTTAAGAATATTAATAAGCTCCAGAAACTCCTGACGTATCATATTGTTTCCGGTAAGGTGATACCCATAAAGCCGATTGAAGGTTCAAGTTTAAAAATTGACCCTTTTCATAGTTTCAATGCAAATTATGAGCAACAGCCTCAAAACCCGATGCTGTTGATGATAACCGTGTCATCCACATCATTGTTGATTCCTCAGTCAACAAACGTATAGATAGCGAATAACGTGTGTGGGCTATGAACTATTTATAGTCACTACCTCACGACTATCTAACTATATTGTTAAGTAAAAAATTTAAACTTTATACCTCTTTTCTCAGAGGAGAGAGGTTCATTTTATATTTTGTGAGGTTGTTTCACTTAGTAAATACTTTAGACGACTACATCATTTATCTTCAAAGTTACCCGCTCAATAAAAACAACATTAGCTAAATTAATTTAACAATTTAGCTCTAAACATGAAACATTTATTCACAAGTAAAAATAATTTGATTATTGGTTGCAGGCAAGAGCATATATCTACAAAAATAAATCAATTTATGAAGGGCAAACATGCTTGTATTTGCTGTTCAAATACTTTACTCCGTCACGTTAATTACCGAGGAGTTTACTGGCGTTGTAGCAACTGCTATCAGGAAATGCCAGAAGGCTATCTTTAATCAAGTTTAATTAATCATTGGTATCCCTTATGAATTTATTTCAATCTAATCAGTTAGAGTTTGCCTGGTGGGTAGAAATTAACACCGTTGTTCCGCGCTGTACTTATTACTTTGGCCCTTTTGATAGTGGAAAAGAGGCGCAACTTTCTAGAACTGGCTATGTCGAAGATTTATATCAGGAAGGAGCCAGAGACATCGTTGCACTAGTCAAACAATGTCAGCCTGATGTCCTAACAATTTTTCAGGATGAAGCAGAACTCCAAATATCTAGTTTTTGAAGCCCGTCTCGCAGATATTTTGCTAAAAGGGATTTTTCGATAATATAACTGGTTGCATAATTTCGAGGTATCAGCTCTACTACTTGTTTAATCAAATTGGTGAAGTCTTCTGGTACTTGACCTGATGGAATTCGACCAAGCCACATCAAAGCTATTACCTCTGCTTTTTCTTCCTCGGATAGTTCGTCAATATATTCCTGTAGGACGCTTACTGAATATCTTCCTGTGATGTTGAAATCCTCTAAATAATAAGACAATTTATCTATAAATGTTTCTGGTTTATTTGTTCTTTCAGATCCCCTTTTTCCATAAATTAATTCAGCCATTTCAATAATTTTATATATTTTGTTAATTGATAATAAACTCATATTTTTATTTAAGTTGGAGTTAATAAACAAAAATCTAAATAGAGAAAACTTAGCAATTTATCTTAAAAAAAGTTTTTAGATACATATATAGGACTCATATTTGATTATTGAAATATACGTAGGGTGCGTTACGCCAAAGGCTAACGCACCGCCCAAAGGTTAGGTGCGTTAGGCTACGCCATAACACACCCTACTTACTACTTAGATTTTTTCAGAAATCAAATCATAGTCCTATATACATAAACACTATGTATACAATGGAACTATTATCTTAAGTCAAGCAAGTAAGTACTAAATAACCCTTTAACTCATACTTAAGCATTACAGATCAGTGTTTGAATTCAGGTTTCGTCGAAAGGTTGAAATGTATAAGATAAATGTATAACGTTTGATTTCAATACAAAAGTTACAAAAATGAAAGTGTCCTCTGGGATTTTGTATAACTTTAAGTGAGTAGAATGTTGTTATCATGTAAAAACCTATAAGATTGCAGATATTAATAAAAGTTAAAGTTCATGATTTGAGGAGCATGGTTATTGTCCTATGGTCAAGCGATCGCTCCAAGCATCACTCACTGGCATTCAACGGGCAAAAAAAGCATTTGCCCACAAGGGGTGGACACAAGACAATCTAGCAGCAGAAGTCAACCTCAAGACTAGACAACCGATTTGGCGGTTTTTTAGTGGTCGTCCGGTTGAGCGTCATACCTTTATGGAAATTTGTTTGGTGTTGGAAGTGAATTGGCGGGAGATTGCTAGCAGTCCGCCAGCAGAATTCATGGAACTAGAAGAATACACCAAGCACCCTATCTTGGATATTGATGTATTAGTGCAGAAAGTGCGATCGCAACGCTTCGACAAAATTCAAGACCAGTGTGGTATTTTACAGTTATTGGATATTAGCCGTCCAGTTGCGATCGATGACATATATATAGATGTGAATATTTTGGAGTCAATTGCCAGTCTTCAGTACTTAGAAATTGCTGATCTGCAAAACCTTGACCCCAAAGAATTTGACCGTTTTGGCTTAGGTGAGGCCAATCAGAACCAGATACCTGGTACAGAAGCGGTTAAAAAATACTCCAAGCTTAGGGTGCTAGGCAAACCAGGAGTAGGTAAAACCACCTTTTTACAATATCTCGCAATTCAATGTAACCAAAGTGAATTTGCGGCGAATCAAGTGCCAATCTTCATCACCCTGAGAAATTTTACTGAAGAATCTAAAGCTACCAACGAGTTCAACCTATTAAAATACATCAGCCAGGAGTTCCTCACATCTGGAATTTTAGATGCCTCAGTAATTGAAACATTACTTAGTGCAGGCAGAGTGTTAGTCTTACTTGATGGCATGGATGAAGTTATTAACCAACAAAGCAATGCTCTCTTAAGCGAAATTCGTAGATTTTCAGAGAAATATCACAAAAATCGATTCGTAGCTACCTGTCGAATAGCATCTCAAAAACTCAGACTCCGAGGCTTTACCGATGTTGAGATTGCTCCATTTACCTCAGAACAAATCATTGCCTTCGCTCAAAAATGGTTTGTGACATTTACCAAGACCAACATTCAAGATGGTCAGGCGCAATCCGTTCAGTTTATTCAGAAGTTGGACTTAGATGAAAACTGGCAATTTCGCCAACTTGTGGTTACACCCCTATTTCTGCATCTTGCCTGCTGGGTGTTTCACGCTCAAGAAAAATTTCCGACTAAGCGGACTGACTTTTATAAGCAAGGTTTAGACCTTCTATTGGGTAAATGGGATGAAGCCAGAGGCATTGAACGGGATGAAGTTTACCGAGGGTTTTTAGTACCACAAAAGCTCAAGTTATTGAGTCAGATTGCCGCAGCGACATTTGAGCAAGGTCAGTACTTTTTTGAGCAACGCATCGTTGAGCAATACATTGGTGACTATATTCAGAATCTGACTAACGTGCCAATGGATGCAGAGGAACTGCAAATAGAAAGCGAAGCAGCGCTGAAGTCAATGGAGGCTCAACATGGGCTACTGGCAGAACGGGCGCGGGGAATTTTTTCCTTCTCCTATCTGGCGTTTCAAGAATACTTCACAGCGAGAAAAATCGTTGCCAGCCATAACCTAGAGGCATTTGGGCAAGCTTTAGAAGGATTAGTTAGTCACATTACAGACCCACACTGGCACGAAATCTTCTTGTTAACAGCTACCATGCTCCGAAGTGCAGACTCTCTGGTACAGTTGATGAAGCAACAGATTGATGCACTGGTTGCCCAAGACCCTTATTTACAAGAGTTTTTGACCTGGGCTAGCCAAAAATCTCGCACTATTCCCACCCAACCAAAAGATGCGACAATTCGAGCATTTTACCTTGCCTTGAGTCGCACTCCTCACGTAGCTCCTCACTTTGCCCTAGCCAGCAGCCTCGACCAGGGAATGTTTCTGGATGCCGCTTTAGATGGCCTGCTGCTAGAGTGTGTAATTGAAAAGAATCAAGACTTTGCCCACATCCACGCCTGTGGAGATGCTTTATCGAACATTCTGGGCATTGTTCTGGATGTTGGACTGTATAAATCCTTGCAACAACTCTCTGACCAATTGCCAAATTCTCGTCAAAGTCAAGAACGGTTTGCGCTATGGTGGCAGACGAACTATTCAGCTTGGGCTGAACAGTTAAAGATGACGGTGATTAATTATCGCAACATTAACCACCAGTGGCAGTTTAGCCCTGAGCAAGAGCAAGTGTTGCAACGCTACTATGATGCTAATCGGTTACTACTCGATTGCCTGCATAGCAATTGTGAAGTGACAGCTGCTATTAGGCAGGAAATTGAAGCTACCTTATTGTTGCCTCAAAAAGAACTTGAAGACAGGGAATGGCAATAATTCTTTTGGTTAATTACGCAAATAGGTAGTTGCCAGATTAGTTTTTATTACGTTTTGTGTCGTAGTTAATCAACTAATTTAGTAAATCAAACAACACTTTGCCATATTAAAGAAAGTTTTTCATTTGATTTCTAGCAAAAATCCTTCTTTCGGTACTTTTCTTTGTATAGCTGGGGACTGGGGACTGAGGACTGGGTTGAAAGTCTTTTTGTATATAGGTTTTATCATCAGTTAATGTCCTAACCTCCTTGTCCGTTGCTATAACTACTCTACTTACTATTTTTCAACCCACTTTGCACTTAGAGCTTTAATGGCAGGTCTTGTTATGAATTTAATCAATGGCTTTTGCTTGGCAGATGGGATACTCAAAGGTGTAAAAGTACTTGTTGTAGACAACGATCGCGATAGTAGAGATTTGTACACATTTTTACTCGAAGACTTGAGCGCAAATGTGATTACCGCAGGTTCAGTAAAAGAAGCTTTAGAAATCCTAAGTTGGGTCACACCCAACATTCTTATCTGTGAAATTAGGTTTTTAGGTGAAAGTATTTATACATTGCTAAATACATTGAGTGCTATGGAAGCAGACAATGGAAAGCATATCCCAATCATTGTGACTTCAACATCTACCACAGGTACTAATGACCAAATTCCAGATGTCGAGTTTGAAGAATATTTACTTAAACCATTCGACCTTGACAAATTTGTTTCCATGATTAGGAATCAAGTACAGGAAGATGTGGCGGAAAATTCTTGTCCAGATGTATTAGTTTTACACTAATACACTAAGCACTTCTCAAAGCCACAATCGGGTCAAGTTTAGCAGCGCGACGTGCAGGAACAACACCAAAGAATAAACCGATACCACCAGAGACACCAACTGCCATACTAATTGCTACAGGAGAAAGTGTCGCTTCTAAGGGAGTCAAGGCTCCCACTAACAGAATGCCACTGACGCCAACCGCAGTCCCAACTAAACCGCCAGCTGCGGAAACTATTACAGCCTCAATGATGAACTGTAGCAAAATATCTTGCTCAGTTGCGCCGATCGCTTTTCTCAATCCGATTTCTTGAGTGCGTTCGGTGACGGAGACAAGCATAATATTCATGATACCAATGCCACCGACAAACAAAGATATGCCAGCGATCGCAGCTAACATAATTGTCAATGCACCTGTGATTTGGCCAACAGTTTGCAAAGCATCCTTTTGAGAGCGGATAGTAAAGTCATCTTCACCATTAATTTTGTGCCGTAGACGCAGTAAATTAGTAATTTGAAATTCTGCTGCATCCACACTCTCTGAATCACGAGCCGCAGCAACAAAATAATCTAAGGCGATACCATAGGGAGAATTTTTTCCCACAAGTCGGTTTGCTGAAGTTGTGATTGGTATTAAAGCAGCATCATCATAATCTGCTCCCACGCTGGAACCTTTGGTTATTAACGTCCCAATAACTTGAAAGCTAGTATTTCCAATGCGTAATTGTTGACCGATAGCGTTACTATTACCGAATAGTTTTTCTGCTAAGTCTCCACCTAACACAACGACTTGGTTACTTCGTTTGATGTCTACCTCAGAGAAAAATCTGCCTTTATCAGTTTCAAAATCCCGCACCGATAGGAAACTGGGAGTTGTGCCAATGATGTTGACATCGGTGTTCCTGTTGCGGTATACAATTACCTGTCTTGTGTTTAACTCCGGCGCAACTCCTACTACTGTTGGTACTTGAGAGGCGATCGCTTCAGCATCTTGTAACACCAAATTTTTTGGTACTTCATAGGATATACGCTGAGTTTCTCGATTACCTGGCAGTATAAATAGCACATTTGGCCCTAGTGACTCTAGTTGTTTATTAACGTATTTTTGCCCACCTTCGCCAATCCCAATCATGGCAATCACTGAGGCATTGCCAATAACTATACCCAACATCGTGAGAGCGCTACGCAACTTATTCGACAGCAGAGTTTTCCCCGCCATTTGAATACTTTCTAAAAAATTCATGTCAATTTTGGATTTTGGATTAAAAGTTTTATTAAAAGGCTGTTCGAGTTATCAGGGTTTCTAGTCAGCAAAAAGCGTGCTGAAAAAATAAGGACTAAAGTCCTGACTACGAACTTGCTTATCCCAATTTGGGATTATTTATTTTGCTGTTCTTTCGCCTTCTCAATTTTGTAGTCTTTGGGTGGATTAACAAAAACGCGATCGCCTTCTTTAACTCCATCTAAAATCTGAGTTTGGTTTTGGATTTGCGCCCCAATTGTAACTTCGCGGAACTGGGGTTTATTCTTTGCATCAGGTACAAGTACGCCAGTTTGGCCCTTTTCAGTGACGATTGACACCGTTGGTAATACCAAGGCATTATTGACGCGATCGCCTAAAAAAGTCAGATCCACATTTAAACCAGAACGCAGTTTATCTGTACCAGTATTCAGAGCAACCCGCACCTGGAAGGATGTCACACCTTGTTCCACCACTGCTTCGGGGGCAATTAAGCGGACATGACCTTTAAAAACTTGATCGGGATAAGCATCAGCGACAATTTCCACCTGCTGTCCCGGTTTAATTCTGCCAAGATCAGCTTCGGGAACTTGAGCTAATATTTCTAACCCGCGTGCTACAGCGACAATTGAACTAGAAGTTGCCGATGCACTAGCAGATGCAGAAGTTGTAGGTGTGACAAACGCGCCAGGATCGGCATACTTTTGGGTAACTATTCCCGAAAGAGGAGCGCGAATAATTGTATCTTCCAACTGCACTTGCACACCCTTCAATTGAGCCTTAGCCGCTTCAACAGCTGCTTGACGCTGGACAATTTCTTCAGAACGAGTGCCA
This sequence comes from Nostoc sp., assembly GCF_036919495.1. Taxonomy (GTDB): domain Bacteria; phylum Cyanobacteriota; class Cyanobacteriia; order Cyanobacteriales; family Nostocaceae; genus Nostoc. The sequence goes on from NZ_JBALBZ010000050.1 coordinate 7,510, forward strand.
TCTTCCAACAGTATCAATGCTGCTCGTGCTTCATTAACTGCTGCTTGACGTTGGGCAATTTCTTCAGTTCGAGTGCCACTTTGGACTAACGAAAATCGTTTTTTAGCTTCTTCTAAATTGGCTCTAGCACTTTTGTCGTCGCTGAGGGCTTGATCGAATAATTGTTTTTTCTCTGCTCCCTGTTGATACAGGTATTGATAACGCTTTACCTGTTCACTGGTGTAATTCACCTTAGCTTGAGCCGCATCCACTTGGGATTGAGATTGAGCAATCTCTTGGGGACGATTACCAGCTTGAGCTTGGGTTAGCTGGGCTTGAGCTTGTGCTAACCGCGCCCTTGCTTGAGCAATTTCTTGAGGACGACTACCAGCAAGGGCTTCGGCAAGTTGTGCTTGACTTTGGGCTAAGTTAGCACGGTATTGGCTTCTTTGAGCCTCAATACCTGCGCTATCCATGCGAGCGAGAATTTGTCCTTGTTGAATGCGATCGCCTTGTTGGACATATAATTGCGATAGCACTCCAGGGTTCTTCGGACTAATATTTACGGTCTGAACTGGCACGACTTTCCCACTAGCTGTAATCCTTAAGGTGACGTTTTTTGCTGCTACTGGCACAGTTAATTGAGCAATGTCTTCTTTATTTGCCCCTTGATTTACCAGAGTGTAAGTTGTGGTACCAACAACCAAGACACCTCCTGCTATCAGCCCTATCAGCCAGCGTAATGGATATTTAACTTTGCCAACAACAGGAATTTCTATGTGCGTAGCCATATTTAGAAGCCTATAAATCTTGCTTTATGGGAGTAGTCTGTGAATTATTTATATAATGCCCATCAATGCCCATCGAATTGCCCATAGTAAAACCACCCCTTCAGAGCAAACAGCTGCGCTTTTGCTTTCCTTTGCGCTTGTGGGGAGTGGTTGGGGTTCCTCTTAACTATGGTTAATTGAGCGGACATAAATATTAAAGGGCAGGTGCAGGAATGCGGAGTTGTTAAAATTTTTGGATTAAATCTTTATTAATGAACTAACAACTAAAGGCATAGTTAGCTTCACAATTGCTTAATCTTACTTCATAATAGGTATTACATGCCTGTATGGCTTCACCTGAATGGGTGACTTTAGCCACATTATTATTTAACACCCTGGCTTGCTTCTAATTTGTAGATTTTTAGCGTAGGCGTAGCCCGCCGCATCACTACTGTTGCACTAAAGAAGCCACAATACTTAGGATAGTTAGTTACTATAGTTACAACTGGTAAGCTACTCTCTTTCCAGTCCAAGATTACCTATCTTTTTATGGCAAACACTATTACAATTAACGATTCTCTGGTTCCTAATCCTGTACCAAAACCAGCAATCATTCGACTAGAAAACATTTTCAAAATTTATGGTAGCAGTGAAACAGAAGTACGAGCGCTAAATGATGTCAACCTAATCGTGGAACAGGGCGAATATTGTGCAATTATGGGGCCTTCTGGTTCTGGTAAATCCACAGCCATGAATATTATCGGTTGTCTCGACCGTCCCACAGACGGACATTATTACTTAGATAACCTGGATGTAGCTCAAATGGACGATCGCTCATTAGCACACATCCGTAATAAAAAGCTGGGGTTTGTGTTTCAACAATTCCATCTATTGCCCCAACTAACAGCCCTAGAAAACGTGATGTTGCCAATGGTGTATGCTAGTGTGAACCCAAAAGAAAGAAGCGATCGCGCAACAGTTGCATTGACGCGAGTAGGTTTAGCAAATCGCCTCAACAACAAACCAACTCAACTATCTGGTGGACAACAACAACGAGTAGCGATCGCGCGGGCGATCGTTAATCGTCCCGTGCTACTCTTAGCCGATGAACCTACAGGCGCACTTGATTCACGCACAACCCAAGAAGTCTTAGATATTTTTAGCGAACTCAATGCTAGTGGAATTACCGTTGTCATGGTAACTCATGAACCAGAAGTTGCTCGTCAAACCCAGCGCATCGTTTGGTTCCGTGATGGTCAAGTAGTACACTCCAATCTCACACCATCTGACTTGAGTAGCGTTGCTGTGTCATAACTTAATTAATGTCAATTCGATGAACCTCTCCCTTACTCCTCCCTTTCCTACAACAAGGCAAGGGAGGAGTAAGGGACTTCCAACTAAAAAAATATCTCATCGCTTAAGCGAGCAGGGGAAACAGGGGATGCAGGGGAGGAAGAATTTAACGATCATCTTCGCTCCCAAAAATGAACAATTTCATTTCTGGAAATCCCTAAGCAAAAATTAGGCTTTTTGCTCCCCTCCCCGTGTCGGAGAGGGGTTAGGGGAGAGGTCAGAAAAGTACTTGTTGTCACCTTAACTGATAACTGTTCAAAATAGCCACAAAGCCCAAAATTAAAGCATGTGTGACTTTTGGCTTTTGACTTTTGCCTTGCGGTACTAGTCGCCAGTTACGATTACAAACTAGACGTTTTTCCAGTTTCTGCTTGCGTCTCAATTGGCTTAACATCGGTGTAACCCACTTCACCAGCTATTGTCCGAAACACCGAAATTTGCTCGTCAAAATCTAATTTTTCAATCTGCGAAACCAAATCATTAATTGCCTTAGTTGGTTGATAGGTAGCTGGTAAGTCAACCACCTTATTCCCCATAGCTACTGCCCAAGCATACCAAACTAACAGCTGATTGTTTTCTTTTATCGCCCCATAAGCGCGGGAATATTCTGTATCTTTGCGGTTAACTATATCCCGCATAATATCTAATTGCTGTTCATTTGATAACTCAAAATAATCTCCTAGCAGAAGTGGTGCTAACTCAGGTTCCGCCGCAGCAGGAGCAGCTGGTGTGATAGAATCACCCATTTTTTTATAAACTAAATAGAACCAGGCTAATTTTGCATCGGTATCTAAATTGTTAAACGCATCTACCAAATTTTGAGATTCATTGCTCTGGGCTTGAGAAATAGTTTTATCGTAACTTGCAGTCATAATTTTATTTCCAAAGAAATTTTACACGCTAAACTAAGGCTTACCAAAGTTTGAGCATCAGATTCTACTATCAAGAGAAAGAGTTATATTTATTGTAAATTGCAGCTTTAATCTATCTTTTAATAGAGGTAAAGCCTCTCCCAAGGGAGCAAGTAAAGAGTTAATTACTTTGTTATGCTCTTTCAAGTAAGCAATAAAAAATTTAACTTAAGGATTTTAATTATGCCTGATGAAGTAAAGCCCAATGTTAATGAAGCTCCCACCCATGATGCTCAATTAGCTGCCGAAAGCATAGCTAGTGGTGAAGAAAATGCGCCAAACGTAGATTTTGATGCTGATTATGCAACTGCACAACAATTCAGCGTTAGTGATGTCGATCGCACAGGTGAAGGCGCAGCAGCAGCCGATGCAGCCACTGCACCTCAATATAAAACCTCTAAACCAGTAGAGACAAAAACTCAAACGCAGCCAACTGGTAATCCTGATGATTATGCAGAGTTAGCAAAGGAAGTTGGGAATTCTAAGACTGAGGGTGTAACTAATGTCAGTGATGATCTAGTAAAAGAAGCTTTGGAAAAGGGTGAACGGAAAAATTAAGTTTTTCTGAAATTTTGCTATTTTTTAGGGTGGGCATTGATATACATGGCCCACCCTACTGTTTTGATGAATCGTCAATAGTTAATATTTTCACTATCGACTTTTGACTTTTTGACTATTGATTAATCAACCACTATTCATCACTTCTAATAGTTCACTAGGCCGCTGAATTAAATAATCTGGATTTTGCTTGGCTAGTACTTCCTGTGAATTAAAGCCCCAAGTTACTGCAATCACTTGGATATTTGCCTTCTTTGATGCTTCGATATCTCTGGTTTCATCTCCAACATAAATCACTTCTTGAGGTTGGAGTTGATTTTGCTTTAATACATTATTGATTATGGTTGTTTTACCAAAAATCGTAATTCCTGAGTAGATAAAATCAAATAGGTGATTTAAATCATTGATTGTAAGGAATTGCGTCACATTGTCTTTGGAATTAGAAGTGATAATTCCCAATTTATATCCTTCATTTTGGAGTTCTATTAATGCTTCTTTAATGCCCGGAATTGGCTTTAATTCTGGGATTTTGTTTTTTAATTCTCCTTTAACTTTTTTAACTAAAAACGGTATCTTAAATAGAGAAACTCCTGAGTATTTAATAATTTCCCTAGATGTTAAGTTTTTAAGTAGGGATAATTGTTCTGGGCTTATGTGTCTAAAACCAAAGTCTACAGCTAGACGATTGGCAATACTTACAAGGGCATCTACTGTATCAGCAATAGTGCCATCAAAATCAAAAATAATTACTTTCGGGGTCATTATTTCGCCTGGATGCGTCAAGATTAGCTAGGGCGTTGCGTCGTAACATTTCTGGCTTAATCCGCCGCAAGGCAGATGCTGGAAATCGTTTATTCCACTCCTGATCTGAGATTTGGGCTAATTCTAGCAGCTGGGGGGCAACATTCGCAGGATAAGGCTGAAACTCTTCAATATCAGTTGTGTTAGCAAAACGTTGATTCCAAGGACAAACATCTTGGCAAATATCACAACCAGCAACCCAGCCTTGCAAATTTGGTATTACTGTCTCTGGCAATTCCTCTGCCCGATTTTCAATCGTGTGATAAGCAATACAACGATTGGCATCGACGACAAAAGGCTGAGTAATTGCACCCGTAGGACAAGCCTGAAGACAACGAGTACAGCTACCGCAGTGTTCTGTATGCGGGCGATCGCTTTCTAATTCCAAATTAGTCAACACTTCTCCCAAAAATACCCAAGAGCCATATTCCCGTGTAATCACATTACCATTTTTAGCAATCCAACCAATTCCGGCAAGTTGAGCTAACACTTTATCTTGCACGGGGCCAGTGTCTGCATAATAACGAGCTAATACACCTTCACCAAGTGATTCTAACCATCTGGCTAGCTGCTTAAGTTTTTTATGCATTACCTTGTGATAATCTCTTCCCCAGCCATAACGAGAAATTTTGGCGTATTCCTCGCCTTCTGGACGTTGATGTGGCGTATAGTAATTTAGCGCCACACACACTAGCGATCGCGCCTCTGGCATAATTAAGCGAATATCCTGGCGTTTTGGATTAGCCATCCATTCCATATCAGCGTGATAACCCAGTTCAATCCATGCTTGTAACCTCTGCGCTTCTATAGTATCTACCTTATCTACAGCAGCAATTCCAACCTTGTGAAAGCCCAACTCGCCGGCTTTCTCTTTCACTACATTGCTGCTTGTTACGGAATACTGATTCATTTTTTTATTTGGATTTTGCCTAAATAAAGGCGATTTAATTCTACATTACGTAGTAAATATATTTGATTAACATTTGTTGCTTACTTTATATAGAAATTTTATTTATAGCAATTTTCCTTTGGATTCCAAACATGGTAAAGGCACAGTAATGCTGTGCGCCTACGGGTGGTCTGTATTCTATGCAATTAAGAACCGCTATATTGCAACATCTCTACCATCGTCAGGAAGATTTATACAAATGTGGCAATCTATCTCAACAGCAGGTTTCTTTTTAGCTATTTTTGTATTGAAATTAATATTTAGGTAGCATAATCCAGATATTTTTACGATAAGCGTAAAAAAAGATACATCTCCATAAATAAATTTATGGAGATTGTAATGCGTGAATTTTGAATTTTAAATTTTGAATTCGGAGCGAAGCGACGTGACCTCTGCTGAACAGTTGAAACAAGAATTCCAAGTTGAGGGAATTACAGAAACAAGTGTACTGCGTTATTTTGAAACCTTAAATGCAGGAGAATTTGAGGCAACTGCTGCCTTATTTGCCCAAGATGGTGTGATGCGTCCACCATTTGAATCTGATATTGTGGGAACACATGCGATCGCAGGCTACTTAAAACAAGAATGCCAAAACATTAAAGCTTATCCCAATAAGGGAATAGCTGAGGCTTCAGAAAACGCTACAATTCAAGTCCAAGTAACAGGCAAAGCACAAACTTCGTGGTGTAGTGTGAATGTCTTGTGGTTATTTATCCTCAACCAACAACGGCAAATTTCATACACCAAAATCAAACTTTTAGCTTCTCCTCAAGAGTTACTTTCTTTACGTCGTGAAAACTCGTAAATAAGTATAATAGTTTAGGCAATGTTTGATCGTACCCCAAACAAAATCTAATACAGTAAATTTACATAACACATTAATTGAAAAGTAGTAAATTTTGTCTATTTCACTAATTCGGGTAAAGTAGCTTCTAACTTTAGACAGTTGGCACCATCAATCTGTAACTGGTAGTCTACTTTATCCATCAGACGATTCATAATTAGCCAACCATAACCACCTTCTTGTTTTTCCATAGGGTTTGGAGCATAGTAGTCAGACATATCAAAGCCTTCGCCGTAATCCCAAACTTCGAGGGCAAGATCCCGGTTTTTAACTTCCAAACGCAGTAAAATTGGTAAATTTGGTTTGTCCTTGTGGGCATGACGGACTGCATTCGAGTAGGCTTCTACTAAAGCTAGCCTCAAACGGCTTGATTGGCGTGACCAGTCTACAGAGTCTCCTAGCTGGATTTTCAAACATCCCAGCAGCCAGGTTTCAACAATATTAAGAAAACTTAAGTCGCTTGGTACATGAAGCTCACTTTTCATTACTTACAAAATCTCCAGTGAAAGTATAGTTTGATCATCTTCTTGAACGTTGTTGTCTGCCTGGATGCGAGCTAGTAAATGGTTAAGAGAAAGCGGTTGTTCCTCTTGTTGCAAGAGTTGCCAAAGACCATCTTGATTTAGCATAGAACGGTTAACTAGGTCAACGCCAGACTCGGTTTTCCCTGACAAATTAAAGTTATTTGATACCGTAGCTTCTGTAATTCCATCGCTGGCCAGTAACAATGTGTCTCCAGCAGCGAGAACCAAGCGACCAGACTGTGCCTGCCAATTAGGCAAGATCCCCAAAGGAACGCTGCGAACTTTCAGATAATTAGGATTGTCACTTAAAGCACCTTGCCGTGACCATAAAAGTGGATAAATATGACCAGCATTAGTGTAGACGAGTTCCTTAGTGTTAGGGGTATAACAAGCTAATACAAGAGTGATGAAATAATTGTTGCTAATCAAATCTTCACTGAGAGCGTGGTTGAGGTTCTGCATGACCACATTTGGCTCGGCTGGTGCTTCTTGAGATAATTCTCGGCGCAAAACTGAAATAATACTAGCCATAAATAAAGCAGCTGGGACACCCTTGCCAGAGACATCACCCACTGCCAACCACAAATCGCCTTTAGGATGGACAAAAACTTCAAAAAAATCGCCTCCTACTTCCCGCGCTGGGTAACAGCAGGCTTGCACCTTCACACCTTTAATGTCAGGTAAAGTTTGGCGTAGCAAGTTGTATTGAATTTGGCGGGCTACCTCCAACTCATTGTGAATCTGCTGTTGCTTTTCTTGGAGGCGTTGGTAGAGTTTTGCTTGAGAGAGGGCTAAGGCTGCTTGTTCGGCAACACCTGCAATCAGTTGGATGTCTTCGTCTTGCCAAGGGCGATCGCGTCCCCATTGATGGAGAACCAGCACAGCTAATAAATGCTGCTGATAGCTAAGTGGCACTACCAGGTGGTGAGAAGGATTACCCTCATATACATCTTGAGCAAGTTGATAATGACCGGTTTCCAGCACTTTTTCAATTAAAACACTGGGGTCGAAGAAGGAATCTGATACATCGGATTTGGGATCGCGGTATGAGAACTGGTCTTGTGTGAGGCGATCGCCCTCTACTGGTCTGAGCAAGCAATTGCTAGCTTCAAATGTTTGACCAATAGTTGCTACAATCTTTTGCAGCATACTGTCATAGTCTAGAGACTCCCGAATTGCCGTTGTTACAGCATTAAACAAAGATTCTCGCTGTAGGGCCCGACCCAACTCTTGCGTGCGCTTCTTAACTAGACGATATGTATCAGTAGCTTGCTCAACTAAGGCTCTGAGGCGTTCAGGATTCCAGGGTTTAGTAATGTATTTGAATACCTGACCGGAGTTAATCGCATCCACCAAATCTTCGACATCGGTAAAACCAGTTAACAAAATCCGAATCGTGTCTGGAAAGCGCTCTACGGTGCGACTAAAAAATTCGGTGCCATTCATTTCTGGCATTCTTTGGTCAGAAATAATCACCGCCATTTCACCAAATTGGTCCAAGATTTCCAGAGCGCCAAAGGCATGATTGGCTTTATATACTTGAAAATCTCGCCTAAAAGTGCGGTAGAGTAAATCTAAGTTATCTGGCTCATCATCTACCACCATGAGCTTAAGTTTGTCCACTCCGATCTCAGCCATATTTGACTTTAGTTTTCACATATTTGAATGGCGAGATAATATAGTTTTTATCCCACCTGAGAATCAACAACAAATTAATAACTAATCATTTTCAACAGCTATCAGTTATCAGTTTTTTAAAACTTGATAACTTTTCACTTAATTTAACCTTATCCTACTAACCCAGAACGCAAGGCGCGGACTGCTGCTTGGGTACGGTCATCGGCACATAGCTTATTCAAAATATTGCGAACGTGAGTTTTAACAGTTCCAACAGTGATATAAAGCCTTTCGGCAATTACTGCATTACTACAACCTTCGACAATCAACTGTAGCACTTCCAATTCCCTTTCTGTCAGGGTGTAAGGTTGAATTCCTTCCAGATTCTCGACATAATCAGGGTTAGAGGCAATGGTCTTAGTATCTACAAAAGCTGATTCTAACTTTTGCGGATTTTGTTGCGCTTGTTGTAATACAATCCGAGCGATCGCGGGATCGATCCAAGCGTTGCCATTGTAAGTTACTCTTACTGCTTCCAGCAAATTATCGAATTTGATATCTTTCATACAGTAAGAATCTGCACCAGCCGCAAAAGCTGCCAACACAGCTTCTTTGTTATCCCGCAGCGTCAAAATTAACACCTTTGTTAATAGCTGCTGCCCATTAGCAGTAGATTTTACCTCCCGTGTCAGTTCAATGCCATCCTTATCTGGTAAACCAATATCTACAATAGCAATATCTGGTTGTACCATTTTTAACATCCTTAGCCCCTCAGCAGCATTGGAAGCTTCACCTACAACTTCAATGTCCTCTTTTTGCAGTAGTGCTGTCCGAATACCTACACGAGTTAGGTCATGATCTTCAATCAGAGCGATACGAATTTTACTCATAGCCAACTTCAGACCGTTACACTACTTTAACCAGAAAGTCGAGTTTCGTGAGATACTCCCACACTAATTGCAAGTAGCATAGTGGGGGTTTCTGTTCCCGAAACCAGAGTTACGAGTTGAGCGTTTTATACTTAGTAGAATATTACACTTCAACAATCAAATTTGGACTGGTTCAGCCCAAGTACAAGCGCCCAAGACTAATTAGTTATGCTTTCTATTGTTGCAGGGCAATGGGAATCTCTCCTGCCTAAGTTCTAATATAAAAAATTTGATAAACTTAACATTCAAGTAAATCTGGTGTGAGGTTAATCCAGAATAGGCTATGTCTAGAAGCAATGAAGCATTTTCAGTGTTAGGAATACCAGTTCATGTGATGGCCAACTATCCAGGCTGGTTGTTAGAATGCCTGCGTGCAGGCAGAGGAATTCATGTAGTAACGCTCAATGCAGAAATGACTATGCAGGCAGAGCAAAATCAATTCTTAGCTCAGGTCATTAAAAATGCTGAACTAGTGATTCCAGATGGAGCCGGGGTTGTTCTGTATTTGCGATGGCTGTTATGGCAAAAAGTACAGCGTTTTCCGGGGATTGAATTAGCAGAAAAACTTTTGCAAGAAATCGGGCAACAGAAAACAGGGGCAAAAGTGTTTTTCTATGGAGGAGCGCCTGGAGTGGCCTCAACTGCGGCAGATTTTTGGCAGCAGCAAATTCCAGATTTGAGTATAGTTGGCACTCACTCAGGCTACCATTCTCCAGAAGAAGAAGCACAATTGCAAGAAACTCTGGTTCAATTGCAACCACAAGTGATTTTTGTGGGTTTGGGAGTGCCACGTCAAGAGTTATGGATTGCCGAAAACCGCCATTTGTGCGCCCAAGCAATTTGGATTGGTGTTGGTGGTAGCTTTGATATTTGGTCAGGAACTAAAACTCGCGCTCCCGCCTGGTTAGGAAATAATAATTTGGAATGGTTGTATCGGCTTTATCAAGAACCTTGGCGTTGGCGGCGGATGTTGGCTTTGCCAGCGTTTGCTGTGAAAGCGTTTGTTTATCGTTTGACGGCAAGGGGTGCAATTAGTTGAGAGTGGGGAGACGCGATTAATCGCGTCTGTACTGGGTGCTATTACTTAGTTAGTATTAAAGTCTTCAAAAAATTTAAATTTTCTTTGTTAAATTTTCAATTCCCAGGCAAAACCTGGGAATCCTTATTTTTGAGAGGAATAAGCTAATCTAAACCCGTAAGCTATTTGGTTGTGGGGATAAGGAAAATTTAACAATGCCAGTATTAACAACTCAAATTAAAACAAACAAATCAGTTCATAGAGAGGACAATAAAACTCAACAGCAGGTTAGCAATACTACTGTCAAGGTGCAATTGCAATCTGTAAGCAAGACTTATACTAATGGCACTCACGCCTTGTTAAATGCGAACCTTGAGGTAAAAAAGGGAGAATTTCTGTTTATCACAGGGCCAAGTGGTTCTGGTAAATCAACGCTTTTGAAACTGCTGTATGGCCAGGAGTTAGCGACGCAGGGAGAAGTGATTGTTGATGGATGTAATGTAGCAGGTTTACGGGGCGATCGCTTGTCATTATTACGGCGGCGGATTGGCATTGTGTTTCAAGACTATAAACTGATTACCCAGCGAACAGTAGCGGAAAATGTAACTTTTGTGCTGCAAGCTCAAGGGTATACTCGTAAAGAAATTCAACGACGCTTAGAACCAACCTTGAAGCTGGTAGGTTTGCTGAGTAAAGCTGACTGCTTTCCAGATCAACTGTCTGGGGGAGAGCAACAACGGGTGAGTATTGCTCGTGCGATCGTTGGTACACCGCCCCTGTTGTTGGCGGATGAGCCTACTGGAAATCTCGATCTAGATAATTCCTGGCAAGTGATTCAGATTCTCCAGAAGTTAAATTCCTTTGGGGCTACAGTAATTGTTACTACCCATGATGAACAATTGTTACGGCGATGCAATCATCCGGTAGTGCAAGTTCGCAATGGACACTTGTCTCGAAAATAGTTATTTGTCATTAGTCATTGGTCATTTGCAAAGGACAAAAGACAAATGACAAAGGACAAATAACTAAAAAATGTGGTGCTTGACTTTTGCTGATACGGGTGTGAAAGTTGTTGCTGTTTTGGGGGGTAGAACTTGTAAGCGATGGTCTCCGACCGACCGGAGGTCATCGCAGGCTTGTAAACTCTTAAAAGCTGCCTCTCTTATTGAAACTTCTTCCTCTCGACTGAGTAGGAGTTGCAAGCATTCCACAATATCTTGCTGCACTGAAGAATCAACTCGCTTACGGCTGATGACTTTAGTTAGTTGACGTAGGGCAATCATCCGTTTTAATGGATCTTTTTCTGTTAAATTTACCAACAACTGATCGAGGTGGTCTTCTTCTCGATTTTCATAAAAGTTAACAATTTGCCAGACCAATAAAATTAAAGTTAACAGTGTTGCCACGCCTTGCACAATAGCACCAGCAGCAATCCAGGAACTGTGAGAGTCAACCCAAATTGCCGAGGCCATGTAAGTAGTGACAGTAGCCAGACCACCACTTATGACTGCTAAGGCTAACCGACGATTTGAACTGTTTAAAAACTTACGTATCTTAGACCAGTGTAATTGCCAGTCCCACTCCTGCATTGAGTAAACCAATACCATTATTCCAACGCCGATTGAGAGAGCCAATAGCAGCATCCAGTTCCACAACAACATGGCGACAACAATTGTCAAGAACCCAAGAAAGCCTCCAGGCCCAGAGAAGCGTTTAAATGTTTGCTGCTTTGTTGCTCCCTTTGTCTTGAGCTTTGGAAGCGACCAGTTCCAGTTGGGGATCTGGTTGATCAATTGCTGCCAAGAAGACGAAGCCTGTGCCACAGTGTTTACCTACTTGATTACGAAATTAACTATTGTATAAGTTTTACTACGGTTGAAGAAAGGGTGAAGACCCAAACCACAAGATAGTCGGTTTTTAAGGACAGTATAATACCTCTTGCAAAAGTCCCTAACACCCCACCCCCAACCTTATCAAAGGGAGACAAAGCGTAGCTTTGGCGGGGTAGAGTTCTTATTTTGGATTTATGCAAGAGGTCTATAGCAGATTAGTCCAGCACAGCGGAAATCAAGATACCATTTTATAATGGCTCAGAGCAAGGGCATAAAGGGCTTTTAAAGACAAAAACGAAAGTTATCAAGGGTAAATTGCCCATCAAAAGCACAGAAGGTAACGCTGTAGATGTTATTCCCAGTTATAGATAATAAGCTATTGGGGGAAATTGCCGAGTCTGAATTGGCAAGATTGGCGCTTGCTAGTACAGTTTGAGCGATGAGTTGCCGATCGCGATCGTAGGCGGAAAGCACTAGCCGTTGCGAACTAGTGACAAAGGCGCTAACCGAATTAACCGGATGCAAGAAAGTCGCTTCTAAAAATCCGCTTTTGGGCGCTCCCATTAAAACTGTTAGCCCTGAATAAGCTGGAAATGCTGGATTTGATGGCTGTATTGCTATAGAATTGTGAAAAATTACTCCCCAGCGTTCATACTGGCGCTCTACTGGTTCAAAACACTTTAAGTCTTGTAAGTCTAAACAAATACAAGTAGGTACAGTCACTCTGCCAGCGTCAATAGCTGACTCGACCTGCTCCCCCCAAGCTGAAACTTTAATTTCATTTTGTATATTAAAGTCAAGCGCAAATTTAGCGTCTTCAATCGTTGGTAGTTTATTTAATTGAAGAGTAGCCTGTACCATGACATCCCGCCTTACCATTACTAGATAATAAATAGATTTACTAATACATCAAAAGCTATGTTTCTAGATGTTTAACTAGAATTAATAGCTTGTTAAAATAAGCATTTTTAATCTTCTTGACGCTCAAAATTATTTATGAGTTTCTTCATAGGCTACCATAAAAACTTATGTTTTATTCCCGGTTTAGTGATCCTTGCTACCACAAAAAACCCTTGTAACACAGTAATTTCAAGGCTCAGTCACTTTTTGTTAGGAAAAAAAATCACTAAATCTTTATAAGTAATCCAGTAATTTTATATCTACTTAATCTGATGCTAGGAAGAAGTCTTAAAGTGATTGGTTCGCTGATAATAACAATGAGTGAGGAGTTTGAACTAAATAGGTAAGTATTCTGAGGTGGCTAAAGGAGATGCGTTAACTCATCCTACAGCTTCAAGCCGTGGGTAAATTTAGTCAATAAGCCATTAGTTATTATTCATTTAGTACTTTTTTCACGATTTTCGCTGAGGGGGCACTAATGATTACTGACTAATGACCAAGACAGCGAGTAGTAATTCATCCGATACATTGAAGGAATAAGCTTACTCACTTACTTTTGTGACGCGGATAAATTATCAAACGCTTTCTCCGTGTACAGGTATGTACAGGTTTGTTTTGTTACTAAAGCTACTTAATTACTATAGTCAACAAAAAGTACTTATGTTTCAACCACCAGGATTTGAACAACGCTCTATAAATACCTCCCTAGGTAGGATGGTATATTATACAGCCACTGGATCACCTTGGCAGGACAATTTTACAACAAAAGATGATCGGGAAACTTTAGTGTTTCTGCACGCGTTTGGTGGTGGCTCTTCTGCTTATGAGTGGTCGAAAGTATATCCGGCTTTTGCCGCCGAATATCGGGTCATAGCGCCAGATTTAATTGGTTGGGGTAGGTCTGAGCATCCGGCACGGAGTTATAAGATTGAAGATTATTTAACCACGATTCGGGAGTTTTTTGAGCAGACTTGTATCGGGCCAGTAACAGCGATCGCTTCTTCTTTGACCGCAGCCTTTACAATTCGAGTAGCATCAGATCATCCTGATTTATTCAAGTCTTTAATTCTCACTACCCCCGCCGGACTTTCCGACTTTTGCGAAGATTACTCCCGTAGTTTTTTTGCCCAGTTAATCAGCGTTCCCCTTGTTGACCGTTTACTTTACAGCACTGGAGTAGCCACCAGTGGGGGTATTCGCAGTTTCTTAGAGCAACGGCAATTTGCTCAGTCTAATCGAGTGTACCAAGAAATTGTAGATGCTTATTTACAATCTGCCCAACAGCCTAATGCTGAGTATGCAGCACTCTCTTTTGTCCGTGGCGATTTATGCTTTGATTTATCCCTTTATATTCAACAACTGACCACTCCCACCGCTATTATTTGGGGCCAAAGGTCGGAATTTACAGGCCCCTCAATTGGTCGCCGCCTTGCCGAAATTAATCCTGAAGCGATCCGGTTTTTTCAACAGTTGGAAAATGTGGGGTTAACGCCGCAGTTGGAGTTGCCAGCAGTGACAATTGGGTTAATTCGCCAATTTTTGCCTTTGCTTAATTAGTGGTTTGTTTAGTAGTACATCGGTAGTCAACTTAGAGACAGGGCGAATAGAATGAGACTGTTGGCGAATTCGTGAAGGGTTAGGTTAGACCCCTCATCCCTAAAACCTCGCTTTTGCCCTGCTTTCCCGCCCTGCAATAAATTGATTGCTCATAGCTGAAGTGTGTTGAAACGCACTGAATTAAAATGGATTAGAGGTGAGGGGTTAGACCCCGTATTAATTCGCCAGCAGGATCATAGAATTCGCGGCTACACAGGCTTTCATCCGCAAAGACGGACTAAGGTAAAAGTAAAGGTTTGAAACCCACGGAGGTGGGTTTTGTTTGTATAGACGCGGTTTCTAAGCGCCCGTTTCGCTTGACTGTTCACCTAGCGTCTTCCTCAATAGAAGACAGGTTTCACATCGCAGGTGATGGAGTCCGAATTCTATTCGCCAGGATTGAGCATATTTTTACAAAATTGAGATGCTCTAAAATCAAATTCAAGACGATTGGTTTCATTATAGTATTCAAAATAACTATACTATTCAACCTGACTTGATAAATTGCTAATTACACAAACAAAATAAGGCATAGCAAATTTATACTAGCAGGTAAATTATCTAATGACTATTCCAGAGCCAATTAAAAAATTTATTACATGGATACAAGATTTTGACCATCGGATTTTACGAAATGAAGATGATGTAAAAGAAAAGTTTATTTTACCAATGTTTCACTATCTCTGTTATCCAGAAAAATGTCATCATGAATACCCTTTAAAAACATTTAAATCAGAAAAATACCGCAAAAGTCCAGAAAATAGCCATATTTATTATATTCAAAATGATATCCAGCAAAAAAATACTGGTACTTCGCTTGTTTTTATTAAAGTAATAGAACCTCAAGCAGCTAAATTAAATGATGCTATCGAGAAATATAAATTTTACATTCATCAATTTAATCCACTATTTTTTATTATCACTAATGGATATGATATTAAGGTTTTTGAATGTCTCTATTGCTATAAAAATGAATTGGTATTTGATATAAATATAGATAAACTTAAAAGTAATGATATTGCTTCAAAATTTTATGATAAACTAAACTTTGATTGTGTGAAAAACATCGATAATACAGCAAATATTTTAAAAAATACTAAATATAACTTAATAGAAAAATTAATTAGACACCATCCAGATTTGCAGGATGTTTTAGAAAAATATGATTTTGAGCCTTGCACTAAGAGAGAAGGCTACCGCTTGGTTGTTATAAGAAAAAAAGTAGCGATCGCATGTAATTTACCCAAAGCTTTTGGAGAGGGTAATTGTGAAATAGAGTTCAGCAGTCTCATTTTAAGAGGTCTAAAAATTGATTTAAATAATCAAGATATTTTAGGTCAATTAATGACTGGATTGCACACTCAGCCAGATTGGGGATGTCGTCGGTTTTTTAAACAGTTAAATAAAAATACTTTTGAGGTATATTTAGGTAAAACAACTCTAATTTTATCAGAGTTAGAAACAGCAGACTTGTGTTTTTGTATTGATGGAGTTTGCCAAGAATATAAAAATTTAATAATTGAATTTGAAAATGCTTTAGAAACATGGAATTTTGAATTCGTAAAACTTTCAGATAATTGGGGTTTTATCCTTTTTTCTGTAAGACAAGAATTGTGGGAGTTAATGCAGCAGTTTGCTAATGAATTTGATTATACTAAAGGCAAGTCAGAATGGCATCTATTCCATAGAAAAGATATATCAATTCGAGTAAGCCGAGGAATTCGCGATCATACATTTATATTACCTAAACTTGATAGAAGATTAGATTTATTGCCTAATAATCAAATTAACATCATCTATGAGCTAAATGATGTTAATTTAAAATCTATTGAGACAGATAAATTAACCTTATGGCAGCAAGATATTGGAATACAGGGAACCTGGACAGCTAGATATACCAAACAATGGTTAGTAGAGAAATATATTCCAAAAGTTGTTAATTATTATTCAGCAAAGTCTCAACTATGTGAAGCTAAATTGCTAGCCAAAATCACAAATCACACAAGTGAACGTGTGCTTATTACAGAAGTTGATAATCTCAAAGATTTAGCACCTTATCTTCGTGACATACAATTTTGGCTACATATATATGTAGAAAATATTGCTGCTACGCTCTTGAAACCATATTACCAAGCCTATACAAATTTGGTGCGTAATACTGATTCATCCATAACAGGAATAGACTATATTGTAGGAAATTTGCGTAAAATTGAGTGGACGAATAGGCAAGAAGAAATTTCTAACAATTTCACAGACTGGAAAAACTTGAGTTTTAAACATGCTATAGATTGCTTAGATCAGCAAGTAGCAAGAATAAATAATTGTGAATACGAGAATAGTTTAAAGGCAGATTTAATAACTCGGACATTTATTTGGATTATAGAAAATGGGAAAATCTCTTTCTCGCAAGCTCAATTAAATGCTGCTAAACAGGCTTTGCTACCACTTTGGCAAGAAAGCCGCTTTGAAATGCGGTATGTGTATACTAATCGATAAATCTACATAATCTGCTCTAAATGCAACACAAATCCAGGTAGTACATTTTCTCCTAATAAACTAACAGGATTGTCTAATATCTCTACATCTTTACCTGGATGATAAATTTCTACTCGCTTGTTTTTTCGGTCGATTAACCAGCCTAATTGAGCGCCATTTTCGATATACTCCTGCATTTTCTCTTGCAATTCTTTTAAGGAATCAGTACGAGAACGCAACTCTACTACAAAATCAGGACAAATTGGGGCAAATTTTTCTTGTTGTTCTGGGGTTAAAGCATTCCACCGCTCAATTTTTACCCAAGAAGCATCAGGAGAACGTTCTGCACCATTAGGTAGGGTGAAATCGGTTGAAGAGTCAAAAACTTCGCCTAAATTAGTCTCAGAGTTCCAAATATCTAATTGAGTGGTAATTTTAACATTACGTCTGCCAGTATCACTACCTGTTAATGACATAATTAATATTTCCCCTGATGCTGTACGCTCAAATCGATAATCGCGGTTTTTCTGACACATCTGGAAAAATTGCTCATCAGTTAAGTCGATTTTCAATTTGAGTGTAGAAGGGAAAGTGGTTGTCGTAGCATTCATAGGCTATTGTGAGCATCTTACTTTCTAGTTTAGTGCTGTGTGGGGTGCGATCGCATGATGAGATGGTGGCATTTGTTATGAAAGTAAATGTAATCTAATATGTATGTAGCTAATCTCTCTGTCGTTCAGCAAAGCACCCGAATTATCAAGATGTTCGTGGCAATGCTTATTCACTACTTAGGCAGATCAAAAAGTTCTTTCACTTTCCACTCCTCGGAATCGTTTTCCTATGCTCCAAAGACTATATATAAACAACTTCAGATGCCTAGAAAACTTTAAACTGCCCATAAAAGGGATGTCATCGGCTCTCTTAATTGGAAAAAACGGTTCAGGTAAATCAACTATTGCTTCTGCATTAGAGGTACTTCAGAAGATTAGCCGAGGCATAAATAGAGTTGGCCTACTTGTCCAGTCAAAAGATTTTCCTCGTGGAAGGTCTGATGTTCCGATCCGGTTTGAAATAGAAGTATTACTTGACGATAAATTATATAAATATGTGCTTGCCTTGGAGTTGCCAGAAAAATTTAAAGAGCTTCGAGTTTCTGAAGAACAACTGCTAGTTTCAGGAGATCCAATTTACTCTCGAAAGGAAGCCAAAGTTACTCTTCACAACAGTTCACAAAATCGTGAGGCTCAGTTTTTGGTGGATTGGCATCTTGTCGCTCTTCCAGTAATTCAGGAGCAATCAGAAACTGATCCACTTCGTATTTTCAAGACTTGGCTTGCTCGCATGATTATTTTAGCCCCGATCCCAAGTTTGATGACAGGAGACTCCAACGGAGACACTTTGGAGCCAAAACGGGATGCTTCAAACTTCGGGGAGTGGTTTTCTGGGTTACTCAGTCGCTATCCTGCTGCGTACACACAGGTTGTCCAATATCTCCGTGAAGTTATGCCTGATGTTAAGGATTTTCTGAATGAACTAATCGGCAAAGACTCAAAAAGCATGATTGTTCGGTTTCAAAAAAATAATGCGAATCTGAGTGTTGACTTTGAAGCCTTATCTGATGGAGAAAAATGCTTTTTTCTTTGCTCTGTTGTCTTAGCTGCTAACGAATCATACGGCCCTCTTTTTTGCTTCTGGGACGAGCCTGATAACTATCTCGCCATATCAGAGGTTGGACATTTTATATCATCACTGCGACGCTCATTTAAGAATAGTGGACAAATTTTGGTGACTTCGCATGATCAGGAAGCAATCCGAAAGTTTTCAAATGAAAATACCTTTGTACTTGATCGAAAAAGCCACTTAGAGCCAACTTTAATCAGATTACTCAGTGATATTTCTGTTCCCGGTGATCTTGTAGATGCTTTGATTAGTGGCGATATAGAACTATGAGCATAAATAAGCATAGACCGCATATTCTTGTATTGCCTGAAGACGATGCTAATCGTCAGATTGCAAACGGATTTATTCTTGATCTAAACCTTGATCGCCGTGCTATTCAAGTCCTACCAGAGGCTCGTGGTTGGACAGACGTTGTGGATAAATTCACGAATAATTATGCCTCTACAATGCGACAATATCCAGACAGAATGATTGCTTTGCTGATTGATTTTGATGAATATGAAGATAGATTAATTTATGTAAATGCTCAGATTCCAGATAATTTAAAAAATAGAGTATTTGTTCTTGGAGTTTTATCTGAACCAGAGAGTTTAAGGAGAGATATTAATAAGAACTTTGAGAAGATCGGAGAAGCTCTTGCAAAAGATTGCTCTGATAACACGAATGAATTGTGGGGGCACTATCTTCTCAAACACAATAAAACTGAATTAGATCGGATGATTTCATCTGTAAAACCATTTCTGTTTAATTTAAAGTAGATATCTTAAATATTTGCATAACACAATCAGACAAAAACAGGATTTTTAGGCAAGAGCGATCGCTCTTTCCCAAAATCCCAAATTGTAATTCAAAATTAAAGACTGAATTTTCAATTAGACCGCAGCGACGCTCAACCCGCTTCAATTAAGCTTCGTTCAGGTAGGGTGACTCCGTTAACTAAGCAGTGGTGCAAATCGACCCCAGTCAGGTCTACTTCCGTCAAATCAACGTAACTTAGATCAGTTTTGTACAAATTAGCTTTGGCAAGACTAGCATGACTCAGGTCTGTATTGCTCAACTTTGCGCCAGTCAGGTTTGCACCATTGAAATTTGCCCCAGCCAAAAAAGCACCGCTTAAGTTAGCATAGCGCAAATCTGCCCCAGCCAAGTTTGCACTACTGAGGTCAGCATCATGCAAGTCTGCTAAACGTAAATCTGCTTTCGTTAAAGAAGCCTTATGCAAGTCCACTTTCCTAAGAGTTGCCCGTATCAGATTAGCAGCCTTGAGGTTTGCTAAAATCATGTTTGCTCCACTGAAGTCGGTTCTCCAGAGAACCGCCGCAGTCAAATTTGCTTCGATCAGGTTTGCTCCCCGCAGGCTGGACTGTGATAAAGTCGCATTAGCTAAGTTAGCTCGATTCAAATTGATTCCAGCTAAACACACCTCGCTGAGGTTAACTAAATGCAAGCTTACTTGAGGAAAATTTCTCTCTCCTGCACAATAGCGTTTGAGAAGTTCATCAGCATCCATACAGCCCGCCTTCCAACTCTCCATTTCTCACCTTAAAATTACAGTATCTAATCGATAATTGCTGGAAATAGCTCTCATTAGGAGACTTTTAATAACTCTGCACCAATCCTTAAAAATATTTAACAATCTTTTACAATATTGCCGATGGTATCGGTTGCTTTTAATAGCGATCGCACAACGAAAATACTAAATAAGCCCTTATTAAGTTTCTTGTGTTTAAGCATACCGAGGTGGCGATATCTACGATGGGCTATGACGCTCTCTACGAGACGCTAAAAGCGAACGCGGACTCGCTACCGCTACGCTAGCGGTGTCGCTTCTTCAAGTTTTTCGTAGAGGCACGGACTACCGTGCCCCTAAAAGAGTGGTTTATTTACGTACTAGGTTGAGCAGTTCTTTCGGAGAAGCGAGCAAGTCAATCGCTACAAAAAAGATTTTGCCTTGGGGATCTATCAAAAACCGCCATGCAATATTCATCCCAACACTGGCACCGAACCAAGGGGTTTGGACTTTACCTGTGACTTTAACTTGTGTATAGCCATCTTCTACTGGCTCAGATATACCACGCTCTGGTATCATCTTTAATCCCTGGCATTCTTCACGCATATAAGCGCGGATTGCATCTTGACCAACAATTGGTCTTTCAAAGGGGGGTTGCAAAGCACCTTCAGAACGAAACAGAGCAACCGCAGCATCAAAGTCATTGGCATTCATGTTGTTGATATAGCCCAACACTGTAGCGTTGTTGATACCCTCAATGGTGACTTTAGTCCGAAATGCTTGTGCAGTGGGAGGAGACACTGGCTCTGTGACTTTTTTGTAACTACCAGGAGCATTCGGGTCAAATCCCATGCTAATTACGGTATTGCGTAAAATTGTGATTTGTTGACCTGAATCAGCATTGCGGATTGCTTGCAACACATCAGCAGCTTTAGGAGAAAGCTTGTAGCCCTCTGGGATAGGAGCAACGATTCCCTGAGCCATCCATTCTCCTAACTGATACCAGAAGCCCAATTTGATGTTCACGGTGAAGGATGCATAGGAACGGCACAGGGGAGTGTCAGCACGGTTAGCTAGATCGTACATGACTTGCGTTTGAGCCTCAAAAGGCATCTGCTTAATTTGTTCGAGTAAGCCTTGTGCAAGGATCATGTTAGCTGCTCCTGGAGCGGCAACCGTAATACTTCTACCCATCTCGGTATAGGCAAACCAGAGTAATGCTAGTTGATCTTCAGCATTGAGCTGAGAGAATGATTCAACAACAGTTGGAACAATGTCAGCAACTAGAGTGCCGGGAAAAATACTTTGAGCCGACTGGATGGTAAAAGACATAACAGATGTTCCCAAAAGAAAATTACAGTTGTATCGAATGTGAAAATCAAATGTGCAAAGACAGAAAGTAAATGGGTCTAGCTGTTAACAAAGGCACTCAGCAGTCTTGGCGTAGACATCGTTTTACCAAAGGCATAGCGATTTTCTTGCCGTTGATGGATACTCGGCAAAGCACATTGCAGGTTCAACTGCATAGTTATCTAGAAGACCTTGATAAACAGTGGTTTAACGCATTCAGGTTGCTTTTATATCTTTATGTAAAGAAATATAACAATTCCGTTACAAATAAGCAATAGTTCCTCAGTTATTAATTGATAACTTCTATCTATAAAAATATAAGCTTTGCTTAAAACAGGTTATGCATAATTTGTGGCTTTGTGCGTATTAACTTTCAACAGCGACGCCAAATAGCCCGTCGTAGACATCGCATGTCTCTACACGCATCAAATTTTGATAAATAATCCTTAACTGAAGCGATCGCTTCTTTTGGAGAAGCTAAAGCGAGTCTTATTGTGCGATCGCTCCTGTTCGCGTTCGAGCGTCATAGCCCTTTATAGACATTGCCTACTTATCGCACAAATCCAAAATACCCTACTTACTTAGTACGGCTTTCACTACTCTTCTTTTATGTCAATTATTTGCAAAAACATATTTGCAATAATCTATATTGATTTACAAACAATAAAAAAATGATTCAAAATTTCTGTTGATGAAACCCCACAGACAGGGTTGCCTCCCCTGCTCCCCTGCTCCCCCTGCCCCCTGCTCCCTGCTCCCTACTTTTTTATGACTGCTGCTGCCGTTCTTGGATTCCTTCAATAGAAATCATACTGCTGACACTCTCTACATCTGCCATCATTAAAACTGCTCCCTGCATTTCAATGCCAAGCAATGGAGTAATCGCTAGGTAACATTTTATTTGCCTACCCCGACGATTGGTAGCATCGAGGATCATTTCTTGAAACTGTTTTTTCCCAGATAGGGAGTCGCGGATGGGCGATCGCAACTGCTCGACGGGTAGCCCAATGTCTAGGCTGAAGATAGACTGTCCTAAAACTTCATCAGTTCGCAAGCCCCATAAATCTTCTACCATGTAATTCCAAATTGATATATTAAAGCTGCTATCAATTACTACTATTCCAGTTTGGAGACTTCTGAGAATAGAGATCAGGAAAATATTAGTACGATTCAATTCTGTGGTGCGCTCGCTCAACTCGTTATTCATTGTCTGTAATTCTTCATTAGTAGATTGTAATTCTTCATTCATCGTCTCCAATTCTTCGTTGGTGGATTGGAGTTCTTCGTTGGTAGTTTCTAATTCTTCGTTGGTAGATTGGAGTTCTTCGTTGGTAGTTTCTAATTCTTCATTAGTGGATTGGAGTTCTTCGTTGGTAGTTTCTAATTCCTGTCGGGATCGTTGCAGCGCCTCTTGGAGTTTAATGTAACGCGTGACATCATGAAAAGAGATGCTTACACCTAAGAAATTTGTGTCGGTGTCTTGCAAAGGCGTAATCCGCACATCCAGATATTGGGTTTCTGCATTGGATAAATAACGCTCTACATTTGTCAGGGTGATAGGGCGGCGTTCATTACAAGCCCGTTCAATTAGCGATCGCAACTCAATTGGTCGATAGGAAAGTTCCAGATCCTGGAAGGGACGAGCTAAATCTCTGGAGGAAAGGCCAAACAAATTCCGCGCCTGCTCGTTCACCAGCACCAGAGTTCCATTGTTATCAATGACTATTTGGGCGATTGGTGTTGTGTCAAAACCCATATCTCGCAACCGGAGGTGTCGAGACAAACGGTTGCTAGATTCGTCATCTACTGAATTTGCCATAATTAAAAGGCGATTGCGGATATTCACCGACGATACCTTAGTAAATATCCGGTTTTTTAAGTCTAGTGGCGTAAACAGACTCGAATGCATCAATAGCATCTCCGCTTTTCCCAAAAACAGATAGCCTGCATCGTTTAGTGCAAAATGAAACCGAGCCAGAATTCGCCCTTGAGTCTCAGAATTAAAATACATCATCGTATTGCGGCTAACCAGCAAATCTAAGCGCGAAATGGGCGCATCCTGAAGCAGATCGTGGCGACCAAAAATCACTGAGCGGCACAAGTCTTGGCGGAAGACATAGCGGTTCCCGATAACCTCAAAGTATTTCTGCCGCAGTTGATCTGGCACTGTCTGGATTTCTTTGGCTGAATACGCAGCAATACGTGCCTGGTTGAGAGCCTCTTCATCTACATCGGTGGCATAGATTTTCACTCGTTGGCGAAATTCCTCTGCTCCCAACATTTCAGCCATCAACATTGCCAGGGTATAAGCTTCTTCCCCAGAAGCACAACCAGCGCTCCAGATACGGATTTGGTCAGAACTTTTTTTATTTTTAATCAGATTAGGCAACACTTCTTCTCGTAGATATTCCCAAGCTGATGAATCTCGAAAAAAAGCGGTGACGTTAATTAGGATAGTGTTGAAAAGATAATTGAATTCTTCTGGATCAACTTCTAGGTAGTCTAGATAATCTCCAAAGTTGTCTACGCTCAATGATTGCATTCGCTTGCATACCCGACGCATCAAAGTGGAGCGCTTATAGCCTGTAAAATCGAATCCCCGGCTTTGTCTGAGATAAAGTAGTAAATTTTCAAACTCGGGGTCTTTTTCTGGGGAAGTCATAAGGTAGGGGCAGAGGGCTGGGGGCAAATGAGTAGAGTTATAAAACTGCGTCTGCGAGTATCAAAGACTCGTCCACGAGTATCAAAGACTCATTAAAGGAGTTCTAAGCCTCATTAATGAGCATCAAAGACTCATTAAAGGAGTTCTAAGCCTCATTAATGACGTTAACTCAGAACTTGCACCAGTCTCAACAACGGCCTCAGAATTTATTATGAGGCTTATAGCTAAAGTCTATCTATTGAAGACTGAATAAGGGACTTCCAATAAATAAATTATCCAATCTTGTGGGGTGGGCATCTTGCCCGCCTTTGACTATGGGCGGGCGAGACGCCCACCCCACAATAAATAGTTGTATATTTTTTTATTTGGAAGTCCCTAAGGAAGGATTGCAATACTGCGTAGGTTTTGCCCAAAAAAGCACTCCGGGGTAGGTTGGGTTGAGGAACGAAACCCAACATTTTCAAGGCTTTATTGGGTTTCACGACCTTCAACCCAACCTTGTATCTTAGAAACCTACGCAGTATTGGGAAGGATTGGAGTCTACGCTTAGTAGAATTAAGCTACTAGCCAGAGAATTTATTCTCTGGCGGGAAAGTGGGCAGGTGCAAAATATCACTTAAACTAAGTTGACACCAAGCTGCATTTTAAAATATATTTCTTCAGCCCCTCAGCTTAGTAAGGGACTTCCAAATAAAAAAATATCCAATTAATTCTTGTGGGGTGGGCGTCTCGCCCGCCCTATGGACTGGGCAGGCAAGATGCCCACCCCACAATATTGGATAATTTATTTCTTGGAGTTCCCTAAGATTCTCCCATGACTAAACTTACTAGGGCGCTAGAGATTTCATCGAGAGGAAGAATAAAATCTACATTGCCAGTTCTAATCGCGGCGGAGGGCATCCCAGAAAATTCGGCGGTTTTTGCGTCTTGAACAATGATGATACCGCCCATTTTCTTAATTGCTTCTACCCCTATCGCGCCGTCGCTACCCGTTCCAGTTAGCACAAGGGCGATAGCTCTATTTTTGTAAGTGGCTGCAACCGATTCAAATAATAGGTCAGCCGAAGGACGTAAAAAATGTACTAATTCCGACTGTGATAAGGAAAGAGTGCCGTCACCGTTAACCAGCAAGTGACGATTAGGTGGAGCAATGTAAGCCGTTCCTGGGGTCAGGCAATCTCCCTCTTCTGCCTTTTTGACCGTAAGAGCCGTGCGCCGATTGATAATTTCTGCCATGAGCGACGGATATTCGGGAGCGAGGTGTTGCACAATGGCGATCGCGGCTGTAAATTCTGGAGGTAGAGTCGATAGCACTTTAATTAAAGCAGTTAAACCTCCTGCTGAGGCTGCGATCGCTATAATATCAAAGGCGGCATTATTAAAGTGAGGTAGATAATTTTTGGCATTTTCTGCCATCTGAGTCATGATTTTTTGCCTGTTTCTATCAGACAAACCTGTTTAGTTAGAAATATCATTAATTTAAAAATTTTTATCTTTAATCTAAATATATTATACACTATATTTATCTTATTTTTACGCTTTCTTTCTTTCTTTCTTTCTTTCTTTCTTTAATAAATACCTTAATCCTCCTGTTCTAAAATGCGTTTTGCCTGTAAAAGTTGCTGTTTATGTTCCTCATTAACTTTCGGGTATTGCAGATTTAGTTCTTCTAATTTTGTGCAGATTATATTGGCAACAGTCAGGCGTGTAAACCATTTGCGATCGGCAGGAATAATATACCACGGGGCCCATTTAGTACTAGTGTTATTAAAAATTTCTTCATAAGCATTCATATAATCATCCCAAAAAGCTCGTTCTCGGACATCGCTATCTGAAAACTTCCAATTTTTTTCAGGAAAATCAATCCGTTGTAAGAAGCGCTTTTTCTGCTCTGCTTTTGAGACATTCAAAAAAAACTTCAGGATAATCACACCATTATTTACCAAATATTTTTCAAAGTTATTGATTTCTTCAAAACGCTGCTTCCATATCTTATTCCCTTCAGCTAAGTGGGGAAGTTGTTGCTTTTTCAGTATTTCTGGATGGACACGAACCACTAGTACTTCTTCATAGTATGAACGGTTGAATATTCCAATTCGACCTCTTTCTGGTAAAGCCTTAGTTGTTCGCCACAGGTAGTCATGGTCTAATTCTTCCGCACTGGGGCCCTTGAAACTAAACACCTGAAATCCTTGCGGGTTTACACCAGAAGTCACATGTTTAATTGTGCTATCTTTACCAGCAGCATCCATTGCCTGAAAAATAATCAACAAAGAATATGTATTTTGAGCGTAGAGAATATTTTGGTAATTTGCTAGTCGTTCAATATCTGCCTGTAATTTAGTTGCAGCATCAGCTTTTTCATGAAACTCAGTCTTATAGGCTGGGTCATAGTTTTTTTTCAAAGAAATCTTTGAACCTGGTGGAACAATGAAAGCATCGTGATTCATAACTTTTAACCAATTCTGGGAGTTTAAGTCCCTATTCATCATCGGTAAGTTTTGTGATTCTTTCTAAATTCCTGTTATAAAACTTAATGACGTAGGCGTACCCCTACTCTTAAGCAAAGTAGGTGCAGTGTCTGTCTGTAACACGCTACGCGAACCCATAAGGTTGTTATAAATTACTTTTACTCAGCACTTGCTATTTTGATTTTCGTCGTCTTGGCATAGGACGCATCGCTTCACGTCCCAACATAAACATCCCTGCAACACCCAAACTGACAAACAAAACATATTGATACCAGTATTGCCGAATTTGCTCACCCGTACTAAGTTCTGGACGCAACGTGTTTAAGTACAGCAGCAGTACTAATATCATCAGCGCCCCAAAACCAACAAAGCTTAAGCCAACACCAATTCGTGCATGTCGCAGTTCAAAATCACTAATAGTATCTAGGTCAATTTCTGCCAATTCTTTAAAAGAATCATCTGCTAAATATGGCGTTGCTTGGAATCTATTGCTCAGTTTTGGTGGCAAAATCGACGACAGTGTTGCTACGGTTGGGCGGCGTAGCAAAGCCTCAGTATCTCGCAGTAATTCTAATGGCTTACGGCTAGTAGTTGGTTGAGCAAACTCTATATTGTCTGTAGGAGTTGAGGCATTAGCTTTGCTTTCAAAATCCATAGTAAACTTCAAAAGAACCAGGATATACATAGCCTAGCGAATCAAGAGACAAATACGCCAAAATAATTATGAATTACGTTATACCGTTTCTTTGTGAAGCTGCATATATTTACCCCCCGGCTACGCCGTCCCCCCGATGTTTTGGGGGGACTGATTATGTGCATCTTCATACAGAATTGGTATTAGCGTTAGCGATAGCGTAGCGTTAGGAAGGAACGAGCGTCATTACGAATTATCAATTACCCTCATCCATCTCTTTTAATGTAGCTAATGCCGACGGAGATAAACGGCTCAGATAGCGGAATATCCAGTATTTAAAGATAGTATTTAAAATTACCGGAAATGTAGCAATAAAGAAAAATACTATGGTTTTATTACCTGGCAGTCCTAAATGTTCTACGAATCCTTCCACAATAACTTCCCATCCTTCTGGTGAGTGAAATCCTACGAATATATCTGTAGAGAGAATAATTAAAAAAGCCTTGGCACTATCACTTAGTCCAAAAACAATATTATCTATAAAAGATTTCACAATCACAATTTCTTTTTTGCTTATAATGACAATTATACTAAAAGAAATTAGTGATATCAAATCAGCAAATACATTACTAATAGCACTATTATGTTTTATGTGAAATTCTTCAGCTATCTCAATAGCTTTGTCTTTTATCTTTTCTTGTATTAATTCTGAAGAAAGTTGTGGTGCTTGATTTAGGAAATATTCAAACCTCAGACTTTGTTGATAATTATGCAATTCATGGAGAGCTTCTTTTTCTATATCAGAATTGGTAAAAATCTGGGTTATATTGCTTTCTGTATTTCTTTCTAATATGGGATATACTAAAAAGTTTTTAGATAATTGCTGGGTTAAAAAGGGTACAATAATTAACGTTAGGATAAATCTTATAGAAGTTTTTGTCCTATTTTTAGAGATTCGGTAATTTCTAACAAACTCTTCTTCCGTCTGCGGTAGGAAATTTGCTTTGATTCTATTAAGTCTTTGACCCCTAGACGTCGATAATAATCTAGCTTGTTGAGATGGAGGTTGAGGTCGAATATTATTAATATTAGATGATGGCTGTTTGTTGATTTCACCTTGGTCAATTTGTAGTGATTGAGAAGTTGCTATTAATGCATCGTTGCTAATTAGTTCATCTTTTAGTGCGTATCTCTCTACAACTTCATCAATAATTGTCAACTTTTCTAACAATAGGGAATTAGAAAGATTTAAAGTTTTGCGACTAAGGCGAAACTCTATAAGTCTTACTTTGATAGTAGTTAAATTCTTATCGAGGTAGCCTTGCCAATAAGACATCACATTTTCAGTATAATTTACTGATTGTGAAGATATTTTCTTGCCATCAAAATGTTCTATCTCAATGTTTTTAATTTTTTGAGCGGCTTGTTGAGCTTCTAAGAGTGCCCTTTCTGGTGTATCTAAAAACCAAACGTTAAGCGATCGCAAATAATCTTTGAGATTTTGGCGAAATAAATTTGCTGTTCTGACAAAAGAATTTTTCATTATATATGATTCTCTATATAATGCGTAAATATAATAGTAAACATGAAAAATGGGTAATATCTAGTTTAAAATATTATTAATCATTACCCATAGATATATTAGATAATTTTATTATTTTGAGTGTACACGTATTAGAGGATTAGGTACAGGGAAGGGGGCGATTTTCTAGAATTTTTTTTAATAAATCGGCTTGGATCGCCATTGTCGGTAAAGACTAGTGTGACATGAATACAAAATTACACTTTACAACTTAATATAGCAAGTTTTCTAGAGACTCAGCCTGTTAAGATTTTTTAGCCTTACTTAGAAATATTGTCAAAAAACTAAATTATTGGTCATTGATGCATACCCCCTCCCTTACGATGCTATGAGCAAGTCGTTGGGATAAGGCAGTTCTAGTTGGGGGTAGGGGATAAGGAGAGTGGGAGAGTAACTCTTGACAAATGACTGTCCTTTGTCAAAAACTCGCCTTATGATGGTTTGATGCTATATCGGCACAAAATAAAAGTTGGTCACTACAAGCAAAAAATTTGAACCATAATTTATTGGCAATATGAAACTCAGTCTGTGCATGATTGTGAAAAATGAAGCAGCAACACTGCCTAAATGCCTGAGCAGTGTCCAAAAAGTGGTAGATGAAATGGTAGTCTTGGATACAGGCTCAATCGATCGCACTCCCAATATTGCCCAACAACTGGGTGCAAAAGTCTATCATTTTAAATGGTGTAATGACTTTAGTGCTGCCCGCAATGCAGCTCTAAAATATGTCACTGGAGATTGGATTCTGGTATTAGATGCTGATGAAACTCTCACACCAACAATAATACCGCAGTTGCGAGAGGCGATCGCAAGAGACGAATACCTACTAATCAACCTCGTCCGCCACGAAATTGGTGCAGAACAATCTCCCTATTCTTTGGTTTCTAGGCTGTTTCGCAATCATCCAGATATTCGCTTTGACCGTCCTTATCATGCTTTAGTGGATGATAGCGTGTCTGCAATTATAACCAAAGAACCTCATTGGCAAGTAGGTTATTTACCAGGAGTGGCACTTTTACACGTAGGATATCAAAAAAGTGCGATCGCTCAAAATAACAAATATGCCAAAGCAGCTACAGCAATGGAAGGATTTCTCGCGACTCATCCTGATGACCCTTATGTTTGTAGTAAATTAGGGGCATTGTATGTGGAAACTGGGAAAATTACCCAAGGTATGGAGTTGCTTAGACGAGGAATCACCACTGCTGAAGAAAACTACGATATTTTATATGAACTCCACTATCATTTAGGTATTGCTTACAGTCGGTTGCAAAAATCTCCACAGGCTATTTCTCATTATCAAGCTGCGATCAAATTGCCAATTTACCCCATGCTCAAACTAGGAGCATACATCAACTTGGGTAACTTACTCAAAGTAGCAGGAGATTTAAATGGTGCAAAAACTGCTTACGCCACAACTTTGAAAATTGACCCTAATTTTGTTTTTGGACATTATAATTTGGCGATGATATTTAAAGCTTTGGGTTTATTTACAGATGCGATCGCATATTATCAAAATGCAATCGCCTTAAATCCCAACTATGCCGAAGCGTATCAAAATTTAGGGGTAGTGTTGCTGAAAGTTGGCAATCATCAAGATAGTTTAACAGCTTTTAGAAAAGCGATCGCCCTTCATGAAAGGTATAATCCCGAAGAAGCGAAGAGACTACGCCAGGGGTTGCAGGAGATGGAGTTGATGTAGATGTGAGGGGGGATTGGGCATGGGAGAGAATGAGAAATGAGAAATGACATTAGGATATTAGTATCAATATTTCAGAGATTCCTATGAGCCAAACCATTGATGAACGGATACGCTGGACAAGTGCAGATTTAGAGTTATTGCCAGATAACGGCAATCGCTACGAAATTATCGATGGAGAATTATTTGTGACTAGGGCACCGCATTGGGGACATCAAAAAGCTAGTGGTAATATTTATGCAGAATTAAGAACTTGGTCATTCTCAACAGGTCTTGGTGAGGCTGTCCCAACACCAGGAATTATTTTTACTGATGCAGATAATGTTATTCCCGATGTGGTTTGGGTAAGTAAAGAACGCCTTGCCATTTTACTTGACAATGAAGGACATTTAACGGGAGCGCCAGAACTGGTTGTAGAAGTACTTTCTCCTGGAGTCCAAAACGAGCGACGCGACCGGGAAGTTAAGCTAAAATTATACGCTTCTAGAGGAGTTCAAGAATATTGGATTTTGAACTGGCAATTACAACAGGTTGAAGTGTATCGCCGGGAAAAAGCAGTTCTGAAATTAGTAGCAACATTATTCGTAACAGATGACCTCTCTTCACCTCTGTTACCAAATTTTGTTTGCACTGTGGCACGATTATTCGTATGAATGCGCGGAACTTTAAGTTTGGAACTCGGAACTTTGAGCTTCGGAACTCGGAACTTGAGCTTCGGAACAGAAAACATAAGGCTGAGAACCCTGAACATCAGGTTAAAAGACTTGCAATTAAAAAAATCTCCAGTAGCGTAATGCACTATTTTACATATTGTGGTGCTTACAGGCAAATCGGCGTAAAGTTCCTTAGTAAGCCTGTAATATTTTGTATAAACACTCAACAATAACATTTATTTTTTATGTTATTTATAAGACAATTCTTGTCTCCTCAATTGTCGATAGGGGTTGCAAAAACCTTCGCCATAGCAACCTTGACTACATTTACCACTACTGCAACCATCAATCAGCCCAGTTATGCTAATGACATAAATTTCTTGGGAATTCGTCTAACTGATGCTCCCAAAGTTGCAACACTCACAGATGAAGATTTCTTTAATCAGGGTTTGGATAAGCAAAAGAAAGGAGATTTGCAAGGAGCGATCGCAGCTTATACTGAAGCAATTCGCCTCAATCCTAACTTTGCTAAAGCTTATAGCCACCGGGGTATTGTCCACGATGAATTGGGAGATAAAAAGGGAGCAATCGAAGATTTCAACCAAGCTTTGCGGATTAATCCTAACTTAGCTGAAGTCTACTACAACCGGGGTATTACCCGCGCTGATTTGGGAGATCAAAAGGGGGCAATCGAAGATTTCAACCAAACTTTGCAGATTAATCCCAACGATGCCGAAGCTTACGGTAGTCGGGGTATTGCCCGCGCTGATTTGGGAGATAAAAAGGGGGCAATCGAAGATTACAACCAAGCTTTGCGGATTAATCCTAACTTAGCTGAAGCCTACTACAACCGGGGTATTACCCGTGCTGATTTGGGAGATAAAAAGGGGGCAATCGAAGATTTCAACCAAACTTTGCGGATTAATCCCAACGATGCCGAAGCTTACGGTAGTCGGGGTATTGCCCGCGCTGATTTGGGAGATAAAAAGGGGGCAATCGAAGATTTCAACCAAACTTTGCGGATTAATCCCAACGAGGCCAAAGCTTACGGTAATCGGGGTATTGTGCGCGTCCAATTGGGAGATAACAAGGGGGCAATTACTGACTTCCAGCAAGCCGCAGATATCTTTAAACAACAAGGAAAAATAGAGGATTACCAAAAAGTGCTGGAAATCATTAACCGACTTCAGAAGTAGATGCTTGAGGCGTTGCATCTGTTTAACCTTGCATCAAAATTCCCACTAAAATCTGCATCAAAATTTCTAAATCAGTTGGCACTCGATACAACATTAAATCTTGACTCACTTTTTGTTCTTGGCGGTCAAAACTACCAAACTGCCAAATATCCCCAGTAGTTACAGCACCGTACAAAATTGGCTCATCTGATTCTACCCACGTATCCAAGGCAATCAATTCTGTCGCTAACTGGGTAAATCCCCGTGTTAAGTCTGCCTGTTTTGCTTCTACCACCAAAATATTGTGTTTTGACTGAAGATAGTAGTCTAAGTCACCTCTGAGATACTGGTTAACTTCAATGGGGTACTCAATATTAACTATTGCTTTTGTGATGTGGGCTACTTCTAACAAAATGGGTGCGGTTAATACTTCGCGTCTAGCAACTTCACTAGTTAGACTAACACGAGCGATCGCGTCTTCTAGGCGTTGGTGTAAATCTGGTAGTCGAGTCAGTAATTCTGAAGCAGCGACAGGTAAATTGATTGTTGCTTTAGTTAAAGTTACTCCTAATTCCCGCAGAATATCGGCGGGAGCGAATTTCATTTGGAAATAACTGCGGAATAATGTATAGAATTCATTTGGTTTAAGTATCGGGGGACGGTGACGTTCAGTTGTCATTTGTCATTGGTAAAGGTTTCAAGTATATTTATGTATCGTAACGCTGTAATTAATTGAAATTTCAGAACTAGGAACTTCAAGCTTGAAAAAGAACTCCACCTTTTCCGACTTAGAAGAAAAGGTGGAGTTAAAAAATTGGAGAGTTAGTAAATTCTCCTCACAAATGACAAATGACAACCAACTAAATACGCGACTTGACAAATTTCTCCAATCTATCCATTCCCTTTTCAATCGTCGCCATATCTGTGGCGTAGGAAAGGCGAATATTGTCATCAGCGCCAAAAGCAATTCCGGGAATGACTGCAACTTGATATTTTTCCAGCAAAGCGTCACAAAATTCTAAAGATTTTAGACCAGTTTTGCTGATATCAGGAAACAGATAAAAAGCGCCATCTGGTTTTGCGGTACTCAATCCGGGAATCGCATTGAGTCTGTCTAGCATCACCTGGCGGCGTTTGGCAAAGGCTTGGCGCATTTCTTCGACGCAATCTTGAGAACTTTGTAGCGCTGCGATCGCACCATATTGGGCAAAGGTACACACGTTAGATGTACTATGCCCTTGGATGGTACTCGCTGCTTTAATGATTTCCACAGGCCCCGCTAAATAACCAAGTCTCCACCCAGTCATGGAATAAGCCTTCGCAAACCCATTACTAATCAAAGTGCGGTCAAAAATTTCCTTCCCTAGAGAACCGATGCTGATATGTTCTGCACCGTCGTAGAGAATCTTTTCGTAAATCTCATCGGAGACGACAAAGATATCTGCATCAACTACTACCTGCGCCAGTGCTTTGATTTCATCTGGCGTGTAAACCATCCCTGTAGGATTAGATGGAGAGTTGAGGATAAATAACTTTGTCTTCGGTGTGATTGCTTTACGAAGTTGTTCGGGAGTAATTTTATAACCCGTCGTTGCATCTGTAGGGACAATTACCGAAACTCCACCGACCAAAGTCACCATTTCGGGATAACTTAGCCAGTAGGGTGCAGGGATAATTACCTCATCACCTGGATCGATTAGCGCCACGATTAAGTTGTACAGAGAATGCTTACCGCCATTGGTGACGATGACATTCTCTGACTTGTAATCAAGACCGTTATCAATTTTAAGCTTATGGGCGATCGCTTCCCTTAACTTTGGTTCTCCGGCTGCTGCACCATACTTGGTTTTGCCTTCTTCCAAAGCTTTTACTGCTGCGGCTTTAATATGCGCTGGAGTATCAAAATCTGGTTCTCCAGCGCTAAAACTACAAACATCTATTCCCTCTGCCTTCAGTGCCTTAGCCTTGGCTGCGATCGCTAAGGTTAATGAAGGTGTTACCTGACTTACTCTTGCTGCCAGCTTCATTCTTACTATTTTTGGCAAATCTTTCACTTATCTAAGGATATCCCAGAATCTCTACCAAGATTTGCTTTTCTAAATTCGTTGGGATTGGCGAGTGGAGGGAGCAGGGGGAAAATTGCTCTCCTCTGCACCCTTCCCCATGCCCAATGACTTTGCGAAGCGGTTTGATTCTTGACTGTTAACAATGTATTGTATATAACTTTAATTTTACAGGAAACTAACTGTTTATATGCAGATTAAGAAACTTTTAATTGCATCTTCTCTGTTAATTACTAGTTTTTTTATACCTAATGCTGCCATTGCTCAAAATCGTGGTACTCCGGGTAAATTTGATTTTTATGTACTGACACTTTCTTGGTCGCCGGATTATTGTGCGACAAATGGTAGCCGTGACCAGCAGCAGTGCGGTTCGGGAAGGAAACTTGGTTTTGTATTACATGGTTTGTGGCCACAATACCAAGCTGGTTATCCTGCTAATTGTTCCACGCAAAAATTACCGTCGGAAGTAAGGCGGCAATTTCCCAATTTGTATCCTAGTAATAAACTTTACGATCATGAATGGGAAAAACATGGTACTTGTTCGGGGAAAACTCCTGCGGAATACTTGGCATTGAGTAAAAAGTTAAAATATGCGATCGCTATTCCCGCAGCTTACAATCGCCCTAATAAACCCTTGCGTACTACAATTACAAATTTTAAAAATTCATTTGTGAGTGCGAATAATCAAATTACTGCTGATGGAATAGCACCTTTTTGTTCTGGTTCAGGAAGATTTTTGCAAGAAGTCTTCTTTTGTTATTCCAAAAACGGCGAACCTGGTATTTGTAGCGCCGAGATTTTGAAGCGATCGCAAAAAAGTTGTGGTCAGCCAGATTTCTTACTGCGAAACATTAGATAAGAATGGGGCATAGGGCATTGGCGAAAAAATTGTTATAACTCCTAACTCCCTACTCCCCACTCCCTAAGCTATCGTCACATCTGGCGACAAATAAACATCCTGAATGGCATGAAACAGTTTTACACCTTCCTCAAAAGGACGTTGGAAGGTCTTTCGCCCAGAAATTAATCCTGAACCACCAGCCCGTTTATTAATTACAGCCGTGCGTACTGCTTCTGCAAAGTCATTTTTACCAGTTGCGCCACCAGAATTAATCAGCCCCACACGCCCAGAGTAGCAATTCAGCACCTGGTAACGAGTTAAATCAATTGGGTGATCGGTTGTCAACTCTGTGTAAACCCGCTCATCAGTTTTGCCGTAACTCTTACCAGTGGCTTTGGCAATTGCACCGTAACCATTGTTATTTTCTGGTAACTTTTGTTTGATAATGTCGGCTTCAATTGTCACACCCAAATGATTCGCCTGCCCGGTAAGATCGGCAGCAAGGTGGTAATCTTTATCTTGTTTAAAAGCATTGTTCCGCAGATAGCACCAGAGAATTGTCGCCATCCCCAGTTCATGGGCGCGTTTAAAAGCTTTGCTGATTTCTTGGATTTGTCTGGTAGAATTCTCTGAACCAAAGTAAATTGTCGCACCAACGGCAGCTGCCCCTAAATTCCAAGCTTGTTCCACATCAGCAAACAATATCTGGTCAAATTGATTGGGGAAAGTCAGCAATTCGTTGTGATTGATTTTGGCAATAAAGGGGATTTTGTGGGCATACTTGCGCGAAACAATACCTAATGTCCCCAAAGTGGTAGCAACCGCATTGCAACCTGCGGCGATCGCTAGCCTGATAATATTTTCTGGGTCAAAGTAAATCGGATTGGGCGCAAAAGACGCACCTGCTGAGTGTTCAATCCCTTGGTCTACCGGGAGAATAGACACATACCCAGTATATGCAAGACGACCAGTAGAATAAAGTAACTGAAGATTACGTATTACTTGCGGGTTGCGATCGCTATTGAGCCAGATGCGATCTACAAAGTCTGGCCCTGGCAAATGTAATAAATCAGTAGGAACTTTTGCTTTGTAGGTAAGCAGGTCTTCAGCCTCTTTACCTAGCAATGACTCGATAGAATTAGCCTCTATGAGCGTTGTAGTCATACTTTTTTCCTGAAAAATTGAGCAAATGACCTTTGCCTTTAAGATAGCATTTTAAATATTGATAACCTGGCTGTGCAGGTATTAACAATATTTAAAAACCTTATGATATAGCAGTCTGAAATCACTTGTAAAAACTTATTTTACTGATTAAACGTGATATTTAATCGTTAGGGTTTGTTTTTTATCCCAAACAAATAACTACTTAAGAAAGATGCAAAGTGATAGGATCGCACTCAAGATCATAATTTTTCTCCAATGCAGGTTAATGGTCTTTAACACAATACAGTTCAGTTAAGGATTTCTTCCTTCTCTTTGCGTCCTTCTCTGCGAGATGCTGCGCGTTCGCGTAGCGTTCCGTTGGCGCAGCCTCTCGAAGAGAAGGAAAGGCGGTTCGTTAAAAAATTGACTTTGATAAAGAGTTTTAGCCTTAACCCAAGCGTATTGGTCTTTAGCAGAGTTGCTTGCTGCAACCATTAACAAGAGTAATTTGCTTAGAGCAACTTGTCCTTGTTAATTTAGATGGTATCTGGATTTACGCCATGCTGTACTAGGATTGACAGGAAAGTAAAACCTATCTTCCCCCTATAGTGGTAATAATCGTTAAAAGAACAAAGACAATTCTATGAGTAAGTTTCAAATCGATATCGACTTCAGCAATATAGATTTAGCTTCCCTTGAGACAGAAGAAGATTTTCAAACAGAGGCAAGAACATTACTACCAAAGGTACTAGCCAAACTAGGCGAAAGTGTGGGTGAAAAGACTTGGGAAGAATTACAGCAAAAGCTGCAAGGCGCTGGAGGTAAACTCAAATCTTCTCCAAGCGAGAAACGCAAGTTTATGCAAGAAACAGCAAGAACTTATCAACGAAATGCCAGCAAGAGAGAAAGGCAAGAACTGGAAGACTATATAGTAGAGCAATTACGCCAGCATAAGCGGTAAAGATCCACCTAAGCCTAATGTACGTGTATTTTAACTTCTATTTTTAGTAGGATGCGTTAGCCTTTGCCGTAACGCATCACTGTACTAACTTTAATATCCTGATTAAGCAAAGCCGAGTATTAAATAGGAGTGCAAAAACGTTGACTTCACCACAATTACCCCCCAACGCTTACACCAATGCACCCCAACAGCACCCCAACTTAATACTCGGTAGCTTGCAACTGCTTTTCTGGCTTGTCTTCCGCCCTTCAGCTTGGCGTAACCATCTTAAGCCCATTGATCTTATCTTAGACAACGACTATTGGTTGTTTAGAAAGCTTCACGTAAAAGCGCAAAGAGGCAAAGAACAATTCATAGGTTAATTCAGCAACGCCAACTTTTCTTTCACTTTTTGAGAGTTTGTACCCCAGGATATGCCAGAATTTTGGCGTCAACAGTTAGTAACGGACAGCCGTTAATTCTAGCAGTGGCTACAATAACTTGGTCAAATGGATCTCGGTGAAAACCTGTGAGTTGGGTTGATTCAACGATAATTGGAATTGTCAGTTCGAGTAACTGCACTCCTGGATAAGCTAAAGCTTCTGTTAACCACTCTTCAACTGAATAGGGTAGAGTTAGCTTGCCAATCTCTACCAATTTGGCAACTTCCCAACAAGACATTATGCAGATTCCTAATCCTTGGGATTCATATTGTTGCAACCAGTTCTGATGTTGTTTGGTCAGTCTTGCATCACCTTGAACCCACCAAACCCATATATGGGTATCCAGTATAATCATTGCAAGACTTCCCAATCTTCCAGAGGCACAGCAGGTTCAAAAGGATCGTCATAACGGTACGGTTGTTTGCCACGCAAAGGATACAAATTCGCTTCTTGGGGACGAGTCTGAGTTTCTAGAATGATAATTTCAACAGCTTCCCCAGCCTGAAACGGTAAATCCTCAAGAATCAAGGTTCCGTTTTTAGTTAATTTTGTTTCAATTCGGTGTGCTTTCATAGTTACTCTGCTAGTTATGAATCTAATAAATCAGCAAATGGTTTTATTTGTCGTAATCCTTCCTCACGCCAATTATCATCATTTCTGGTTCTTTGTATGCAATGTCTTGCCAATCTAACGCCAGTTTTTTGCTAAGTTCCACAAAATTTAGATAGTCAATAGGTTTACCAGTGAGAAAGCTTTTGACTGTCGAGAGAGAAAATCCTATATCAGTAGCCAAGGACTGCTGGCTGGGATAGCCGTTACGCTGAGGTGCTGACTTAACTTTTTCAATATACTCTGGTGCTACTCGGAGCGATCGCGCCATCATTCCTCATTGAGAAACTGCTGTGAGTATATCAGGTTTTTATACTAGCTAAATAGCAAAGCTGTTTAGCGATAACGCCTTGCACTCTATAAATTTATAGTCATCCTGAAGTTAACTGAGTAATCAACAAAAACTCGTCTAATCAGTGGCTACTTCTCAACTCAGTTCTCACACTGCACCAAATTTTAATGATAAATATAAGAGATTAGGGCTTTGAAAATGAAACGAGAACTGGGAATTCTGCAAATTATCTTATCACTTTGCGGAGTGATGATGTTTGGTACAGTAACTTACGCCGCGATTAATATGGTGAATGGTCAATACCAAGTGGAAATATCGCTTAATACTAAGGGACTCATTATTAAGTCAGATATTGACAAAAGGCAATGCAAAGCAGTAAAGGACATTGCCCAAAAACAAGAAAGCACAAATTTAGACCAAAAGATAATTAATTAGAAGTAAAAATCAATAATGAGCTAGAAGTTATTAATTCTAACTCATTGTGAATGAACCTCTGAGCTTCGTCGATGAACCTCTGAGCTTCGTCGATGAACCTCTGAGCCTTGTCGATGAACTTCTGAGCTTTGTCGATGAACCTCTGAGCTTCGTGAATGAGTGTTTGATACTCGTGAATGAACCTTGGAACTTCATGGTTTTTTTTACGAACCGCAAAGGACGCATTCGCGCAGCGTCTCGTCAGAGAAGAACGCAAAGAAAGAGAAGAAATATGTCTATAAATTGAGTGAAGTAAAGCGGTGCGTTAGCCTTTGGCTAACGCACCCTACCAAAATACTAAAGGAGTTAGGAATAAATAACTCCTAACTCTTGTACAGACGCGATTAATCGCGTCTGTAATTTTTACAACGCACAAGTCAACTCGCCCGCTTTTTGGCTAAAGCGGTGATTCTCTCGATAATCTACGGGACAATCTATTACTGCGGGTACATCTTGAGCGAGGGCTTCTTTCAAAGTAGGAATCAAATCTAAAGCCGATTCAACTCGGTAGCCTTTTAAACCCATGCTTTCGGCGAATTTGACAAAATCAGGATTACTAAAATGCACAAAGGATGAGTTTCCTTTGCCAAATTGATTTTCTTGCTTCCACTCAATTAACCCATAGCCGCCATCATTGAAAATTATGGTGACAAAGGGCGTACCGACACGCAAGGCTGTTTCTAATTCTTGAGAATTCATCATAAAACCGCCATCGCCTGTTACAGCAACGACTTTGCGCTTGGGATAAACAAGTTTTGCTGCTAAAGCGCCAGGAATGGCAATACCCATAGCTGCAAAGCCATTAGAAATAATGCAAGTATTGGGACTATGGCAATGATAATGACGGGCCATCCACATCTTATGTGCGCCAACATCAGAGATGACGATATCATCTGGGCCCATCACTTGCCGTAAGTCATAAATTAACTTTTGCGGCTTAATCGGAAATCCGTCATCATGGGCGTACTGTTCGTAATCAGCCCGAATCTCTGATCTTAAGCTAATGGCAAAAGGATCGGGTTTACCTTGTCGGTCTGCTAATTTTAAAATTTCATAAAGGGAATCTGAAATATCTCCCACTACTTCGGCGTTAGGAATATAACTACTATCAATTTCTGCCGGACTTACCCCAATATGCACAATCGGAATTTCACCATTACGATTCCATTTCTTGGGGGAAAACTCAATCAAATCATAGCCGATCGCAATTACTAAGTCTGTGTTATCAAAGGCACAGGTAATGAAGTCTCTTTGCTGTAATCCCACTGACCACAAAGCTAATTGATGTGTGTATGGAATCACGCCTTTACCCATGAAGGTATTGGCAACAGGTATATTCAACAAGGTGGCAAATTGCGTTACGGCATCACTTGCATGAGCGCGAATTGCCCCATTTCCTACTAAAATTAATGGGTTCACTGCTTGGCAAATTGCGGCTGCTGCTGCCCGAATGCTAGCAAAAGATGCATAAGTTTTTTCGCTATTATCCTTACGCAAAGGTTTGCCTTCGACGGGCATGGCAGCAATATTTTCTGGCAAATCGATGTGAACTGCACCAGGTTTTTCGGATTGCGATCGCTTAAATGCTTTCCGCACTACTTCTGGTGTAATACTCGGTCGCACTATCTGCTTATTCCACTTGGTTACAGGTGCAAACATTGCCACCAAATCTAAATATTGATGGGATTCAATATGCATTCTATCTGTTCCCACTTGACCAGTAATCGCCACTAAGGGCGCACCATCGAGGTTAGCGTCTGCTACCCCAGTCATCAAGTTGGTTGCCCCAGGGCCAAGAGTAGAAAGACACACTCCAGCTTTTCCTGTTAAGCGTCCGTAGACATCCGCCATGAATGCTGCACCCTGTTCATGACGAGTCGTAATAAATTTAATCGAAGAATGTTTTAACGCTTCCAAAACGTGCAGGTTTTCTTCACCGGGGAGTCCAAAAATATATTGCACTCCTTCATTTTCTAAGCACTGCACCAATAATTCTGCTGTATTCATTTAATTTCCTAACTATTTATTAGTCATTTGTCCTTTGTCCTTCGTCATTAGTCATTTGTCATTTTTTTAGCTAATGACCAATGACCAATGACTAATAACTAATCATTTAACCCACACGGTTTTAAGATTGACAAACTCATGTATACCCTGAATACTCAATTCTCTGCCATATCCAGAACGCTTGATGCCACCAAAGGGCAACCTGGGATCAGATTTGACCATACTGTTGATAAACACGGCACCGGCTTCTATTTCCTCAACCAAGCGATCGCTCTCTTGGTTGTTGGTTGTCCAAGCACTTGCACCTAAGCCAAAGGGTGAGTCATTAGCAAGTTTAATGGCAGCATCGATATCTGGAACCCGGAATAACAAGGCTACCGGGCCAAAGAATTCTTCTTTGGCAATTGATGCTTCAGGCGGGATACCTATGATAATCGTTGGTGGATAAAAGTTTCCAGAACGATCTGATAAAGGATGTCCACCGGTGAGGACTTTACCACCACTTTTTGTAGCATTTTGCACTTGTTGATCTAAATCCTGGAGAATACCAGGAGTTGCCAGTGGGCCTAAATCGGTATCTGGTTGCATGGGATCGCCTACTTTCAGCGCCTCAAATTTTTCTAAAAGTAATTTTTCAAATTTGTCTGCGATCGCTTCTGCGACAATAAAACGTTTTGCTGCAATACATGATTGCCCGTTATTCAACATTCGCGCTGTAGTAGCTGTGACAACTGCTGTCTCTAAGTCA
This sequence comes from Nostoc sp., assembly GCF_036919495.1. Taxonomy (GTDB): domain Bacteria; phylum Cyanobacteriota; class Cyanobacteriia; order Cyanobacteriales; family Nostocaceae; genus Nostoc. Next base: position 49,542 of record NZ_JBALBZ010000050.1, read on the forward strand.
GCACTTTCTAACACAATAAACGGGTCACTTCCTCCTAATTCCAAAACTGTTTTTTTGATTTGTTTCCCGGCGGCGACGGCCAGGGATGCACCTGCTGGTTCGCTTCCGGTCAAGGTAGCAGCTTTTACGCGGTCATCAGCCATCAAATCGGCAACTTTAGCAGCGCCTATTAATAGAGTTTGAAACGCACCTTCAGGAAAACCTGCCCGTCGGATAATATCTTCAATTGCCAAGGCGCACTGCGGCACATTGGAAGCATGTTTGAGTAAGCCGACATTTCCCGCCATTAGCGCTGGTGCAGCAAAACGAAAAACTTGCCAAAAAGGGAAATTCCACGGCATCACCGCGAGAATCGCACCCATTGGTTGATAACGTATAAAACTCTGGCTGGCATCCGTTTTTACACTGACATCAGCCAAAAAACTAGGGGCGTGTTCGGCATAGTAGCGACAGACGACGGCGCATTTTTCGACTTCCGCGATCGCAGCTTTAAATGGCTTACCCATTTCTAGAGTCATCAACTTCGCAAATTCTGCTTTGTCTTGCTCTAAAATATCAGCAGCCTTTTGCAGCCAGTGCGATCGCTCAGAAAAACTAGTCTGACGATACTTTTCAAAAGTCTGATTAGCTAAATCGAGTTTAGCGGTAATTTCTGCATCATTGAGTGGCTCAAAGGTTTTGAGCGTTTCCCCAGTGGCGGGATTAATGGTGGCGATCGCCATTACCTGACCTCCCGTTAAAAAATAGCTTCGGTAGGCTTCCTAGTGTTACACAGATCAATTTTGGAAGCTACTACCCAAATTCTAGTATTTTAACCAAGAATTAGTTGTTTAATATTACAAGTTTGCAATTATGGTTGAAATAAAATATACAACTTAGCTATGTATTTATCCTGCTAAATTAGTCATTATTCATTAGTTATTCTCCCCTTGCTCCCCCTGCCCCCTGCCCAATGTCTAAAGATTAATAAATGGAGTAATAATTGTTGGCATTGGCTGCAATTTTGTCTGATAAATCTTAACTAATCGCTCAATACCTTTGAAACGATAATCTCCCATTTTCTCAAAGTCTGAAGGCAGTGAAAGCATTTTATGAGTGGCTTCACTAATCACGCATTCACTAGGGGGACAAACTGCTTCCATACGAGCAGCAAGATTAATCGTCGCGCCTAATGCCGTATAATCTACCCTTTGAGAACTACCGACATCTCCCACAACAGCCTTACCGCTATTAATAGCAATACGTAATTGAAGCGGTTCGTGCCAAAAACCATTGGCGTTAAGATGTTCTAAACGAGTGAGCATTCCCTTGGCAGCATTAACAGCGCGATCGGCGTGATCTGATTGCGGTTCTGGAGCGCCGAAAAATGCCATAATACAATCGCCAATATATTTATCTAAAGTGCCGCCCCAAGTAAACACTTCTTTTAACATTTCTTCAAATAAATTATTTAATAATTGAGCGATCGCAGTTGGTGTTAACTGTTCAGAAATTGCCGTAAAGCCAACCAAATCTGCAAACAAAATACTAATTTCGCTCTCGGTAGGAGCTAAACGACCACCCGGTAATCCACCTACAGAGATCAACTGCTGCACAACTGCTGGAGAATGATAGCGTTCTAGTCGGTGACGAATCATTTCTTCAGTTTTGAGTTTCTCTACCAGTAGCCAACGCTGGACGCTAGAAGCCACAATGTTTGCTAAAGCTGAAAAAAAGCTGAGTTCTTCTTCGCCTTCATTTGCCCAATGGTAAGAAGAAAGATTGGCATCGGCATACAATACGCCCACAACTTTATTCTCATCCCATAAAGGCACTGCCATCGCGCTGCGAATGCCTTTAACCAAAATACTCTGTTCACTAGCAAACCGTTCATCCTGCTGGGTATCTGCTGTTTGAATGACAACTTTTTCGTCAAATACCTTTTGACAGATACTACGACTAATCCAACTTCCATCAGAGGGAAGATGTTTTTGTTGGGAAATATTTCTAGTAGCAGCATTGACTAATTCTAATTGACCGCAACCATTAACATCAATTAATAATGCCAAGCGCTCAATACTATCAAGGTAACGAAAAACCACTTGCTGCACCTGAGAAAAAATCTCTTCTATAGATGCCGCCGCACAAAGATTTTTAGCTATGTCCACTAAGTCTTTGAGACGGGCAATGGTTTTGTCTTTATTATTGATGTTGCCATCTTTGCTATCGGCTGCAATCCATTGCTGTTGTAATTGTTCGACATTGTGAAGGATTGTTCTTTGTTCATTAATGTCCGAAGTTCCAGGATACCCAGGTGTTGGGTAGGAAACGGTGCTTGTGAGCAGCACTACCAAGCTAACATTGCCCAGCCAAACGATATCGCCGTGATGTAACTCTTGGGGAAAGTTAACAAGATATTTATTTACTTGCGTCCCGTTTTTGCTGCCCATATCCTCAATAGTCCACACACCGTCAGCTGTTTTAACCAAGCGGGCATGGTTGCGAGATACTCCAGCAAAAGGTAAGTACAGGTTACATTCCGGCAAACGGCCAATTGTGAATATATCTTGATCAACTGCGATCGTTGTCTCGGTATCTCCCTCTTGTAGGCGTAGCGTCAGTTCAGTCATGAGTGTGATCCATCGAAGCTAGAGGTGCAAGCAACTCTAGGGTAAGTTATACACTACAGGTTAACCTTCACTTTTTCTTTATGACACTGTTAACTGATTTCCGACAACTGCATGTGACAGACATTACATTGAAAGAGGTAACTTTGCTGGAGATTCAGTTCAAAGTGGGTTTGAATCTCGTTGTGAAGGGAAACCAGCAAATTTTCAATTTTTTGGGCTAGTACGGTAAGTTCAGACTACGGCTGTTTATCGAGCAAAGATCCCCCCAACCCCCGATAAATTACGAGGCTTATTTCCTCCTCCTTTACCCCATTTTTAAGGGCGCTGCCGCAGGCGGGGGGATCGTTCTTATCCAAACCGCACCGCCTCACCTCCTGCCTTTTTTGATAAAACCCTCAGTAAGAGCGTATATCCGCCATTAGTATCAACTTAAACTCAAACCCAACTATATGTATTTTTCATAATAAATTGATGATGTCTTCATAATTTACTGCTCATAATTATCTACTAGTAAATAATATAAAAGCAGTGTTGATATTGCGTACAATTCAAAAGTAGTTTTAAGTATCTATTACTGGTAATTAATAATTCATCATTAGTAGCAATAAGTCATAAATAAATTAGTTAACTACTCTCAAGAATCAATCATTAATGTAATGAAATTAACTGTTTTTATTAATATCTATAAATTTTCATAATAACACATTTTTTTATGAATCAACGCCCGATTTCTTCTCAAAAATTTAATTTAGTGATTGTCGTTATCAGCATTTTATTAGTACTATTAGCTACACTTTATCCATTTAATTTTTCCATCCCTGATAGTTTTTCTCTGCCAGAAATTTTTGCCAGTTTTAACAATGCTAGTAATTTTAAAGATCAGGTAAATAATTTTTTGCTGTTTATGCCTTTAGGTTTCGCCTTCACTAGACTCTTGCATAAAAGAAGGATAAAAATAGGAGTACAAATTTTAATAGTTACCTTGATGAGTGCTAGCTTATCGTTGACAGTTGAAGTCTTGCAAATATTTCTACCTTCAAGAGTGCCTACTCCATCAGATATTATGAACAATAGTATTGGTGGATTTATTGGTTTTATTTGCTTTTATCTATGGAATAGTCAAAGCTTTAAAAAAACTGTTGCACAGATAGAAAACAGTAGAGCTAGCCGTTCAATTAAACAGATAGTAGTATTTTGTATTGGATATATATTTTTGACAATCCTGATTTCGCTGTTGTGGCAGAATACGATAAATTTGAGTAATTGGGACGCAAATTATCCCCTACTGATTGGTAACGAACTGACGAGGGATAGACCTTGGCAAGGATACATCTCTGAAATTTATATTGTTGATCGAGCAATTTCAATAAATGAGGTAGCACAAGGATTAGCTGATTCCAGTTACTTTAATAATCTTGGTAATTCTCTAATAGCTAATTATCAATTTAAAGGAAAATGTTGCTATAAAGAACAGACTGGACAATTGCCAGAACTATTGTGGCAAGGACAGCCTTCAGATGCTCAAGAAGGTAAAGGTATTTTTTTGAGTTCTAGTCATTGGCTACAAACAGCTACTCCTGTCACAACCCTCAGTAAAAGAATCAGGAAAACATCTGAATTTACACTCAGTACTACCCTTGCTACTATCAATTCAGAGCAGTTTGGCCCTGCCCGCATTATTTCAATTTCTGGCAATTCCCTACGTCGCAATTTGACAGTAGGACAGCAGAGAAATAACTTAGATTTTCGATTACGAACGCCGATAACTGGAGAAAATGGAGCAGATTTTACACTGAATATACCTAATATTTTTACAGACACTAAATCTCACCATATAATCATCACTTATTCCAGAGCAACCATCAAAGTATATGTAGACAATTTACATAATTTTTCCTCTTTGAATTTATTGGAATTAATACCTAAAAATCAGAGGATTTTTTACTATGCGCTAACTTTTATTCCTCTAGGGTTTTACTTAACGATATTAACTCTTCTAGCCAAAAGAAGATTGCTCCTTTCTAATTTATTGATTTATGGAGGAATATTAATACCTTCTCTAATATTGGAAGGTATTTTAGTAAGTGAGAGCGGAAAAAATTTTAGTCTAAAAAGCCTATTACTAGGTATGTTATTTACAGGAGGAACTATGTTAATTTTAAGGGTGCGGGCTGCTCAATTAAAAATGAGAAATTAACAAATTTTCTTTTTCTCTCATCCTTACCTTATTTAATTAGGAGGTAATTCTAAACTAATTTCACCTAACGAACCCTTGCGAAAATCTGTTAAAAGTTGCCTTGCAGCTCGCTCTATATCACCTTTGTAACGATGCTCTGCCAAGGCGTGCAAATAGGTATCTCCGGTGTCTGATGTCGAATCGAGTCGGTAACGGGACTCTAATGGTTTCTTTGGTAGCAAATCTGCGGCTACAGCTTCCAAATAGTTGAGTAAATCCACTAGTGCTGCTGCTACTAGCTGGTTATCGTAAGATGCTTCACCGATATCATCACAAATGGCTAATTTCAATGCTGCATCTTGGTCTTCCAATCTTAAAGGGATGACACCAGGAGCATCTAGCAATTCCAAATGTTCGGAAATTCGCACCCAACGCAGTTGGCGAGTTACCCCAGGACGGGCTGCACTTTCTACTACTCGCCGTCCTAACAGGCGGTTAATCAAAGCTGATTTACCGACATTGGGAAAACCAATCACCACAGCCCGCACTGGACGGGGTAACATCCCGCGATCGCTTCTTCTTTTATTAAGTTCTACCCCAGCAGCTTGTGCTGCCCGTGCCACTTCTGCTATACCTTTACCATGTTGAGCGTTGGTAAAATAAGGGACTTCGCCTTGACGTTTAAACCAATCTATCCACAGCGATCGCATTTGCGGCGTAATCATATCTACTCGGTTAAGTATCAACACCCGTGTCTTACCCTCCACCCACTCACCTATTTGGGGATGATGAGTTGCTAAGGGAATCCGCGCGTCTCGTACCTCAAACACCACATCTACGCGCTTCAGCTGTTCTTTGAGCTTCCTTTCAGCTTTCGCAATGTGACCTGGATACCATTGAATCAGGTTTAATCTATAGTTTTGAGTTATAGCCATAATCAATTACCAAATAAATTATTATCACTTATTAATTATCATTCACTGGGGCTTGATGTAAAATTATCCGATTGCCATCAGGATCATAGACATAAATTTCTCTGCCGTGGTCAGCAATGGAAATGTCTCCTGGTGGGGGATAGCCCAAAGCTGTTAGGTGAGCGATCGCATCTTCTAAGTTACTCACCTCTAAACACAAACTTATCTTACTTTTGGCAATAGCTTCAAATTCCGATTCGTTTGTGTTCTTTGGTTTAAAAATACCTAAACGCATACTAACCAAATTAAACTCAGCATAGGCATTCGGAATCAAAATAACTGGCTTTTGCTCCAGCAATTTAGTATAGAAACTCACTAAATTCTCGCAATTAAGCGATGCTATGGTGACAAATGCGTTAGTGTACTGGAAAACCATATTTGCCTTTCGCCTTTTGAACTTTTAAGTTACATAGCATAGGCAGGCAAAATGTCAAGTTTAAAAGATGTTTTAAAATTGATTGGCTGTGATTTTAGGTACTTGTATCTCATTTTATATTCCATCAGCAATAATCAAATCCATCATCTCATTCTTATTCTTCCGATAAACCCGAAAATCACTATCTAGCCTCAAGACACAACTCCCCACAATTAACTCACTCATTCTTACCAAACACGCATCAGCTAACGACATTGGCACATTCTGATACCGCTTTAACAACTCTCTAACCGTTCCTATTTCATCACTGAGACGAAAAGAGATTTGAATTAAGCCAGTATCTAGTAAAGACATAACTGCATCCTCTCCGCCATAAAAATCTCGCAATATAAAACACGCTTCACTAATTACTGCTTCACAAGTAAAGAAGGGGTAAGCTAGATTAGCAACTTCTTTAGTAGCCCAACTATGATATTGTTCACGATTATTAATTAAAGCAACTAGAGGGCCAGTATCAATAATGATATTTTGCTTCACTACTTACCGTATCCTTCTAGATACTTTTTATTAGTTGCTAAATCTCCAGTCCCTCCATCAACACATCCAATATACTCCTTAGCAGCTTCTAAAAATGAAACTTGTTTTCCCTTCTCTTTATCCTCAAGTGTCTCTTGCTTTTGCATGTCCTTAAAATGCAAAAATTCAATAAAATTTAATACCTCCTGCTGCTTCTCAGGAGATAACTTTTTAAATTCATCAATTATCATTTGTTCCTTATCAATTGCTTGAGTCATTATTTTATCCTCCTGAAAAAATCAATCGAAAATCTAAAATGTCAAATTAGCAACCACATAATCAAAGCGCATCACGTTATTGTCAACCGTAAATTTAGGTTGCCTGGATGTATTACCAATGTCAATTTGGAGTTTAGTAGAAATTATATTAAAAATCTATTTTCTAGTAAGTTATTAGGGATTATCATAGACAGGATTTATCAATAACTTATAATCCCAAATTATATTAGTTAGGTCTAAATATTTTTTTATTCCAGCTACCCGTTGCCATTATGTTTAATAGGATAAATTGGGCTTATCCCATGAGAGAAAATGACCTCTCGATTTTATGGTTAGTCTTCTAAAAGTAACGAGCGCGGAGGGATTTGAACCCCCGACCCACAGAACCGGAATCTGTTGCTCTATCCACTGAGCTACGCGCCCTTAGTCTTACACATTATAGCACGTCTGTGATAAAATTTGCAGCCTAGAGAAACTTGCTTTATAAGTTCAAAGATAATTAGCTGGGTCTACCGGTGTACCATTGCGGCGGACTTCAAAGTGGAGGTGGGGCCCAGTTGAGAAACCTGTGGAACCGACAGCAGCGATCACTTGTCCGCGTTCAACTGCTTGTCCTTCGGAAACATACAACTCGCTGGTATGTCCGTACAGTGTAGTAAGGCCATTACCGTGGTCGATAATTACTGCTCTGCCATAACCACCATACCACCCAGCAAAAATTACTCTGCCCGAATCGGCTGCCCGAATTTTACTACCATAGCTAGCGGCAAAATCCAACCCGGCATGAAAGCGACGATAGCCAAGGATTGGGTGTATCCGCCAGCCGAAGGGACTGCTAGTAGCAGCATCGCTAGGATATGCCATTATTCCAGTTCCCCGAATGATCACACTGGTGCGGCTGTTGGTTTTTGTTTGCGCTTCCTCTGTTGCTCTAGCTTCTGCTACCTTTTGTTGAATCAAGACTTCCAGATTTTGAGATTCCCTCTCTAGCTGGTTTTGCGCTGCTTCCAAGGCTAGGCGATCGCTATTAAGACGTTGAATCAATTCCGATTGTGACTCCGCCTGGTTTTGATAATCGGATTTTTGTGCTAACAATTGCTCACGAATCAAGGCAATTTCGTTTTTTTGCTGTTCTACGTCCGTTTTTTGTTTATTTATCAGCTTTGCTTGTTGGTTGAGTTTTACCAAAATTTGTTCGTCTGCCTGATACATTAACTTCAACTGATGACGACGGCTGAAAAAGTCGCTGATATTTTCACTTTCGAGCAAAACTGCCCATCCGACAGATGCAGGCGATCGCTGGAGATAACGCAATCGTGCTACTGTTGCTATTTGCCGCTCCTGATATGAACGTTCTGCTACATCTAAATCAGTTTCCAACTGCTGGAGGCGTTGGGTGGCGAGTTGTAAGCGTGATTCGCTCTCTTGAATATAGCTATCTGTAGTTTGCAGATTTTGTTTTAAACCAGTGAGGTGTTTTTGGGCCTCTTGTTGGAGATTTGTTAAGCGATCGCGATCGTTAACCACACTCTGACGCTGCTGGTTCATTTGTTGTTGCTGTTGTCGCAAAGTATCAATAGAACCTGTGGAAGTTGCGTGGACTGGAATTAATGCCAAAATAATCCACAAAATGCAACAAAATGCAATAGATAAATAGCCAAAAATATTGTTTTTTCCAAATCGCGTTCTCATAGCGTGAAACCTAACAAAAACGATGCTTTCAAACACTATGAGGATTATTCCCAAAATCTGATTCACCCACTCCAACGCATGATTAAATTGTCTGCCAAGTTGTAACACAAAGATTCCAGCGATGTCAGCATTAAGCAGGTAGTTCATTTTGTATGAAATCTGCTAAAGTTTCAGTTACCCTAAAACTCATAACTCAGCACGCACTAAACGCCCCGCTACGGCTAACAGGAATTAGGACTGATGCAGAACAGGCAAGAAAAAATCTCGCAAGTGGTAGTGACTGCTGTGCAGATGCGCGATATTGAAGATCGGATCTTTGCAGCAGGAATGCCTGTAGTAGCTTTGATGGAAAAGGTGGCGGGATTAATTGCCCGTCGCATTCAAGAGATCCCCCCAACCCCCCTTAAAAAGGGGGGCTACATTCTTTCAAACACACCGTTTTTAAGAGGATCGCCACAGGCGGGGGGATCTCGTGTTGGAATTCTTGTCGGGCCGGGTCATAATGGTGGGGATGCTTTAGTAGTAGCCCGTGAATTATACTTTCGCGGGTATGAAGTTTGGATTTATTCTCCTTTCTCTAAGCTTAAAGAATTAACTTCGCAGCACTTGCAGTATGCTCAGAGTTTGGGCATTCCAATTTATCAAACAATTGAGCAACTGCCAGATTCTGATTTGTTGATTGATGGCTTGTTTGGATTTGGTTTAGAAAGAAACCTCATCGATCCCATCGCCTCTGCAATTAATCAGTTAAATGAATTGTCTGTGCCGATTTATAGTATCGATTTACCTTCAGGTTTACACACTGATACAGGCGAAGTATTAGGAACTGCCATTCGTGCTACTCACACTTTTTGCTTAGGTTTATGGAAACTAGCTTTCTTTCAAGATCAGGCGCTGGAATATCTTGGCAAAGCTGAGTTAATCGATTTCGATATTCCTTTAGCTGATGTGGAAGCTGTTCTAAAAGATACACTCAGGATTAAACGTATTACACCAGCAACGGCACTTGCTACTCTACCCCTACCTCGTCCACCAGTCACCCACAAATATAAAGAAGGACATTTATTGTTGATTTGTGGTTCACGGCGCTATGCAGGTGGAGCAATTTTAACTGGTTTGGGTGCTAGGGCTAGTGGTGTAGGGATGCTTTCCATTGCCGTACCCGAATCGCTGAAATCTCTTTTGGTGTCACATTTGCCAGAAGCGCTAATTGTCGGTTGTCCAGAGACGGAAACTGGAGCAATTGCACAGTTACAATTACCAGAAAAAACCGATCTGAGTTCCTTTAATGCGATCGCTTGTGGCCCTGGTTTAACACGAGATGCCACTCCCATTGTCCAAGAAGTCATAGAAAGCGATCGCCCTCTAATTCTCGATGCCGATGGTTTAAATATCTTGGCACAAATGGGAGCGATCGCCACATTAAAAAAACGTCTTGGTGTAACCGTACTCACACCCCACACTGGCGAATTTCAACGATTGTTTCCTGATGTCCCCGATGCCAAACATGACAGGGTGCAAGCAGTACAAGAAGCAGCAGCGCAAAGTCAGGCGATAGTATTGTTGAAAGGGGCGAGAACTGCGATCGCAAACCCTCAAGGTGCTGTTTGGATTATTCCTGAAAGCACACCCGCCTTAGCCCGTGGCGGTAGCGGTGACGTGTTAACTGGGCTACTGGGTGGATTGTTGGCGCAAGCAGCAACTAAACAGATTCCCGTAGAAGATATTGTGGCAACTGCTGCATGGTGGCATTCGCAAGCAGGTATAATAGCTGCCCAGGAGCGTACTGAATTGGGTGTAGATGCGTTTACATTGACACAATATTTGATAAAAGTTCTAAGTAATTAAACAGCTTTTAACTATGACTCTAGAAATCGACACCGAAAAAGAAAAATTACAGGCAAGCACTAGTTTAAAGACAAATCAAGAAACAGAAAATGAAAAAGTTCTATGTCCTCATTGTCAGCGCACCGCTACGAACGGTATTAAATGTAAAGGCATTTGTGTGGCTGACAATGACTATTAAAATATGAATTTTATGGCTCCTGAATATTCCAATATAGATTGGGGATAAAGTTTTTCATCGCTCAAAGTATAAAAATTGAAGACACGCTTGTAAAGCCGAAACACTTTTAGTTTGATTGATGTGCGAGGAAAGGCGAAGGCTTTAGACTTGTCATTGCCAACATTTTTTTATCTTGGGCTTCGTTACGATTCCCGCCTCGGAATAAATTCCAAGGCTAATAGCTAAAGTCCTCTCAAGAGGACTAAATAAAAAATTTTCATCTACAGGATTTACGCAACAATTGCTAAAAAGCTTAATTTATCGAACCGCCTTCTGGTGCGTCGGCTTCCGCCAACGCCCAGCCTCTCGTAGAGAAGAGAAAAATTCGTAGAGTCTGCGTAAGCCCTAATGTAAAAGGGAAAATTTCAGTCCACTTGAGTGGACTTTAGCTATCAGCCCAGAACTTAAGTTCTGGGCGGGATATCGGGTAAGCGTGCAATACGCGGTTAAAAAATTTCTTGGTTGAGGCAGGCTCTTGAAGCAGGGGGAGAAGAATTTGTATCAGCCATTGACTAAATACCAACGCTGTAGCGCCAGACGTTGAATTTCGCGCCAGGGAATATCATGTTTTCGGGCTAAGTCTGCACAATCTTCATATTCTGGCTGCACATTTGCAATAACTTTTTCTGGTGATTGCCCTTTCCATGCTACTTTGACACGCACTTTCCCATATTCAATTTCCACTTGTTGAATTTCCCGTTGTAAAATGGCGCGTTGCTGAGTTGTTCGCCGAATACCCAAAGTAGTGGTTTCGCGGAATATAACCGTTTCACAACTGAGTAAATTTTCTGGATGACAAATTACAGTCAACAAAATCCCCGGACGGGACTTTTTCATACCAATCGCTTGGGTAAAAACATCTACCGCACCAGCTGCAAACAACGCCTCAAACACATAGCCGATCGCTTGTGGATTTAAATCATCAATTTGGGTTTCTAGTAGCGAGATGGTTTCCAAATTTGAGCTAGTAGTTTCATAATCACTGAAATTTGACTGTAAACTTGCGCTTTCACCCACCCAAAGACGTAAAATATTGGGAATGGGTAAATTTATGGTTCCTGCTCCCAATCCTATTTGCTTGATAGCGATCGCAGGTGGTGAACCAAAATCTCTTGCCAAAGTAGTAGCGATCGCAGCTCCTGTTGGTGTCACCAGTTCTCTGTCAATCCCATTACTATAAACTGGACAACCCCGCATTTCCCACAACTTTAATACTGCTGGTACTGGTACTGCCATCTGACCATGTGCAGCCCGAACAGTGCCGCCACCAGTCGGGAACGCCGAGCAGTAAAGTAAGGGCAATCCTTCCTCATTACTCTCAATCCCCAACCAATCTAACCCCAAGCAAGTACCCACAATATCTACGATCGCATCTACAGCACCCACCTCATGAAAATGAACTTTTTCGGGAGAAATGCCATGCACCGCCCCTTCTGCGACTGCTAACTGTCGGAATACCGCCAAACTCCAAGCTTCTGCCCGTGATGGCAACTGAGCTTTGAGAATCATCCGCTCTATTTCTGGCAGGTGGCGTGTGCGATCGTGATTGTGTTCGTGGTTGTGGTGATGGTGGTGGTGGCGATCGTGTACTAAATCCACATGGACTTTAGTCGCCTGCTGACCATTCCGTTGGACAAATTCCGCTCTTAACTGATATTCCTGTTCAATACCCAACCCATTCAGTTTTTCAATTAAATAGTCTACAGGAACACCCAAACTCACCAAAGCACCCAGGCACATATCACCAGAAATTCCTGTCGGACATTGAAGATAAGCAATTTTATTCATAATAAATTAGTCATTAGTCATTAGTCATTAGTCATTGGGCATTGGTTAATATATTCTCCTCTGCTCCCCCTGCTCCCCCTGCTCCCTCATCTCCCCACTCCCCGAGTTATGGCAAAAATTTTCCCAGTTCATCCGGATAATCCTCAAGTTCGCCGAATAGAGGAAATAAAGTCGGCGCTTTCTAGTGGCGCAGTCATGCTTTATCCTACTGATACAGTCTATGCGATCGGTTGTGATTTGAATGCCAAGTCGGCGGTAGAACGAGTGCGGCAAATTAAACAGCTAGCAAATGATAAACCACTGACATTTTTATGTCCCTCGCTTTCAAATGTGGCAACTTATGCCTTCGTAAGTGACACAGCCTATCGGATTATGAAACGCCTGATTCCAGGGCCATACACGTTTTTGCTCCCAGCGACTAAATTAGTACCGCGATTGGTGCAAAGTCCCAAGCGGAAAAGTACTGGAATTAGAGTACCAAACCATACAGTGTGTTTGGAGTTGCTGGCAGCCTTGGGCAATCCGATTATTTCAACTTCAGCACATCTGCCACCAGATGAAGCAGATAATGGCATGATTCGGATAGATCCAGAAACTGTTCAGTCGCGGGTAGAGCTATTTGATCGTTTAGATAAGTTGGTAGACATAATTGTAGACACTGGCGAAGAACCTACTTATGAAGTATCTACCATCTTGGATATGACCGGAGACGAAGCAGCAATTATACGGAGGGGTTTAGGTTGGGAAGCAGCAGCAGCATGGGTATAAAAATTACACTTCACAGGCGCACCTCTCCGTTTCGGAAATTGTGATAAAAGCGACTCCAGTTTTTAAATTGTCATATTTTAAGGCGATGTCTACGATGGACACAGATGCAATAACAGGATGGTGGCAACAGTTGGTACAACAAGGGATTTGGTAACTTTGAGAAAATGGCGGGTACTTTTGTCCCAGCGTCAATGTGGTAACTTGTGAAAAAACCGACACATTGGCATAACTGTAACTCTCTCGTATTTCCTACAGTTTTATATATGAGCTTTAGATGTGAGCATTACATGCGGCAAGCCTTGATGGATGAATGCCTAAAGATTCTTCAGCCAAGGCTAGCCTTGATTGCTGTGTCTGCGTTGTAATTACGGTGCAATACTACCCCCTGAAAAAGTCATGAAATCTAACGTCATTAATCTACCAAACTCTACACCCATTTTTGATAACAACCTTTCGACTGAAGAATTTTCAGACAGCAGCAGCGAAACCTTGATTGAATTGCTGTGTCAGGAAATGCAAGCACAAGTGAAAGCAGCACCCAAGTGCGTAGAAGCTTTAGCAAACCGCATAGCCGTAGAAGTAGAACGCATTTGCGATAAAAGCTCCCGTATCCAAACATCTGGGGAAATCAAATCCTGGCAGATTACGTTGGGAAGGCATCGGATGCACAAGTGCTTACGTTACTACCAACTAGGCTCAAAACAAGGACGGGTGGAATTACATAGCAATTTGGGTGCTATGGTTTACCGTCATGTAACTATATCCGGCTCTGAGTTGGGTTTTGAGGCTCGTTACAGTCTGATTGAAGATTTTTTACAAGCATTTTATATCGAAGCTATCAAAGCTTTCCGCAGAGAAAACGAACTACCTAACGATCATACGCCGCGTACTCAGCTGCAATTAGCTGAATATATGGCATTTACAGAGCAGTATGCCAAACGCCGGATCAATTTACCTGGTGGTGCAAATCAGCAATTGATTATCTTGCGGGCCCAAGGCTTTGCTCGTCGTCAGCCGCAAGAAACTACCGTGGATATTGAAATGGCGGTAGAGTCTGCTAAGGGTGAAGAAGCGGAATCTTACCAGCGTAACTCGGCGGTGCAGCAGCTGCGATCGCAAATGATCGCCCAAACTAATTTCGATCCATCAGAAGAGTCAGAACGCGATCGCGTCATCACTGAATTGATGAAATACCTGGACTCTCAAGGCCAATCTGATTGTATGAACTACCTCAGCTTGAAACTTCAAGACCTCTCAGCCCCAGAAATTGACCAAATTCTCGGTTTAACCAGCCGTCAGCGCGATTATCTCCAACAACGGTTTAAATATCACGTAGAAAAGTTTGCTAAACAACACCATTGGCAATTGGTACATCAATGGTTAGGTGCGGGTTTAGAGCAAAAATTGGGTTTATCTTCCCAACAGTGGGAAATCTTTGTGAATCAACTCACAGAACAGCAACAGCAAATATTACAGTTAAAAACTGCACGGGAAAATGACGTTGCGATCGCTAAAACCATCAAATGCACCCCCAAACAGTTACAAAAACGCTGGACTCAACTTTTAGAACTAGCATGGTCTATTCGCAACGGTCATACTGAGGCACAGACAGGTTGAAGTCAAAACGAAATAACTAAAATTCATCCAAGCTAAATTCCAGTTATTAGAAATGTTGTTATAGATATGGCGGTTTCAGGGTGTAATAATGAAGGTGAATAAAATCATAGAAGGCCATAAACCCAGTATTTCCCGAACTCTCTAGTCTTTCGAGAGCAGAAAAACTTCAACTGGTAGAAGATTTATGGAATGAAATTGCCGCTACAGCAGCAGCGCTTCCAGTTTTAGATTGGCAGAAACAAGAGTTAGCCCGTCGCAAAGCCGAATATCAACAAAACCCAGCCATTGGCAGCAGTTGGGAAGATGTAAAAGCCAGAATCTCTCAACGGCATGGCTAGAAACTTAACTCCTTATAGGCACAGAACTAGACATTATTGAAGCTTATAACTGGTACAAGGGGCGCGAATTTGGGTTATGCGCTGAGTTCCTACGATGTATTGATGCCTGCCTGAATTTAATTCGGCGTCACCCCAGCACATACCAGATTTTCATGAAACCTATCGCCGCGCTACAGTCAGGCGTTTTCCTTACGTCGTTTTTTACGAGTTTAATGAACAAGAGATTATTATCTACGCTGTTTTCCACTGTTCCCAAGACCCAGAAAAATGGCGTAGTCGCTTGCAATAGTTGCTTTTTGAGTCGATACAAAAAATCTATTATTTTAACTATTATCTGAATTAGTAACTCGTTACTTATCCAAATTATTAATACACTTGTATTTATTTAGTACAAAAATACCAAATTTTTCTTACTTCATACCTAAAAAATCTAGCCTTGTGCGTCAAAAATCAAAAATTTATATAACCTAGCATTTACTGTTGCTTCCAGGGAATCCTAAAATCAGGAAACCTTTTGAAAATAATCAGGATAAAGATGACTCAAGGCGCAAGAGCAGTTACTTCTGGCAATGTCTTGGAAAAAGCTGTAGAAGGGATTTTACTGGGTCATGGATATGTCCAAGTGGGCTTTGATTTACCAAAAAAACAGCGCCTTGGATGTCTTTTAAGCTTGAATACTATACCCAAACGATATGCAAGGCAGGTTTATATCGGAGCAGGAATTTATGGGAGCTATATATATGTAGACTTTTATATTATTGGTGCTGCATCCGTTTCTTCCGGGCTAATTATTGAGTGTAAATGGCAGCAAACTAGCGGTTCAGTCGATGAAAAACTTCCTTACCTTAACTTGAATATTCAAAATTGCTATCCTGCACAAGCAGTTGTATTAATTGACGGTGGAGGTATGAAACCGCAAGCTGTGTCGTGGTTAGGGAAACAAGTTGTTTTAAATCAAAATCTTCTCTATGTTCATAATTTAAGTTCATTCATTGCCTGGTCTAACAATAATCTTTAATACGAAGTTACTAGTAATTCTGTAATTTTTCCGCGCTTTTTGGCATTAGAATTAATTGCCCTAGATGCTGATATAGTGTGAATATGGAAACTGCTGTAAAGGTTGCGAATAAATTCACAATCTGAATTAGATAGCATCACTTTAACTCCACGCCCAGCTAATTTTTCAAATACATCTTTGAGTTGAACTTGCTGATCTTCAGCAAACCGATAGCTACTGTAAGCTGTAAAATAGCTAGTTTCACTTACAGGATAGTATGGTGGATCAAAATAAATAAAATCATCACTGCTTGTGGCATAATTTAGCACATCAACAAAATCTGTTTGTTTAATTTTAGATGTAGAAAGTGCTTCTGAGGCTGCTTTTAGTAAAACCTCAGAACAAATATTGGGATTGTCATATCTGCCTAATGGCACATTAAATTTACCCTGTGAATTAACTCGATAAAGACCATTAAAACAAGTTTTATTAAGATAAATTATCCGAGCAGCTTTTTCTATATCAGTACCACCAGAGTGGTTTCGGATACTATAGTAATAATCTTTATCATGTCGGATTTTATGCTCTTTCAATATAGAAATTAATTCCTCAACATGATCTCTAACACAACAATAAGTATTAATTAATTCGGCATTAATATCAGTTAAAAATGCTGTACTTGGTTGGAGATAGAAAAAAACAGCACCACCACCTAAAAATGGCTCATAGTAATTTTTATAACTTTTGGGAAAATAAGGAATATATTGCTGTATCAACCTACTTTTACCCCCTGCCCACTTCAAAAATGGACGCGGGCTAGTTTCCTTGGGGATTTGAATTACCATTTACTTGCGATTTAACTGAAAATAATCGTGACTAAATAAAGCCAATATAACCGACGAAGTATATTTTATATTAGCTGGCTAATTTTCCAGCCGCATAGATTACAATTGAGTAGATAAAGCATATCAAAACAAACGTAAGTATATAACAAGGCAGTTGACATTCAGATGTTTGACGGATTTTGGGATAACGTCTTTCGCTACCCCCGGTACTTAATTACTATCGTCTTAGGACTGTTTATTAACACCTTTGCGCCATTAGTGCCATTGTTGAAGCGCCCAGTTACCTTGATTGCTATCTTGGGTTTGTTTGTGAGCAGCCTAGTCTTCCTTACTCTCACCCTACGAGCAATGCTAGGCTTGAGTACAATCTAGACTAGCGCTATATCAGGGCTGTGTCCCACAGACGGTTTCTTTTGGCATTGCTTGCGCTAAGTACTGTCTACTTAATTTGCATGTATTTTTGTTGTACAACCTCTGTAAGGAGGCGAAATTTTTATGGCTACAAATCGCCGGGTTTCCCGCGTTGCTGAATTGATCAAACGGGAAGTTAGCCAAATGCTGCTCAACGGCATCAAGGATGACCGTGTGGGTACAGGAATGGTAAGTGTTACTGATGTTGATGTTTCTGGCGATCTCCAACACGCCAAAATCTATGTCAGTATCTATGGTACAGATGAAGCTAAAGCAGAAACAATGGCAGGGTTAAAGTCAGCCACAGGTTACGTCCGCAGTGAACTTGGGGCGCGAGTACGGCTACGTCGTACACCAGAGGTGTTGTTTCTTGAAGATCGCTCCATAGAACGTGGTAATAAAGTACTGGCACTACTAAACCAACTTAACCATCAGCGTCCCCCAGAAAATCTCGTAGCAGTAGAAGACAGCATCGATCGAGATGATGAATCATCAGATGAATGAGTAACTGAAATAACAATGTAACTTCAGAACAATTAATCTCAGCAAATCCGCCAAACAATTTACAGACGTGACCAAATCGCGTCTGTTTTAATATGACCATAATCTATTTCAGGGATCGGTAGTTGCATATATACGTTTTTTGCTTGCCTTGGCTTCCGTCTCTACTCTACTATTCCTCTTTCGCTCTACCCCCAATACCTTTTAGTTAAGGAATTTCTTCTTGGTTGAGGTAGTTTATTGAAGCAAAGGGAGAAGAGAAGCTGTTCTTGAGAGAAGAATTACTGAATAATAACTCTCTTTCCTCCCCTGCCCCCTTCAACTGAAAGTCTTTTAGTCCACCCTTTTACAGATGTTTATCCTAAGAAAACTGTGTAATATTAGTGCTGAAATTAACCAAATAATTACGGTTCTATTTAAGAAATTGTTAACAGATGCTAGGGTAAAAGCCTTCTTAGGTTACTTTAGCCGTTATGTTTTGCAACACTTTATACCCTAGTATCTGACAAATATTTTTATGTTGTTTACCCTTAGATAAATACCAGCAGTCTAAATCCGGCTTTAAGGTGATTATTTGATATGTAAGCGATGCCTACGGCGGGCTACACCTATGCGCCCTGAACCTCTGGAAACCGCTAAATCTTGCTTAAATACAGTAATGGCAAGACTTTCAGACTTGTTGCATAAAAACTATACAGCCGCCATAGCAGGTAAAGTTAACTACTCGGAACTTTTTTTGTAAAGCGGATTTTCGACAAATGTCAGGATTCGTTGACTTTCTTAACATTTCTTGAGATAATTTCAGGATATCTAGCGTCAAAATAAAAATAGTTCCGTATAGCAAACTACAAAATCCTAGCCACAAGTCTAATTTCTGTAATGTTTGTTCCTAATTATTAACGGGAACACTATCGTAAGTGTTAATTTGTGAGTAAAAAACATGAGTGTGAATACGGTGCCTTCTATCAATTACTACTCTCTCGATCTGATTCAAGACGAAGCACGCCGACTGGTGCAAAAGGGAATGATTAGCCGACAACAGCCAATATATACCCTCTGCCAATACATTCCAGCGAGAGAGTGGGTTTGTGTTGAATGTGAATTGGAGAAATGTGACTTTTTGTTACGCGATCGCATTGGCGACCTAATTGGTCGTGAACAGTGGGATAACGACTAATCAATGTTTGATTTCAATTTTGGGATTGGGGTTTCATTTTCGATGTGTGGATATCACCATCAACTATTCAACGCCCAATCTGGGGGATAATCTCTGGTTTTTGATGAGCATTGCCCCATATAGAATCTTGCGTTTTTCATTAACCTAAAAGCATTGGAGTCTGAATTTATACAACTTTTCAAGTTAAAGAAGGCATCAGAACCATTTCTTGTGTATATCTGGTGCTATAGCTTGAGTCTAGTAAGTAGATTCTGTGACGTTCCTATATTTATCTAATAGGTAAATGTAGGAACTTCGCTTTGGACTTGCAATTCATTGCATCGCTTCCCTAAAGTAAGTGATAGTCTGCTTGCTATTCAAAGCCAGAATCCGTCTTGAAAAGTTGGCTAACGTCCGGCTAAATGTCGTCACCAGTTGCGACAATATAGAGAAACTCCACAAGCAACTAGCTCAATTTTCGCAAAATCCAAAATTTGTATAGTATTTTTTTTAATCTCGAAAAGTACAGAAAAATCACATGAACTATTATCCTACTTGCTCTAAGTAATTATTAATGTCTTCAATGATACGAGTAAGTTCAGCTTCAGTAGTCAAGCGGATGTTGACGTTGCGGACAGTCAGCAAAACTTTGGCTGCGAAGGGTGTTGGCCAGATATTAGGATTACAGAAAATTTCTAAAAATACTTCACCTGTATAACGATATTCCAGAGGAGGCTGGGGAGTTACTTTACCACCGCCAGGAGTGGGTTTAGCGGCTACAGCTTTCAGACGCTCCATCAATTGATCTGTTGCTGCTTTTAATTCTCGTGCTGCTTGGGGTGAAAAACTGAAGGAGACAGAACCTTCAACTAGGTTCAAGGTTAGAGGAATTGAAGACATTTTTTATTAAAACTTCTTGATAAGTACTAATATTACCGGAAAAAGAGACGAAGCCGCCGAGAGCGACGGTGGCGAACCCCATTTTTTCGAGGATGCACCCTAGCCTTGGCGCAGGCATCGTCGTCAGACAGATTTGCATAATCGGACTTTTCTTGGCTTTGCTTTGGTTGGCGAATCAGGCTGCGAAGCCGCCATCAATTTTCAGGTTCGCACCGGTGACGAAACTCGCTTCCGCACTGGCGAGATAAGAAACCATGTCGGCGACTTCTTCGCTTCGTCCGTAACGCTGGAGGGCGGTGATGCTTTTCATCCTGTCGGCAAAAGTACCGTCCGCCGGGTTCATGTCGGTGTCAATCGGGCCGGGTTGGATATTGTTCACCGTGATGCCACGAGGGCCAAGGTCGCGGGCAAGACCGCGCGTGAAGCTAGCGATCGCACCCTTGGTCAAAGCGTAGACAGAGCCACCAGCAATAGGCATAATGTCGCTGTTAACACTGCCGATCATGATGATCCGTCCACCCTCGCCGATATGGCGGACAGCTTCTTGAGTTGCAACAAACACACCCTTGACGTTAACCGCGATGAGTCGGTCAAAATCATCCAGTGAGAACTGGTCAATCGGGGCGAAAGCGGCGACCCCCGCATTGTTTACAAGGATATCGAGACGACCAAAGACTTTCACAGTCTCAGCGACAGCGTTTTTCACAGCTTCCACATTGGCACTGTCGGCGTGAAAAGCCAAGGCTCGTCCACCTGCCGCTTCGATGGCAAGCACTACCTCGTCGGCTTTTTGTGGGGAGCTAGTGTAGGTGAGGGCGACAGTTGCACCATCGTCCGCCAGACGTTTAGCGATCGCCGCCCCCAGACCGCGTGAGCCGCCAGTTACCAATGCCACCTTATCTGTAAGTTTTTTGGTACTCATAGTATTCGTGATTGAAACTTGTCGTCTGAAGAAAATTGACCATTGAAATTATATTGCTCAAGTTCTTACTCAAACTCGGAAGAGTATCAAATGTTCACCCATGCCTCTGGCTTGTTAATTGCTGTTTAGCGAGGGAAAGAAATGCTGAGTGACTCTTGAGAGAAATTGGGGGATTGTACAAGAGGCAAAGGAGCAGGGAACAGGGGATATAGAAAATAATTAGGATTCGACACTTTTTCGCTATTGGTTAAAGGTAGTAAATTAAACTCATTAGACTCATCAATTTTCCTGAGTAAGTACAGCTTACTGATGGTTATCATCATCTCTTTAAATACAATTCGGTCTGACCCAACTGGATGTATGAATAACAAATTTAATTAAAATATTTTTAGAATTAATGCTAAAAATCTGCTGTTATCTGTAGAGGTATTATTAATACATATAAAGCTTGTAGCTGTTGTTAGTTATAAATAATCTCAACAAAATAGTATAAAACATAGAGCCTATAGAGAGACTTAAGTTTTACTGCGTAAGACTTTGATACATTTGATTAGTCTGTATTTATGTTTTAAGTTTTACATTAGAAGTTATAGAACTTGATGTGATAAATTATCTATGATTTACGATAACCGCGCCGAAGTGCGAAAGGTTTTAATTATTACCCTACTACTCAACCTGTTTGTAATGGGATTGAAAGCACTTGTGGGTTACTGGACTGGTTCGTTGAGTTTGCTAGCTGATGCCTTGCATAGTGTGACAGATAGCGCTAATAACGTTTTAGGATTAATTGCAAGTAAATTTTCTTCTCCACAACCCGATCGCGAGCATCCCTATGGACACAGCAAGTTTGAAGCTGTGGGAGCTTTAGGAATTGCCTCGTTTTTAGGAATAGCGTGTTTTGAAATTCTGCAAGGAGCAATCGAGCGAATTCTCAAAGGTGGTGGTGAACCTGTGAAAATATCGCCACCTGAGTTGTGGTTATTACTAATTGTGCTGGGCGTGAATATTTTTGTGGCGTTTTACGAACGTAGTGTGGGTAGGCGGGTAGGTAGCTCAATTCTCATAGCTGACGCTACACATACCATGAGCGATATTTGGGTGACAATCTCTGTAATTGGCGGCTTGATCGGAGTTTGGCTAGGTTATCAATGGATGGATTTGGTGTTAGCTTTTCCTGTCGCCTTGTTGGTATTTTGGAGTGGCTGGTCAGTTTTAAAAGAAAATTTGCCTTGGCTTGTCGATCAAATGGCGATCGCACCAGAAGCAATTCATGCGATCGCTACTTCTGTTCCAGGTGTAATTAACTGTCATGATATTGCTTCTCGCGGTGTTCTTGGTCGTCAAGTCTTTATCGAAATGCATTTAATAGTAGATGCACCAGACGTAAAAACCGCTCACCACATCACCGAAGAAGTAGAAAGCCGATTAGAAGAACGGTTCCGTCCAGTTAGGATTTTAATTCACGTCGAGCCACCAGCCTATAAATCTGAGCAAATTAGCTTTGAAACTGGAGCGAAGTAATCTAAGCAATTTAAAATCACGCCTTGTTTCAGATATAAGGAAGCCTTAACTCCGACTTTTTTGCAGCTAACTGAAACGTCTCCGGCTTTGCTCAAAATTAACAAATGCGATCGTGCCAAATTCCTGGCTATTGACTGGATGCATTCTTTTATGCGATCGTTTATTTTTACAAAAAACACCCTACATCTTCCTGAAGCACAATAGAAGCACAATATCAATATAGAGTGATAAAGAATATGAGCGGAGATGAGAGAGATTAGAGAAATAACAAATTACCACCGACAAATCACTGCATCTTTGCATTAACTCTTATAAGAAGCAACCAAATCAGCAACGATCGCAACTAGTTCTCCTGGATCAACGGGTTTTGCCACATGAGTCTGAAAGCCCGCTTCCAGCGCACGGCTACGATACTCGCTATCGCCATAGGCAGTTAAAGCTATAGCCGGGAGTTTTTCCCAAATATCAGACTTCAGCGCCCGGATCTTGCGGATGAGAGTGTAGCCATCTTCACCAGGCATAGCAATATCACAAATTAAAACTTCTGGTTGCAACTCAGGTAATACTTTCAATGCTACCTCTGCCGATGCAACTGCCATGACGGTGGCTCCATCAGCTTCCAACACGGTAGTAATATAAAAGCGGCTATCGTCATCATCATCAACTACGAGGATGTTTAAGCCAGCAAGGGGCAGAGTAGGTTCCATAACATCTCCATTAATGTTGATCGCATAAAAGTTATTTCTAATGAGATGCTTGTTTTTTCTTAGTAACCACACCATTGGTAATTTTACTGCGATCGCGTCTATTTTCCTAGAAAATAACTTAATTCGTCCAGCCAACATCAAATAGATGGTTAATTATTGACGGGATAAAATTATGTTGGTGTTTAATTTCTTAATTAACTTTTATCAATAATTGGAGTTAAAGAATAATCTTGTTAATTACTGACTGTTTTATTGTTATAAAATTCCTATTTTATTTTTGAACAAAATTACGTACTATAGAGTGCATTAAAATTAAATCCGTAACGCACCATTTATAAGGATTTGGTGTCGTACTTTCGCAGCTACACACCCTATTTAGCATGTCAAGGCTAAATGTTGTGCAATAAATTTTGCAGGTTAGGTCGTTCGCGTCAGCGTCGCGCAGCGAAGAATAAAATCCAACACCCCGATGAATGTTGGGTTTAACATTGCTCAAACCAACCTACACTTAATGCATCATTTTAGCCTTGACACCCTACTACGTATCTTTTGAAAAATCAAATAGTAGTCCTATAAAAGGTTGGGATTTTCGTAGAACTAAACCACGAATAAATTTGCTTGCTCTTGGTGCAGACGCTGAGTGAACAGACTTTTTTAAATTTGGAGTTTTGAATCTTTCAATCCATTATCCAAAATTTAAAATATCAAATTCGCTCATCAGTTTCTGAACTAAGTCAACTCAAAACTTGGTTAGGGATTTCTAGAAATTAAATTATTCAATTTTGGGAGCGAAGATGATCGTTAGATTCTTCCTCCCCTGCAACGCCAGCACGCCAAAGCGTACCCCTTTGGGGAGCTTGCTACGCGTAGCGTCCCGCAGGGATGGGATATTTTTTTAGTTGGAAGTCCCTTACTCCCATTCAATGGTTCCAGGCGGCTTAGAGGTGATGTCATAAACCACCCGATTCACCCCTTTCACCTCATTCACAATCCGAGTGGAAATCACTTCCAGCACATCGTAAGGGACTCTTGCCCAATCAGCAGTCATGCCATCTTCACTGGTAACAATCCGCAAAACAATTGGGTAAGCGTAAGTGCGTTGATCCCCCATAACGCCAACACTACGAATTGGCAGCAATACAGCAAATGCTTGCCAGAAATCATGATACATACCGCGTTGGTTAATTTCTTGCCGGACAATCAAATCTGCATCGCGCAAAATATTTAACCGCTCAGATGTGACTTCCCCCAATATGCGAATTGCCAAACCAGGCCCAGGAAAAGGTTGCCGTTGGACAATTTCTTCTGGTAAACCAATGGAACGCCCAACTTTGCGGACTTCATCTTTAAATAGTTTCCGCAGTGGTTCCACCAATTTAAATCTTAGGTCTTTGGGTAAACCGCCAACATTGTGATGACTCTTAATTTTCACCGCTACCCGCTCACCAGTTTGGGGATCAACGTTGGTGTCAGCAGATTCGATCACATCTGGATAAAGAGTCCCTTGGGCTAGATAATCAAAGTGACCGAGGCGCTTGGATGTTTCTTCAAATACAGCAATAAATTCGTGTCCGATGCGGCGGCGTTTTTCTTCAGGATCTGTGATATCAGCAACTCTAGCTAAAAAGCGATCGCGAGCATTTACATACTCTACAGGAATGTGAAACTGCTCTTGGAACAGCTTTACCAATCGCTCTGGCTCATACTTTCGCATAAAGCCTTGATCGATAAATACGCAAGTCAGTTGATCGCCAATGGCTTTATACAACAAGAAGGCTAAGGTAGAAGAATCCACCCCACCAGACAGCGCCAACAGCACCCGCTTGTCACCAACTCTGGCGCGAATTTCCCGAATTGCCTCTTCGACAAAAGCTGCTGTTGTCCAAGTAGGTTCGCAATCGCAGATATGATAGACAAAATTACGGATTAATGCTAGACCGCCAATAGAATGCACTACCTCTGGATGGAACTGAACGCCGTAAAGTTTCTTTTCGTGATCGGCGATCGCAGCACAAGGAGTATTTTCTGTATGTGCCAGCAATTCAAACCCTGACGGCATTTGGGTAACTGAGTCTCCATGACTCATCCACATGGTGGTGCCATCTTCAACATTAGTGAGCAAATCTGTGGGATCATCAATATATAATGAGGCTTTGCCGTACTCACCTCGGTCAGCCTTTGCGACTTCCCCACCGAGTTGGTTTACCATCAGCTGCATCCCATAGCAAACACCCAAAACGGGTATTCCCAAATTCCAGATTTCTGGGTCACAATGGGGAGCGTTATCACCATAAACCGAACTTGGGCCACCTGAGAGGATGATTCCCTTAGGATTGAGTTGGCGCAAATGTTCGGAAGTAGTGCGATAGGATAAAACTTCAGAGTATACTTGAGTCTCGCGGATGCGACGGGCAATCAACTCAGAATATTGAGAGCCGAAATCCAGAATTACAATCAATTGGCGATCAAGTCTCCCAAAATTTTCTAATGTTTGGGGTGCTTGTTCTGTTGGTATCACCGCTGTATTCATGACGGGAGTGTTATGTCTGTTAAGGGTAGATGCTTTGTGGTCTATGGTGATGCTATTATTCAGCCTGGGTAGGCTGATAATGGTATAGAGAGCCTTTACAAACGCAAGGTTATGTGAGTTTGTGGATGTTCCTGAGTCGGAAATGGTATTAAAACGATAAATTTACCCTAGAGTGGTTACTTAGAAGATTATTTATTTGAATTGTTTACGATTATTCATAATAAATTAACATAATTTTTCCATCAACAGACCAGCAGTTTTACTCTTCACGATAATTTTGCGATCGCGATCAAAGAGGATAGAGCCACAGATTGTTACTCTTGTGCTGCTTTCCTTGTGGTTTTGGATGTATTCTTGAGAACGAACATCGATAGTTTCTGCGATCGCACTGTAAACTTGATTTACCCAATCACTACCAGTTGATGCATCTAGCGATTTTAGGTATGTTAGTGCGGCTTCGGCGGTTGCACTGTTAAACACAGCTTGGATATCTGGTGATTTTAAACCTGCGATCGCACAATGGGCTGCTAAAATTTCTCGCCGTCCATCAGCCAAGTAGTGATGAGTGTGAAAAATCCCTCCAGCCAGTTTCATCAGCTTACCGTGATAGCCAAATAATAAGATTTCTTTCACGCCTAGCACATCAGCTTCTACTAACATTGGGCCAAGCCAGTTAGCAGTTTTGACCAATTGTTCAGGATTAATCCCTAGTTTACGCGCCAAATCTAGGCCATTTTCCCCGATACAGAATACTAAACTCTCAAAACGACTGGCTTTATTTTGTAACTCAGCCCGAAAAACTGCAAGCTGATCTGGTGTACTTAAGGGTTGAGAAATGCCGGTTGTGCCTAAAAGGGAAAGTCCTTCAACCACACCAAAAGCAGAATTTGAAGTGCGAACAGCAAGCGATCGCCCTTCGGGTAAAATAATCGTCACCGTGATTTTTTCTCCCGGTGCTAGCATTCGTTGCAAGTTTTCTTTTAAAAGCCTTTGAGCATAAGCATAAATAGCTGGCTTGTCATCAGCATTCGCCTGTTTGCCAATTCCTTCCCCACCTTTAATAATTACAGCCTCACCTGCTTCTCTCCATTCCACCAGCGCCCAAATCGGTGTATTTTTGGTTAAATCAAGATTATCACCAGGATCGCTGCGAGCGATCGCTAAAGCTGTATTCTCAGATAATCCTGCTACCTGTTCAATGGGGATTTCTGCGATTTGAGCGGGTTCAATCAAATCTACAGATGCTAAAGTTAGGGGTTGGCGATCGCGTAACCAATGTAAAGCTGCAACAGCAGCAGCACAGGCAAATACTGGTAGTGTGTATCCAGAACGGGACATTTTTTAAATTTAAAAGTCAAAATAATTCTTCAAAAATAAAGACAGTTTCAGATGGCAATTTAGACATCAACTGTAGCTTACTTCCTTTAGGGTAACGTTCCTGTTCAGGGGATGTAAGCAAGCTTGAACTCAGCACCAGAGGCTTTCATCCGTCGGCTGCATTGGGGTTGTTAGGCTGTGTCGCCGTCTGTAACTTATGGCATTGACTCAATTATTGCCCTTAGCACCTTATTGACTGATTCTGGTGTTGTAAAAACTTGAGCTACATCTTCATCTAGAACCACAACTTTTAGCAGTTGCTTTCTTCTACTTTGAGCGGCAAAGCGGTTGGGCTTCGCCTTTTTATAATCAAAGTGGTACTCAGCTAGAAGCTCGTCATCTGAATTGTATGACTCTTCAAAAGGCGTTTTGTTCATAATCTTCATGCTCCCTTCGAGTGGCTAAACAAATCATATCTGAGGTTCAAAATCTGCGTTGACGATTCCGGTGATCATGCGGCTCTTTTTGTGCGTCCGCCGAATCGACGAACATAGCGAGAACGAATTGCAGCGCAGTTGTTCGGCTGCGTTCAAGCTCCAACTATGCCAACCATCTTATCAAACTGGGCGATCGCTCTATGACAGTCGTCTAGAATTCTACTCACTGAGCAAACTGTCAGCCTGCAATGGATATACATGGCGTAAGCTTCGCCAAGCCGGAAATGGTTGATCATTAATCATTGCATCTGGCTTTGGGAGATAACCAGCGAAGCAATCCTCTAGTCCAAACTCCTTTGCTGAAGCACGAGCATAATCACTGCCTCCACTGCTCCAGCAGTACAGTACTGCTCCTTGCGCCTTTAACTCTCGAACTACTTTAATGACACTGGGTATTGGAATTCATTTCGTTCCAACCGAGCGAACAAGAGTGTCATCGACATCAACAAAAATGACTACAGTTGAGTTTTCCGTGCTAACGCTTGATTCTACTTAAGTTTAATCACCCAACCGAAGAATAACTATAACTGCCCAATTAAATAGTTAAATTCCCACTTCTAATAATAGAGCTTCCATAGCTGACCAAGAAATTCCTTGTTGAATATAACGGGGTGCTTCAGGATTATAAGGACTGGCTACTCGGTCAATGTTGATGATGTTTGCCCCATCTGGCAGAACTGGTACATCTGCATCAAATGCTGTAGGGCGCATCAAAGAACTGGAAAAGCCTTTGAAAATAGCAATTGTATCTTCCTCATCAGCAATTTCCACCCTTACAATTAGAACTTCTTGGGGACGTTTAGCGGTGTATTGTTCCAGTCGCTTGCCAATGGAATCCATTTTTTTAAGAATAGGGGTATGGTAGTGCAACGACGCTTACTGTGGTGTAGCCGAGCGTCCCTGCTTGCCTAACTTAATCAGAACAAAGTAGCTTAAGTAAAGCACATAAATTACTAAACAAGTTATGCCGAGAAAACCTAAAAACTCAGCCTTGCTATTAGCATGGAAATATTCTTTGAATAGCAACGGAGCCTCAAACCAAACGCGACAATGGGAAGTCTTCAGCGCACTACCAGAAAAAGCACAACTCAAAAAAGGGATAAAGGCTAGTGTACCCAAAATACAATAAACAGTTGTAGCCCAGCGCCAAGAGGTAAAAATCAATTTCAAAGAGCCACTGGTTTGAAACTCAATTTCATCGTTGATATCCACCCAGAACCACAGCGAAATCGGGATCAAAATCTGAGCTATCAACCCAGAGATAAAGCTAACTGGATACTGAGCAATCATTAAATAAATCGTGATTGCTACCAGGCTTGATACTCGCCAGTATATAGCCAATAAGCGTTGTATGCCTTCCGCTTTTTGCACAAATGCCCAAATCAGAAGAACTAGCGGAATAACTACCAGGAATAATACTGCCAGTCGGTAATCCATCCAGACGAAAGGGCGAAACCAAACGTTATAATCCATAGTTTTTCTCAAAGGATAAATAAAACATTTTTAACCAAGAACAAGTATCCATAACTGACAAACCTGTAAGCTAGGGCTATTTAGTTCTAGACATAAACTGCCCAGAAATAAAGTTCTTTGGCTTTTAGCTAAAGTCCGTTAAAAGAGACTATAACCTTTTCTCAGTCGTCTTTAGACGAGTTTTGCTATTAGACTCAGAATTCATTCTGAGGCGGGCTAGATAGAATGAAATAGCCCTGGCTGTAAGCTATTAGCTAACTAATAGTCTATCTATAATTACATAACAGTTTAATCAAAGCACAAAGTCTAGCCTCAAGACTGCGCTCTAACTTCTTTGTGCAAGCAAGTGGCTACCCAACTTATACTATTTCACGAAATTTATACTGTAAATACATTTGTAGGGGCATACAAATGTACGCCCCTACAGTCAATTTATTTGTTGCAAAGATTTTTGGAAAAGGTATTAAATAGTAAATTGTTTAATTCACTTTCCTTAATCTCTCTATTTGGTAAAAAACAAGCAACTCAAAGACCCTCGTTTCAGATTTTGCACTTATTTGCAAGTAGCGTGAGGAAGAGTTCTAAAACCCACCCACTGACTATACACTCGGCCCTCTCGGACAAAACCCCAATTTTTTTGGGTGTAAAAGTTTCCTTTTTAAGATAAAAAAACTCTCAAATGCTAACCCTAATACATCCTTAACACCAAATATTTCAGCAATTATTTACCTGTTGGGGTAAATGATGAAACACGGGGAGTAAGATTTTAGGCGGGAGTGAGGTGAGAGTGCAAGATTTGAGTAAGTAAATTCTGGTTGCTTGTTTACCAAACGAACAAAAAATTCACTTGTCTAAATTTTTAGTCGTCGTAAACTCGGCATTCAATTGCATCTGGGTTGTCATCACAATACTGTTCTAGAGAATTTTTGGGCTTGCTTTGGCGCTTGTGGGAAGCTTCGGCTTGCAATTCTTCTACTGCATCCCAAGCAGCAGCACACTCTGGTGAGTTGCTACCACTAATGTCACAGACAGTACGGGCTTGCTCTACTTCTTCTTGGATTTTCTCTTGAATATCGCTCTTTGCTGTTTCTTGGATGTTGGTCATTGCTTTAGTCTCGTTGTGTGTTGTTAATACTAGTATAGAAAAAATTCAGAAATGGCAGATTTTAGCTTGATTACTAACCATTCTAACCATTCATCTCATAACTTAGTACTTTAACCTATTGATTTATAACCAATACAGTAAACTGCCGCATCTATAATGCATTCATCTTTATTTTTTAAGATTTTGTGGAATCAGTACCATAGATAAACAATCATACAATAGATTCAGATGCATCTATTAAGGAATGACAACCCCAGCTTCTTGGGATGGAGGAGACAAAAGGCTGGCACTAATTTTTGTCGGATGCAATTCTTCCCAAAATCAAAAATCAAAACCTACTAGCCCAAAAAGAGAAAGAAGCTACAAAACTCATGGCAGACCAAATGCAGTGGGCAAACGCCCTATCAACCCGTCATTCTTTGGAAGCAGCTGTTACAGATGTGGTGGAACAAGCTGTCTCATTGTTAACAGCACCTGCGGATCTAGGACTGGTATTCATTTCGTCTGCTTTTACGAGTGAGTATTCCCGACTGTTACCCTTGTTAGCTGAGAAACTTTCTGTGCCTGTGCTAATTGGCTGTAGTGGTGGAGGTGTGATTGGAACGACAGTTAACGGAGAAATCCAAGAACTCGAAGCTGAACCAGCTATTAGCTTGACTTTAGCACACCTTCCAGGGGTGAAGGTTCAAGTATTTCATGTTGTTGCTGAAGAATTACCTGATTTAGACAGTTCACCAGATGCTTGGGTTGATTTGATCGGTGTGCCAGCATCACCGACACCCCAGTTCATTTTGCTGTCTAGTTCTTTCGCTTCTGGAATCAACGATTTATTGCAGGGGTTGGATTTTGCTTATCCAGGATCGGTGATTGTGGGGGGACAAGCTAGTGGTGGAGGTATGGGTGGTCGTGTTGCCCTTTTTTGTAACGATACTGAAGGTGGGAAATGCCAAAGCTTGTATCGTGAGGGGACTGTTGGTATCGCTTTGACTGGCAATATTGTTTTGGAAACGATTGTAGCCCAAGGATGCCGACCGATTGGCAAACCATTGCAAGTGACAAAAGCCGATCGCAACATCATCTTAGAGTTAGATGAGCAAGTGCCGCTAGTGGTATTGCGAGATTTGATTGCCAGTCTCAGCGAACACGAACGCATTTTAGCACAGCACTCTCTGTTTGTTGGTGTGGCAATGGATGAATTTAAGCTGGCTTTGCAACAGGGAGACTTTTTAATTCGTGGTATTCTTGGGGTCGATCCAACAGCTGGGGCGATCGCAATTGGCGATCGCGTTCGTCCAGGACAAAGGCTGCAATTCCACCTCCGCGATGCCCAAGCCTCTGCTGAAGACCTAGAATTACTCCTCCAAAGTTATCAACACCAACGAGATTCTGAACCCTCTGCTGTAGCTGCTTTGATGTTTGCCTGTCTGGGGCGAGGTGAAGGACTCTATGGTAAACCCAATTTCGATTCTGAACTATTTCGGCGGTACGTCAGCGATATTCCTGTAGGCGGCTTTTTCTGTGGCGGGGAAATCGGCCCTGTTGGCGGCAGAACTTTCTTACACGCCTACACTTCCGCATTTGGAATTTGTCGCCAAAATCAGTTATGAGTAATGAATTAGACTCCTGACTCTATCCTATCTAATTTGTGAAAATTCCCGGTGTCCAGTTCCCCGACTTCGTAAAAGTTGTCGGGGATATAACTTTTCACGAATGATTTAGGATTGCTATAGTAGCCTGTTATTAAACTAGGAAGTAATTTCAGTATTTAAATATTATTTATGGAGAGCTACGAGAGCTAATAAGGTGGCTTCTGAATTCTTCTTCAACGAATAACTAAAGTAAAACAGGTATACAGCGTAAGAGTTTCATTGATTTGGAATGAGTGGTTTATTTCCGCCGTGCTGTACTAGAGGGTTAAGTTTCGTGTTAACTTTTCTACATGACTTGAAAAATCGGCTAGGCTATTCGCCAAAGGGGGATGCTCCTGTTTGAGGGCAAATAGCTGTTTTGTTTAGGATTTAGCTGTCTTTCTATATTTGCAGATATATATCGAGATAAACGCTCTAACACTTAATATATATCAAAAAATATATTCCTTGTATAAGCTAGTTTAAATATTAATTTATACCTTGTTTTCTCTAACAAAAAGCTCGATGATTGATTGAGAAAACGATAGTTGATAGTTAGCTAATAACCATGTCAAATTAATTCATTATTTGCTCTAAATCATAGCAAAAAACATCTGATATTCATCTTAAATTTATTTATGTCGGAGTTCGATTAATCCAATGTTAGAAGGATGGATTCAAATTGCATTGACGTTACTAATTGTAGTAGCGATTACTCCATTTTTTGGGCGCTATATGGCGCATGTATACCTAGAAGAAAGTACTTTTCTCGACCCAATTTTGAATCCGGTTGAGCGATTGCTTTATGCCTTGGTTGGTGTTAAAAACAAAGAAAATATGACGGGCTGGCAGTATGGCCGGGCAATCCTGTATAGCAACGTAGTAATGGGGTTGCTGATTTTCTTTATCATCATGAATCAGGGATGGTTGCCCCTCAACCCTACGGCGATAAATGCCCCAACTTGGGATACAGTGCTGCATACTACTATTTCTTTTATTACTAATACCAACCAGCAGCACTATTCTGGTGAAACCTACATGAGCTATGGCAGCCAAGTGTGGGGACTTGGTTATCACATGTTCACCTCTGCTGCGACTGGTTTGGCGGTAGGAATTGCTTTTATTCGGGGATTGACTGGTAGATCGTTAGGCAACTTTTATGTAGACCTAATTCGCTCGATTACCCGAATTTTGCTGCCTATTTGTATTGTGGGCGGCATTGTCTTGATGGCTGCTGGCGTTCCCGAAACTCTGGGGGGTGCAGTTGTATTCCCTACTTTGGAAAATCCGAATATTAGTCAGGCGATCGCTCGTGGCCCTGTTGCCCATTTTGAAATTATCAAGCAATTAGGGGAAAACGGCGGCGGCTTTTTCGCTATCAACTCAGCACACCCCTATGAAAATCCGAGCGGATTTACTAACTTAATTCAAATCGTGGCGATGCTTTCGATTCCTACTGCCCTAATCTACACTTATGGGTTGTTTGCGAACAACACTAAGCAAGCTTGGTTAGTCTATGGCATGGTAGGCGTTATCTATTTAGTATTTGTCATCGTCACTGCCATTGGTGAATACAACGGCAATCCGGCTGTGAATTCACTGCTAGGTAGTCAGCAAGTGAATTTAGAGGGTAAAGAAGTCCGGTTTGGTTGGGCAGAATCTGCGCTATTTGCAACGAGTACAACTGGTACTATGTGCGGCGCAGTCAATAGTTTACACGACTCCTTTATGCCCAACGGCGGTTTTATTACCCTTTCTAATATGTTCCTGCAAATTATTTGGGGTGGACAGGGAACAGGAACCGCTTATTTGTTTGCTTATCTGATTCTGGCTGTGTTTGCTACAGGGTTGATGGTAGGACGCACACCAGAATTTTTGGGACGCAAGATTGAGAAGCGCGAGGTTGTACTTGCTAGTTTCTTGATTTTGCTGGTTCACCCGATCGCAATTATGATTCCCGCAGGTATCGCCTTGGCATTTCCCGATCAACTATCAGGAATTAGTAATCCAGGTTTCCACGGCTTTGCTCAAGTTATCTACGAATATGCCTCGGCTGCTGCTAACAACGGTTCTGGGTTTGAAGGTTTGGGAGATTCACAACCGTCTCCTTTGGCGATCGCTACAGGTACAAAAACCACTGCAACTGCTTTGTGGTGGAACTTAAGTACCTGCTTCAGTTTAATTGCTGGACGCTATATTCCAATCATCGGTTTGCTGTTTTTGGCAGATAGTATGTCTCGTAAGCAAGCTGTTCCTTACACGACTGGTACATTGCGAACCGATACCGGACTATTTACAGGCGTTACCGCAGGCGTGATTTTAATCCTGGGCGCACTTACATTCTTCCCAGTACTTGCATTAGGCCCCATTGGTGAAGCTTTCTTTATCGCCAAAGGCATCGGCTAGGGAGTAGGGAGTGGGGAATGAAGGGACAAAGGGGATAAGGAGACAAGAAAAATTAGATACTCCATTCATCCACCTCGGAACTGGATTCATCCACCTCAGAACTCCGTTCATCCACCTCGGAACTGGATTCATCCACCTCGGAACTGGATTCATCCACCTCGGAACTGGATTCATCCACCTCGGAACTGGATTCATCCACCTCGGAACTGGATTCATCCATCTCAGAACTCCGTTCATCCACCTCGGAACTGGATTCATCCATCTCAGAACTCCGTTCATCCACCTCAGAACTCCGTTCATCCACCTCGGAACTCCGTTCATCTATCTCAGAACTCCGTTCATCCACCTCGGAACTGGATTCATCCACCTCGGAACTGGATTCATCCACCTTATCTTCCAATGCCCCATTCCCCAGTTCCCATTCCCAAAATTTAATGTATGCCCACTACTACTGATTCTCCCTCCCCCCGTATTGGATCTGGAACTCGTGACTCGCGCAAGCACACCCCTAAAACAGATATGCGGGGGCTTTACCAGAGAGCAATTCGTGAGTCATTTATCAAGCTCGATCCGCGAATTACTGTCAAAAACCCAGTTATGTTTGTTGTTTGGGTGGGGACAATTGTCACCTTTCTTGTTAGCCTTAACCCAAATTTATTTGGCACGATTCAGGCGGATATTAATCAACAACGCTTATTAAACGGGTTGATTACCTTCATTCTCTTTTTTACACTCGTTTTTGCCAACTTTGCTGAAGCTGTAGCTGAAGGACGTGGCAAAGCACAGGCTGATTCATTGCGATC
Source organism: Nostoc sp. (assembly GCF_036919495.1). Taxonomy (GTDB): domain Bacteria; phylum Cyanobacteriota; class Cyanobacteriia; order Cyanobacteriales; family Nostocaceae; genus Nostoc. Next base: position 84,458 of record NZ_JBALBZ010000050.1, read on the forward strand.
AACGCGATCGGATACGATCGCTAACAAAATCCTCCCTGATGGTTCTATACAACAAGTCAATTCTACGGAACTGCGACGGGGCGATTTGGTAAAAGTGGTTGCAAACAACATGATTCCCTCCGATGGAGATGTAATTAAAGGCATCGGCTCGGTGGATGAGTCTGCAATTACTGGAGAATCTGCGCCTGTACTGAAGCAACCAGGTACAGATATTGCTAGTTCGGTAACAGGAGGTACACGCCTACTCTCCGATGAATTGACAATTCGCATTAGTGCTGATCCTGGACAAGGCTTTATCGATCGCATGATTGCCCTGGTAGAAGGGGCAGAACGCAGCAAGACTCCCAACGAGATTGCTTTGACGGTATTGTTGGCAGTGTTAACACAAGTATTCCTGATTGTGGTGGCAACTATGCCCCCATTTGTCGCCTACATCGCCAGCTTTATCAGCACGGCCTTTGGGGTTGAGGCGGGAAACAGTTTACGGGCGGGTGCTAGCGTTGCTATCCTCATCTCGCTACTGGTAGCTTTAATTCCTACAACTATCGGTGGTTTGCTCAGTGCGATCGGGATTGCTGGGATGGATAGAGTTGCCCAATTTAACGTCATTGCTACTTCTGGTCGAGCCGTAGAAGCTTGTGGTGACATCAACACCTTGGTGCTAGATAAGACAGGCACGATTACCTTGGGTAATCGGATGGCTGATGAGTTTATTCCTCTGGATAATCACTCACTAGAAGATGTGGCGCAAGTCTCCCTAGCTGCTAGCTTGTTTGATGAAACGCCAGAAGGCAAGTCAATTGTACTTTTAGCAGAAAAGTTTCAGGCTGCGGTAGGCTTCAATCTTGACAAAGCCGAAGGAGTGGAATTTTCCGCCAAAACCCGGATGAGTGGTACGAATCTACCCGATGGCAAACAAATTCGCAAGGGAGCGGTAGAGGCGATTAAGGGATTTGTCCGTTCTCGTGGCGGCAACGTTCCTGATGATGTAGACGCAGCTTATGAGCGAGTTTCCCGGTTAGGCGGTACACCCTTAGCTGTCTGCCAAGATGACAAAATTTATGGTGTCATCTACCTCAAAGATATTGTGAAACCTGGTTTGCGGGAACGATTTGACCAACTCCGTCGCATGGGTGTTCGCACGATCATGCTTACAGGTGACAATCGGATTACTGCTTCGGTGATTGCTGAGGAAGCTGGGGTGGATGATTTCATTGCCGAAGCGACTCCAGAAGACAAAATTGAGGTGATTCGCTCTGAACAATCTCAGGGTAAACTGGTGGCAATGACTGGGGATGGTACTAATGATGCACCTGCCTTAGCTCAAGCAAACGTGGGTGTGGCAATGAACTCTGGAACGCAAGCTGCCAAAGAAGCTGCTAACATGGTGGACTTAGACTCCGATCCCACGAAGCTAATTGACTTAGTAACCATAGGTAAACAGTTGCTAATTACTCGTGGAGCCTTGACAACATTCTCCATTGCTAACGATATTGCCAAGTATTTTGCGATCATCCCGACTATCTTCGCAGCTGCTGGAATCGGCGCACTTAATATTATGGGATTAAAGAGTGCCCAATCTGCGATCGTCTCGGCGCTGATTTACAATGCCTTGATTATTCCGGCACTAATTCCACTGGCACTTAGAGGGGTAAAGTTTTTACCTTTAACAGCAGATCAACTGCTACGTCGCAACATCTTGATCTTTGGTCTTGGCGGCATCGTTGCTCCCTTTATTGCCATCAAACTGATAGATATTATCTTACCGTTGTCTTAATTTACTATGAAACCTGTTCAGATCCGACGCACTATTGTTGCATCCCAAGTATTAGAAGAAATAACTGAAATCTGGTGTCAATGGCGTAGACAAAAGCTGCCACTGTATTTATTCCTGGCGATGTGTTTCAACTTAGTGGTTGCACCTCTAGTCTATGCAGCTACTGGTGAAGAACTTTCCCGCAGTCAATCTTGGGGATTGGGGCTGTTAGGAATTGTGACATTAGGGCTTTCTATTTATCTATTTTTTGTAATGTTTGTACCGGAGAAATTCTAATGAGTTTTGCACGCGAAGCCGGTAGAGCTGTTCGTTCTACCCTGGTACTTTGGGTTATTGGAGCGATTATTTATCCTTTTGCGATGATTGCCATTGGGCAGATTGTATTTCCGTTTCAAGCAAACGGTAGTCTACTGAAAAATAGCACAGGTCAAGTCGTCGGTTCTGCTTTAATTGGTCAACCTTTTACTAGCGATCGCTATTTTAACAGTCGTCCAAGTTCTACTAGCTACAGCACAGCCGATCCCAAAAAAGATGATGGGGGAGTATTGAAAACTGGGGTTTCTGGTGCTAGTAACTTGGCTCCTAGTAATCCCGCATTAATGGAACGCATCAAAGGTAAAGATGATCCAGATCCCAGCAAAAAGGTTGAAGGTGATTTCACTCGTCTGAAAACAGCAGGTGTGCAGCCGACTGGCGATTTAGTCTACACCTCTGGTTCTAGCCTTGATCCTCACATTACTCCCGAAGCTGCGATCGCGCAAATTAAGCGAGTAGCCAAGGCGCGAGGAGTTCAGCCGAACCAGTTGGAAACTTTGATTGCTCAAAATACCGATGGTCGCTTTATCGGCATCTTTGGTGAACCTGGAGTTAATGTGTTGAAGCTGAATTTAGCTCTGGATCAAATTAAAGAATAAAGGCATAGGAAATAGCGAAAAAGGGATGTTCCTAATTATTGCTACGCCTCTGATTCAGAATTAATTCTTAATGATTTCTGAAAATCGAAATACTTAGATTCCCGATTTATTAAATAAGTCGGGAATTTTGTTATTTAGAAATAATTAAGTAGGGTCAATACGGTTCGGTTAGCTTGTTTACCCTGCGAAGATCCCCCCAACCCCCCTTTTTAAGGGGGTCGCCGCAGGCGGGGGGATCTTAACCGAACCGTATGTGATAGCAATCCTATCTAATTTGTGAAAAATAATTTTTTATAACTAACCGCAGAGGCGCAGAGAACACAGAGAGAATAAAGAGAGATTTTCACGATTGATTAAATAGGGGTATATAGCAGTCCTAAATCATTTGTGAAAATTATATATCTCTTTTTTCTTTCTTCCCTTTGCGCCCAAAGCCAATACTTTGCGGTTCATTTTCTTATTTATTCACGAATCAAATAGGAATGCTATATCAAATCTATATCTTTAAATATATATCTGTATAACTAATTAATAAACACATGTTTTATCTACTTGATACATTATATATATCTGCAAAATATATCTAAGAAAATTTTATTTTATCTGTAAAATATTGCACAATATTATTAGAGTTAATAAAATGTTGTGTGTTAAAAAGCAAAAAAGTTTTAGAACCAAGCCTATTTGGTGTTTTAATCGAAGCAAATAGCGTTTATTGCGGTATTCATTTAACTGAAATTAAATTACCCGATCAATGCGTTTTTTTAGGAATTTTAAGAGAAAGTCAAGTCATTTCAGCAACAGATAATCCTAGTATTTTTGCTGGAGACTACATTTTAGCAATAGCAACCCATCCGATAATGGTTCCGGCTCTCAAAGTCACTCTCAAGAAAATTCATTCTGTTTACTATTCGCTCAACAGTTGCTTATTAGAAGCTAGACCAATAGCCAGCCGATCTGTTAATTCAGATGACTCACATGCACCAACAAGTTTTAATTCCACATATTATTAGACATGACACAAAACCACATGAAGGAGACATTCCTTTTGTAGCAGTGTTTTTGGCTCATATTTCCTTTATGATTGTTTGGGGACTTGTCGTTTTTATCGTTTCATCTGTCTGCAAAGCAATAGAAGATCCTCCAGAAAATACGGCACAAGATAAAGACGAAATAGTAACTATCAAACATTTACAGCAACATCCCTGTGAAAACTGCCAATTTTTTAACAATAACTATTTTCTAAAGTGTGCAGTACATCCTACAATTGCTCTAACGATACAAGCACTAAATTGCTCTGACTACAGCCCTAAATAGTTGAGTTTATCGGCGATCGCTTTATTTTATGCTTCCTATGATCCAAGGTTTTGTGCAAATTTTCCTCACTTTATTCTTAATTGTGGTGTCAGTACCAATACTAGGACACTACTTAGCTGAAGTCTTTTTCATGCACAAAACCTGGCTCGATCCAGTGATGAACCCATTGGAGCGCTTAATTTATCTCCTTATAGGTATTAAACCGCAAAAGAGCATGACCGGTAGAGAATATGCGATCGCTATCTTACTCAGCAATACAGCAATGGCAGTTTTAGCGCTACTACTGCTGATGTTTCAGAGTTTGCTACCGTTGAATCCCACCAATTTAGGAATGCCCACTTGGGACACAGCATTACACACCACCATTTCTTTCTTAGTTGCTGCTGATTTGCAACATTATCTGCCAGAAACCACAATGTCCTATCTGAGCCAGATAACAGCTTTGGGCTTCTTAATGTTTGTTGCGCCTGCTACCGGATTAGCGGTGGGAATTGCCTTTATTCGCGGCTTAACAGGTAGACCTTTGGGCAACTTTTATGTGGATTTGACTCGCTCAATGACGCGAGTATTATTACCCTTGGCTATTGTCAGTACGGTATTATTAATGCTGAGTGGTGTACCCGAAACCCTTGCCGGGCCTATAAATTTTACTACCTTAGAGGGGGCAACTCAAGCGATCGCTCGTGGCCCTATTGCCCACTTTGAAAGCATCAAAACGTTGGGTGAGAACGGTGGAGCCTTCTTTGGTGGCAACTCTGCTCATCCTTTTGAAAATCCCAATGGTGGCACGAATTTGCTGCAAGTGGTGTCAATGTTACTGATTCCTACAGCATTACTGCACACTTTTGGTATCTTTATCGGTAACTTAAAACAGACTCGCCTCCTGTTCTGGATGGTGTTTGCCATTTTTGTAGTCTTAATTGGCATAACTGCCGTCGGGGAGTATCAGGGCAATCCCGCCGTGAATCTCCTGTTGGGTAGTCAGCAGCCCAATTTGGAGGGGAAAGAAGTCCGGTTGGGCTGGGCGGAAACTGCGCTATTTGCCATTACCACAACAGCAACCATGACTGGTTCTGCTAACGGCATGTTCGACTCGCTGATGCCATCGGGTGGATTTTGTGCTTTGCTCAACCTGTTTTTGCAAGTGATTTGGGGAGCGATGGGCACTGGGGCAGCTTCTTTGGTAGTGTACATGTTTTTGGCAGTGTTCCTGACTGGCTTAATCGTGGGACGAACGCCAGAGTTTTTGGGACGAAAAATCGAGAAACGGGAAATTACCCTGGCAAGTGTAATTATTCTGATCCACCCGCTATTGATTTTGCTGCCCAGTGCTATTACCCTAGCTTTTCCCGAACAACTTGCAGGTATGAGTAATCCTGGATTTCATGGTTTTACACAGGTGATTTATGAGTATGCATCGGCGGCGGCGGGTAACGGTTCCGGTTTTGAAGGTTTGGCAGACACCCAACCCGCCCCAACTGCCTTGTGGTGGAACCTGACAACAGCATTTACCCTGTGGATGGGACGGTTTATTCCGATCATTGCTTTGTTGCTGCTAGCAGATAGCCTGTCGTGCAAGCAACCTATACCTGCTTCAAGCGCAACCCTAAATACAGATACCCAACTATTTATTAGTGTGACTGCTGCCACCATTTTGATTCTGGGAGCATTGACATTTTTTCCTGTTTTGGTTCTAGGGCCTGTTGCCGAAGCCTTCCAAATCGCCATAAGAAAATAGCAACTTTACATTACTTTGATAATCTTTTATTTCTCACTTATAGACTTATGAATCCCTTTTTAAGACTGCTGATTCCGATACCATTTTTCCTTACTCCCTCATTGTTTAGCCAAGGTAATGATTTGCTTCAACAACATGTGATTCAACAGCTTCAAGAAACAAGAAAATGTTTTGGCTGTAATTTATCGAGAGTGAATTTCTCAGGGGCAAACTTACAAAAAATTGACTTGCGATCGGCAAATCTTCAGGGAGCTAATCTCAAAAATGCTAATCTCCGGTATGCAAATTTAGAGTGGGCAGATATTCGGGACGCAAATCTGCAAGGAGCCGATCTAACAGGAGCCAATCTCAAGAATACATTGCTAACTGATGCTAATTTACAAAAGGCAAATTTAGAAGCATCCCATCTAGAAGGAACTAATTTAAGAAATGCCAATCTTAGTCATGCAAATCTGATCAAATCTTCAAAAAACAACGATATCCAAGGTCTTAATTCTGTCAATCTCTGCGAAACAGTATTACCAAATGGGATTATTTCAGTCCGATGTAATCAATTACCTAATAGCTAATCAGGTTTTTTACTAGGAGTAAATTAATGGTACAGTCGAATTATGATGATAAAAATAGCTTTCTTTATCCCCGCGATCGCTACCACGGTAAATTTCAGCCAAACAACTTAGTATTTAATGCCAACCTCCAAGAATTTGCTCAAAAAATTGGCTACATCACTAGTTTAGAAACTGCTGGAAAACTATCTCCAGAAATAGCTTTTAGTCAAATAGAAGCACTCTGGAAAAAGTTAGAGGATAGTAAAAATAAGTTGGGAATTGGTAGCGATATATCGGTTTAGTTTTGAAAACCGGACTTATCCGCCATTATCGCCGAGGAAGAATCTACAGATTAGGCTGCTTGCAGTGAGCGATATTTTTGCTGCAATTCCAAGCTAATAATACAGGCAATCAACCACACTAAACCTGCCCCGTAGCCAGCTGTCACATCAGTTAGCCAATGTACACCAAGATAAAGCCGACTGAAACCGATCGCAGCAATTAAAATAATAGTCAAACCATAAATCCAAAAGCGCCATTCAGGAAACTGCTTTGCCAGAATATAGCCGGTAAAACCGTAAATCACTATTGAAACCATTGCATGACCACTGGGAAAACTGTGTTGACCTACTTTAATAATATGCTTCCACAGTGCTGGACGCGCTCTACCAAATAATAATTTCATTAAACAATTTAGCAAGGTTGCACCAACTCCAGCGATGCCCAAGATAGTTGCTTCTCGGCGACGATTATAAAATAACGGACTAATCGCCAACCCCAAAGAAGATAGCAGTATTATTACTGGATCGCCCATAAAAGTGATACCAAGCATGATGCGATCGCGCAGTGGTGTATGCAACCTCTCGATCAAGAGCAAAATGGCTTCGTCAAGATTATATACGTACAACAGTCCGGTGGCACATACAAGAACGCCAACAGCCCCCAATACCGGAATAAGTTGACTACCTGTTTGGTTTAATTGTCGCTGCTTAGATATTTGAGGCAGTAGGGCTGAATCAGATATGTTTCGCTTATTACCCCCAACGAAAGCAGTATTTTCTTTAGTGACTGCGACAGAAGCAAGTGGTTTACTGCTTTTTTGCCGATAATCTAAGAGGATGTCTTGAATAAGGAGAGCGATCGCGTTTAAACTTTTATCTGGATGGAAAATAACAAGAACATTCCCTGTGTAACTATTAGCACTAGCTCGTGAGATTATTTCCTCTTCTAATAATCTTGATTCAAGATATTTTTTAAGAGCTTCTGAATGATAAAGTCCATTTACTTTATATCTAACTCTTCCTTTAACAGCAGTATGTATTGCTTGAATCCAATGGTTTTGATTAGGAAGTTGATCAAAGTGAGGATTACCCATTTGTTATTGATAATAAAATGCTTGGACTGAAGGCTAGTAGTCTATTAAGTCAACAATGTTTAGTAAACCAAGTTTTAGAATCTTTCTCTCTTTCTCTCTTTCTCTCTGTGTTCTCTGTGCCTCTGCGGTTCGTTATTTAATACAAGCATTGTTAGCTTGACACACGACTTCAAGAAGAGATATCTTCATGGCTTATGAGAAATCCCAGTAATTTCGGGGCTACTTACTATTAACCAGGAATCATTTTAATAGCTACTGTATTAGTAACTACACAAGTTCAGGTTCGCTAGCATATTTTAGCCTCTTAATTATGCTTCTTGAGGTAGAAAGTATCCGTTCCCAAACATCTATTCTAACCCTTCGATATACAATAACATTACGTGCTTGGTTGATCTTGCGTGTACTATCAATTAGGTTGATTAGAGCATCAAAAATAGCCCCCACGATTGATTTTGCCATTACCTCTTTTGCCACAACTATATTTTGGGCAGTTTGAATCAGGTTGACCAGATGCTCGCGCATTTGGTTATCTGAAATTACACCTACTTTATAATTGATGACGATAGATACAGCTTTCAGGTTAATACGGACATTTGTAACTCTAGTATCAGATTCTATTGCTAATTTGAGTTGATTAGCATACTCAGTATCTCTAGCTAGCAGAGGAATACGAAAACGAATTCGCCCAGGAATTGTATGGACAATGCTATAGAATATCTTTTGGGATGGCGCTGTTTTATTAGCTACATTTTTAGCTGCCTTTTTTGGTGGTAAACGTAGGTTAAGGCTAGCAGCTTTGTGAGAGTTAGACCGTTTTATAGAAGTCATAGTACTATTTTTTAATTCCAAAAAACAAAAAATGCAAGCAGGCTTATAAACTTATCTATTGATGTTCTAAGAGAGCGTTTTATTGAGTTGCATTGACTTTACTTTAGTCATACATATTTTTTTGAGTTTATAAATCTATCTCAGTAGTGAATCTAGCTGTCGTTGCTATCAGGTTGATTAAGTTTCTTTAACACTGTGGTTCACTAATAATAATGGAATAATCAAGACGATAAACGTTAAAGAAGCCAAAAGGAAAAAGGCACTTACCAATATATTTAGGGATTCAGCATCGTACTTAATTAAAGCCGCTAAATCCGAGGTTCGGCTTTATGCTTAAAGCCCTGCTGCCTCTTGCCCTCTGCCTTGGTGATAAATGCTCTTTCTCCTCCCTTCTTATATAACTATCATTTTTATTTACAAGTATTTCATTACATAGACTTATTGACATGTAAGCATTTTCATGATTTACAGTTGAGTTACTATATTCTCAAGTAGTAAAATCAAGAGTATGTATGAATTTACCTGATGGCAGTATTGCCCTAATTTCATGCAAGCCTTGCTTATTTATTTTATTTAATTTCTAGGTATTTGTTTATGCAGCAAGGGTTAAACTTACTAATTCAACTGGTACTAGAGTTTGCACCTGTTGTTGCAGAGCTAGTACAAAAGAGAAGTAAAGATTTAGCTCTGAGTAAATATGAACCGATTGAAGTAATTCCCGAAATACTCAAAGTTCTAAATCCTTCCAATAAAAAAAGCAGTTATGCTGAAGACTTTGAACAAGAAAGAATTTTCCAACAGCAATTGCTAGCCGAGAATCACCAAACGCAATTAAGAATAGCCGCTCAAGAGCGAGAAACTGCGCTCAAGTTACCAGAAGTCAATAAAATTCTTGATAGTTGGCCTTTAAGATTATATCCTTCACAGATTTTAGATCACACCAATTATGGGCGCACTCCACTAAAAATTTTTATCGCTCCTCCTCAAGTACATTTTGACCAATTTAACGATAATAAAGATGAAAAAACTTCCCAATTTGAGTTAATGTTGGCTGAAGGATTACGAGATTTTCTCAACAAGCATTACTCTCTAAACAGTCAAGTTAGACCAACAGAATTATTGGCAGGAGCTTGGGATAGTAAGCGTTTTCACAGTGAATCAAGTATTAAGGCTCTGTTTGGAATGTTGAAAACAGAGCCTATTTTGATTTTAGAGTCAGAAAATGATGGCGATTATTTAAATTTCCGGATTGCTTACTGGGGTTTGGGACAAGGTAATTATTATTATAAAACAATTGCTCGTTTACCTTATCGAGAAATTTTGGAAGAGTCTGCTAAAAGACGAGCCTTAGAATGGAAAAAGATTAGAGATGAACTCCTGGCATTGGGAGAAAAAAGCGAGGAAATTAATCACATTGGAAAAGAAAATGTTGTTAATTTGGCAATTTTAGAAAAGGTAGAAAAATGGAATGAGAAAGGAATTGATATTAGTAAGTTATCTTTACAATATCAAGTCAACCGTCAAGACTTTGAAAACCTCTGCCAGGTTTTGATTACTTATCACTGTTTGGTTGCAGGTTGGGTAGCGGATGTTTACCACCTGGTTAATCATGGTGTACCTCCGCTATTACCAGAGTTGCTGCCGAGTTTGCTGTCAGATACTTTTGATTTACAATCAATAGAAGTTATTGCCTCTGGTTACAAGCAAGTTTACCAAGCTCTAGAAAATGAGCGCTGTTACTGGATTCCAGAATTGGCTTTGCAATTAGCCCAGAGTTTATCTCATTTAAGCGATGCCTACGGCGGTAAACTACGCTCTTGGGCAAATGAACAGCTTGATTATTCTGTGACTACATGGTTACAACTACGCCAAATATCACTACAGGATTCTACTAACCCGCTTCAGGCAATGCAATCAGCCGTCAGCGTCAAAGATGAGGAATATGTCAAAAAGTTAAGAGAATATTTTGTCGCGGTGGGTGATACTCAGAGTCTTGCTGATGTTGAGGAAATTTTAAATTGCGTCGCCAACCTCAAACACCAATTAACACTACAACATATCGTTCTCAGCCACACCCTAACTGGACATTCAGAAAAAGTGACATCTGTCGTGATTACTCCTGATTCTGAGAGTTTAGTTACCGGGTGTGCAGATAAAACCATCAAAGTATGGAATCTTAAAAGTGGCAAACTTATTCGCACCCTCACAGAAGATTTAGGCGAAATTTCTTCTGTTGCAATTAGCCCTGATGGATATTATCTCGCTGTTGGTAGTTCCCAACATCCCAAAAGTAATGTCAAAGTATGGAATCTCAATTCTGGCAAACTAATTCACACTCTGTTAGGACATCAAAAACCAGTTAACTGCATCGCCATCAGTCCTGATGGACAAATTCTTGCCAGTGGTAGCAATAAAATCAAAATTTGGAATTTGCATAAAGGCGATACCTACAGCGGGCTATGCCAACGCATTTGCACCCTTTGGCATTCATCCCCAGTTCATGCTGCTGCTATCAGCCCTGATGGTACAATCCTCGCTAGTGGTAGTTCTGATAACAAAATTAGGCTGTGGAATCCATGCACCGGCGATCCATTACGCACCTTCAACGGGCATTCAGGTGGGGTGAAATCAGTAATCATTAGTCCTGATGGAGAAATTCTCTTTAGCGGTAGCACAGACAAAACTATCAAAATTTGGCATCTAGCTACAGGTAAAGTCCTATACACGTTGACTGGACATTTAGAAGAGGTAAGATCCTTAGCTGTTAGTCCTGATGGAGAAATTATCTTTAGCGGTAGTGCAGACAAAACCATCAAAATTTGGCATTTGCGGACGGGAGAATTACTGCAAACTATCACAGAACACTCAGGGGCAGTAAACTCTATTGCTATTAGCCGGAATGGTCAATTTGTTGCTAGTGGTAGTTCTGATAAAACTATTAAAATTTGGCAGATTAATTAAGCTTTTTAGTTACTCGTTTGATGATTGTTTTTGGCTAGTTCCGTGCAACTTAATAAAACTATCAAAAGCATACCATGCTAAAACATACCAAGGAATAATTTCTAACTGCAACCCTTTATTAAGTAATTGTCGCAGCGAAAGACTAGCTAATCCCACAGGGAAAAGAATTCGCAAATCAAAAGCACCATGCGTTGACTGTTTGACGCGTTGGTTTAAGTCAACAACCGCAGATGATACTCCTGCTGCTGCCTCGGTGTTACCCTCGGAAACATCGGCAAAAATTATTCCTAAATCTTTAAGTGTTGCTAGCACGTTTTCTAGACTGCCATCTTTACCATCGTGATTGATCACAATACTGCCATGATGGACATTTGTCTTAACTTGATTAATGTGAGAATTTGCTGACAAAGTATTGGCGATGCGTTGCATCTTTTCTGGTTGACGATGGGAATGAGCCACTCTTAAGCGCAATCTTCCGGGAGTCGAACTTACAACTTTTGTGGATATCGGTTTTGGTGATGTTTTGAAAGTGGGTTTGTCTAGAATTTCCGGCATTTTATTGTAGGTGCTATAACCATTTGTCAACATGCAACCACCTTTTTTACTTGTGTGATAGTGGATTTTTTGTTGTGTGTTTGTTATTTACAGGATATGAGTGGAAAATTAATGGAAAACGAACCGCAGAGGGCGCAGAGAACACAGAGGAATAAGAGGAGCGAGAGAGTTTTTGCACTATCTTGCACTAGGGACTTCTAAAACATAAATTATATTATGTCCGCTTGATTACTTATTAAACCCGGAGAACCGCACCCCGCTAAAGCTGTGCTTTGTCTCCCCTCCCGAAAAGCGGGGAGGGGTTCTTTTATTAGGGGAATTGGAGTCGCCTATGGCAAAGAATTATAACTTGCTAATGGGCAGATGAAATTACACACCATTATCGGCGACATTATCCGCATTGGTGGCAGACGCTTCAAATACGGGGGTTTCTTTTTCTTCAGCAAGTTCTGCTCTGGCTTCGGCTACCATGTCTTCCCAGGTTTCTCCCATTTCTGCAATGGTTCCTTTGCTTCTTTCATAAAGACCAATTCCGCCTTTGATGACTGATTTGACTAAGGGTTTACCAACTCCAGCGACTATGGGCAATAAAACAGGTGCTAAGAGGACTGCACCAATTCCGGCTATAATACCGGGAGCGCCTGCATCTTCAACAAAATCACTAATTTTAGGTGCCATGTTCAATTTTCTCCTATTAATTAAGAAACCTCGGAAAGCTTTTTAAGATACTCTTGGCGGCATAGTTGGATCATCTTGCCGATGGTAGAGCTTTATGTTGACGATTTTTCAGAATTGGACGCAAACCGTTGACTCCGGCAACTACGGTTGAGCCATTGTTGACTACTGTTGCAGCTAAGGGGTTAAGACCAAAGAAAACAGCGATCGCCATTGCTGCTAAATTAGGAAAGGCAACAAGTGCTGTGTTTTGCCGAATCAATTGCTTGGCTTGACGAGCGATCGCGATCGCTTCTAATAAACCATGCAAGTCATTCTGCATCAACACTAAGTCTGCTGTCTCGCGGGCTATCTCAGAACTGTTGGCAAAGGATACGGAAACATCAGCGTAGGCTAAAGCTGGCGAATCGTTGATCCCATCGCCTACAAATGCAACTGTTTTACCTTGTTCGTGCAGTTGGCGCACAACTGTTGCCTTTTCTTCTGGAAAAGCTTCGGCGTGAGTATGCGTTGGCAAAATACCGAGTTCCGCAGCAACAGCAGTAGCAGTTCGCTGATTATCGCCGGTTAACATGTGAATTTCTACACCTTCGACTGTCGAAAGTGCTGTGATGACTTCCCGGCTTTCGGGACGAAGAAGGTCACTATATTTAATAATACCTTGAAGTTGACCGTTGCTGGCTACATAAATCGCTGAATTTGGAGATTTTTGCTGACCATTTAACGCTTCCATGTCAACGCCACTGGTACGCAAAAAGCGATCGCTCCCAACGTAAACTGTCTCTCCATCAATCTGAGCTTGCACGCCCAAACCTAGTTGATAATCCCACTTACTACGCGGCAAAATTTCCACTTGCTCTGCTTGGGCATAGCGAACAATTGCTTCTGCTACTGGATGAGTTAAACGTTGTTCGGCGGCGGCTGCCAATTCCAACACCCGTAATCTTGAGGTTGCTGGATTGAGACTTTCCACACTGACAACATCGACTTCTCCCTTAGTCAGTGTCCCCGTTTTATCAAAAACTATGGTATCAACTTCTGCTAATTGTTCTAACGCCCGTCCGCTACGGATGAGAATACCCCGTCGTGCAGCATAAGTTAAGGCTGCTAAAACTGTTGTGGGGACTGATACTCGTATACCTGTAGCAAAGTCTAGAGTTAAAACGCTGGCTGCCCGTGAAGGGTTGCGGGTTGCGGCAAATACTGCCCCACCAAGTAATAAAGTTGGCACAACTGCTTTTTGAGCAAATTTCGTGGCATAATTCTCCATCCGGGTATCGTGGACAGGTGCTTCTTGCATTAACTTAATGCTTTGTCCGGCGCGGGTATCATTGCCTATCCATTCTGCAAGAATATAAATTCGTCCTTCTCGTACCAGGGTTGAAGCGAAAACTGGCTGTCCCTTTTTCTTCAACACCGGCATCGACTCGCCAGTTAACTTCTGCTCATCTAGCAGGGCTTTACCTCGCAAAATGCTACCATCAACCGGCACTTGTTCGCCAGGGTAAACAATCACTGTATCGCCACGCTGCACATCTTGAATGGGAATTTGTTGCTTGTCGCCATTGCGTTCCACCCAGACAAATTGTCCTAGAGAACTAAGTAAATCTAGAGTTTGTTGAGCAGAAGAACGAGCCGTGCGATCGCGGATATTTTCGCCCACTTCAATTAAACCGAGCATCAGCGATGGTGTGAGAAATTGCCCTTGGAAGGTAGTAATAGCGATCGCCATCAGATCCAAAAAGTCAATATTCAATTTTCGCTCTACCCTAATACCTTCCCATGCTCGTTGGACGACGGGTAATGTAGCAATGGCGATGGGAAGCACCACTATCAAAGGCGGGATCGGTAATCCTAACGGCCCCCCCAAGACTGCTAAAGTAGTCGCAACGGCAGAAAGTTGTAAACCTGGCCAAGATGCCTCTTTTTCCGTTTCCGATAAAGATGTAGAGTTTTTCAGAACTACTACTTCACTTGCAGCCTGAATCAAATCGTGAAGGTGCGATCGCATCTTCGCATCAGAAACTTTATCAGATTTATAAGTAACTGCAACTGACATTGCCGCAGGCTTGACACGGACATTCTTCACCAGCACATCTGCTGTTAATAACACTTCCAGACGCTTGGCATAATCTGCATCACACCGTAAGCGAGGTAAACGAAACCGTACTCTTCCCGGAGTTGTATGAACAACGCTGTAGGTAACGTTGGGTAACTCTCCTTGAGAGTGATCGTTAGTGTCAATTAAAGAAACTTTTCCATTTCCTTCCAACACAGTGAATTGAGATTTTGGGGGTGATGGTAGTTCCAGTGCTACTTTTGCCATTACTTTTCTTTAATCCAATACATTGGTACACTTCAATGAAAATCAGGCTTTTTGCTGGGGTAAAGAGAGCAAATTAGCCACCAATCCGGCGAGATTGATTAGCTATCAAAAGTTTGGTTATTTGCGATCTTCTGGACTCGTTGGCTAACTTATCGCTGTAGGTAAGCTAAGTTTGTGAGCCAACGACTTTCAAAGTTAGAGTGATAAGGCGCAATATTACGTTTATAAAGGTAAGTTCGCCATAAACCCTAAGGAGACAGACATCGCAGGCGATTTTAGGTTAGTCCACAAACTGGATAACTCTGGAGTAATATGATTTGCCGTTGTTGCGTCTGTAATTTCAGCCGTCTGAGCAACCTGAGTAATATGATTTGTCGTTGTTGCGTCTGTAATTTCAGGAGTCTGACTTACTTCTTCTAGGGGTTGGTTAGCCGTTGCGATCCCTAGTGTTGGTGGGTTTGTCTCCAACGCTAATTCCATCAGACTCACCCAATAAGATAATGGAATATCACGAGACTGATAAGCGATCGCGATGGATGCTGCACCAAAATTTACACGCACGCTGGTAACTTCAGCATCGGTTTTCACTATTCTTTCAAGCCGCCGTCCATAAGCTCGATCTTCAGTAATTTTTGGCACATTCAACCGAATACGTCCGGGAATTTCATGAACTACGCTGTAGTCAATCTTTCCAGGTGCTACCACCTTGCTATTTTCTTGTTGGATAGTAGATTCGGATATGTCGCTTTTTATCGCCGAATTTGTGTAATTACCTTCGTTTTTTTCTGATGTCGGAACTTGAGAGCCAAGATAACCAATTACACCACGGGTTGCATCCGCCGCAATCATATAAACTGGAATCGATACCCAGCCATGAATTCCTAACCCTCCTGTTACCGCCAAGCCTGTCATCATCGGAATTAAGGAAATACCTTGCTCTTTCCAAAATGAAGGCGATTTCCAAGCTGCAAAAGGATCTGTCTTGCTTGGTGAATCAGACGAATCCTGCGGCTGTTGAATCTTAAGATCGGATTTTAGCGCCAAAATTTGCGGTAATGATAGCTTATCTTCATCAAAATTAACTACCAAACTACCAGTTTGCTCATTCACGGCAACTTCCCTCACTCCTTCTATAGAGCGTAAATCTTGGGCTATATTGTCTAGGATCGAGTTAAGACTACTGTCAGTGGTACGGAGTCGCACGCGCCCGGTAGTTACATGAACTATTTGCAAGGCACCTGAAGGCTGTGCGATCGCTTTACTTGTACTCTGATTAACTTCGTTGCTTTGTGGTGTAGAGATTAAATTAGGAGATATTTTAGCAAAAATATTTAATTTTTCACGATTACTGATGTTTTTAGTCATTTACCCAATTAGCCAATAGCTACATCAAGTTAAAGGTTAACAATAGATTAAATGTACCTTAAGGCTGCGGGTTAAATATGTGTCTTCAGAATTATTTTTAATAACGTTTTGTTATGATAATGATTATTATAATCAAGTAGAGCGATACAAAATTTCTTATCAATTGGGTGGAATATATAGCATTTCTCTGTCAAATGAGATACATGTATGAAGCTGATAAGCTTGTCAATTAAGGATTTTAATGCACCTCAGACCAGTAGTAACCGTTAAAATACTGCATAGATTTTGCCTAAAAAAATAAAAATGTATAGGTTAGGGAGCCACTATATATATCAAATATATATCTCTAAATATATAGGAATTTAGCGAGTAGATAACTATATGTTTTTTACCTAAACAATTTGTATATATGAAAAATATATTTTTCATATATATATATTTTGTTTAATTTATTGCACAATAACATTAGAGTTAAAAAATGTTGTGTATGAAAAAACAAAAAAGTTTTAAAACCAAATCTATTTGGTATTTCAATCCATAAGACTAGCATCTAAAAATGTTTAATTTAGATGACATTTGCTGAATCTGAGTTTTACTAAAAAAGGTGTTCAATATGGATACTTCGGAGCTTTTACGAATTTATGTATCCGTCCAAAAGAGTGTTAATCAATCCACTCTCATTGAAGCTAAACTGCCGAATGCAACAGATCGTGACATAAAACCACACGACGAGGATATATCTTTTCTAGCAGTCTTTTTGGCTCACATTTCTTTCATAATTGTTTGGGGAACTTTCGTTTTTCTCGTTTCATACGTCTCCAAAGCGGTACAAAAGGCGGCACAAGATAAAGACGAAATAGTAAGCATAAAACATCTAGACCAACATCCCTGTAAAAATTGCCAATTTTTTAACAACAACCATTATCTAAAGTGTGCAGTACAACCTTCTGCTGCTCTAACTAAAGAAGCACTCAATTGCTCTGACTACAAGCCTAAATAGATTTTTATACCCTGAAGTAGCTATTGGTGTAATTTGTTTGAATGATGAAACAGTAACAAAATCGATGCATTGATTTTGAGTTTGAACTTTTTAAACTTCATTTGAAAGACCTAAATAAATTTTATGAAACAAAAAGAGACGATATTTGTTATTCCGACTCATCGATTGAGAGATGTAGCACAGACCATCGAAAAGTATGATGAGAATTTTTGGGCAAATGGTCATGCTTTAAAAATTATCGTATTTGATGATTCTAGCATTGCCAACCACGAGAAATATTACCCACTTTTAGAGCAGACTAAGACAGTCAATGATGTATATTATGTCGGGCCACAACAGAAAGAGCAATTTATAACATTTTTAAACGAAAGACTGCGCGATCGCAAGCTAGAATCACTAGTAAAAAACTTATTTAGACCTAGTTATGGCGGAAACCGCAACTTCACGCTGATGTATACTCTTGGACATTTAATGGTTAGTGCAGATGACGATATGCGACCAGATGCATTAATAGAAACTAGCCCAGAATCTTTATCAGGCGATGAAATATGTCGAGGTAAACTGATCAAATCCAATCAACAAGGCGGCTACGTCCATAAATCTTTTGACTTACTCACCGCTTTTAGTGATGTTCTCGGTCAAAAAGCCAGCCATGTACCAGAAAACTTCGAGGCTGGAGAATTGGTTCTTGATACAGCAATGGATTTAGAAACTAATACAACCAAGGGTTACTTTCGAGAAAACAGCCTTTTATTACAACAGGGGAGAGTATTGAATAATGCAATCGTCAAGATTGCCCAGACTTTTCGCACCGGAACTAATGATATCGATACACTTGATTTTATTCACATGTATCTCAATGATGAAAATCAAATAAGTCCAAATGACCTAAATGATTTTTATATTCTTACCAACTTTCGACCTGTTATTACTAACAAAAACTGGAGAATGGATTGTGGAGTTGCTGGATATGATAATCAACTAGGTTTACCACCATTTTTTCCAACTCGACTGAGATTTGAAGATTATATCTACAGAATTTGGATACAGCAAGAGGGGATTGTGGCTGCACACGTTGATGCTGTGCAGAATCATATTAGAAATAACTACATGCGTAATCCTCTGGCCAGTGAACTCTTTAATGAGGAAATATGCAGCCTGCTGAAAAAGAAGATTAAAAGCAGTGTTTATCATCTTGATGACTTGGGAATCAAGTTTGATTACTCTGGCGAAGTCACGTTGCAAGACTCTGAGGAAATCCTAGAAAAAATCTCTGCTATCCACAGGCAGGTAGTCAAAGCCTCAATGTCTACCCAGAATGAAGAACGCAAGCTGTCACTCCAATTGTTTGCTGAGAACTTATCAAGAGTATTTTATGGGTTTGAACCCGACTTTTTTCAGCAAAACGTTTCCAGAATTATCGATGATGTGATTAGCCAATTTCACGGTTCTCTAGAAATATGGCCAACTCTAGTTGAAATCTGTTACTTTTACAAAGATAAGAAAGATTTACCACAAATCAGAGTCAAAAACAAGAAGCTAAAATCCAGAAATGGCACGAATTTGAACCAAATTTAAGCATAAACTCAGTCATTAGTACCTAAAAGAACAAAAACCGTGAAAAACGTACTAATGACTTCTTGACTAGAAATAAAAAGGTACAGAGCAACTAAATTTATTTATGGGCTTGGTAAATTTTTGAATGCATGAATGCGTGACTTCCCCGAACGCGAATTTATGTTGAGCGGAGTCGAAACACAGCGTCTCCTAAAGTTGGGGCTGACTAGATTTCCCCACTGCTTCAATCTGTGGGATAAGTTAAGATTTTTTAAGCGTAATAATTTTGTCAGGTATGTCTTAAACTTACTGCAATCTGATAAGATTTCCAACAAGTAGAATAACTGCTTGTTCTCTTTTTCTTGAAGCCAGTCATTTCGGGCCTTTTTTGGGAAAGGAAAATAAAAAAATGTCTCATCATCTATTGTGGAAAACTCTGGTACTAAGCCCAGTAGTTTTGGGAGTGACGGTGTTGGTTTCCGCTAAGGCTATGGCTACTAAAGTACCAGCCTCTTCTGAAGGTATAAAGGCAAAAGTTGCTCAGGCAGAAGCACCAATAGTTTCTAGTGCTTCAATATTCATCCAAACAGGGCAATCAAAAAATCAGCAATTGTTTGCCCAGGCAAAGACTGATGATAATAGGGTTTTAGAAGAAGTTAACCGCTACAGCAGTGAAGGCAAGAACCAGAATTCACTGTCTCAAGTCACATCAGTTTCTCAGTTTTCTGATGTACAGCCGACTGACTGGGCATTCCAAGCTTTACAATCCCTAGTTGAACGCTACGGTTGTATTGCTGGATACCCCAATAGCACTTACCGTGGCAACCGGGCACTAACCCGTTATGAATTTGCCGCAGGTTTGAATGCTTGTTTAGATCGGGTTAATGAACTGATTGCGACAGCAACGGCTGATTTGGTGACAAAACAGGATTTAGCAACCCTGCAACGTTTGCAAGAGGAATTCTCGACAGAACTAGCAACTCTGCGTGGTCGAGTAGATGCTGTAGAAGCACGGACTGCTGAACTGGAAGCAAATCAGTTTTCCACTACTACAAAATTGGTGGGTGAAGCTATTTTTGTCGCTACTGATGTGTTTGGCGGTAATACTGGCAATGCAAACAATACTGTCTTCCAAGATAGGGTACGTTTAGACTTGCAAACCAGCTTCACTGGTAAAGACGTTTTACACACCCGTCTTGCAGCCGGTAATGCACAAGCGTTTTCAGTAAGGGATAACGCTAATGGGGTTCTCAATACTTCTGAAGGTACACAAACATTTCAACTCAACGGTGGAAGCACCAATAACAATGTCAATATAGACTGGCTCGCGTATTACGTACCCATCGGCCCAGCCCAAGTTTACTTGGCGGCCGCCGGAGGTATTCATAGCGATTATGTAGCCACTAACAACCCTTACTTTGAGGACTACGATGGTGGGAATGGGGCTTTATCTACCTTTGCTTCTGAAAGTCCCATCTATCGCATTGGTGGTGGTGCAGGTGCAGCATTGACTTTACCCTTTGGTAGCGGTGGCAATGTTTTGAAACCAAGTTCACTGACTATAGGCTACTTAGCGTCAAATGCTAATAATCCTGGCGCAAATCAAGGTTTGCTTGAAGGTAACTATGCAGCTCTGGGACAGTTGAACTTTAGTGTTGGCGATCGCTTGGCGATCGCTGCTACCTACGTTCACGGCTATAATGGTGCTGGAACTGGTGGTTTATTTGATGCCGGTGGTGGTTTGACTAGCACTAGCCGCGTCGTAGGTACTGATCAAGCTAACACCCTCGTCAACGCATCTTCCAGTAATTCTTATGGTATAGAAGCAGCCTTCAGACCCAGCGACAAACTTTCAATTAGTGGCTTCGTTTCTTACCATGATGTCAGAGGCTTCGGTGCAAATGATGATTATGAAGCTTGGAGCTACGGTCTTGGGGTAGCCTTACCTGACTTCGGTAAGCCGGGTAACGTTTTAGGTATTTTTGCTGGTGCAGAACCCTATTCCTTTAACCGACCAGGAGTTTTTGCTGGTACTGGTAATGATATACCCTATCACTTTGAAGGCTTTTATAAGTATCGCGTGTCAGATAACATTTCAATCACCCCTGGTGTCATCTGGTTGACCTCGCCTGGTCAAAATAGCAATAACGATGATGCCATTATCGGTACGTTGAGAACAACTTTCACTTTCTAAACGTAAAAGTCATGTCCCGCAAGTAACTTAAGTTCCAGGCGGGTGAGGAAGCCAACAGTTAACAGTTATAACTGTTGACTGTTCAATGATTTAAGCTATTTCTAGCTTAAGTTGACATATATGATAGTTGTGCGTTTTTAATGTAATTTAGTTTTCCAAAAGTTTTTGTGTAAGTCCTAATCCCCTAATTAAAATTAGGGGAATTTTTTATTTTTTACTTGTTAATCAGCGTACCTGCCATTTTTTGCAGTTTTCTGCCCACTTCTTCTGAGGCGATCGCACTCTAGGTGGAAGGCCATTAGAAGGTTGTATCATGGGTATCGGGTTTATTTGATTTGACAAGCGATCGCAATGACAACATTACTGATAAAATATCCAAAATGCGAGAACTTTACCCAGCGATCCAACCTTATTTAGAAGGTAGTTTACAGGTTTCTGACCTTCATACCATTTATTTTGAAGAGTCAGGGAACCCCCAAGGTCAACCCATCGTTTTGCTGCATGGCGGCCCTGGTGGTGCATGTCCAGCTTTTTATCGGCAATATTTCCACCCCGAAAAATGGCGGTTAGTCATGTTTGACCAGCGCGGTTGTGGTCAAAGTACGCCCCATGCAGAATTACGAGAAAACACCACTTGGGATTTAGTCAGTGATATCGAAAAACTGCGCCAATATTTAGGGATAGAAAAGTGGGTGGTCTTCGGTGGAAGTTGGGGTAGCACTTTATCATTAGCCTACAGTCAAACCCATCCCTCTCGCTGCGCGGGATTAATTCTGCGTGGTATCTTCATGCTGAGGCAAAAAGAGTTGCGCTGGTTCTATCAAGAGGGTGCTAGCTATATTTTTCCTGATGCTTGGGAAGAATATCTTAAACCAATTCCCGTAGATGAACGTGATGATCTGATTGCAGCATATTATAAACGCTTGACCAATCCAGATTTAGAAATTCAATTAACAGCAGCGCGTGCTTGGTCAATTTGGGAAGGTAGTACAAGTAGACTGTTCTTAGATCCAGAACTCATGCAAAAATTTGGCGAGAGTGAATTTGCTTCAGCTTTCGCACGTATTGAATGCCATTACTTTATGAATAAGGGATTTTTGGAAACAGAAGATCAATTACTCTTAAATGTAGACCGTATCCGCCACATTCCGGCTGTAATTGTTCAGGGACGCTATGATGTAGTCTGCCCAATGATATCAGCTTGGGAATTGCATCGCGCTTGGCCGGAAGCCGAATTTATAGTGGTTCCTGATGCCGGACATTCGATGAGTGAACTAGGAATTCGTAGTGCTTTGATTGAGGCAACAGATAATATAGCGCTTCTCAATTGAGTAGAATACAGACCTAATATCGTGTCCAGTTATATTTTTTTTAAATATATAGGACTCATATTTGATTATTGAAATATACGTAGGGTGCGTTACGCCAAAGGCTAACGCACCGCCCAAAGGTTAGGTGCGTTAGGCTACGCCATAACACACCCTACTTACTACTTAGATTTTTTCAGAAATCAAATCATAGTACTATAGGTAGGATACAAAAGCATTGCATAACGTACAGTCCTCTTGAGAGGACTTTAGCTATTAGCCATAGGTTTCTAATCTATGGCGGTTTTTGGGAATAGTGCAAGATATAAGTATTAGATTTTTTCAAACATCAAATCGGATTCCTATATCGAATTCAGTTGAATACTTAACCTGTGAGACGGGAGAGTTCACCAAAGCAGGGGATGTGAATTTGGAAACTTACACTGTATATAAAGCATCAGTGTAAGTAGTTCACTACAAAAAAAGAAAATATGCGAATTTCAATTGTGGAAAGCAGTATATTGTTGCTCCTAACTACAATGACAACTGGCTGTGTCGGTTATTCCTCTGTTACAAAACAGCAGCAAGCCTTACCGGCAAACACTGAGCAAGCAACGAAGGCAACTGTGTTGACTTCAACACCTACACCGACTGAAAAAACTACAGACAATTCTACGCCTCAAGCCACTATTGCCACGAATCCGACGCGCTGTGAAACTAGCCAATTATCAGTGCGCCGAGTCTCCCAAGATGCTGGCGTTGGCAATGTTGCACTTACCTACGCCTTCACCAATAACGCCTCATCCCCTTGCACCCTCTACGGTTATCCAGGATTGGCACTACTGGATGAAAAAGATCAGCCTTTGAAGGGGGTAAAAATTCTTCGCTCCGAGGCCACTTACTTTTCGAGTAAGCAACCTCGACAACAAGTAACTCTAACTCCTGGAAAACAAGCCTCATTTCAGATAGCATATAACCACATTCGTTCCACAGAGGAACAATGCCCAATGTCTAGTAAGATTGAAATCACACCTCCTAATGCTTACAAGCACTTTACCCTCACAGAACAAATCAATCCTTGTACAGGCAAAGTTAGAGTGACTCCAGTACGAGCCGTTAACACTCAACCCTAGTAAATTTCTGTAATTTACTCAAATACCCAGGAAAAGCATAAATT
Source organism: Nostoc sp. (assembly GCF_036919495.1). Lineage (GTDB taxonomy): Bacteria > Cyanobacteriota > Cyanobacteriia > Cyanobacteriales > Nostocaceae > Nostoc. Next base: position 108,072 of record NZ_JBALBZ010000050.1, read on the forward strand.
TAATCAAAGCCTCTGATAAGTTCAGTATTGTACTAATCAAAAAGGTTAAAAAAATCTATGGAAGGAATTGATGTTTACGAGAAAGACGGCAGAGTAGATTGGACAGCAGTAAAAAACTCTGGTAAAACTTTTGCCTTTGTCAAAGCCACAGAAGGAGTTACCATTAAAGATTCTGCTTTTGCTCATCATTGGCAGACTATGAAAACTGTTGGTATTATTCGGGGTGCTTATCATTTTCTTCATTCCCATACATCAGACCCGGTTGAGCAAGCGAAGGAATTCTTAAAAACCGTGGGAAAATTAGAACCAGGAGACTTACCACCAGTTTTGGATGTAGAGGTAATTGATAAAGGAGGAAATAGCCAAGAAGTAATTAATGCAGCAAAAAAGTGGTTAGCAGAGGTGGAAAAAGCCCTTCTACAACAAACACACAAACCAATCAAACCAATTATTTATACTTACCCCAATTTCTGGGAAGAAGAACTTAACAATTCATCTGATTTTGCTAGTTATCCCTTATGGATTGCCAACTATAATGTTAAGGTTCCACATATTCCTAGCGCTTGGCAGGGGCAATACCTAATCCATCAATATGAAGGTGACGTATCTGGTGTAGCTGGTGTTAGTGGTCAAGCCGATTTGAATAGATTTAATCCCTTACAACTAGAAGATTCTGGTCTGAGAGTAAAACAATTACAACAGCAATTAAAAGATATTGGATTGTATACTGATGCCATTGATGGGCATTTTTCTCAGTCAGTTAAGGATGCAATTGTTAGTTTACAAACATCTAAAGGATTACAAGCTGATGGAATTGTCGGTATAAAAACTTGGGTAGCTTTATTGTGGATTTAGAACGAATTGTACACTCAATAAATAGCGCCATACTCACCACTAAAAAAATGTAACCATAGATGATGCTTTACATTTAAGGTTGACTTTTTTTAATTAGCGATGCCTACGGCGGGCTACGCCTACGCAGTTGTTTTAACTATAGCTATTTATTGAAAATCTCTCAAATTGCTTCCAGGGTTTTTCAATAAGTAGCTAGCCATAAATAAATTCAAATTTGTAGTAAAGACTTTAGTCCTGAGAAACCTTACTGTAAGCGATGAATCGGTCAGTACAAACTAAGATTTTATTGTAAGTTTAATTCTGATACATAATTCATGTATTTTTCTATACTAGATTAGCATCTCGAAATGCACAAAAGTGAGATTTGACCTGGAAAAAACTTTTAAGGATTCGTTTAAGTGAATTAAACTTAACCCACCTAATAGCTGTAGCCGCTTCTACCCACTGCCGTTTTCTTTTACTTGCTTCTGGATAATCTTCACTTAGCATCTCAACTGGTAACAAATACATCTTTACTCGGTAAGTTTTGCCTCCTTTGCGGTATTTGTAACTACCGAGTTCATTAGTATCTACCTGCCCAATCACCCCTGCTTCTTCCCACGCCTCTTTGGCTGCTGAAGCAGGCGGACTCATGCCATTAGGAATATCTCCTTTCGGAATTACCCAGTGTTGAAAGTTACGGGTTGTGATTAGCAAGATTTCAATTTTGCCATTGTTGATTCTATAAGGAATCACCCCAGACTGTTTAAACACTTTGCTAACTTTTCGACTCATGTCATTTGCATCCTTTACGGTCTAGCTTTTTTGTACAATGTTTCTTTCAAAAAGTCGAGAGCTGATACCGGATAAATTTTAGTTAACCTTAGGTTATGAAAAGGTTAAAGTCTTTAACCATAAAAGTTAATTATTGAAAGTTATTGATTATTGAAGTAGCACCGCACAACCACAAGTCAAAAGTCAAAAGTCAAAAGTCACGCATAATTCCAAGCTTTTGTGCCATTTGAAATGATATGCTTATTTCTGCCGTGCTGTACTAGGTTTCTAACCTTATAAATATAAAATCAATTCCTGTAAAAAGTGTACTTCTGATGGCTGATTGACAAATGTAGCACTATTCAAAACATTAGATATTCTATAAGGCTTAATGCTAAAATATCTGCTATCAATTTAACTAACTTTACTTTTTCAGATTTTGGTAGATATACAGCGAAGAGATTGTATTTAAATCTACTTCTTTACCCTCATCTTCATGCTCGTTAGTATTTTTAAACAGTATTGTAAATGCGCCAGCACCTAACATATCTTGAGGAAACATCCGATAACAAGGCATTGTAGTTAAATGCGACTGATATTTGGCTAAATTACTAACTTCTATTGCCTGAAACTGGGGAAAACGTTCCAAAAACCATTCACAAACTTGCTCATTTTCTTCGGGTGAATATGTGCAGGTCATATAAGCAAGATAGCCTTGTGGTGAAACAAGTTTAGCAGAGTTAGCTATAATACGTTTTTGCCGATTTGCGCTCTTATTAATAGCAGTTGGATGAAAACATCCGGGAGCTTTTTCACCTTTAGCAAGTAAAGATTGTCCAGTACAAGGAGCATCTACTATTACTAGATTGCTAGAGTCGGGAAACATTTCGGCAAATATACTCGAATCTCTATTAACTACTGCACTAGGGCTAATCTGGCAACGTTTCAAATTAGAAATTAGCATTCCCAGACGTTTGCCAATTACTTCATTACTGATAAGTAAATCAGGTTGTAAAGCTTTCCAAGCGAAAATACTTTTACCTCCTGGTGCGGCACACATATCAAAAACTAAACTTACTGGCACAGGAATAGCTAACAAAGTAGTAGCTGCAAACACCGAAGAAAAGTCTAAACAATAGAAATATCCTTGTTGATGCAAGGGATGCTGACCGGGTTTTTCTCCCCAGCATAAACGGTCTATAAATTGTGGTTGCCAATAGGTTGGTGTTTCCACTGTAAAAGGCGAAATCTCTGGCTTTTCTTTACACCAAAGAATACTAGATGAAAATGGCTGAGGATTCATTAAAGCCTGAATAAATTTTTCTTGCTCATCTAGATTAGTGAACAAACGCCGCGAGACTTTAAGTAATAAATTAGAAGGTTTTTCCATGTAGATTATTAATTACGAATTAGGAATTAGTCCGTTGTATCAAAATCAAAATAAAACTGTTACACAAGAACAATGTAATTAAGGCTTTTGGCTTCATACTCAAAATATAATGACCGCCATTGGGAACGCAATGGCCAAGCTACCCCACTGCACCGGAGAAGGTCATGTTCTTAGATAGTTTTCCGCAAAAATTACGCAAAGAAGCACAATTATGGAGGGATGAAGGATTAATTAGTTCTTCGCTGTATGAGCAAATAGCAGAACGTTATCAATTTAAGAACCTGGAAGCTGCTACACGCGATCGCAATAAAGCGATCGCGATTGCTATAGGCGGCATACTTTTATGCTTAGGCATAATTACCTTTGTAGCAGGAAACTGGCAGGGAGGATCGCGAGAAGTCAAGTTTATTCTGCTGATAAGTTTGTTTTTTGCGATCGCAATCACTGGTTTTTACAATTGGATAACACCTGAAGGAAAGAAGCCACAAAAAAGCAAACGCTTACTGGGAGAGGGATTGCTAATTTTAAGCGCCTTCATCTTCGGTGCAAATTTACTGCTGATAGCCCAGATGTTCAATATTGCTGGTTCAGCTTCCCAACTATTTCTCGCCTGGGGGTTGGGTGTTGTAGTGATGGCCTTCAGCTTGTTCTTAAATTCTTTAGGAATTCTGTCAATTATCCTCGTGGAAATTGGCTATTGGACAGGATTAGAAGACTTGTGGTACGCTTCAGGCGATCCAACTTGGTCGCGCCTAGTGGTGCAGCACATGCCTTTGTTGGCATGGCTGGTGTTTGTACCCTTAGCCTACTTCTGTCGCTCGCGTTGGATTTTTGGTCTAGCAGCCTTTGTCTTTGCTAGTTCCTTACAAGCCAGCCTTAATCCTCTACCACTGCTGAATTATGCTGATATAGCCCCTTGGGTGGCATCTTTTGCTTTTGCCCTCCCACCGGCATTATTCTGGAGTTATGATGACTTGCTGTTTCCAAGCATAAATTACAGGTTGTTTCAATCTCTGGCCCGTAATTTAGCGTTGGTAAGCTTCGGCATTGTCTTTTATATCTTGTCTTTTCGTTGGGTCTGGGAATCTCCAAATTATAGTTATAATCAGCCTACAAATGTGACAAACTTATTCGAGTCTCTGCCGATTATCGATTTGGGGATTCTCAGTGGCTTGGCAGTATTGCAATGGTTGTTTCTACTGCGTCAAAGAAATAACCCTCCGCGCCGCGAAGTTATTTTCACTACTGCTGTCATTAGTACCTTTCTTGCCTTTATTACCGTAGTACCTTTTTGGCATCAAACTATCAGCCGGATTGATGAACTTGGTGTTTTTATTTTCAATGTACTTCTAGCAACATTAGCCTGGGGACTAATTCAAGAAGGATTGAAATTAA
>NZ_JBALBZ010000051.1:0-18673 GCF_036919495.1 Nostoc sp.
CTTGTTTTTCTTGGTTCATTGTCAGCGATCGCACTGGGTTATTTCCCTTTACATTTTCCCATAAATGGTAAATCTTCCAAAACTGGATGCTCCCTTTTGATGTCTATCATGATACAGATACATTATTTAGAATTAATAGTCTAGGCTTATACAATAACAAGCTGGAATACACATCTTAGCTTGGTTGTAGAAAGGTTGAAAGACACATAAAGGCACAATCATAGAAGGGAAAATATTTTGACATTTCCCTTCTAGTTTCCGATTACTCTTACCTTCATAACCTTCTTTCCAGCAGAATTAAGTTAGGCTTAAGACTCTAAAAAATATGCAAAATGACTCTGGTAAGACTATTTCTATTTGGATGACAACGGCAGAAGTACCAGATCAACCCGTGCTTACCGAAAATACTCATGCAGATGTGTGCGTTGTCGGTGCAGGGATAGCAGGGATGTCAACTGCCTATATGTTAACCCGCGCAGGTAAATCAGTGGTTGTGCTGGATGATGGCCCCATTGGTGGCGGTCAAACAGCAAGAACAACGGCACACGTATCGAATGTGCTGAGTTATCGTTACTACGAACTGGAGCAAATGCACGGTAAAGAGGGTGCAAAACTGGTTGCTCAAAGTCATACAACAGCAATTAATACTATAGAGGCGATCGCTACCCAAGAAAACATTAACTGTGACTTTGAGCGACTTGACGGCTATCTTTTTCCCCCAGACTTGAAATCAATAGACGAGATTCAGCACGAGTTAGAAGCAGCACACCGCGTTGGACTAACTAATGTTGAAATGGTGAAGAAAGCTCCGTTAACCGGGTTTGATACAGGAGTGTGTCTACGCTTTCCCCAACAAGGGCAATTTGATCCATTAAAATATCTAGCTGGACTTGCAGAAGCCATAGAACGCCGTGGGGGTAGAATTTATACGGGGACGCACGTAGAAAAAATTCAAGGTGGTTTACCCGCCCGTGTTGAGACAAGCAGTGGTAAAGTTGTGACAGCCGATGCTGTGGTAGTAGCAACCAACTCACCCATCAGTAACTTAGCCACTATGCACTTCAAGCAGGCTCCATACATCACTTTTGTCATCGGTGCAAAAGTGCCTCGTGGTTCTGTTCCCAAAGCACTTTATTGGGATACCCTCGACCCCTACCACTACGTTAGATTACAAAGCATTGACGAACAATATGATGTATTAATTGTTGGTGGTGAAGACCACAAAACCGGGCAAGCGGACGATGCCGATGCTCGCTATGCTAGACTCCAAACGTGGACGCGAGAACGTTTCCCAATCGCACAAGAGGTTTTATTTCGCTGGTCGGGACAGGTAATGAATTCTGATGATGGTATTGCCTACATTGGCAAAAACCCCTTTGATGAGGAAAATGTTTACATTGTTACTGGTGATACAGGCATAGGAATGACCCACGGCGCGATCGCGGGGATACTGTTAACTGACTTGATTTTAGGGCGAAATAATAGCTGGGCAGAACTTTATGACCCATCGCGTGTGAGAATTGGTGGAGTCGGTGATTTTATCTCTGAGAATCTCAACGTTGCTGCCCAGTATTTAAAGTGGGTCACACCAGGCGATGTTGATTCCGTTGAAAAAGTTGCTCCCGGTACAGGCGCAGTGGTGCTACATGGTTTAACAAAAGTCGCAGCTTACCGAGATGAAAACGGCACACTGCACGAACATTCTGCAATTTGTACTCACCTCAACTGTATCGTCGCCTGGAATTCTTCAGAAAAGACCTGGGATTGCCCATGTCACGGTTCGCGGTTTGATACGCAGGGAAAGGTAATCAACGGCCCAGCGATTAATGGGCTGACACCAGTAGAAAACAAGTAAAAAGCTGATTATCAATAGTGTCAGATTATTGATAGAGGTATAACGGAAAATTAAGGATTTTAAAAATAATTTTCCGTTCTTTTCTGTCCATTTAATTGCCAACTCGATTTGTGTATACACAGTAGCCACGCTTGCCGGAGGGGAGACAAAGCATAGCTTTGGTGGGGTGGGGTTCTTCGGGTTTAATAAGCAATTAAGCGGATATGAGATAAGAGGTCAAAATTCATAAATATTTTATTGGGTGGGCAAACAGCCCACTTTTTTATTGTCAATCTCGTAAATATACGGGAACTTCTTGTTCTTGTTTATGGTCCCTTGATACCACCTTAAACACTAAGCAGGTTTCCACTGTAATGGTTCAAGCGTGAACGTAGCCCAAACCAGGCATTATAGCCTTTTATGTCTAATTTATAACTTACCCTAACTCATCGACATGCCACTCTTCACCTCTAAAGGTGCTTACACTTACTATTATCCATTACTAGCTTCTCTTAAATTGTCTTTATATATACAATAATTATAATTTTTTAGTCAATTTAACGCAGACTTAAAATACTTTCAAATTCCGACTATAGATGTTTCCTCATAGAAAAATTTCGCACTAATCAACCAAATATTAGCATAATTCTTTATATATCCACTAAAACTTGATGATAGCTATATCAAACGGCACATTAAAGATTTTTGCGACCAAAACCCTATATACTAAATTAGACTTTGATAAATTTGAGAGTTTTGTTAATTGCAACACCAAAAACTATTAATTTTTAGATGAAATACTAGCGTATCTTATAGTCTATAGTTTTTAAAGTTTAGTCAAAACTATATCCAGTATCATCAAAAAACTGCAAACTTCATGTGGTGCAAAAATCAATCGGGGAGTGAAAACATGAATTTACGTAGAGATGCATTGCAAATCCTCAAAGAAACTAGCCGAACTTTTTATATCCCAATTAGTGTTTTACCGCCAGGATTACAAGAAGCAGTAGCATCAGCATATTTGTGTATGCGTGCCATTGATGAAATAGAAGATCATCCCGAATTAGATAACGCTACTAAAGTAAAGCTGTTAAGAACAATTAGCCTGACATTACAGGCAGGGGTTGATGGCTTTGCGGTAGATGCTTTCTTGGCAGAATTTAGTGGGTATGAGAATACCTTAGAAGAAGTCACAGTGAGGATTAGAGAATGGTCGATACTAGCACCAGAGACCATTGCGCCTAGAATTTGGGATGCCACTGCTGCAATGGCAGACCGGATGGCTTACTGGGCTGAAAGAAACTGGAAAATTTATACAGAATCTGATTTGGATCGCTATACCTTTGGGGTTGCAGGTGCAGTCGGATTGTTACTATCGGACTTATGGACTTGGTACGATGGAACGCAAACCAACCGTACCCAGGCGATCGGGTTTGGCCGGGGTTTACAAGCAGTTAATATCCTGCGTAACCATACTGAAGATTTAGGGCGTGGTGTAGACTTTTTCCCAGAGGGTTGGAGTGCAGAAAATATGCAAGAGTATGCCCGGCGCAATCTAGTCCTGGCAGAAGCTTATACCAAAAACCTTCCTACTGGGCCAGCCTTAGATTTTTGCCAAATTCCCTTAACGTTGGCTAATGGCACTCTTGAGGCCCTTGCCAGTGGTAAAGAGAAACTCAGTCGCAGTGATGTTTTTGCACTTCTCGAACAACTGATTAGTGTAAATATGAAAGCCAGCTAATAGTCTCTTAACGACTAATGGAGATGATTCTAAATTGCCTCCAAACTTGGGCATCCAAAATTCTACAGCGATTTTCTGTAAAGGAGTTAGTGTGGTCTTATATCAGGTTCGGTTAAACACTTAATAATATCTGTAGGTTGGCGAGCCACTGCGCCCTTGCGGTTTCTCGACAACCAAACAAATAGCGTTTTAAAAATATAGACCCGAACGCGAACAGCGTCTGGTAAAGAAGGAGTTTTCCGCAGGGTAACCCAACATTTTATCCTTGTTGATGTTGGGTTTGACTGCCGTATTCCTACGGGGATCTTGCTAAAACCCAACCAACCTACATTGATAGATTTTATTATAAGTTATCACCCGAACCTGATATTTATTATCCTTTAGTGCTAGCCTCTCCCTTTAGGAGATATACGGTGTACACACAAGTGCTATCTGCAAGGGTTTCAAGCTTTTTAGACCTAATAAAATTGTCATTACGAGCAAAGCGAAGTAATCGCATAATCCCATAATTTTTGCGATTGCTTCGTCGTTCCTCCTCGCAATGACGGGCTTTCCGGAGCAATCTAACAGCCCAAAGCTAGAGGACGAAACCAAGTGGCAGGTGGAATTTCACGACTTGTGTGTACACCGTAGCTTTAGGAGATGGGGAGATACCCGTTGTAGGTGTAGGTCGATAGCGCGGCGCTAATGCTGCCCTATCACCCCAAGCTACTACTTCGACTTCGCTCCAAGTAGAGCAACTGGCGTTAGGCACCGCCCTTTAATAGCTTTAAAATTTAACATTCTAAGTATAATAATTTTTTTATTTGGCAACTAATTTACGTAATATTAGCTAAACTTTAAAAAATCTTCAAAGCATTTCCAGCAAAAATTACCTGGCAAGAGTTGATTAATATCTAAATAATTGAAAGAGAGTATAACAACTCACCGTGATTCTTCGTGCAGCGAGTTGACAGTGCATGAGCTACTGCTTAAATCCTATCTGTCCCAATCCAGAAAATTTGGTATATAGCCAAAGGTGCCAGTCTTGTGGCTCGCAACTACTGTTGCGCGATCGCTATCAGGTGATCAAACCATTAGGTCAAGGTGGCTTTGGAGCTACCTTCTTAGCCAACGATCAAGGCTTACCAGGAGAACCGAGTTGCGTAATCAAACAATTACGCCCATCAGGAAGCGCTCCACACGTTTTACAGATGGCCAGAGAACTCTTTGAACGAGAAGCCAAAACTTTAGGTAAGATTGGCAATCATCCCCAAGTACCCAGATTGTTAGACTATTTTGAAGATCATGAACAATTCTATTTAGTTCAAGAATACATCAGTGGTGATACCTTACAGGAAGAGATCAAACTTAACGGCATCTTAAGCGAAACTGGAGTCAAGCAATTTTTGAGCGAGATTTTGCCACTATTGCAATACATCCACGATCAAAAGGTAATTCACCGTGATATCAAACCAGCCAACTTAATTCGCCGCACTCAAGATGCCAGAATGGTACTCATCGACTTTGGTGCCGTCAAAAACCAAATCAGCCAAAGTGCGACAAGTCCATCAGGGCAGACAGCATTAACCGCTTATGCTATTGGTACTCCTGGTTTTGCACCTCCAGAGCAAATGGCTATGCGTCCAGTCTACGCTAGTGATATCTATGCACTGGGGGTGACATGCATTTATTTACTGACTAGCAAAACTCCTAAAGATTTAGATTACAATCCCAACACTGGCGAGATGATGTGGGAGCAACTTGTGCATGTGAGTGACCACTTAGGCAATGTATTGCGAAAAATGTTGGAGGTGTCTGTACGTAATCGCTATCAGTCAGCGACAGAAGTTCTTAGAGCATTGGCAATAGAACCATATTTAGAAAGTTTAGCAAAGGGTTTATTAATTAAATCAGATAATGGGTCTAAAGAGCGAACACACAACCATCTGGAAAATTCTGCTGTTTTATATAACAACTCTTCTGCTGCTACTAGTACAGGAGTGGCACAGGTAGCGGCAGCAATTCGCGCTAGACGAGCCAAGGCAGCAGAGGAAGCATCTGGATCACACCAGGGTTCTGGGATGGCCAAATCAACGACTTTTGTTAACAGCAACAGTAATAGTTCACAAGCTAAAACTTCTAAAGTTGAGCGTAAATTAGATACCCAAGGTTTATTAACTGCTTATCAGAAAGGAAGACGAGATTTTGCTCTACACAATTTAAGTTTGCTGAATCTGCAAGGTGCTGACTTATCCCAAACAAATTTCCATTCCACTCAATTGCAAAAAACCAATCTCCAGGGAGCTAATCTTCACAATAGTGACTTTGGCAGAGCCAGTCTCACTCGAGCAAATCTCAAGGATGCTAATTTGAGCAAAGCATACCTTAACCATGCTGATTTAGAAGGGGCAGACCTGCGAGGCGCAGACCTCAGTAATGCTTGTCTTAGTAATGCTAACCTCCGAGGAGCTAATCTGTGTGGTGCTAATCTCACCAGTGCTAAAATTTCTGATGAGCAGCTTGCACTAGCAAAAACAAATTGGATGACCATCCGCCCCAATGGGAAACGAGGCTTGTTATAAGTTGAAAGTTTAATATTTGAGAATTACTTGCTTGCCCTGCTTCTCAGACTAGTACCGCAAGGCGGAAATAAACCTACCATTTCATTACAGTCAGAAAGCCCAAAATTAAAGTATATGTGACTTTTGACTTTTGGCTTTTGACTTCCGCCTCGCGGTACTAGTTCCCTCTTTTTTAAGGGGGCTTAAGTCAAGTCTTAAACTCAACTGTATTGTTTTATCTAAGCTCACAAGCCTTCTATTTTTCTTATGAGCTTAGATAAATCAGCCCTTATTCTTATCGAGAAAACTCAGATTTATTCATAACTGACCAAATAGATATGATATGGTAACCCTATTTATTTAACTTATAAAAATTGCAACCAAATCTGGAGATACCCGACATCCTAAAAGTTGTCGGGTATCTTGTTGATCGCGAATAATTCCGGATTGTTATAGTTGGGTTAAACGATAGTCATCGCTCTTGCAAATATTAATAAATATCCCATGCCTAGCAAAAATACGTAGATAATTAGCTATTCTTCATCAAATATTTATAATTTGTATCTGTTACAAACAACAAATGATTATTTACAATAAACAATAAAGCATCATAATACTTTTTTTTAGATGTTTCCATGCTTTTCATGGCTAGAAACAACAGGGAATCTCGCTTTTAAAAATTGTAATATCTAACGTTCTTAAGCCACTCAAGTTTTCAGATGGTAGCGGAAAGTTAAAAATTAATTATCCCTGGTTGTAGGCTGAAGCAGAATATTCACAACCGAAATCAGGTAATACAAGGTTTACGTATAATGACTGACTTTGCACAAACGGAAATAGAACGGAGATTAACTTTATATCAGGTATTTCTTAAGTTGTATGAACACCATAGCGGCCTTCTAGATGAAATTCTTCAGCTAGAAAACCTATCTAAACCGTCGTTGACAAGAGAGAAGGCATCTTACATATATGGTGTAGTGGATACTTCTGCTGTTTATTTGATGACTAATTTGTGCGACAATCAGACTCAAAGTTTACGGCAGCCACAGCAAATCTGGACAATAGGTCGTAATCGCAGCAGTGGTATTTGCATTGTTGATAGTTATATGTCTCGTCGCCACGCTGCCATTCAATATATTGACGATCAAGGCTTCTACTTTATAGACTTCAACAGCACCAATGGCTCATTTGTGAATGGCGATCGCGTTTTTGGGTCGATCAAGCTCAAAGATGGCGATCGCATCCGTCTAGGTAGTATGACTTTTGATTTTTTTATGAATTCTACATGCCGCGTTTTGCCAACTATAGCAATGGAATTATTGATGCAACTTATGCATCGAAAGAGGGAGAATCTAGTAGAAATACTTACTTATCCCCATAACATGCCAAAACCTTTGACTGAAAAACTAGATGATAATTCAGAGATTTTCAGAAATTCTGGATTAGTTGAAAAGTTTGAACATTGCTATGACAACTTCAGTTCAGAACAGAAATCAGAAATTTTAGACCGCTTTTTTAGCAGACAAATACCATAGAATTCCAGCTAAAAAATTGGAAATTATCGCAATTTTCAATTGTGTGAAGTATACACAATTCGTAGGGGAAAAAAAAGGTTGTGTTCCTTCTTTTAACTGATTCCAAGGACAAACGCCATAAAAATAAAATGATTGCTCTCCATATAGTGGCAATCATTTTCTAAGGCTTGCTTGCTATAACTCATCAATACTTTGGAAAACGTGGGTTAGCTATCTATATAACCCACTACGTATTAAAAGTTGCAGATAAATAAATCCGCATTCCTTATTCTTCTGGCTCTAAATCGACTTCATCCTCTTCATCTTCTTCACTGGCTTTAGCTACAGAGTTAGCAGAAACAACAGCACCTTTATCTAGCTTTTCTCGCACCAGTTTCTTAATTTCCTCAGCGAATTCAGGCTTTTCTTCTAGATACTTAATGGCGTTGTCTCGTCCTTGGGAGATATTATCGCCGTTGTAACTATACCAAGCTCCTTTGCGGACAATAATGCCAGTTTCTTCTGCTAAGTCAACAACACAACCCAAGGTAGAAATACCTTTACCAAAAATAATGTCAAATTCCGCTATTCTAAAAGGCGGCGCTACTTTATTTTTAGCGACTTTGACTTTAACGCGATTACCATATTCATCTGTACCTTTTTTCAAGGTTTGAATTCGGCGAATATCCAAGCGCACCGAAGCGTAAAACTTCAATGCGTTACCGCCAGTAGTAGTTTCTGGGCTACCGTAGGTAACACCAATTTTTTGCCGTAACTGGTTGATGAAAATTACTGTACAACCAGATTTACCGATATTGCCAGTAATTTTACGTAGAGCTTGGCTCATTAATCGCGCTTGCAGACCAACGTGAGCATCACCCATATCGCCTTCAATTTCAGCACGGGGAACCAGTGCTGCTACTGAGTCAATGACTACAATATCAACCGCAGCAGAACGAACAAGCTGATCGACAATTTCCAAAGCTGATTCGCCTGTGTCAGGTTGGGAAATCAGCAAATTGTCGATATCTACACCCAATGCCGCAGCATAAGTGGGATCAAGGGCGTGTTCTGCATCAACAAAGGCTGCAATACCGCCATTTCTTTGCACTTCGGCGAGCGCATGTAGCGCTACTGTAGTCTTACCAGAACTTTCCGGCCCATAAATTTCAATTACCCGCCCTTTGGGTAAACCACCACCCAATGCTAAATCTAGGGTGAGCGCCCCACTGGAAATTGTCTCCACCCGCATCCGGGTAGCATCGCCCAGGCGCATGATTGCTCCTTTACCAAAGCTGCGCTCAATCTGGTTAAGCACCATAGTTAGCGCTTTTTGCTTGCCTGAAGTATCGGTGTTGATAGCCATTCCTGCGTCTAATGCCTCTTAATATATGGTTTTAAGGAGTGTTGCTCTGGGAGTTTGAGTAGAACAGATATACTATTTTAACCAGAAAATTCTGGAATAGGACTTCTCAAATCAAAAAAAGGGTGTAACAAGATCGTAACTCGATCGCTACCAGATTAGGGTAGCCTTGCACAATGATACCAACTTGCATTATAGAGATAGCTTTTTTTGGCTGGGTAAGCAAGGGGTTTTCAACAAAAAATTATCTAAACAACTCAGCCTTATGCACTGTACATAATGAGACTGCTTTATTTTGGAGAGAGAAAACCTCTATCGTGGTGCCGCAGCTACGCCCGTCGTAGACATCGCTCGTCAAATCTCGATACCACAACAAAAAACTAAGTAGTCTTCAGCATCGATAAGTCTAGTAAAGTTACTGCTATGCTTGAATCCGGCTTATTGGCATGGATATAATGTATTGATATCATAGTAACATAAATTACATAAAATATCTTCAGCAAACGTGAATAAATCACAGTCTATTAAGCTACTTGAAAATGAGGGATGGACAAAAGCAGATGCTATGCGTGCTTTGGAAGTAATTGATTTTAGTACCAATCCTGATGAAATTACCATTCGCAGAGCTATTTCGCCTTTTGCTGGTTCTGAATTAATTAAGCGTCAGCGTCTTCAAGCTGCCCAAAAAGGTCTGGTAACGAAGAAAACTAAAGAGATTGAATTAAAGGAGCAGGAATATGCTGCCAAAATTGACCAAGTTAAAAAGTATCCAAAACCGGAAAGAGAAAAATACGAAGCTGAAATTAAAACCTTGTCTCAAAGAAATAATATTTTAGAAGTTGAACTCAAAACAATATCTTTTCAAAATAAAAAATTAACCGAAGTTAATGAAGAACTTAAAAAAGATAATAAATCTCTAAAAAATTTAGTCGATCAAATTAAACTTAAACTAGCAATAAATACTAAAGAAATCCTTAAATATGAAGATAGTGAAATACGGAAAGCAGTAATTACTTTTTTCAAATGGACTTTAGGCTAAAACACTGAATATATGAGTGAGCAAAAAGGTAAAAAAAGGAATTTTAGAGGTATGAGTTATCGGGTTGTTCAACTCGCCAACTCAAATAATCGGAGCAAGCTTCATAAGAAAGACCAAACTTGGTTAAAAGAAAACTTTTATAAAAATATTGGCTGGGATAATGTTGTTAATTTTTATCAAAAAATAGAGGAACTTCTAAATAAGTATCAAGTAGAGGAACTCACGCTTGAAGAATTATTTATCGAGGCTGATCGGATTGGCAATAAATATCTCACGAATCAAGAAATAAACGACTATAACCAAAGCTTATCTAAAAAAGTTAACGAGGTAGCAGAAGAAATTGATAAGCAGTTTCCTGAGACAGACATTGAATTTATTGATTTTAGTCAAAATACTAATATTAAATACAAAAAAAAGCCTAATCACAAGACATATAGAACAGTAAAGGTTTAGCAATAAATATGGTTAACATTGAAGATAAAGAACTTAAAGAATTATTTGAGCTTGCGGACACAATTGGTAACAAGCGATATCACAGGCTAACTCATGAAGATTTTGAAACTTATAGGAAATTCGATTATTGGCGCTATATTAATGGTGATTATGAGTGCGGTACAACTCCAGATAGTAAAGATTGGGTGAGAGAAAATTCTAATTGGTACTGTCCAATTTGTGGATATCACTACTCTGACAAAGGTGGTAAGACCATAGATCACAAGCTACCTCGATCGCAGTATCCTTGGTTATCAATGGAATTCAAGAATTTATGGGTTATTTGCCAGGTTTGTAACAAAGAAAAGGGTGAAATGCATTGGTACAAGTATGAACACTATATATTTGTTAATTATCCGGAACTTTATGTTGCTGTGAAGATGGCACGTCCTAGCCAGTTACTCCAGTCTCTGAAAGATTAAACCAAATAATGTAATTACCTATTGCTTTAAGACGCACTGAAAAATCTAATATTTAATAATGAACAGTGTATTATCTTCAGCCAAAATTGAGATGAGAAGAGTTATCTGCTAAAATATAGTCATAATGTCTAAAATAGTCAAAGTCGCTATGCAGACCTACACTCTGACTGATGCTCGTAACAAACACGCTGAGGTTTTTGACAAGGCTGCTATTGAGCCAGTTCTGCTAACCAAGCAATCACGGCCTAGCCATGTGATTATTTCAGCCGAGAGCTACCAAAAATTAATTAATCGGTTGGAAGAATTAGAGGATATGGTTTTCGGTCAAGCTGCTGAAGTTGCGCTGAGTCAGTCCCAAATGATTGGTACAGAGGCTTTTACATCTGCACTAGAGCATTTAGCTAATGGCGAAGCTTGATGGTCTAGCAACTGTTCTTGATTTCCTTAATGGTTTACAGCCTAAAATAGCAGCACAGATTGCAAAAAAGGTTTTGGCTTTGAATGTTGAGCCTTTACCCACTGATAGTAAGCAGCTATCTGGTTATCAGGATTTATATCGAGTTGATAGTGGTGAATATCGAATTGTTTACAGGTATTTTCCTGAGCAAGATTTAATAGAAGTGATTTTAGTCGGTAAGCGCAATGATGATGATGTCTACAAAAGATTAAAGCGTTTACTGACATAAACTTTTGTTTTCATCAAAATGCTAGAATCGCTCCAGCACAAATGCTTTTAGGCATCTTTGATGACTTTCGACCTTCCCGACTCTCTGATTCTCGATACTGCACTTTCAGTTTCTGGATTAACTGACTATATCCGCTTGCTGTTAGAGCAAGATGAACAATTGCGGCAAGTTTGGGTAACTGGCGAAGTCTCCAGCGCTAACCACCATCGCAGTGGTTTATTTTTTACGCTGCAAGATACCGATCGCACCACCGGAATTAAGTGTGTGGTATGGAATAGCCAACTGCCAAAACTCGCCCAGATACCCGTTCCCGGTGAGCAGATAATCATTTTGGGTAGTATTCGCCTGTATCCGCAACGGGGAGAGTATCAGTTATCAGTTTGGCAGACTCTACCTGCTGGTGTTGGTTTACAGGCGTTGCGCTATCAACAACTCAAAAATCGCTTGCTGGCTGAAGGGTTGTTCGACGCGCAAAGAAAGCGATCGCTTCCAACTCACCCCCAAACGATCGCTGTCGTCACTTCACCAACGGCTGCTGCTTGGGGTGATATTCAAAAAACTCTCAGACAAAGGTATCCAGGTTTACAGGTTTTATTTTCTCCCGCAACAGTACAAGGTGAGCAAGCACCGGAATCTATCGTCAAAGCAATTGAGCGGGTAGAAAGAGATGGACGCGCCGAAGTGCTAATTTTATCGCGGGGTGGTGGCGCTGTTGAAGAATTAGCTTGCTTTAATGATGAACGAGTGGTGCGATCGCTAGCTACTTGTTCCATTCCTGTAATTACTGGTATCGGCCATCAACGAGATGAATCTTTAGCAGATTTAGTTGCAGATGCTTGTGTGCATACACCGACTGCGGCGGCAGAACTTGTTGTGCCATCACTTTCAGAGTTGTATACTCAGCATCGGGGGCGAGTTGTGGCTTTACATGAGGCGGTGCATGATTTTGGGGAAAATTCTTTTAATAAACTGCAAGTATTGCGAAATCGTTTGCGACGTTTGCGGTTAGATCGGCAAGTGCAGCTGGAGGTGGACAAGTTAGGTTGGAAGCGTCAGCATTTGGTGCAAATTACGATGGGGCGATCGCAGCAAGCAACGCAGCATTTAGAGTTATTGCGGCAAAAGTTAGCTAGTCTTGACCCGAAAGCTGTGTTACAGCGTGGTTATGCGGTGGTGAGGCGGGAAGATGGAGCGATCGCTCGTTCTGCGGCGGAGTTGACTGTGGGAGAAGATTTGTTGATTCAGTTGGGGCAGGGTGAAGTTAAAGTGAAGGTTATGGAAGTAAACGAACCGCCCTCCGGGTTCACAGTCGCCTACAGCGCTGATTCACCAAGACGCCAAGGACGCCAAGAGTTGAATGGTTAAACGTAAGAGTGCTTCTAGTTCTGAGGAAGGTTGGAATTATGAGGCAAAGGTTGCTGAAATAGAGGGAATTATCGCTCGCATTGAGGCGGGTGAGTTGGATTTGGAAGCTGTGTTTGAGCAATTTGCTAGTGCTGTTGAGTATTTGCGTCAGTGCGAAAGTTTTTTGCAGCAGCGACAGCAACAGGTAGAGTTATTGATTGAAACTTTGAGCGATGAGTAGAAGTTAGAGCCTGCTGGTGTGGTTCTTCGGGTTTAATTAAGTAATCGGACATGATAGCATACTATGCTTAGATGCTTTTTAGCCAGCTTGCCGTAGACATCGCCTTGATATCTAACCTAATACAATCCACGCAGATACACAGCTTTAATCAACACCTGTGTTTGCATTGTCTTTCAATAGCACTTCTCGAATAATGGCGGAGCGCTCAAGAGCAGAGTGCGCCTCTTCTTTCAATCTTTGTGCTGCCAATGGTAGATTGCGAGCCTCCATTCTTGAAGCCATGCGATGTGATAAAGAAGCTTTCTCTTCCAATGCCCTCAAAGCGATCCATAGCGCCTCCTCTATGGCATCAGACTGCGTGGCTAGCAAAGTTTTTGCTGAATAAGCATGACCCGTGCGACACCGGAAGCGCAATAAATTTCCCTCTTTGACTTCCCAGAGAATACCACCGCAGTCAGGACAGCCAAAGGTTGATGGTTTACCAGGTCGATCGCTTTCATTTTCTACTGCTTTTAAATTCAATTGCGCTATTTCAGTTTCAAACTCCATCTGGCTAGGTATGGGGTTTTCTGGTTCTATTTCCATTGGTATATTAACTAAAGCTACCAAAATAGAAGGAATATCTGAAAGTGGCACGATATGGTCAATATCATCTACATTATTGATCGCATTACGTGGCATATCAGGATACAAAGCATTGTCGGGATTTTGGACAATTGCCACACCGCCCCGCATTTTTACAGCCATTAGTCCCGCCGTGCCGTCGTCAAGCATACCTGTTAACAGCACAGCAATCACTCGCTGCCCATAGGTTCGCGCTGCACTGCGAAACAATGGATCAATGGCGGGACGACAACGGTTTTCTTTTGCTCCCCGCGCCAAACGTAAATATCCTTGTTCTACCAGTAAGTGGTAGTCAGACGGAGCAACATAAATCCAACCATGAACAATAGCTTCGCCGTCCTGAGCGTGAGACACTGGTAAGTTGCCAGCGCGACTTAATATTTTTGGCAGAACACTCGTGCTGTAACTGGATACATGAAGAACTATAATCACAGCAGCATTGAGATCGGACGGCAAATTCTTGACTAGATAAGTTAGCGCCTCAACTCCACCGGCTGATGTTCCAACGACGATAATATTGTGTTCAAGCATTAATTAATGTAACGATTTTACTACCATAGCAGCGTGGACAACAAAAGCACATTTACTGCGCTATTGATAATAACGCAGCCAAAGAATTTGCTCACCTAGCTTTAAGAGGATTTATTCTTCATTTTTTTACTCCTGAATTCTGAATTCTGCTGTATAGAGTCAGAGAGTATGAATCACACACATTTCCCAGAGTCTTGAGGAAGGCAGAAGGTTCTTTTCAGCTATAGGATTCAAACCCCTCCTGAAAAGAAGCCATCAAATTAAAAACTTGGTGGGAGTCTTAAACCCAAGACCCGTTTGGTCGCACGACTAGAACAGAGGACAGTATTCCAACTGAGCCTCCTGCCCTCTGCCTTTCTGGATAAAACAGGACTATGGCAAAATCTTTATATAAATGAGGATTTTAGCGCTATTTTAAAAAGACTGATTTCTCTATGATAATCTGCGAAATATGGGCTTTAACTCTATCCGCTCAATTAATTTACGATGTCTCAGCAACAGCGCACCATTTTAATTGTCGATGATTCCCCAGAAGATCGAGACCTCTATCGGCAATATTTGCTGCGCGATCGCGAATATTCCTATACTATCCTGGAAGCAACGTTAGGGGTGCAAGGACTAGAACTGTGGCAACGACATCAGCCAGATGCTGTTTTACTTGATTATCGACTACCCGATCTGGACGGACTGGAATTTCTGGCTCAATTGCAACCCTCGACCCCACAGCCTTGCCTACCTGTGATTGTCGTCACCGCACAGGGCAATGAAGCGATCGCAGTTCAAGCAATCAAAGCGGGCGCCCAAGATTATATTGTCAAAGAGCAAATTACCCCAGAAAGGCTACAAATAGCAGTCAATAGGGCAATTGAAACAATGCGGCTACACACCCAACTACAACAGCGTATTGAACGAGAGCGCGTAGTCTTATATATTACCCAGAAAATTCACCAATCGCTGAATTTGGATGAAATTCTTCAGACAACCGTAGCCGAAGTTAGAGAATTTCTTCACACTGATCGAGTCTTGGTTTTTCGGTTAAAATCTGACGGCAATGGTACTGTAGTCGCAGAATCGGTTGGGGCAGAGTGGCGATCGCTCCTCTCGCCTACTATGTATCATCCGTGCCCAAGTGAAAACTACATTGCCTCAAATCGAACGCAACTTCTCAGGTACGATCCCACCTTTATCAAGAATTATATTGAACGCTATTATCAGGGGCAAATAACGGCAGTATCAGATATTCATGATAGTAATATTGACCCATGCCACAGTGAATTGTTGGCACAGTTTCAAGTCAAAGCTAATCTGGTTGTACCAATTCTCCAAGATAACCAGTTTTGGGGATTGCTTATTGCTCATCATTGTACCTCCCCTCGATTTTGGCAGCCCTTAGAAATTGACTTGCTTAAAGAGTTGGCAACTCAGATGAGTATTGCCTTGCGGCAGGCAGAACTGTATCAGCAGGCACAGCGTGAATTAAAGGAACGCCAACAGGTAGAAGCGGAACTACGGCAGAGCCAAGAACGCCTGCGATTGGCACTGTTAGCCTCTCGAATAGGAACGTGGAACTGGAACATCAAGACGGGAAAAATTTCTTGGATTGATATAGATATCAGCGAACGCAAACGGTCAGCCGAAGCTCTGCGCGAGAGCGAAGAACGTTTTCGGCAGCTTGCAGAAAATATTGATGCAGTATTCTGGATCAGAGAAGTGGCTGAAAATCGAGTCAGCTATGTCAGTCCTGCCTACAAACGACTGTGGGGATTAGACCCGGAGGAAATGTATCAAGGACAACAGGCATGGATCGATCGTATCCACCCAGAAGATCGAGAATCGATCCACAGAGCCTTTCATGAAAAAGCTGTCGCAGGTAAATTTGATGAAGAATATCGGATTTTTTTACCCGATGGTAGCATTCGCTGGGTTCACGATCGCTGCTTTGGGCTTCGAGATGAAACAGGAGAGATTTATCGGTTTGCAGGTATTGCCGAAGACATCACCGATCGCAAACAAGTAGAGGAAGCATTACGCCAAAGCGAGGAACGCTATCGGTGCTTGGCAGAATTAATCCCACAATTAGTCTGGACAGCCAACGCAGAAGGAGCGTTACTCGATGTCAATCAACGTTGGTTGGAATTCACAGGATTAACGCCAGAACAAGCCCACACCCTCGCCTGGAAACAGGTTGTCCATCCAGAAGATATAATTATTATGGCTCAACGGTGGAGCGAGGCAGCACAACAGGGTACTTCTTATCAAGCTGAAGGTCGTATGCGGCGCTCAGATGGTGTCTATCGCTGGCATCTACACCAAGCAATTGGGCAAAAGGATAAACAAGGTCAAATTGTCAAATGGTTTGGCAGTGCAACTGATATCGAAGCGCAAAAACAACTCGAAGCTGAACGCGATCGCCTATTCCAGCTAGAGCAGGCCGCGCGGGCTGAAGCAGAACGTGCCAATCGCATCAAAGATGAGTTTCTTGCCGTTCTCTCCCACGAATTGCGATCGCCTCTCAACCCCATTCTTGGCTGGACAAAACTGCTACAAAGTCGCAAATTCAATGAAACTAGAACACTTGAAGCCTTAGCCACCATCGAACGCAACGTTAAACTGCAAACTCAACTGATTGATGATTTGCTCGATGTCGCCAAGATTCTGCGCGGCAAACTCAGCATTGATGCTAGTCCTGTGAATCTGGCATCTGTTATTGAATGTGCGATCGACACGGTAAGTACAGCAGCTATTGCTAAATCCATACTATTGCATCCAGTACTGCCGAATATTGGGCAGGTTTGTGGAGATTCCAACCGTCTGCAACAGATTGTTTGGAATTTACTTTCTAATGCTATCAAGTTTACTCCCAAAGGCGGACGGGTAGAAATCAGACTAAAGCAAGTTGACGATCAAGCACAGATTATCGTCAGCGACACTGGCAAAGGTATTAGCCCTGACTTTCTCCCGTATATTTTTGAATCATTTCGTCAAGAAGATGTCTCAATTACTCGCAAGTATGGCGGGTTAGGATTGGGGTTAGCGATCGTCCGTCAGTTAGTTGAGGCCCACGGCGGCACAATCGCGGCTGATAGCCCTGGTGAAGGCTTTGGGGCTACCTTTACAGTCCAGTTGCCACTGCTGAATGTTGAATCGGAAATCAAGCAGATAGATGAGTTGTCACAACAAACACTCGAACTCACGGGGATTCGAGTCCTCACAGTTGATGATGATCCTGATGCCCGTGAGCTATTAACAGTATTGCTTGCTGAATACGGAGCTACAGTCTTGACTGTTTCTTCTGCGGCAGAAGTGTTGGCAAATCTGGAGTCTTTTCAACCCGATGTCTTAGTCAGTGATATTGGGATGCCCGAAGTCGATGGTTATTCGCTGATTCAACAAATCCGAACTTTAACCCCGGAAAAAGGGGGACACATTCCCGCCATCGCTTTGACTGCTTATGCCAGAGTTGATGATTACCAGCAAGCCATAACTAGTGGCTATCAACGGCATCTTACCAAGCCCCTTAATCCAGAAGAGTTAGTTCAAGCTGTGCTGGCACTTGCACAGTAAACCATTCCCTTCCTTAAAATGATTCGGTTCATATACTTATTGCAGATGGGTAGGGGCACAAAATTGTTGTGCCCTTACAAATAATTGATGTGTCGCAAACATTATTTGAATTGGTATTTCTTGTCAATGCGTAAGTCCTACATAAACAGGACTTACGCAAGCAAAATTTGTCATTGCGATCGGAACGTAGTGTAAAGAAGCAATCCCAGAATTTTAGGCGATTTTTGTGAAGATTAAAAAATCAATTAAGCGATCGCCCTTCCGTTAAGAGTCGTTGATCACTTCTAAATAAATAGCGGTTTCAACTCTTTTACACACATTTTTGTCAGAGTTAAGCTGTCACACTTACCGATATCCCGCCCAGAACTAAAGTTCAGGGCTAATAGCTAAAGTCCACTTAAGTGGACTTTAGCTATGAGACTCGGAATTCATTCCGAGGCGGGATAGAAACGCAGTGCGAGATTTATTAATTCGGTTAGTGGATGTTGTAAAGACGTGTTAACCGCGTCTTGTAGAGACGGCGATTCATCGCGTCTCCTACCTTAACCGAACAGTATTTCCACCTCTCTAAATTGTTTTTCAGTCTTACGTCTCTGTAGACATCGCTCAAATTTAAACATTAGTTATCAAAGTTTGAACGTTTGCAACAAATGTTCTTCCATATATAAGAAAGGCTTAAGCATTTGCAGCAAATGTATAATTAGTTGTTGCAAACGCTTAATACTTTGCAACAAA
>NZ_JBALBZ010000052.1:0-4671 GCF_036919495.1 Nostoc sp.
TGACAGTAATCTGCTGTCTGGCTGGTTTAGTTATGTACGGGCTGGATACCGTGATTCACCAAACAACGAATCGCACAGCTGCCGTAAGTGCTGTAATCTGTTAAGAGTGACAAATAATTAGTTAATGCACATGATTTTAAAGCGGGCGATGGGACTCGAACCCACGACGTTCACCATGGGAAGGTGACATTCTACCACTGAATTACACCCGCGAATTGCTACCATAAACTTACGCTTACAATCAATAATACCACTATTTACAGCTGTTTCAAATTTACTAGAATATCCACTGTTTTGGCAACTGCTGATGTATAAGTTTTGTGGCTGTTCAAATTGGAAAATATTTTTAGCTGATGATGGCACTAAATACCATATTGTAACTAAAGAACAATGTTTTCACCTCGCTCCGTAAAGCGAACCTCTTTAATATTCCACTGAGCATTACTTGTTAAGGTTTTGCGGAGACTGCCAAATAGAGCAAACTGTTCACAACTAGAAAGAGAAGCTATTTGTCGCTTTGAATCAGGGGATATTCGCAAATCAACCGTAGCAATGCCATCTTTGATGTTGACACGATACCCAGACAAGCTCAAGTCACTTGTATCTCGTTTTTCTAAAATTTTACTCACTACGTTTATCACTGGTTTCTCAGCTGGTACTGAAACCTTTTCTGGAATGAGTTCTTGACATTGGGTATCACTTGTATACATCGTGACGCTTGTAGTTCTGCTAGTGACAGCTTTAGGAGTTGATGAGGAAGGCGTATTTTCCTTAGGAAATTCTTGATTAGGAGATTTTTCTCTTAATTGAGCTACGCTAGGAATCTGGCTGGGAGTCTGAGACGATGCGCTATTCGTCGGTGTTGTGGTAGAGGATGGCGTTCCACTGTCAATATTACGAGCGGTGGGGTTAGAATTACAACTACTGAGGCTGACAACAATTGTCACAAAAATAAGGGGTAAAAAATCTCTCTTATTTGTGTTCATAATTTTCCTCATAAGTGATGTTGCTGCTATTAACTTCAGTGTAGCTGGTATCAATTCCACATAATTAGTGAATATTGAGCCAGTTTATAAAGTGTCAACCCGAAGTCTCTTAAAGTAGAGGGTTATATGTAAACCCAAATCACAACATCTGCGATTCAAAAAGTGATGTCTGACAACAAGCTGCTTTGCGTCTACGCCAATTCTAAAAAGCTTAACCAGAATAAGCAGAGGTGCAGGAAACAAAAATATACTGATCCTTGGTTAAATCAATGTGGTTTATTTCTCAAAAAATAGCTGTAAGTTTAAGCAGATGATTATCTTAGCTAAACCCTTTACTATAAAGGATTTGCTCAGAGCGATCGCTGTCTGATAAAGTAAGTTTTCTTAAGGTACTGGTACGCTACTAACTCTCATCAAGCCGCTTAATCACTACCTTCATCGTTTAACTCTGAATCTATTTTTCCATCTGTTCCCCAACTACAAGCTGTTTTCGACTTCAGCCTTCTAGAAGCACGAAGGTACAATTGCTTAAAAACCGTGATTCGTTAAAAAAACTTGTGTTT
Source organism: Nostoc sp. (assembly GCF_036919495.1). Lineage (GTDB taxonomy): Bacteria > Cyanobacteriota > Cyanobacteriia > Cyanobacteriales > Nostocaceae > Nostoc. The sequence continues at coordinate 1,550 of NZ_JBALBZ010000052.1, forward strand.
TTAAGTTGTTGATTAAAAGGAAATTACTAGTTTTCACTACTTTTCTGCTTGCTCAATTCCTGCACTAATAATTGCACTCCCAAAGCCAATAAACCAATTGCGACTATACCAAATATCCCGCTTCCCAAAGCAACTACACCAACAACCAAAGTCCTAACAGCAGAAGAAATTCTAATTACCAATGGATTAATTGAATGGAGAGGTTTAGTAGCAAAATTTGTAGCGATCGCAATCATCAGCGAATACATTGCATATCCCATTCCTCCAGAAATTACCGCCCCAGTTAAACAGCGTAAAGGACTTGCTGTCGCCTGTATTTTAGTACCCGTTTGTGGCGTTAAATTTTGGTCACTCATACGATTTTGTATTTTAGATTTTGGATTGGGCCATTAAGAATAATTCTTGTCTATCCCTAAGCTTCATCAATGAAAAAAATTATTTAAACAGATGATGCCACTTTAATACCATGTGTGATTGTCCGAGTTACAAACAATTCTAATTCCTCATCAAGAATTGATTCTCTCACTTGCTGCAAAACTAGTTCTGCCTGCTGTTGAGACTCAAAAAGAGCAAATACTGTTGGCCCAGAGCCAGACATCATTGTTCCTAAAACGCCTTCTTGATTTGCAAACACTTCTCGCAGTTGCAAGACTTGGGGATAGGCTGGCAATACCACACGCTCTAAATCATTGTGCAGTTTTTGGGCAATTTCTGCCGCATCTTTATTTACGACAGCTTTTACTATTGCTCCTGAATGAACTGCACTAGCACGCACTGCCAAGTTGTCGCTATCTCTAATATAAGAATGACCAAACTGCTCTCGATAGGTTTTGTATGCCCAAGCGGTGGAAACTTCCAAGCTCCGGTATTTTGCCAACACTATATAAATATTATCCAAACTTGGCAGAGGAGAAAGTTGCTCACCTCTACCTGTTGCGATCGCAGTTCCACCCGCTATACAAAACGGGACATCTGAACCAAGTGTACCTCCCAACTCCTCTAATTCTGACTGAGTTAGCCCCAACTTCCACAGTAAATCTATTCCTATCAAGACGGCTGCTGCATTTGTCGAACCCCCAGCTAACCCAGCAGCTACAGGAATCTGCTTATTAATGGTAATCTCCACGCCCCCATATTTAGCAAAGGCTTCAGGAAATTGCCTCACCATTAATTCTGCTGCGCGGTATGCCAGATTACTTTTATCTGCTGGTACTTGTGGGTGGTTGCAGTGAATACGGATGCTGTCAGTGCTAATGGAACGGACATCAACTTGGTCTGCAAGGCCAATACTTTGGAGTATCATGGCTAACTCGTGATAGCCATCAGGGCGTTGGCGTAGCCCGCCGGAGGCATCGCCAATGATTTCCAGATACAAGTTGATTTTAGCAGGGGCAATTAGGCTGTAGGAATACATTTTCTGGGAATGGGGAATGGGAAATAGGAATGGGGAATGGGGAATGGGGAATGGGAAAAATCTACTTTGTCATCTATTTTCTACTCCCTACTTCCCACTCCCAGTTCATTTGCTAGAATTACCCATTGCTGAACGCCGAGGTCTTCGGCTCTAGCTTGGGGATTTATTTTTAATTGTTCCAGTAAGTGGCTAAGGCGATCGCGTTCTATAACTGATTGCAAATTATTTCGTAACATTTTGCGCTTGGCACCAAACCCCAACTTTAAGAAATTCTCTAACTGTCGAGGATTAAGCGCTGGTATTTCTATTTTTCGGGGGCGCAATCGCACCACTGCCGAATCAACTTTTGGCGGTGGATGGAATGCGGCCGCTGGAACTGTGCAGATTAACTCACACTCAGCCAAGTACTGTACCCGCACGCTCAACGCCCCAAAGGTTTTTGATCCTGGTTTAGCATACAACCTTTCTGCGACCTCTTTTTGTACCAGCAACACTATAGAGTCAAATGGTTCAGGGTTGGGGTTAGCAATCGTACCCAGTAGTTTCTCAATGATTGGCCCTGTAATGTTGTAGGGAATATTGGCTACTACCTTATTAGGCTTTTGAAAATTGGGAAAGGCTGCAAGATAAGATGGTAAATCTAGAGTGAGAAAATCACCTTGTAGCAGTAAAAAATTTTTAGTCTTACTAAGCTGCTTTGACAACAGTTGGCATAAGTCGCGGTCTATTTCAACTGCAACCAGAAATTCCACTAAGGGTAATAAACGACGAGTCAGAATCCCGGTTCCGGGGCCAATTTCCAAGATGCAATCGCCTTTGGCGGAGCGATCGCTTTCTGTACACTCTGCTGCTTTAATAATTGCGTCGAGTGCCTTTTCACTTTTGAGCCAATGTTGAGCAAAGACCTTACGCGGTCGGATCATCTGTATTTCTTGCCTAGTCTAGTTTTTAGCTTTTTCTCAAAAACTCATTATAAATTTTTAAGTCCCTCTACAGCGCTAGACTCACTGTAACGCCTATCTTCTCTTCCAAACACTCCGCGAACGTAACGGTAGCGATCGCGTAAATGCCTATATAATAAACGTCACCTATAGGATGGAAGTCTTAAACCGCAAGCTCTGCAACAACTAAGCTCTTACTATATATAAGAGCTTAGTTCGAGCATTTGGATTCAGGACAAATCGCTCCAGCAAGACTACCCCCTGCCATTTTCTATAATCACTCAACCTGCATCAGATCCCATTTAGAGACAAGCAACATCCATTATTCACACAGTACCTGACTGTGTGAATATTAGCCACTTCCTTCTCGCCTTCCTTCTGTTGCTTAATCTATTAATCTGAAAGCAAGTCCAGTCAAGCGATTTGCCCCTTTAGAAAAATAATAAATTTACCCCTTGACAAACTAGGGGATGACTAGTTACTCTAGTTAAGTGGAAAAGCGAAAGACGCCAACCACCGCGGAACCTGAAAAACATAATACTTTGAAAGCTTAAGAAAAAACCAATCCTCGTCAAAAGATTTGACTTTTGGGAAATCCTAAAAGGACAGTCAAAATTAATAACTAGGATTCCGGAAAATATTTTTTTTCGGAGCCACAAACTCGAAACACAACAAAACGGAGAGTTTGATCCTGGCTCAGGATGAACGCTGGCGGTATGCTTAACACATGCAAGTCGAACGGTGTCTTCGGACACAGTGGCGGACGG
>NZ_JBALBZ010000053.1:0-1806 GCF_036919495.1 Nostoc sp.
AGTCTGATTTGTGGGATCGAACTACGCGGCACAGGCTACAAACTAGCGTGGAGTATGGATACTTACTTAGATAGCATCACCGAAAATTTGGTTACGGTTTTTGCACAAGAAGCTGGAACAAATCAGAAGTCAGAGGAAGTATGATGCAACAGACCAAAGAAGGTTTACAGACAGTTTTACAAGAGACTTTTGCATTTTATACTCAAGCTCTGGATCAGCATGAAGCAAAATTGCGATCTACTGAAATCGGGATTGTCCAATCCATTGGGCAAGGTATTGCCAAAATTATTGGTTTACCCAATGTGCAATCAGAGGAAATTGTTCGTTTTACTGGCGGTAGTCTGGGGTTGGTGTTTAACCTCGATCCCGAAGAAGTTGGGGTAGTTTTGCTGGATTCTAGCGATCAACTCCAGTCAGGTACAGAAGTACGGCGTACTGGTAAAGTGCTTGATGTCCCTGTAGGTGACACATTACTAGGAAGAGTGATCGATCCCCTTGGTCGTCCCCTCGATGGCAAAGGTATCGTGCGAACTTCACAACGTCGTCCCGCCGAACGCAATGCCCCAGCAATTATGGATCGTGCGGCTGTAAATGTGCCTTTGCAAACAGGAATCAAAGCGATTGATGCCCTGATTCCCATTGGACGGGGACAGAGAGAATTGATTTTAGGCGATCGCCAAACGGGTAAAAGCGGTCTTGCCCTCGATACAATTATCAATCAAAAAGACAAAAATATTCTCTGTATCTATTGCGCGATCGGACAGCGTAGTGCGGCTGTTGCCAAGCTAATTGCCGACCTCGAAGAACAGGGAGCAATGCCATACACAACAGTCGTCATGGCAGCAGGAGAAGAACCGCCGGGCTTACAATATATCGCTCCTTATGCCGCTACTGCGATGGCGGAATATTTTGCCGATCAAGGGCGCGATGTGCTAATTGTTTACGATGACCTCACCAACCATGCCCGCACCTATCGAGAAATCTCTCTGTTAATGCGCCGCCCACCTGGACGCGAAGCTTATCCAGGGGATATTTTTTATATTCACTCGCGCTTACTGGAACGCTCTACGCATTTCAACGACAAACGAGGTGGTGGTTCCTTAACTGCGCTGCCGATCATCGAAACAGAAGCACAAAACATTGCTGCATATATCCCAACTAATCTAATTTCCATTACCGATGGACAGATTTATCTTTCACCAATTCTCTTTCAAAAGGGAGTATTGCCGGCGATCGATATTGGTAAATCGGTTTCACGGGTGGGTGGTAAAACTCAACTTCCTGCCTATCGCGCTGTTTCAGGAGATTTACGTCTTTCCTATTCTCAATTTGAAGAACTAGAGGCTTTCTCTCGCTTTGGTACGCGCTTAGAAGAATCGACTCGGCTGACTTTAGAACGTGGACAACGGGTGCGCGAGATGCTCAAACAAAAGCAATATGCGCCAATGCCGGCTGCTGTGCAAATAGCTGTGATGCTTTCAGTGACGGCAGGCTTGCTCGATTCCGTCCCCATCGCTAAAATTGCCATTGCTGAACTTGCGATCGCCCAAGCCATATCCACCCAGTTAGCCGATCTTTGCCTGCAAATCGAAAGCGGAGCCGTATTGAGTGATGCTGATCGCGATATCTTATTAAAGACTGCCAAAACTGCGATCGCTACAGTTGTAAAAGATTCAAAAGATCCAAAAAATTCAAAAGATATAAAGGAGTAGCTATGTCATCTATTGAGCTTCTCCAACGCCAAATCCACACTGCACAAGAACTGCAAGCCGTGGTGAAAATGATGAAAGTATTAGCGGCGTTAAA
>NZ_JBALBZ010000054.1:0-35124 GCF_036919495.1 Nostoc sp.
CAAATTGATTCAGTCGGGGGACAATCATCTTAGTTTACAGCGTGGGAAATAAGTATACGGATACCTTTGACAATTATCCTCAATAAGTCTGGAAGTGTATCTTTCAATTATGCCAACCCACAAAGCCCAACAACTTCAAATTGGTGAACCAGTCCCAGGTCTAAAAATCCTGGTTCAACTCAGTAACACTCCTTTAGTGCGGATAGCCATAGCTATGATTACCCGCCATCAGCTAGCGCTCGTTGGGCTTGTATTTGTTGCCACTCTAGTTTTTTCTATGCAAGAAAACGCTCCCTGGCTGACAGTACCTAAACAGGTAGCGATTGAATTCTTTTCTGCTGTATCCCAGTCCCTAGCTGCTTTATTGGGGGTGTTAATTGTTTTTCTCACCTTTACTAGTCAGTTGATCGCTCAAAGGAGATATGAAGATTACTATACACTTCAGATTCAGATTGACCAACTCATTCGTTTAACTCAGTCTCTTCCCCCCGAACTAAGTAATTTTGAAGAAGCTCTGATAGCATTGATTAACTATTTAGTTCCCTTGCATTTAAATGATTTCCCAATCTGGGCAACTAACTCTCAGGTGCTACCTTGGGACAAGCTTTTAGATAATTTCAAGAATGAACATGAATTGATGCAAGTGCAGCAACAATTATCATTAGCTACTCATCTGCACCAACAACAAATTCTACTGGTCATCAATAATATGGGGGAAATCCTGGAAAGATTTTCCAGGCTTTACAATCGCATCCTAGAGATGAGTCGTTTTATTCTGGCCATCGTTAAGTTGTCCTTTCTGCTGGGAGTTTCCCTTTTATTTTTGCTGTTATTTGGCATTATCGATTTGCAAAGGAAGTTTCCCGATATCAGCCTACCCGTAATTGTTTCTTTAGCAATTTGGGTATTGATTGCTCTGTTAGAGCTAGTGCTTGATACCTGGTTTTTTTATAAAAACCTCTATGGCTCGTCGAGTCACTATCTACGGTTTTTCCCGAATAAAAAATACCCTAATTAATAGGCAGAGGCTAACTCACTATGAGTAACTTAACATCATTCCCAGAGACTAAAGCTATTAACACAAGCAAAGCTTCCACTGATACAGTCCGTGCTTATCTTCAAGAAATTAGTCGGGTACCTCTGTTGACTCAGGAGCAAGAAGTTTTTTTTGCCAAACAAGTTCAGCAGATGATGAAAATACTTGCTGAATCAGAAAAACTGACTGTTGAATTAAAGCGTACGCCCACACTGTCAGAATGGGCTAACCAGATGCAGTTAAGTGAACAGGAACTACTTCAGCAGCTAAATCAAGGGAAGAAAGCCAAGCAGAAAATGATGGCGTCTAATCTCCGGCTTGTGGTGTCAATTGCCAAGCAATATCAGAGACGGAACTTAGAGCTAATGGATTTAATTCAAGAAGGTACATTAGGTTTGGAGAGAGGAGTTGAGAAATTCAATCCGGCTCTAGGATACAGATTTTCAACCTACGTTTACTGGTGGATTCGTCAAGGAATAACCAGAGCGATCGCCCAACAAGGACGCGCGATTCGATTACCAATGCACATCAACGAAAAGTTAAATAAAATTAAGCGCGTTCAGCGAGAGTTATCTCAAAAAATGGGACGTATTCCTACCACTATAGAAATTGCTCATGCACTTTCTTTAGAGCCTAGTCAAATTCGAGAATATCTAGCTTTGGCTCGTACAACTATCTCTCTTGAACTTCGAGTTGGGTCAGATAAAGAGATGAAATTAGAAGATTTAATAGAAGATTATAGATATTCTGAAAATGGCTATACTACTGAGCAATATCTCAATGATGAAGTTGAAGGCTTATTGTCAAGCTTGTCCAGACAACAACAAGAAATCTTAAAATTGCACTTTGGATTGACAGATGGACAGGAATTTACTCTAGAAGAGATTGGTCAGCGAATAGGTATTAGTCGGGAACGCGTTAGACAGATAGAAAAACAAGCTCTACAAATTCTATATCGGCAGTTAAACAAGTAATAAATAAACATACAGATAAGTACATATTAAAGTACTTAAGATGAGGAAATATTTCGAGTATGATTCCCTAAAAGGCGTACTTCTGCCTTCTGAAGCCTAGATATTTACAATAAAATCCATTGGAGGTTCTGATGAACCATGAAATTAAAATTTCTAACGATAATTTGACTGAGAACAGTATAGAACCAGAGCTACCGCGATCGCCAAAAAAGAAAAAGATTCGTTTGGTAATTTTGGGCGTGCTGTTGCTGGCTGGATTGGGTTTTTTTGGTATCCATGCAGGTGCAGCCAAGTCAGACAAATCTGAAAAATCTGGGCGTAATCGGCAGCAAATGACACCTGTAACTGTAGCAATGGTGACACAAAAAACGGTTCCGTTACAACTACAGGCGATCGGTAATGTGCAAGCGGGGTCTACAGTATCGATTACGCCCCAAGCTAGTGGACGGATTGTTGGCGTTTATTTCAAAAAAGGTCAAGATGTAAAAAAGGGACAACTTTTGTTTACCCTAGATGACCGATCGCAAGCTGCTGCAATCCAGCAAGCTCAAGGAACTGTAGCAAAAGACCAAGCCTCGGTACAACAAGCTAGAGATGGATTAACTAGAGACTTGGGTCAGGTAGACCAAGCTAGAGCCACTTTAGTCAAAGACCAAGCTTTGGTGCGACAAGCCCAAGCGAATTTGGCCAAGGATCAAGCACAAGCAGAATTTGCTCAGGGACAGAGCGATCGCTATACTGCATTATATAAGAAAGGCGCGATTAGTTTAGATCAAGCACAGCAATACGTTTCCAATAGCAAATCGGCTACAGCAACCCTACAAGCAGATCGAGAAGCGATCGCTAATGCTGAGGCTGTTTTGAAAAGCGATCGAGTGGCGTTGACTAATGCTGGTGCAGTTGTCAAGGGCGATCAAGCTGCGATCGCTAATGCTCAAGCTGTTGTCGTTTCAGACCAAGGAGCATTAGACAATACCAAAGTGCAATTATCTTATGCCAAAATTTATGCGCCGATTGATGGTCGCGCTGGCAATATTCTGGTGACTCAGGGGAATGTGGTACAAGCTAACAGCACGACTTTGCTTGTTACCATCACCCAAGTTCGCCCGATTCAAGTTGCTTTTTCCATTCCTGAAACAAATCTGCCCCAGGTACAAAAGTATATGCAGAATGGCAAGCTGAAGGTAGATGTGACATTCCCCGATAATCCATCTCATCCAATACCAGGTGCTTTGACATTTGTCAATAATACGGTCGATAACACCACGGGGACAATTCAATTAATTGGTGACTTTGACAACACTCAGGGACACTTATTTCCTGGTCAATTTGTCAACGCAACGCTGACGCTGACTGAACAACCAAATGCAACGGTTGTTCCTTCCCAAGCCGTGCAGAATGGCCCAGATGGACAGTTTGTTTTTGTAGTTAAGCCAGACATGACGGTAGAAAATGTTCCAGTTACAGTTAGCAGCACCATTCAGGGGCTAGATGTAATTCAGAAAGGGCCGCAACCAGGCGATAAAATTGTTACCGATGGTCAAGCGAATCTCGTTTCGGGTAGCAAAATCCGCATCAAAACAGCCGGCAATGACTCAAATGCAGGTGGAAATTCTTCGAGAAGAGGAAGGGGGGCAGGCGGCAGGGAGCAGGGGGGAGAATCCCCGAAGTCAGGCGGAGGTGAATCATGAACCTTTCAGAACCATTTATCCGTCGCCCAATCATGACGACTCTGGTGATGGCAGCGATTTTGATCTTCGGTTTCATGAGTTATCGCTTGCTGCCCATCAGCGATTTACCAAGTGTAGATTATCCCACAATTCAGGTAAGTGCTTCTCGACCGGGAGCCAGCCCGGAAACAATGGCAGCATCGGTTGCCCGTCCTCTAGAAAAGCAATTTTCCAGTATTGCTGGACTTGATTCGCTCAACTCAACTAGCACTCTGGGACAGACTCAAATTACCCTGCAATTTAACCTGAGTCGGAACATTGATGATGCGGCGCAGGATGTACAAGCCGCAATATCGGGAGCATCAGGGCAAATTGCTAACGATTTACCCAATCCTCCCACCTATAGCAAAGTTAACCCCGCAGACCAACCAATTCTCTACCTTTACTTAGACTCTCCCACATTGCCGCTTTCCCAGGTAGATAATTATGCCGAGACTTATCTGGCACAAAAGCTATCTACAATCAATGGGGTAGCACAGGTAGCTGTCTACGGTTCCCAAAAGTATGCGGCTCGAATTCAACTAGATCCGCAACAATTGGCAGCACGGCAAATTGGGCTAGATCAGGTGGCGACGGCGATTCAACAAGGTAACGTCAATTTGCCTACCGGCAGTCTTTCGGGAAATCACAAGAATTTTACAGTTCAAACTAACGGACAACTTGAGGATGCGGCTGCTTATCGTCAGTTGATTGTCTCTTATAAAGATGGAATGCCCATCTATCTCAATCAACTGGGTCGGATTGTTGACAGTGTAGAAAATGACAAGGTAGCAAGCTGGTACAACAATACCCGCGCCATTATTCTCACCATTCAAAGACAGCCCGGAACCAATACGGTGCAAGTCGTAGACACGATTAAGAAATTGCTACCGACTTTGCGAGAACAGATTCCGGCATCAGTAGAAATTGGTATTCTCTATGATGCGTCTCAATCAATTCGAGATTCAGTAGATGATGTCAGATTTACTTTGATTCTGACGATCGCTCTAGTTATCTTAGTAATTTTCATCTTTTTACGGAACCTTTCGGCGACGGTGATTCCCAGTTTGGCGTTACCCGTTTCGCTGATTGGCACTTTTGCAGTGATGTATTTGCTGCACTACTCACTAGATAACCTGTCACTGATGGCGTTGACCCTTTCGGTGGGTTTCGTAGTGGATGATGCTATCGTCATGCTAGAAAATATTGTCCGTCACATGGAAATGGGGGAACGTCCCCTAGAAGCGGCGTTGAATGGGTCGAGAGAAATTGGTTTCACAATTCTGTCGATGACACTTTCCTTAGTTGCAGTGTTCATCCCCATGTTGTTCATGAGTGAAGTGCTGGGACGATTATTTCATGAATTTGCTGTGACGATCGCAGTTGCAATTCTCGTCTCTGGTTTTGTGTCTTTGACTTTGACTCCCATGTTGTGCAGCCGTTTTCTGCGTCCTGTGGATCATGCTAATCAAAGTCGGTTATATCAAGCTTCCGAATATGTATTCGATCGCTTCCTCGGTCTGTACGATTGGAGTCTCAAAAAAGTCTTAAAATATCACCGCACCACGATGATTTTATCTTTCTTTCTATTGCTGGTGACAGTTGGGTTGTTGGTGATAGTTCCCAAGGGCTTTATTCCTAGCGAAGATACCGGACAAATTACAGGCATTACCCAAGCAGCCGAGGATGCATCCTTTGATAATCTTGTCCAGCATCAGCAGACAGTTGCTAACCTGATCCGCCAAGACCCAAATGTAGATGCAGTCAACTCTAATATTGGCGCAGGAGCCAGTGCTAACGGCAGTGGGGCAGCAGTTGCAGCCAATTCTGGTAGTTTGTTTATTCGGTTAAAACCGCGATCGCAGCGCCAACTAGGAGCCGACGAAATCGTGCAAAATTTGCGAACTAAACTTGCCACTGTTCCAGGCATCCAAGTATTCTTACAAAATCCTCCAGCGATACCCATTGGCGCCGAGCAAAGCACAGGACTTTATCAACTAGCACTTCAGAGTTCTGATGTCAAACCCTTGCAGGAATATGTTCCCCAACTAGTTCTCAAGATGAAGAATTTGCCAGAACTCCAGGATGTCAACAGCGATTTACAATTTGCTTCCCAGATTCAAATTGATATTGACCGCGATAAAGCCTCAACTTATGGGATTACCGCCGAGCAAATCGAAAATACCCTCAGAAGTGCTTACGGTTCCTACCAAGTGTCAACCATCTATGCAGCGACCAATGAGTATCAGGTGATTGTGGAATTAGCACCCCAATATCAGCAAGATATCAATGCTCTGTTGACCTTATATATTAACTCCAGCACAGGAGTGGCAGTTCCTCTGAAGACATTCGCCAAACTATCTCAGGGAGTCAGCCCGTTAATGGTCAATCATAACGGTAGGATGAACGCAGCCACCATTTCCTTTAACCTCGCCCCCGGTGCGTCCTTGGGAAATGCCAACCAAAAAATTGAAGAACTGATTAATCAGGTGATTCCTAAAAGCATTAGCACCAGCTTTCAGGGCGCAAGCCAGGTGTTTCAAAGTTCACTGCCGAGTTTGGGTTTACTGTTAGCGATCGCTATCTTAGTAATTTATCTAATCCTGGGTATTCTCTATGAGGATTTCATTCACCCAATTACAATTCTTTCCGGTTTGCCATCAGCAGGTTTTGGGGCATTGTTAACGCTGATAATATTCCATGTTGAACTGAATGTTTATTCCTTCATCGGCATAATTCTCTTAGTGGGCATCGTCAAGAAAAACGGGATTATGATGGTGGATTTTGCAATTGTTGCCCAGCGAGAAGAATTGAAAAAACCGTCTGAGGCGATTTATCAAGCCTGTTTAGTGCGCTTTCGTCCGATTATGATGACGACGATGGCAGCATTAATGGGAACCTTGCCCATAGCAATCGGATTTGGGGCTGGTTCCGAATCCCGCCGTCCTTTAGGTATTGCAGTTGTGGGCGGGCTGGTGTTTTCTCAAATATTGACTCTGTATTTAACGCCTGTGTTCTATATATATATGGAATCGTGGCGGAAGAAGCTTAATCAAGTTAAGTTGCGGCGGGTATTTTCATAGGCGAGCGATCGTGATTTTTTTTAAACGAACCGCAGAGACGCGGAGGACACAGAGAGAAGAATCAAGAGAGTTTTTTACAACTACGAGCCAACTTAGAATTAAGCATTTCTTTCTTCTCTCAGTGCCCTCTGCGCCTCTGTGGTTCGTTTAAAAAATTGACTTTGACAAAGAGTTAAGCCTTAACTCAATAACAAAACCCATGAACCTTTCAGAACTCTTTATCCGTCGCCCAGTCATGACCACCTTGGTAATGATGGGTATCCTCATCTTCGGTCTGATGAGTTATCTACTATTACCCATCAGCGCCCTACCCAACGTTGAATATCCTTTTATTTCTGTCTCTGCTAGTCTCCCTGGTGCTACCCCAGAAACAATGGCATCTTCAGTTGCCGCACCCCTAGAAAGACAGTTTACCGAAATTGCCGGACTAAATTCATTCAATTCCACCAGTTCCACAGGTAGCACTAACATCTCCCTACAATTTGACTTTAGCCGCAGAGTGGAAGATGCCGCCAAAGATGTCCAGGCAGCCATCTCAGCAGCAGCAGGACAACTACCAGCCGGAATGCCTCACCCACCCACCTACCGGAAAGTTAACCCATCTGTCTCACCAATTCTCTTCCTCTATATGTATTCTGAGACACAGCCAATCTCCACAGTAGATGAATACGCAGAGGTAACAGTTGGTCAACCAATTTCGATGATTGATGGTGTTGCTCAGGTACAGGTTTTTGGTCAACAGCAATATGCAGTCCGCGTCCAGCTTGACCCGCGAGAGTTGGCATCGCGGGGAATTGGTCTAAGTCAGGTAAAAACTGCAATTCAACAGGGAAATGTCAACTTACCAACTGGCAGTCTCTCTGACACTTACAAAAGTTATACCATTCAGGCGAACGGTCAACTCACCGATGCTGCCAGCTATCGCCAGCTAATTGTAACTTACAAAAATGGTGCTACTGTGCGGCTCCAGGATTTGGGGCAGGTAATTGACAGCGAACAAAACGTCAAAGTCTCGAATCTGTATAGCGATCGCAAAGTAACAAACCGTCATTCTGTTGTTCTCGCTGTGCAGCCGCAGCCGGGAGCTAATACGGTAAATATTGTTGATGCCATCCAAGAACTTTTACCTACACTCCGCGAACAAGTTCCCAAATCTATTGAGATGGGGATTATGTACGATCGCTCCCAAACCATTCGAGCCTCTGTCAATGATGTGAAATTTACCTTGGTTCTCTCGGTTTGTCTAGTTGTCTTGGTGATTTTCTTATTTTTACGTGATATAACTGCGACGCTGATTCCCAGTTTGGCGCTACCTGTAGCGATCATTGGCACTTTTGCGGTGATGTATCTGTCAGGCTTCTCCTTAGATAACCTTTCACTCATGGCGTTGACCCTTTCCGTGGGCTTTGTCGTGGATGATGCGATCGTTGTATTAGAAAATATCGTCCGTTATCGGGAAATGGGCGAATCTCCCCTGAACGCGGCATTGAAGGGATCGAAAGAAATCAGCTTCACCATTTTGTCAATGACCCTTTCCTTAGTGGCGGTGTTCATTCCCATCATGTTTATGAGTGGAATAATCGGTAAATTATTTCATGAATTTGCCGTGACAATCGCTGTGGCAATTTTGGTTTCGGGTTTTGTTTCTCTCAGTCTCACCCCAATGTTGTGCAGTCGGTTTCTGCGTTCACATCAGCAAAGACCAAATCTGCTATATCGAGTTTTAGAACGGGCATTTGATTTATTACTGCGTGGATATGATTGGACTCTTAAACCCGTTTTAAAATACCGCCTGATGACACTTATTGGTTCTGGCATTTTGCTGGTAATGACCGTCTATCTATTCATCATCGTTCCCAAAGGATTTATTCCTACGGAAGACACCGGACAACTGATGGCGAACACCAAAGGAGCGCAAGATATTTCTTTTGATGATATGCGCCTTCACCAGCAAAAGGTTGTTGACATCATTCGTAAAGACCCCAATATTGAAGCAGTTGACTCGATTGTGGGTGCAAGTGGCCCTAACGCCTCCGTAAACTCTGGGCGAATTACGATTCGGCTCAAGCCACGTTCTCAACGTCAACTTAGTGCTGACCAAATCATTCAAGAGTTAACCCCCAAGTTGAGACGTGTAGTTGGGGTTAAGACATTCCTCCGTTCTCCGCCAGCTATTCCCATTGGTGGGCAACAAACTAATTCTACTTATCAGTTCACGTTGCAGAGTTTGAATTTACAAGACCTGCGCTTATACGTTCCTAAACTTGTAGATAAAGTCAAAGCTCTACCAGGACTCCGGGACGTTGACAGCGATTTACAACTCAGCACTCCCCAAATCCAAGTCCAAGTTGACCACAATAAAGCCGCAACCCTTGGGATTACCGCCCAACAAGTTGAACAAACCCTTAGCGCCGCTTATGGTTCTAGCCAGGTTTCTACTATTTATACCCCAAATGACCAATTCTATGTAATTTTGGAAGTAAAACCGGAGTTTCAGCGAGATCCCAGCGCCCTATCGCTACTATATGTGCAATCGAGTACTGGAAAACAGGTTCCCCTGAGTGCGATCGCTAATATCACTCAAAATGTCGGCCCTCTCACCGTTACTCACGTTGCTCAACTTCCCTCTGCAACTATCTCTTTTGATACCCTCCCAGGAACGTCTCTAAGTCAGGCTACAGATGCCATCAAGCAAGCAGCCAGTGAGCTATTACCCTCAACAATTACCCCCAGTTTTCAGGGTTCAGCCCAAACCTTCCAACAGTCCTTCAACGATTTAGGTGCGCTATTGTTGGTGTCTATTTTAGTAATTTATCTGATTCTCGGTATCCTCTATGAGGATTTCATTCACCCAATTACCATTCTTTCGGGTCTACCTTCGGCGGGTTTTGGCGCATTATTGACGCTACTGATTTTCCAGGTTGATTTAAATCTTTACTCTTTCATCGGCATCATTCTGCTAGTGGGTATTGTCAAGAAAAACGGCATTATGCTGGTGGATTTTGCCATTGAAGCGCAGCGAAAGGAAGGAAAAAATTCCTTTGACGCCATTTATGCGGCTTGCTTGACTCGCTTCCGCCCGATTATGATGACGACGATGGCAGCTTTAATTGGCACACTCCCCATTGCTCTGGGAACAGGAGTAGGTTCAGAAGCGCGTCGTCCTTTGGGGATTGCGATCGTTGGTGGATTGCTGTTTTCTCAGATATTGACTCTCTATCTAACTCCAGTGTTTTATATTTACATGGAGGCATGGCGGAAAAAGCTTGGCTCAAAAAGTACTAGAGTTAGAGAGACTTATACCAATTCTGTATGAAGATGCGCTAAACCATCTTTAAGTAAAAGAAAGAAGAAAGAAAAACGAACCGCAGTCGCGCAGCGTCTCGTTAGAGAAGGACGCAAAGTACACAAAGAAAGAAAGAAAGAAAGAAAGAAGTTAAAAGGCTTGGGCGCAGCCTCACAAAGAAATGGTATTAAGGGACTTCCAAATAAAAAAATGTTCCAAAACTGAGGCAAAAACTCTCTCTATTTCTTCTCTCTGCGTTCTCTGCGCGGCAGTCGCTCATGGGGGAAACCCCCAAGACCGCGCTGCCTTGTCTCTGTGGTTCGTTTCTTGGAATAATTTATTTCTTGGAAGTCCCTAACGATAAGGGAAGGGGCTGGGGGTTATACCAATTCAGAATTTGCAATGGGCTATGCCCCGCAACGCTTTCGCAATTCGCAATTAAAAACTTGGATATAGCACAATACGGTTCAGTTAAGGAAAATTGTAGGTTGGGTTAAGCAAAGCGCAACCCAACATTTCTGGGGCTTTCTTGGGTAACACTAAAGTTCAACCCAACCTACAAATATTCTTAACCGAGCAGTATTGACACTAACCCTTAATTAACTACAAATTATTTTAATCCTTTCGATTTGCGAAACTCCTGCACAACATCTTTAATATCACGTAATTCTCCCTCAACTAAATAATTTAACTGCCGCATTTCATCTGCCGAAATCTTTCCAGCAAGTGAAGCGATCGCATTTCTTAATTCGGGATATTTTTTTAATATTTCTTGTCGAACAATTGGCACAGGTTCGTAAGGTGGAAAATAATGTTTATCATCTTTTAAGACAACTAAACCCAATCGAGAAATCTGTCCGTCAGTGGAATTACCTGCCACCATATCTACTTGTTTTTGAATCAAAGCACGATATATTAAACCCAAATCCATAATTTGGGGAGATTTGGCAAAACGCAAATCGTAAGCTTTCGCTAATCCAGGAAAACCATCTTCCCGTTCTAAAAACTCATAGCCAAAACCGCCGCGCCATTGTGGTGTATATTGAGTCGCTTCAGAGAGAGTTTGAATGTTGTAACGCTTGGCATCATCACCCCGGACAATCATTGCAAAAGTGTTTTCAAAACCCAAGCTTGGCATCACTTCCAGATTGAATTGCTGGGAGTATGCTTGTTTTAACCTTTCATAAACTTCTTTCGGATTGTTAACTGCCTTTTGCTTTAAAATTCCAGTAAAAGCTGTGCCTGTATACTCAATATATGCATCAATTTTGCCAGCAGTAATAGCACTATGACAAACAAAAGAACCACCCAAACGGGGACGACGAGCTACTTTTAAATTAGTTGTCGCCTCAATTTGTTGTGCTAACAGTTCACCTAAAATATCTTGTTCGGTAAAATCTTTGGAAGCAACGATAATATTACCACTGCTACTATTATTTGAATTTGGCGTACAACCAGCGATTAAGAGTAATACAGCAAAAGTTAAAAAGCACAATGCTAAAATTTTTTTCATTAACTTTTAATTTTCAATTTATTCTCCATCCAGCCAATTGCAAAGTCAGCCAGTAATGCAATTGCCGCCGCCGGAACTGCACCAGCTAAAATTAACTGATCGTTCACTACTGATATACCGCGAAAAATAAATACTCCTAAACCACCTGCACCAATCGCTGCTGCAATAGTTGCAATACCAATAGCAATTACCGTTGCTACTCGCACACCTGCCAGAATTACTCCCAGTGCTAAAGGAATCTCAACTTGCAATAACAGTTGTCTATCTGTCATTCCCATACCTCTGCCAGCTTCTCTAATAGCTGGATCTACGCCAGTAATACCTGTGTAAGTGTTACGAATTATCGGCAGCAACGAATATACAATCAGGGCAACAATTGCTGGTACTGCACCAATTCCGCCAATTATCGGAACCGGAATGAGCAAGCCAAATAGTGCCAAACTTGGAATAGTTTGGAATATATTTGCTATACCGAGAATTGGTTGGCGAAGATAAGTTTTACGTGTAATTAAAATACCTAATGGAATGCCTACAAGTATGGCAATTCCAATTGCTATGCCTACCAAAAATAAGTGTTCTAGAGTATGCTGAAGAATTTCTGGGGCATACTTAATGAGGAAGAAATTTTTCATAGAGTATCTTGCAAGGTATGCAGACATTGGAGAAAGGCAAGGCTTTCTGGATGTTGCGATCGCATAAATTCATCCTTTGCCTCCAATACTACCAATTCTCCCCCATACATTAAACCAATTCTTGATGCCAACACAAATGCTTCTTGTATATCGTGGGTGACAAACACAACTGTCTTGCCCAATTCTTGCTGCAAATGCCGAAACTCTTGTTGTAGTTCTAGGCGCGTAATCGGATCGAGTGCGCCAAAGGGTTCATCCATCAACAACACTGGCGGATCTGCTGCTAAAGCCCTAGCTACACCAACTCTTTGCCTTTGTCCTCCCGAAAGTTCGTTCGGGTAACGTCCGGCGAATTGTGCTGGTTCTAAGCCTACTAATTGCAATAATTCATAAACCCGCGTTTTAATTTTTTTCGGTTGCCAACCTTCTAAAGCTGGGACTAAACCCACATTGCGTTCAACTGTAAAATGGGGAAATAAACCAATTTCTTGAATGACGTAACCAATTTTTCGCCGCAGTTTAATTTCATCCCATTCAGTTGTGGGAATACCATCAAATAAAACTTCGCCTTGTGTAGGTGTAAATAGGCGATTAATTAACTTCATTGTGGTAGTTTTGCCGCTACCACTGCGCCCAAGTAATACCAGTGCTTCTCCTTGGCGGATGGTGAAATTGAGATTTGACACCAATGGGCGATGATTGCGGCTAAAGGTAACATCGCGGAATTCAACGGCAATTTGGTTATTTTGCGGCATGAGTGGCTTTTGATGGACGCTAGCTATTGTATTATGTGCTGATTTTGCTAACGTGCTAACGCCCAAGTTGCCCAAGGCTTTTGTTTTAAGCTGGTTTATGCAATTTTAGCATTTTCTTCTGATGCTTGTTCGGCAACATTTTTCAAGCGGCTCGACCTGATTTTGCGGATGCGATCGCTACTACGAACACCACCCGCCATCTCATACTCACAACTATCTTTACCGTACTTAATAGCAACTACCATCAGCATCTTTTCTGAAAGCTGACTCAAGTTTTTTTCCATCTCTTCAATTTCAGTTTTAGAAGAGTCAACTACAGACAGAGCAGTATTATAAACATCAATTTTGTTGCGTAACTGGTCGATTGACTCAACTAATTTTTCCAGCCTATAATTTTCATCAAATTTGATATTTGGAACAATAGATTTCAGTCCGGCGGATCTTAACTGAGCTTTTTCTAAAACACGGGATGTGCGTTTTTTACGAGACATAAAATTAGTCCTTTAAGATGCTGCTAGAGCTATCTTGCCTCAGTTAAATTACATTCCGGTTCAGTAAAACTCGCAATTTTTTTTACTAAAGTTTTGATTGATAGCAGTAATCTTTCGTAACTTAATTAGGAGATATTAGTATTTATAAGCTCCCATAAGTTCTGTAGCTGTTCCCATAAGTTCTGTAGCTACTCCCATAAGTTCTGTAGCTACTCCCATAAGTTCTGTAGCTGTTCCCATAAGTTCTGTAGCTACTCCCATAAGTTCTGTAGCTGTTCCCATAAGTTCTGTAGCTGTTCCCATAAGTTCTGTAGCTGTTCCCGTAAGTTCTGTAGCTGTTCCCGTAAGTTGGGGAGTGCATATTGGCACACTGATTAACCATAATCCTGAAATACACGGTGGTTGTCCGATTATTGCTGGTACAGGCGTGACAGTCAGGCGCATAGCCATCTGGTACAAACAAGGTTATAGCGCCGAAGAGATTGCAGATCAAATTAGTCATCTGACCTTAGCGCAGGTTTATGCAGCTTTAGCTTATTATCATGCTAACCGCGACCAAATTGACGCTGACATTGCAGCAGAAGAGGCAGAGGGAGACAGATTAGAGAAACTGCATAAAACTCAAAAACTTTCATGAGCCGAATTCGCTTGTATATGGATGAAGATTCTACCGCACGTTCTCTAGTTCTGGCTTTACAAAATCGTGGTGTAGATGTGATTACAAGTCTAAATTTGAATAGGCTGGGATATACCGATGAAGAACAGCTAACATGGGCAACAGAGAAATGTTTGTAAATTAGATACCCAGCATTCAGCGCTGTTGTTAGAGAATTGGGTTGAGTAGCTGTAAAAGGCGATCGCACTTTGCCTAAAACTATATATAAATATTGTAGAGTGGTGTATGTCATCCACACGTAAATTACTATATGAATCGTCCCCGAATCATTCAACCTAGTCAAAGCTATACATTCAGCAAATATTTTGAACTTCCGTTTTCCCCAGAAGATATTCTTGCTGAATTTGGCTGTTCTTATAAACGTGAACGGTTACAATTACCAAAAACAGAATTTAACTCTGAGATAATTGCAGAATTACACCGAGTCATTGAGCGTAACCTCCGACGTGTCAAGCTACTTAGTGAAGATGCACGCAAGCAAGCAATTATCGCACCAATATTACTAGAGGTTTGCGAAATTGCCCAAACCCAATTGAATATTGAGTATCCCATTAGTGTTAGCGACCAACTAAAAGGCAGCTTGGATTATTACATTGATAAAGGTAAAGGCTTGTTAGTGATTGAAGCAAAACAAGCAGATTTAAGTAGAGGATTTACACAATTAGCAGTTGAACTGATTGCACTCGATCAATGGATAAATTCAGATTTACCAGTTCTTTATGGGTCTGTAACTACTGGTGAAGATTGGCGATTTGCAATATACAACCGTCAAGAAAAACAGATAGCGGAAGACCTCAAATTATATCGAGTTCCTGAAGAATTAACTGAATTAACTTATATTTTAGTTGGTATATTGAGCAATTAGCATTAATATACAAAAATAGAAATTAAAATAATCCTAAAGAAGACTGATTGTAGAGACGGCGATTCATCGCGTCTCCTATCTTAATTCACGTCATGTTAAAAAATTAAGACTCCATCTCAGCCAACTCTAACCACCGTTCAGTCGCCACATCGATCGCGTGCTTGAGCTTTTCTACCTGATTGTACAATTTCTGCACTTCGCTATAATTCCCCGGTGAGACATTCCCTAGTGTTTTCTCCGTTTCCGCTTTCTCAGCCTCTAACTTGGCAATTTTACCTTCCAACTGCTCAAATTCTTTTTTCTCCCAATTGGATAACCTCCGCCGCTTGTTATTCTCTACATCCTTGAGTGAAGATGCACCATTTTGGACTTCGACATTTTTAGGCTTCTCCTTAGTGTTAGCAGCTTGTTGCTGTGCCTCTTCAGCCTTCTTATAATCCAGATAAATCGAGTAATTACCGGGATATTGCCGGAGATTACCGCCTTCCTCAAAGGAAAATACTGTGTCGATAGTGCGATCGAGAAAGTAGCGATCGTGAGAAACTACAATTACACACCCGACAAAATCCTCTAAATAATCCTCTAGTACTGCCAATGTTTGAACATCTAAATCGTTTGTCGGTTCATCTAAAATCAACACATTAGGCGCACTCATCAAAACCCGCAACAGAAATAAACGGCGTTTTTCACCACCAGAAAGTTTATTAATTGGGGCATACTGTTGATTACCAGGAAACAAAAACCGCTCCAACATTTGCGAAGCAGTAATTTGAGTCCCATCGGTAATTTTGATAAATTCTCCTTCTTCTTTGATGTAGTCAATCACGCGCTGATTTTCGTTTAAAGCTGTGAGCAATTCTTCAGAATGTTGGTCAAAATAACCGATGTGAATTGTAGTCCCAATTTCTGCAATACCTGAATCTGGCTTAATCTGACCAGTAATAATATCCATTAAAGTGGATTTACCAGCACCATTAGCACCGATAATGCCGATGCGGTCTTCTGGGCTAAATTCGTAGGTGAAATTATTAATCAGGGTGCGTCCATCATAAGCTTTAGAAATGTTATCTAATTCAATAACTTTTTTGCCAATGCGACGACCAACTGTAGAAATATCAACTTTACCCTGAACTTGTTTAAATTCAGTATCCCGCAGAGCATGAGCGCGGTCAATTCTCGCTTTTTGCTTAGTACTTCTGGCTTTCGGCCCTTTTTTGAGCCATTCCAACTCGCGCCGCAACAAGCCTTGGTATTTACGTTGACTACTGACGGCAGATTCTTCAGCTAAAGCTTTCTTTTCCAGGTAATATGAATAGTTACCTGTATAGGTGTAAATGTCGCCTCGGTCGATTTCAACGATCCGATTGGTAACGCGATCTAGAAAGTAGCGATCGTGGGTGATGAGAAAAAGTGCGCCGCGATAGCGATTTAAATAACTTTGTAGCCATTCTACAGAAAGAGCATCAAGATGGTTTGTCGGCTCATCCATGAGCAAAACATCTGGTTCTGCTAGCAACGCTGATGCTAAAGCAATCCGCTTGCGATAGCCTCCAGACAAAGTGCCTATCTTGGCGTCAAAGTCAGAAATTCCTAATTTAGTAAGGATGATTTTAGCATTAGTTTCTAATTCCCAAGCACCAGTTGTATCCATCCGTTGCATCACTACAGAAAGGCGAGACATCAGTTGGCTATCATCTGGATAGTGAGCCAATTTATCTGAGAGTTCTTCATACTCACGCACCAAAACTGTATGTTCGCCACTGTCAGCAAAAACTTGTTCTAAAACTGTGTGATTCTCATCTAAATCTGGCAACTGGGGTAAGTAGATAATTCTAGAACCAGAGTTGACTAAAATCTGACCGCTATCAATCGATTCTAACCCGGCAATCATTTTTAATAGGGTTGATTTCCCTGAACCGTTAGTACCAATTAAGCCAACTTTATCTGTAGCATCTAGGCTAAAGCTAGCATCTTTTAAAATTTCCTTAATGCCAAAGTCTTTTTTGACTGATTGTAGTGTAATAATACTCATAAGATTTAGGAATTTTTCATTGATTATTAGTTAGTAGTACAGCACGGCGTAAATGAAGCTACCATTTTAAACAAGCAAAAGCCTGAATCTACAAAAGTTTTGACTTTTGAATGCGTGAATGCGTGACTTCCGCCTTGCGGTAGTAGGTAAGGCGCATACCCTACCTACATTGCCGAATTCTATACAAATAAATCCAAGGGGAGATGTCCATACATTTCGTTGATTCCGTCTTCGTCGTAAGACTGACAAGACACTAATACGCCACGATGATGTCCAGCATAAGAATCGAGATAACACAAGCCATTTTTACCATTTAATTTGATATAAACTGGGCCTTCAGGTGTAAGTAAATTGTCTGGGGCTTCATAACCCAAAGCCAGGGAATAAGTCTTCATGGCAAGTATTCCTTTTTCTGCTGTATCAGCACAAATTCCTAAAATTTGATAATCAGCAAGTTTAGCGATCAAAATTAAGGCACTACGAATTACTAATTTTTCTGATGGCTTGAGGACAGGCGCAATGTCTAGACAGTTGAATTTATTCAGTAATTTTTTCGCTTCTTCAGCAGTGAGATTCTGAGGATTGGGGGTTGACATAAACTTCGATTATTGTCTGGTTGGTTTTTCTGTTGTGTTGAAGTTGGGACTAGTGCCGCAAGGCGGAAGTCACGCATTCACGCATTCACGCATTCAAAAAGCTTTAATTTTGGGCTTGATTGCTGTAATGAAATAGTAGGTTTATTTCCGCCAACTTGTACTAGCCCAACTTACTAAATATTATTTACTCGAATTAAGGTTGATTTTGGACATTTCCAAGGTTGAATATGAAGGGAACGCCGCTTTTTGAGTCACTACCCATAACGAGGACTTTAGGCATCTGAGCGCCCCCACTCTTCCAAGCTTCAATTGCTTCTTTTTGCAGAACTAACTGTCCTCCTTGGGCTTTGAGTGTCTCTGCTAACAGTCTTTGAGCTTCTGCCCTACCTTTAGCGCGATTTACATCTGCTTGTGCTTCTTGTTCTGCTTCCCGTGCTACATAAACGGCTCTTTGCGCCCGTTGTTCAGCAATTTGTTTTTCTTCCACTGCTCTGGCAAATTCTGGTGAGAATGCTAAATCAACTACGCTAGTATCTAACACAATTATCCCATATTTGTCTAAGCGATCGCCTAGCGCTTGATCAAAGTCTTCTTTTAACTCACTTCTTTTGGTAATTGCTTCTTCTACTGTTCTTCTAGCTGCTGCAATTTTAAATGCTTCTTGGGTCTGGGGTGCAATAATTTTCGATACAATATTCTCTAAGGTTCCTTGTTTCCTTCTAACTTCAACTACCTTGATGGGATCGAGGCGAAAGTTGATTGCAAATCTCGCAGATAAATTTTGCAAATCCTTAGTAGAACTCTCTGCTGGCACTTCAAATTTCTGGACGGTCAAATCATACACATCTATCACTGAGATAAAAGGCGGTTTTACGTGAATCCCTTCCAATAATGCCCCATCTCTCGCTTTACCTAAGATGCTGATTACTCCTGCTTGTCCTGGGTTGATAATAATAAAGGAATTTAGTCCCAAAAGCACTAGTGTTGCTAACACAATTCCTAAAACTGTGCTTTGCCAATTTCCAAATTGCTGATTTTTCAAATTCTTCTCTCCATGTAAGTTAGTCATTTCTCATTTGTCATTCGTCATTTGTCATTTGTCATGAAGAGTTATTATTTTTCTCCTTGTCTTCCTTCTCTAGCCCATAGTGCTGAGTAAAAAGTATTACTTGGGTTTGGGTAAACTCAGTTACTAGTTTAAGTTTCTCATTTGTCTGTGTGAATTAAGCCTTTAATCTGAAGAAGGCGGCAATGGCGGTTTAATGTCCAGCGTTTGTGATGATAAGCTGTTAAGTATACAACTTGCATTATCAGGGCGGGCAGGATGCCCACCCCACAATCATCTTGAAAAAATATTAGTGCAAATTAAAGGCGCAACAGCTTATTAACCAATTAGAGCGGTTTGTGGATGGAGGAGCGAATGATATTATCCAAGTTTCCACAGTTGTTTGAATTTATTGTTGCAAACATATATGCAAGTTACAGATGTAGTTGTTATTGGTAGCGGTATTGGCGGTTTGAGTTGTGCTGCTGTTTTGGCACGCTATGGCTTTGATGTAATAGTCTGCGAAAGCCACTCCATTGCTGGAGGCGCTGCCCATGCTTTTGAGCGCAATGGTTTCAAATTTGACTCGGGCCCGTCTCTCTACTCTGGACTGTCTTACAGCCCCTCTGCCAACCCTCTGCGGCAAGTCTTAGATGCAATTGGCTCGGAATTACCATGCGTAACCTATGATACTTGGGGTTGTTGTGTACCAGAAGGTGATTTTGATACGTCGGTTGGTGCGGAGCAATTTTGTGAAGTGCTGATGAAATTCCGGGGACATGATGCTGTAGCCGAATGGCAGGAACTCCAGCGTGTTATGGAACCATTCGCTAGTGCAGCAACTTCCATACCACCAGCAGCATTACGCTTTGACTTTGGTGCAGCTAGAACTGTTGGCCCCTTTATCCCATCTCTGACAAAACATCTGGCAAATATAATTAAGCTGACGGGCCCCTTTAGCCGGATTATGGATGGCGTTGTTAAAGATCCTTTTACCCGAAATTGGCTGAATTTGCTGTGTTTCCTACTTTCTGGATTGCCCGCAGATGGCACTAGCGCCGCAGAAGTAGGATTTATGTTTGCCGACTGGTATCGACCAGATGCAATACTTGAATATCCTATTGGTGGTAGTGGTGCTTTAGTTGACACCCTTGTACAAGGATTGCAGCGTCACAGAGGGAAGTTGATTCTGGGCGCTCATGTGGAAGAAGTGCTTGTAGAAGGGAATCGGGCGGTGGGTGTGCGTCTGCGCGATCGCTCCGAAATCCGAGCGCGACGGTCAGTGATTTCTAATGCATCGGTTTGGGACACACTGAAGTTACTACCAGAAAAGGCAATACCCAAACAGTACCGCGCTAAACGACAAGCAACACCTGAGTGTGATAGCTTTATGCATCTACATTTAGGCATTGATGCTCAAGGATTACAGTCAAATTTGCGGTGTCATTACATCGTAGTTAATGACTGGGAATTGGGCATAACAGCACCTCAGAATGTTGTAGTTATCTCCATCCCTTCAGTTCTCGATCCATCCCTAGCGCCACCAGGTAAGCACGTAATTCATGTTTATACTCCTGGTAATGAGCCATACTCTATCTGGCAAGGAATGGATAGAAGGAACCAAGAATACGCCGAAAAAAAGCGATCGCGTGCAGAAGTAATGTGGCAAGCGCTACAGAGGATTATTCCAGATATTCGCTCTCGTTGCGAAGTCACACTTGTTGGTACACCTCTAACTCACGAACGTTATCTCCGCCGTCACCAAGGTTCCTACGGCCCAGCAATTCAGGCTGGAAGCGCTATGTTTCCCGGCCCCAGCACACCCTTAGCAGGGCTGATGTGTTGTGGCGACTCGACATTTCCCGGCATTGGTTTACCAGCAGTCGCTGCCAGTGGACTGATTGCTGCAAATACACTTGCACCTGTTAATAAGCATTTAGCAATGCTGCAAGATATCAAGTGTATTTAATTTTTCGAGTATAAAATCTAGTTGCCAAGAGAGCCGCACCTGCCGCTAAAACTGCCAGTACACTGTCAGGTTCAGGTACGGCAGCAACTTCAGCATCAATTCTTGCAGTTCCAGCAAACAAACCTGTCAATTCAGGTTTTTGCAGAATATTAGCAAACTCTGGAGACAACAGCAATTTAACATCAGGGATGGTTAAATTTTGACCATCAAACGCCACAGGTTCTGGAAGACTCAAATCAAACAAAATTGTATTTAAAGAAAATGTATCTCTTAAAACAAATCCGCTAGCATCTTTAACGGTACGTCCTGGAACAAAACCAATTGAAAAGTCACCCACAGTAATTTGATTGTTGAAGGTAACAGTCCCAGTATGCTCAATTGTTCCTGAAAGCGGAGTAAAACCGCCCTCATCGCTGAACGTGAAGTTGCTGGCTGAATCTATGTTAAAACCAACCAAATAATTGCTGGGAATTGGTGCAACTGTATTATTACTACCTGTCAAGTTTAGTCCAATATTCCTAAGAATATCCTCGTGGTCACGATCAATGCTAGTGACTCCAGATATTACTTTAAAAGTTGCAGCTTTTACCTCTATGGGGGCAATTGATATAAAAGCTGCTGTTGTACAAGCAAGAATCACTGAAAACTGAAAAAAACGCATAAATAAAATCCCCCTTATTTTAGTAGTTAATTTTATCTAAAAAACGCTCCTTATAAAACTAAAAAAACTTTTATAAAATTTATATGAAGTAATTGTAAAACTAATAACAAAATCTCAGTCTTAGAGTTACAAATACAAAGTTATATACATGGGCATAAATAAATATCACTGCTTACAAAGAAGGATAAGGTATAAGGTATAAAGCATTAGGTGTCAAAGATGATAAAAATATAGTTACGTTTAATTATGTCTACTACCAATTATTTAGCCTTAAACCTAAAAATTATGATGTGGTTAAGCATAAGTTTATCTTTAACTTTTGATAAGTTTTGTTAATAAGCAAAGCACTATCTCAAAAATTATTTATCTATTTATAAAATAAATCTTAAGTAGGATGCGTTAGGCGTTCATATCTGTTTCTGGACTAGTCAGCCTCAACTCTTGGGGAGGCTGTTCGCGTTCGGGGAAGTCACAAGTCATGCATTCAAAAGTCAAAAATTTACCAAGCCCATAAATAAATTTATTTGCTCTGTACCTTTTTCTTTCTGGTAAGGTGGATAAGACAATTATTATTTGCTGATTTAAGCGAAAAACAGGCAAATAATTTTTGTGCTTATTGGAAAAACATCGCAGTCGGATTGTCAAATCTCAATTTTTATCAAATTTTAAAATTTCACTTAAATTAAATAATTTTGGAGCCTCCTTACTAACAATTAATGGCAGCTTGCCATTCCATTTTTCTATTGCTTGCCTTTGCAGAATTTCGGGAGTTAAACCATCACGTAATAATCTGTGCGCCTCAGCCTCGCCTTTAGCTAAATTAACTTTTGCTTCAGCCTCTTTTGTTGCTTTTAAGGCGATAAACTCTGCTTGTTTTGCTTCTTGTTCGGCAATTTGCTTCGCCTCTACCGCCTCACCAAATCTTTCTGAAAAATGGACATGAACTAGAGAAATATCATCAACTGCAACGTGATAGCTACTAAGACGTGTAGATAATGCATCATCTACTCCACCTTTTACTTCTCCTCGTTTAGTAATAATTTCTTCAGCAGTATACTTTGCCATTACTGCTTTTAGGACTTCTTCAACTGCTGGGTTAATAATCCGAATAACTATATCTTGTTCATCTCCAATTTCTTGAAAAATGGCATTTGCTTCTTGGGGAACAATATGCCAATTGAGAGCGACATCGGTGAAAACATTTTGTAAATCTTTAGAAGAAGCCTCAGCCGAAATTTCCTGCTTTTGGACTCGAATACTCAACTTCTTCACAGTATTAACTACAGGAATAATTAAGTGCAGTCCTTCACCTAATATCTGGTTTTGTACTTCGCCAAATTTCATTAAAACACCACGTTCACCTGCATTTACAATCACACAAGGTGTGAGAAAGAGAGTTATTAGGAACAAAAGAGCAGTCAGTTTACCGGCACTGTTAAAAGTTGGATTTTTTTTCATCTGTGTGAAATATGTATGCGTCTTGCATAAAGACACATGTTTAGGAGTTGTAAGCTTCTTTTGGTCATGCTTTTATAACTTTGACTTTAAGTCAATTTTCATATCACTGAGCAGTTAATGTGTTGAATATATACAAGCATATAATTAAGCCGCCAATGTGTACTTTACTACCCCAACTTGGGGATAGTGAAGGTTAGGGTAGCTTTATATTTACCTAAATAACTGTAATAATATCTCTAAAAACCGTAGTATTTGAAAAGGTAAGTTGCCCTTAATTGAGTAAAGCAGGAGGGCAAATCACACTTTTCCCAACCGATGTATTACATTTAACTCGAATTTTTGGCTGCACGCATCGCCGTCCCACTTTTGTCACCGAAGAAGCGGAGGGGCAGGGCGCTCTTACTGGGGCGGAGTACAAGCTCCGTCTCAATTTTCCCCCTTGCTCCCTGCCCCCTGCTCCCCTGCCTCTTTTGACTCTCAGGGTTAATTTTCGTTAAAAACTCTTCCCCATCTTGAATTTTTCTCAGAAAATGGTAGAAGCTTCGAGCATAACCTTCTCTCTCATCGCGTTTGAAGGCTTTAACGAAACTATCGGCTAAAACTTCTACCGTCCACGGTGCTTAAGCAACAATTACTTCAGCAATGGCAATGCTCATCTGGGTGTCATCCGTGTAGCTGCCAAGATTGAGTCGAAAACGCGGATGTTCTACGTATCGACTCAAATCATTGTTAACGAGCATCTCGTCAGCATATTCAAAGACTGCACCGTAAGCATCTGCAATCGCTAACTCTAGCAGCATATTCCTATTAAATTAAAAACGGACGCGCCAGAAAAAAGCTAGAAACTGATTTAGCATCTACCGGCTCTCCCTCCAGAATCGCTTTCTCTAATTCTTCAGGAGTCAAAAACACAGTTTCGATATCCTCGTCTCCATCCTGTGGTGGTGGTGTTTCCAGCTTTTCTAAATCTCGCGCCAGAAAAGCATAGATAATTTCATCTGAATAACCCGGTGCTAAGAAAAACTCGCCTAATTTGTCCCATTTCTTGGCACTATAGCCAGTTTCTTCTTCAATCTCACGCTGTATTGTTTCTAAAGGTTCTTCATTTGGTTCTACAGTTCCCGCCGGAAATTCTAATATCCGTCCCTGAATTGCAAAACGGTACTGGCGCACGAGTACAAGTTTACCCTCTGGCGTTATCGGTACAGCTAGAGCGCCACCAGGGTGACGAATACATTCCCATTCTCCTTCTGATTTATTAGGCAAACGCAAGCGATTAACTTCAAAATCAAATTTGCGTCCTTTATAAAACAGGCGTTGTCTTAGTAGTTGTGGTAATTCTCTACCTAATGGCATAATAAAATCTGATTATCTGTGAATACAGAGGTGAAATCAGCGTTCTTCTGCGTTTAAGGATGGTATTTTTAATTGCCCATCAATAAATGTACATCAGAACAGTCTACCTCTTTCAGCAGTTCTTTAATAACATACCCGGATACTGGTTCTATCCAATCTGGGGCAATTTCTGCCAGTGGAACTAACACAAAGGCCCGATCCCGCATTCGTGGATGCGGAATCTGGAGATTTCGTGTATCCAGAATAATGTCATCAAATAATAACAAATCTAAATCCAGGATTCGTGGTCCCCAGCGTTCCTGACGCACACGCCCAAATTGTTGTTCAATTCCTAACAAAGTTTCTAATAATTGCTGGGCTGTGATTTCTACCTGCAATGTGACGCAGCCATTTAGGTAATCTGGCTGTGGTGGCCCTACAGCTTTGGTTTGGTACCAATTGGATCTGGCTTCTAAGACAATACCTGGCGTTTGGGCTAAAATCTCTATAGCTGCTTCTAAAGTTGTTTGTGAATCGCCGATATTACTACCAAGAGCAACGGCGCTTCTTCTTAGCTCTGCTTTGGCGTCGTTCGCCTTAAGTAAGCTGGACTCTGGCTGTATTTGCGGATACTTCGGTACACCTGTTGCAGAAAATGACAATAATTTTTCTATTCCGAATAGTTATCAAATTTGCAATTTTTTTTACAAAACCCAATTAACCAAATCTAAAAAACATTATTTTTATATAGTGAATTTAGTTAATTATTTATAGGATATTATACTAACACAGAGGTAGTGCTATAACCCCAAAGTTGATTGATGGTGGTTATACAGTTACTATTTTGAGCGAGGAACTGACGTGGGGAAGCTTACCTCCTGGTTCAAGCGAAGACCAACTAATTTGAGTGACTCTGGACAAGGAGGAACAAATGAGAAGCTTACCACCAGCACATCTGGCGCAGGCGAGGCAGTTACTGAGCAAATGAAAATTTTACCATCTAGGATGAAGGCTAATCAGGCAACTCGCGGTAAACCACTCTATCGTCGCATCTGGTTTTGGGCAGGCTTGGGTGTAGGTGGTGGGATAATCGCCTTCATCTACGGCATCAGTTTAATAGATCGGACTTTGCCAGATCAGGCAGAGTTGAATGCCGTAGTTAGAGAACAAACACTGACCATCAAAGCCGCCGATGGAACCATATTACAACAACAAGGTGAAACGGCCAGAGAACAGCTAAAGCTGGAACAAATACCAGATAATTTAAAAAAAGCTTTCATCGCCTCAGAAGATAGAAGATTTAAGCAACACAACGGATTTGATCCACAAGGTATTGCTAGAGCGGGTTTGAATAATTTGCGATCGCAAGGTGTTGTTGAAGGTGCTAGCACTATCACCCAACAGCTAGCGCGGATTCTGTTTTTGAAACAAGAACAGACAATCTGGCGCAAACTCAAGGAAGTCCGCCTAGCACAAAAAATGGAGAATGAATTAACCAAAGATCAGATTTTAGAGCGCTACCTAAATCTGGTTTATTTGGGAGGCGGAGCTTATGGTGTGGCAGATGCATCAAGGGTATATTTTAGTAAAACGCCAGACCAGCTTTCTTTAGCCGAAATGGCAACGATTGCTGGATTAGCCCCTGCTCCTAGCTTATACGCTCCAGACAAGAATCCCGAAGCGGCAAAACGGCGGCGGGACTTGGTATTGCAACGGATGCAAGAAGATAAAATAATTACGCCAGCACAAAGACAGGCAGCAGTCCAAGAACCATTAATTCTCAAAACCAGTTTACCTAAGCGACTGGAAATAGAATCACCCTACTTTACCAGCTACATCCAAAAAGAATTGCCAAAGTACGTTTCTCCTAACGTGCTAAAAAGTGAGGGATTAGTAGTAGAAACTACGCTGAACCCAACTTGGCAGAAAGTTGCAGAAGAGGCAGTTGCCAAAACACTGCGAAATCAAGGAAACTGGGAGAACTTTAAGCAAGGATCAATGGTAGCCATTGACCCCCGCAACGGTGAAATTAAGGCAATGGTTGGGGGAAAAGATTTTGGTAAAAACCAATTTAATCGGGTTACTCAGGCACAACGGCAGCCAGGCTCGACATTTAAAGGGTTTGTATATGCCACTGCGATCGCTAGCGGTAAAAGCCCCTACGATAGCTATGAAGATGCGCCCTTTGTCGTAGATGGCTACGAACCGAAAAACTATAGTGAAAAGTTTCATGGTTCCATGAACATGCGAGACGCCCTCACCCGCTCTATTAATATAATTGCGGTGAAGGTGTTGATTGATGTGGGATTTACGCCAACGATTAAACTTGCCCATGATATGGGAATAAAATCTGAGCTTAAGCCCACCTACTCCTTGGCTCTCGGCTCAAATGAAGTCAATTTGTTGGAATTGACCAGCGCCTATGGCAGTTTTGCAACTCAGGGATTGCACACAGAACCTCATGGTATTACTCGCATCCTCAACCGTCAAGGCAAGGTGATCTGGTCAGCTAATTTCAAGCCACAACGCGCCCTTGACGCTGACAGTGCCGCCATAATGACTTGGATGTTACGCAACGTCGTAGAAGAGGGGACTGGTGCTGCTGCTCAATTAGGTAATAGACCAGTTGCAGGCAAAACCGGCACTTCTGACGAAGCCCGTGATTTATGGTTTATTGGTTACATTCCCCAGATGGTGACAGGCGTTTGGCTAGGTAACGATGATAACCACCCCACAGACGGCAGTAGTGGTAGTGCGGCTTACACCTGGCACGAATTTATGGAAAAAGCGGCAGAGGAGATGCCCGTAGAAAAGTTTCCCAAACGTCCAAAGTTAGAAGGTCGCAAAGGCACTATCAAAGCCCAGCCTATGAAGCCTAAACAAGTACTGAATCGTTCTATTTCTGATGATGAAGACTCAGAAGGGGAAAGTGCTAAAAATTCTGAAGAGAGTGGTTCATCTAAGAGACGTAGGAGAAGGAGCTATTCTCAAGAAGAACAGCAATCAAGCGATTATACCCCAAGACAGAGAAGGCGCGATCGCACCGAAGAATCAAGTTCCAGTAACTCTTCTTCAGAATCATCTACTTCACGGCGGCGATCTAGAAGAGTAGAATCTGATTCTTCTTCCCCGCCTCAAAGAAGTCGGCGCTCGTCCTCTCCAGCAAATAGTTCCGGTTCTTCCGGTTCTTCCGGTTCTTCAGATTCATCATCACAGCCATCTTGGCGGGATAAACTTAGACCTTCTAATTGAAGAGTGGGCATTGGGCATTGGGGATTAGTTACTAATTCTTCTCCTTGTCCCCCTCATTCCTCTTTTCTATGCAATATGGAGTTGCTGAAACTAAACTCCAGAGGGATGTTAAGTGATAGGCTCATTCTATAGTGTGTCAAGTAGTGTTACTTAACATTGGAGAATATACTCATGCATATATTGATGCAGGCAGCAGATTCAGTTGCAACAGGTGGCGGTCAGTTTCCTTTTGCTTTCACCTTGGTGTATGTAGTTGGTTTTATTGCTGCTGTAACCATTGGTTCAATAGCTTGGTACAACTCGAAACGCCCCGCAGGTTGGGAAAGTAAAGAGCGTCCTGATTTTGTGCCTAAGGTTGATAAAGAAGAAACTCCGGGTCTAGGCGATCCGAAGTCATAATTTAGTCATTAGTTATTAGTTATTAGACTATGGACTTTTGACTATAGATTAGTTTTGCACGTCAACCCAACGGCGGTAAAGCTTTTGAATTTGTTTGAGAAGTGCAGTGTGAGCCGGTTGAGTTGAATCATTCGGCTTCGCTATGTCCTGCAATTCCGTCAGCAGTCTAGCTTCTTCGACGGCAACTTCGCCATCGCTATAAATTAAGCCACTGATGGCTTCAATTAGATTTTCACAATCTTCATGACTGGGGCGATCGCCTAAATACTCACGCACCCAGTCATAGCATTCTTTTGGCTGTACAGGAACGAATTCGTACAGCCAAGGCTTAATTTCTGGATCGTTAGCTAAACCTTTTGCTTGAGCTATCTCGCGGAGATATTGCCGTTCTTCTGGTTGGATTCTGCCATCGATCCAGGCGGCTCCAATCAGGATTTTAACTAAGTTTTTGACATTGGAAGGGGTAACCATTGCTGCCTCGTCTGGTAGATTCAGGCCTCAACCAAATCGTACAATCCCAAACAGTATTCACTCGGAATTATTGGTTTTTCTTAAGCGCACCATAAAAAAGCCATCCATGTCCTGTCTATGGGGCCAGACTTTAAACCAACCTTCAGGGGTGCTATATGCAGAAGCAGGCGATTCAAAGCCGCTTGGAGACTCAATTTGCCAATTAGGTGACTCAGCTAGAAATGTCGAAATCACTTCTTCATTTTCTGCTGGATGCAATGTACAAGTGGCATAAACTAGTACACCACCAGGTTTGACAAAAGTTGATGTATGTGTTATTAATTCTTTTTGCAACACCGAAAGTTCCCGGACAGATTCTGGTGTTTGTCGCCAACGAGCATCAGCATGACGGTGCATAGTTCCCAAACCAGAACATGGAGCATCCAATAATACGCGGTCTGCGGTGTTTTGAAATTGGTTGAAGTGGCGACTGTCACCAGTGTAAATTTGAATAGATTGTAAATTCAGCCGTTGAGAATTTTCTTGGAGTTTGCGAAGACGAGAAGGAGTGCGATCGCAAGCCCAAATTTTCCCTTTATCTGCCATTAACTCAGTAATGTGGGTTGTTTTACCGCCTGGTGCAGCACAGGCATCAATTACCACCTCACCTGGTTGGGGGTCGAGCAAATGACTTACCAATTGGGCGCTACCATCTTGTACAGTCCACCAACCTTCTTTAAAACCAGGTAGTTTTTGAATTGATCCAGCACTACCAATCAATCGTAAAGCTTGGGGTAAATCAGGAATCCGTCTCACCAAAATACCAGCAGATTGCAAAGCCGCCTCAACTTCTTCGATTGAAGTGCGAAGTGGGTTGATACGCAAGTCGATTGTTGGTGATTGGTTCATCCATTCACACAATTGTTCTGTCTCAGCCAAACCCAGTTGTTCTAACCAGACTTGAATAATCCAATCAGGAAAGCTGTGTAAAATACCCAAGCGTTCCACTGGGTTTTCTGGAAGTTGTAAAGGATCGGTGTGGAGAGATGAGGGGGATAAGGGAGTGTTTTCTCCCCCTGCTTTTCTAAGATACTGGCGCAATAGACCGTTAACAAACCCTGTGAGTCCAGAAAAACCGTTTTCTTTAGCGAGTTGGACGGTGGTATTAACAGCAGCTGAGGCGGGAATACGCTCTTGATAACGCAGTTGGTAGAAACCCAGATGTAAGATGGTGCGGAGGTCTTGTGGTTGTTGATGAGATTTCTTTTTGGCGAGTTGATCGATGAGAGTATCAAGAGTGCGCTGCCTTCTGACACTCCCATAAACCAATTCTGTCAGCAAGCGGCGATCGTTATCAGGCAAATTAACTTTTTGCAGCACTCTATCTAGGGCAACATCAGCATAAGCCCCCTTGTGAACCTCTCGCAGGGCGATAAAAGCTATTTGACGGGAATTTGTCATGGAAACAGGATTCAGGAGTCAGAAGGCTTTTGTATTTTAACTCCTGTAAAGACGCGATTAATCGCGTCTTTACTCTTTCCCTATCAAGACATATACGGGTCTACACTGGCGATTTCAAACTCACATGCTCTAGAAACCTGTTCTGCTGGTAATTTACCAAAGCTGATTAATGGTAAATAAGTGTGGTTTGCCATCAGTTCTTTTGCTAATAAGAACCCAGTAATTGTCCAAGTTTGATATTTCCGAGCTTGTTTGCCAATCAGTCGCCCTTTCTTACCGTCGTAATATTCTGGCCATTCATCTGTACTAAGGCGTCCTTGGGCAATTTCAATAGCCTTTTGTGCAAGACTTGTTCTGTTAGTTTTCACCGCCGCCGCCGCTAACATCCACATTAAAACTGGCCAACTACCAGCATTATGATACGACCAGGGGATATTTTTGGGGTCACATCCAGTTACAATTCTGTATTCTTCATGTTCCAAAGCTGGGAAACAAATTTTCATTGGCATATCTCCTACCAAATCATCCCATCGATCCTCAATGAGAGTCATAATCGCTTGTGACTGTTCTTCGGTGGCTAAGTCTGAAATGATTGCCATTAAGTTTCCGAGGGAAAAGAAGCGAGTATCTAGCTGCGACGGCCCGACATTACCTGCTAAATAACCACCTTTTTTTGGTAGCCACTTATCTAATTCATAATAGGGAACAGAATCTACATATATGTTGAACAGATTAACAGCACCCTTACCATATTCTTCACTTTTGAAGCGATAAATTGCATTCAGGCGATTAATATCTATCCAATAATGCTGGCGAATATGAGCGCATAAAAGAGGCAATCGGTTATCAATGGCTGCAACAATATCGGAATTCCCTTGGCAAACTAGCAGTTCACGAGATGCACGCAATGCCGTGTAAAAAAGAACTTGTAGTTCTAGAGGATGCCCATAAATACCCATACGACGGTCAATCATACAAGCACCATCTGGAACCAACAGCGTTGGATACATATCAAAACGATTCGCCAAGCAGATTTCCATGATTAACCTGATACCATTTTGGAATTCAGGTTGATATGCGAGAGAAAAATCTTCTGTAGCGACTACATAAGCACGCAACAAAATAATCCACCATAAGCAAGAATCTACGGGTGTAACTCTAGCGATCGCATGTTCACCAAAATCAGCCTCTAAATATTCTTGCCCATTTTCTGATACAACTTTAAAGCTAGCTGGAATTAATCCTCGTCCAGGTTTATAGGCATCTAATGCCCTTTCTTTAGGTTGTAACTTTAAGGTTTCTTCTAAGAAGTTGCGAACAATATCTGTTCTACCTTTGATTAGAAAAATTAGAGCTGAGGAGACAAAATCCCGAACAAAACACTGGTCATAATTAAGAGCCTCTACAGATGCATCATAAGCGGCTACCGTCCCAACGGGGCGACCCTGATAATAGAGAATTGATTTTTCTAGTGTTCGCCACGCTTCTTCGACTTCTTTTAAGTTTTCAGTAGTTTCTAATTCGTTTAAGTGCATCGCCAGAATAGCTCCATTGGGATTGTGAATTTGTGATAGATGCGTCTTCATTTAATATTTTTGCCATTCTCAGCATAACAAAAACAATTCTTTGAATAGCAAATATAATTTGGAGAAAAATTAATCAACTAATAACGAATAAATCTGCTGACACATGCAGCTTTATTACTAGTTAATTTGCTTATAATGGATTACTCTTTTGGTGAATTCTAGTTGTTGCTCATCACCGCAAGCGCTAACATGATTTTAAAAACAGTCACACAAGATATATTTTTAGATTATTTATTGTTCTGTTTCATGTACAGAATCTTTGCTTTACCAAATAAAAACATATCTTCAGTGCTGTTTAGGATTTGCATGAAGTTAAAACTGGTTGCAGTATATTTACTTGAGCAGGATTAGTTTTTGACACTAAGACGTCAGATTATTCCCCTATAATCTAATAATTTATAACGTTTTTTCAAAATATGCAAGATGAGCGCTTTAAAAAGTTCAGATGTCAATACTTCTTAAGAGTTATATATTTTACCTTACTGACATTTGCAAGCGTTTAACTGCTCCTGAAATTCTTTATAAGCTTGATTAATTGCTTGCATTGAGGCTTTTGCGATCGCATTAATTGCCCGATAAGCAGCTGCACCAGCTACAGCGCCAGCAGCCACTACAGGAGTTGCACCAATACCGACTGCACCAAATCCGCCTGCTAGTCCCATCCCGCCTACCGTTGCGGAAACACCAGCACCTGCTATGGTTCCGCCTGCAATAAATGCTGCACCTGTTTTAGAGTTTTGTGTCACTGGTTTTTGTTCTTGAGAGGAACGAACTACGAAGAAAGAAGGCAGGTGCGATCGCATTTTCATCCTTCCTCAGTTGAGATAAAGTCTTTTGAGAATAGCAAATACCCTTCAGTTAATTTACTGAAGGGCTATCTATAGTATTTGACAAAGATTTTATTTTTTATATTCAGTTACTTGCACCCTTGCCACGATTGCACTTTAAGCAGAGCGTTTGCAAGTTACTAATAGTCGTTAGTGCCTTGAAATTCATTAGGAGCCTTTCTTGCCATTGTTAAACCCACTCATAGCTTGAGCTTGCTTCTGCTTGAATTTTGGCAGTTGTTCTTTCTATAAACCTTAAGTCACTTTTGAGACTATCTATTACTGTTATTAGCTGATTAAGCTGATTTTGAAGGCTATCAGCCGTTTGCTGGTAAGTATACTTACGAGCCAAAGCTTCACGAGCTAAATCCTCACGTTCTTTTTTCATAGCTAATATAGGTATTTGATACCATGTTTGGACTTCTTTTTGAGCTTGTTTGTAATTTGCTCAGGTTTACCTTAATTATGCGGCTGATGCGATCGCCTAGTCCCATAATATGTTTCTCTCTTCTAGCTAATACTTATATTAAAGTAGTATATAATACTAAATTCAAGATTGGACAAAGTATGCTACAAGATTATTTTATGTGCTCGCATCTACCAAAAAAGCTGATCAACCAAGTTATTCCACATAAACATCGAAGATATTTTGGTGTGATTAGCACTATCCATTACACAATGATTTTGTGCGATTTCGGCAAAAAGCTTTGCTAACTCATAATTACCTACGACCAGTCTAAGCCGTCTTCGGCATCTCCATGAAATTCACTAATTTTAAAATCTTTTTCTGTTGACTGTTTATTCCCAGAGAACATCCCAAGTTGCATTATCTGCCTTTTATCTTGAGGCTTTTTGGGTTCTAAAAAAGTTACAATAACACGGCTTTCTGATAAATCAGATGGTAATTCTGAAAGTTCTATATTACCGTTCTTATACACTCCTTCAATGGATTGCAACATTAGTATTTACCAAATTTCTACTCATATAAATTATAAAGTTAATACTAAAAAGATGTCGATTTTCTTAAAAACATCAAATTTTTGGACTGCACTGGCGCTAACTGCTGCTATGTGTTACTTCTCTAGCGTCAGCATAAGGATACATCACCTTTAATCTAAGCAAAGTATAGCTTGCTCAACTAATGAACTTGACCCAGTAGAACCAATCACTTCTGCTTATTGCGTCCATCCTCTTGTTGTTCAATCTCCATCGTCAAGTTCATAGCGAGTGACGGTATTGTAATAAAAGCGATTCCTGGATAAAACAAAAAATTTATATGACCTCAGTTTCTCCTCACAAAAAAGCCAGAGCCTTAAAATCTACCAGCCGCCGCCCTGCTAAAGAACTCTGTAGCGAGTGCGGACTATGCGATACATACTATATTCACTATGTCAAGGAAGCCTGCGCTTTTATTAATCAGCAAATAGGCGAACTTGAAGAAGAAACACACATGCGATCGCGCCATCTCGACAACCCTGATGAACTGTACTTTGGTGTTCACCAAGATATGATGGCGGCACGGAAACAACAGCCCATCGAAGGCGCACAATGGACGGGTATTGTTAGCAGCATTGCCATTGAAATGCTCAATCGCGGCTTAGTTGAAGGTGTCGTCTGCGTGCAAAATACCAAAGAAGACTGCTTTCAACCCATGCCCGTCATCGCCCGGACTCCAGAAGAAATACTAGCAGCGCGGGTAAACAAACCAACTCTTTCCCCAAACCTTTCTGTCTTGGAACAGATAGAGAAATCAGGGATGAAGCGGCTATTAGTCATTGGTGTTGGTTGTCAAATCCAGGCATTACGAGCCGTAGAAAAACAACTTGGTTTAGAAAAGCTGTATGTTTTGGGTACGCCCTGCGTAGATAATGTTAACCGCGCCGGGCTGCAAAAATTCTTAGAAACCACCAGCCGATCGCCTGATACAGTTGTGCATTACGAATTCATGCAAGACTTTCGGGTTCACTTCAAACATGAGGATGGCTCAACAGAAACAGTACCTTTCTTTGGCTTGAAGACAAACCAACTCAAAGATGTATTTGCCCCATCCTGTATGAGTTGCTTTGATTATGTCAACTCCCTAGCCGATTTAGTTGTTGGCTACATGGGCGCACCCTTCGGTTGGCAGTGGATTGTAGTTAGAAATGACACAGGTAAGGAAATGCTGGATTTGGTGAAAGACCAGTTAGATACTCAACCAGTAACGTCTAAAGGCAACCGGAAGGAAGCTGTACAGCAAAGTATTCCCGCTTACGATAAAGGCGTTACCCTCCCGATGTGGGCAGCAAAACTGATGGGTGTGGTTATCGAAAAAATCGGCCCCAAAGGTTTAGAATATGCGCGATTTTCGATTGATTCTCACTTTACTCGGAATTATTTGTATGTGAAGCGAAATCATCCAGAGAAATTAGAAGCGCACGTTCCAGAGTTTGCCAAGCGTATTGTTGGGCAATATAAATTACCAGAATAAAAATTGGGCATTGAAAAGAGGCAGAGGGGAAAGAGGTAATTTTTTATTCTTCCCCTTGTCCCCTGTCCCCTACTTCTTACTCACTCCCCACTCAGTTGTAACTACTAGCTTGACGGCTAAACATCAAGTGATACTGTCCGCCTAATGCTATGAATTCGTCATGAGTGCCTACCTCAATAATTTCTAATTTGACCGTGTTCTAGTACTACTACTCGGTCTGCTAGTTTTCCCCAAAGGCAACATTTTCTCGTACAGTAGTCGGAAAACGAGCATAATCTTGCATGACTACATCAATCCGCGATCGCGCAAGGAACAACTATATACAAAGGCGTTGTGATCTAAATTTCAACGAGT
This sequence comes from Nostoc sp., assembly GCF_036919495.1. GTDB lineage: Bacteria > Cyanobacteriota > Cyanobacteriia > Cyanobacteriales > Nostocaceae > Nostoc. The sequence continues at coordinate 34,916 of NZ_JBALBZ010000054.1, forward strand.
AGGTAGCGATGCCATTTTGGATTTTAGATTTTGGATTGGAAACCGCTTAGTGTATCTGGGTTTTCTCTTCCCATCTGTCGCAATCATTTTTAAAATTAGTAAAACCAAGAAAAAATGGTTCTTCCGCTAGTTTTATGGAGAATCAATACTAAAATGCCAGTTTAATAAACTGCGTAATCTAAAATTGCTAAAGTTACGAAAGCCATATC
>NZ_JBALBZ010000055.1:0-10895 GCF_036919495.1 Nostoc sp.
ATTTATTCATTAACCACCAATTCTCATTCGATATTTTTTCCCATCTATTCTGTATGAAGAAATATCATCTAAAAACACCCAAAGTCAACACCCTACCCTTAATCCCCCCGATATATTGGGGGGAAATGAGATTTCCGGTTCCCTCCCCTTCACAAGGGGAGGGTTAGGGTGGGGTAAAACCCTGTTTAATCAGCTATTTCAGAATTGTGTATACACCGTAGCTCCGACAGGCGAGAGGGACGGTTTTGCCTAGTAAAACCTTCTTAGAAGTTTTTAGGCGATTAGGGGACTAATCAGGAATTTTGCCGAGATTGAGAGTTAATCAACAGAAAGTAGTATACTTTTGTGGGTTCACGTAAAGCTATCTAAAAGTTTCGTCTAAAAACCAAGAATTTTGGGGTTGCTCTAAATGCTAAGTCCTGTAATAACAGTCAGTATCTTTCAAAAACAACCCGACCCTCAAACATTTTCAGCAGGCCAAGTCATCCTTGAAGAAGGACAGTCTGGCGATAACATGTACGGGATTCTGGAAGGAAAGGTAGATATATTAGTTAATGGCAAGGTTGTAGAAACCATTGAGACGGGCGAAGTTTTTGGTGTTGGGGTACTTGTGGGAGTAAAAAATAGAACTTACACAGCGATCGCTAAGGTGGACAGCAAACTTGCTTCTGTTGATGAGAAAAGGTTTCTCTTTGCCGTTCAGGAAACACCCATGTTTGCCCTACAGGTGATGAAAAGTTACTCAGAGCGTCTAAGCCGCTTGCAGCGTATGCTGTGAGATAGGGGCAGGGGAATGCAATCAGCATACCTGCCTTTTTTAGTGAAAGATGCAAGATTTACCGGAGGTAGCAATGGCACGTAAACGGTTGATTATTGAGATGGGGATGGGAATAGATCAGCATGGACAAGAACCGACAGTAGCAGCATGTAGGGCAGTACGAAATGCGATCGCTCACAATGCTTTACCTGGTGTTTGGGAAGTTGCAGGTTTGAGTCACCCCAATGAAATGATTATAGAGGTTCAGGTAGCAGTTCCATACCCCGAACAAGTTAGGGAAGAAGAGGTACTTGCTGTACTACCATTTGGTCGGAAAACCCTTACCCTAGAATCTGGGGGGATGGTAGTTCAAGGGCGGGCGATTCCCGAACTCAATGATAAAAATGATGAAATGTTAATTGCGATCGCTGCTGTTACAGTTTTAATCGAAGATGAGGAACTGAGCTAATTCCTCTTTAAACAAATCACTAAATTGAAAGTTATAGAGAAATCGTGCGATCGTTAAAAATTAAGTGACATACAGCAGTTTTCCAGTAGGACTCCATTTGTACAAGCGCGATTTTTAATCGTTAAGTATATTTGCCGATTACTTTATCAAAAAGCCTCATTGCTTTATAAAAATACCTGTTTAATTTATCAAAACACTTAACTTCCTTTCTCAAAATGAGGTTTGACTTACTCAAACCCCAGTTTACTTTCTCATTTTGGTGTTTTCCGCAAGCAAAAGCAGCTTTGACTTACTCAAACCCCGGTTTGCTTTATCATTTCAGTGTTTTCCGCAAGCAAAAGCAGCTTTGACTTACTCAAACCCCGGTTTGCTTTCTCAAACCTCGGTTTGCTTTCTCAAACCTCGGTTTGCTTTATCATTTCAGTGTTTTCCGCAAGCAAAAGCAGCTTTGACTTACTCAAACCCCAGTTTGCTTTCTTATTGTTAATTTTTGAAGTTTCACCCTAGAAATTTTCTATCTCTAGGACTAAAGATTTGCTAATCCAAAGGTCTAAAATTATAGAAACCTGGAAAAAACTATGTCATTAGAAACAGAGCCACTACAGGCAACACCACCAACTTCTACCTTTGAGACGCTTGAGGAGAAGCAAGAATTTAACTGGAGGCAATGCTGGTATCCTGTCACCTTTGTACAAGACTTCCCGGACAACCGCCCTCATAGTTTTTCCTTGTACGATGAACCTTTGGTTTTATTCAAAAACAAAGATGGACAGTTTATCTGTTTAATAGATCGTTGTCCTCACCGTACAGCCAAACTTTCTGAAGGACAAATTATTGACGGCAAAATTGAGTGTTTATATCACGGTTGGCAGTTTGGTAGTGATGGTCAATGTCTGCACATTCCCCAATTACCAGCAGATGCAAAAATTCCAGTCAATGCTTGCGTACCATCTTTTAAGGTTGTGGAACGTCAAGGCATGATTTGGGTGTGGGCTGGTGAAAAAGAAACTGCTGTTGATGAAAATATCCCAATTTTGCCAGATTTAGAGAAGCCAGGATTTGTGTGTTCAGACTTTATATTGGATCTGCCTTATGACCAAACATATCTAATAGAGAACGTTACCGATCCGGCTCATGTTGCTATTAGCCATCATGGCACTAGAGGGGGTGGCGATCGCAAAAAGGCTCAACCGCTAGAAATGGAAGTGCTAGAGAGTTCGGTTCAAGGAATTCGAGGTAGGTGGCGGGGAATTAATAAATCAAATGAACCTTGGAAGTATATTGATTTTATTGCTCCAACTCTTGTTTTTAACAATACTTATATTGAAGAACGAGGTTGGAAATTTGGACTAGCTTTGTATGCGATTCCTTTAGGTAAAGGGCGATGTCGCCTTTTAGCTAGAGGTTATCGTAATTTCATGACTTGGGGAGTCAAGCTAAGACCACGCTGGCTAGATCACTTAAATACAAACAAAATATTAGAGCAGGATTTACCTCTCATTGCGGGACAACAGTCAGAAATTGAGCGCTTACAAATAAGTCTTAAAGAACTATATTTGCCTTTAAAAACATCTGACACATTAGTAGTTGAGTACCGCAAGTGGCTAGATAAATTTGGGTCATCTTTGCCTTTTTATCAAGGCTATTCCACATGGAAAAATTCTGAAAATGGTGAGTTGAATACAAAGCCAATTTTGTTAGATAGATTCTCGCGCCACACACTTATTTGTAGCTCCTGCAATCGAGCTTATCAAGTTACAAATAGGGTTAAGCAAAGTTGTATAGGGGTAGCGATCGCTCTAGCTGCTGTAGCGATACTTGCAGATGATTTTAAAATTAGAATTGCAGCAATATCGCTTTCTATAGCAGCAGTTGTCATGTCCGCTATGGCTCATACACTTAAAACTCACTTTGAGCGTTCTTACACTCGTCACTAAAATCGAGACGTTCGTAGTAAGAACTTAAATGAGTTGTGAAAATTGAGAGACTCAGATCCCCGACTTCTTTAAGAAGTCGGGGATCTTATTGTTCACGACTGATTTAGGACTGCTATAGTATAGTTAACGGAAGTTTGCTCACCTTAAACAATTTGCTCAAACTCTTTGTGTGGTTAAGTTATGCTCAAGTTAGCGGCTCTGCGCTAAAGTAAAAATATTGGGATAAAAGTCTCTGGCAGTAAGTCCTGTGAATTACTAATCTTTACCACTGCGGCGATAATGTCTCAAGAGCATAACGAATCACTCCAAATTCAGGAGATCACCAAACTAAAACCGAAACACTTTGCTGATTTAGTCAGATCAGCACAATTGGTTTTTGACCCCACAGCCGGAGTTTCGGGAAGACACATAACAGTTGACTGGGAACAATTCGGAATTCCCCGTGATGTGGTAGACAATCTCAAATCACTTGGTCAGCAGTACCAATATGCATCTCCTCACATCCCTGTTGAAGACATTTGGAGTAAATTAACTCCAGAAACTCGTATTTGGTTCGTTGAAAATAAAGATAGGTTGTGGCAGCTTGAAGAAGCTTTCCCAGCCCTTGACGAAGATTAAACGGCTGAACCATTGAAAGGAATACAAATTATTTGTAGGGGTACAACGATCATTGTGCCCCTATCCTCTCTCTATAGGTATTTTTGTTTAAATGCAACACACGCTAAATTTAAACCTAGTACCGCAAGGCGGAAATAAATCTACTATTTCATTACAGCCAGAAAGCTCAAGATTAAAGCATACGTGAATACGTGACTTCCACCTTGTGAGTAGTCAACTAGATCAACTTTAATCGATGAATAATTTTGTAGTAAGGACTTTAGTCCTTGATTTGAGCGCTAAAGCGCTCACTACGAACCTAGTTATCTTGTGCGAGCATTACCGAAATGCATAGTTAAATTAATAAAAAAGCTCATATCGATGAATCAAAGCCTAGGTGTTGCTCCCAAACTAGAAGAACACACTCATGAAAATCCCGTTGTTACTAAACAACAGCTATTTATCAAGCAACTAATTGTCCTTGTCTTGGAAATGCTTCTGGCATTACCTCTGGGTTTACTTCTGGCAAAGTTCCAAATTGGTAGGATTGCCTGGATATTTGGCGGGATTGCTGCTGGTACACTGGTTCTTCAAGGGTGTCGAATTTTTTATCAATATTCTCCCCAACCTAACCGCACTGCGAGAAAAGTGGGAATGGCACTTGTAGGCTTAACTGTTGGCGCTTCCAATGCTCACGGGAATTTAGCTAGTGTTGCTTCTGATATTCCTATATTTATATTTCTTACCTTGTTTCTGCTGCTGAGTGGAAGCTGTATTGGTTATATTTACTCGCGCCTTAGCAAAACCAACCTGTTGACAGCAATGCTGGCTACAGTTCCTGGTGGTGTTGGAATTATGGCAGCGATCGCCGCCGATTACAACAAAAATGTTAGTTTGGTTGCCTTAGTTCAGGCGATTCGCGTCACCTCAGTAGTTATTCTAATTCCCTTCATCGCTAAGACATCAACTGGTAATTACTATCCCCAAACACTCCCAATCAACGCTGCTTGGCTCAATTTCGATCCATTTCAACTAGAATTACTCTTGTTAGTACTGGTAATTACTGGATTAGTAGTTTATCCAGCTATATTATTTAAAATTCCGGCCGGCGATTTCTTTGGTGCATTGTTGATTGGTATTGGGTTTAATCCTTTGCTACATTGGCTACCTTTTGTAGGTGATATTAGCTTTAGTCCGCCGCCAATAATAAACTTATTGGGTCAAATGCTCCTGGGAATTACTATTGGTGAATATTGGGGAGACAAACCCAACTTTAGAAAGCGGACTGTCGTTTATGCCTTAATATCTGTGGGGATGACCTTAATAGCGGGAGCGATCGCTGCTATACTTGCGATGCAATTAACCTCTTGGGACTGGTTAACCTGTCTTTTAGTCACAGCCCCAGGAGGATCAGCAGAAATGATCCTAGTTTCCCTAGCATTAAATCATAATGTTGAAATTGTCACAACTGGCCATTTAGTGCGACTAATTGCAATTAATAGTTCTCTACCACTTTGGCTGTTTTTGTTTCGCCGTCTGGATGAGCAAGTTTCAAAGCCAGTTTAATTTATAAAGGCATTGGGCAAAACAGTTTTGAGTGCTGAGTTAGGAGTTAGGAGTTAAGAGTTATTTTCCCCTCTGCCCCGCTGCCTACGGTGTACACATAAGTCGAAAAATTCTCTACCCACATTTTTGTCAGAGTGAAACTCTCACACTTACTGACATCCCGCCTCGGAATGAATTCCGAGGCGGGATAGAAACGTAGTGCGAGATTTATTAATAAAACCTGAGTTCGGGATAAGAAATCCTCAAAACCCTTGATTTCTCATTGTTGCATTCCAAAATATATTTCTTCTGTCCTTCTACCCTCCCCTGCCTCTCCACTCCCCACTTCTAAAGATGCAACTTGAATGCTGATTAGCTTATTCTTTTGTTATCCAAATACAAAGGATGTTTTAGATGGTTGCCCAAATTCAAGAACTTGAAGCACAGCACTGGGTTAAAACTCGTTCTTCCCTCGACCCTAGCGAATCTACTTTCCTGATTTGGAAAGGTAAAATTTACGCTTTCATCCCCGGTGAGAAAAGACAACTCCTGTTTAAGATGCTGGGATTGAGTGTTAGCAGATGTATTCCCACAGAAGAGGGTAGCTGGGATTTTACTTCCAGGGAATTAACTTACTACCTTAATCCACAAACAGATGAAGTCTTAAGCAAATGGGAGAATCCTTGGACAGGTGAGACAGTTCCGGTGATTCACGTTGCTAATAATCCAGTGCAGGGCAAGTTTAAGGGAAATTTCCCCGCACAAGTAGATGGTGACAATACAACCTTTGTTTTTGATATATTTCCCTATTACCCCAATCCCTTAGCAGACGAGCCAAAATTTGCCGAATACAGCCCAAATCCAATTTATCAGGCAGCAGAATTGTTTAAATTAACAGTGCCAACCGCAGATTTATTCAACACAGCCCTCTCCTCAGTTTCTCAACTTAAACTAAGCTGGGATAGAATTGGTCAATGGCTTCCCTGGATGAAAATGGGCGATCGCCCCGGTCAACTGATATACAGTGCTGTTGGCAGCAAAGTCAATGGTTTAACAGAATTGCCTCCACTGTTGCAAGACGAAATTAATAACCGTATTCCTCTATATAAAAAAGCCCCAAAAGCATTGATAGATGGGGAAGATATGACTTCCTGGTTGTACTTCCAAAAGCACTTTCAAGCTTACTTAGCTGGTGAAATCTTCCCACTTCCCCAAGCAGAAGAATTTTGACCGAAGAGGCAGTTATTTTAGAGGGCAGGGGGCACAGGAGAGAAACCTATATATAAACACATTATATATAGGCAACTCGACTGTATTTAACTGAAAGGAAAAGGCTTGAGTAGTTATTAGACTTGTAACAAGCTCAATAATACATCCAGATACAAGCATATAAATTAGATATTTAATTAATATCTAATTTAGGCTGGTGGCTCTATCTTTTGAAATTCTTTAATTGCTTCGATATGGGCTTGATTTACCTTTATATGCTCCTTTACTGTTTCTGAAAGTACATCTGTTGAAGGATGTTCTGTTAGTCTGTGCGCCAATTCTTGAAATTTCTGCGCGTGCTCTTACATGCTTTCTCCATAGGCTTCGATACGTTCTTTTTGTTCCGGCTCGATTTGGTCATCTGTTTCTAAACTCTTACCCAACTCTTGTATCTCTTTGCTATGCTCAATTGATTTTTGAGCATGTTTTTGTGCTGTCTCTATAGTCTGCTTTGAAACTTCATGCATAATGTTAATCTCAACTATCGCCTTAAAAAACTATAAAATAGAAGTAATCCTGCCTATCTGTAACAGTTAGCGGAAAACTCACTACTATAAAAACTTCATGTCCCAAAAATATTTTATATACTATTGAAAAGCTGGCTAACTAGCTAAAGATGGATGAGATTGGCGTTTAAACTAATCTTTCTGCATTAAAATTTCAAAAGTTGGAGATTGTATGTCTGTTATCGAACTATAGAAAAAGTTTTTTACCAGATTATGGCAAATTTGTCTAGTCTAAAAAAAGTTAACCTAGTTTGAGGGTTTAAGTTGCATAGCTTCCAATACTGCTCGGTTAAGCGGAAAAAGCTTAAAATTCGTAGGTTGGGTTGAGGAACGAAACCCAACATTTCTGGGGCTTTGTTGGGTTTCACTTCGTTCAACCTAACCTACAAATATTCTTAACCGAGCAGTATTGGCATAGCTTCTATCAAATAGCGCGAATGGAAGCCTAAATCTAAATCTCCTTCACAAAACGTAATTGCTCTCTTCTCTACGAGACGCTTTGCGAACGTAGCGGGGCGTAGCAAGAGTGCGAATTACGAATTACGAATTGGTTTAATGTTGAGTAGCTTTTATGTAGGTTTTTTAATTTCAAGCAAAATTTATTGAAATTTCGCCTCTTGGCTTGAACAATCAAATAGATGTAAACCTAACCTTTGGGAAAGTTCTTCACACACCTTCACCCCCCGCACACTATTACCGCGCACATCCAGCAGTGGCGAAAAAACTCCAATGCCTATCTTATTGGGTACAACGGCAATAATCCCACCACAAATACCGCTTTTCGCCGGAATCCCAATTTTATAAGCCCACTCACCTGCAAAGTTGTACATTCCACAGGTATACATCACACTCAAAATATCTTTGATGTAACGCTTATCTACCGCCTGTTCTTTGGTAATCGGGTTAATACCTCTGTTAGCAAGGGTAGCCGCCATCACTGCTAAGTCTTGGCAATTCACCATCACAGCACACTGCTGGAAATAAAGATCCAGCGACTCTTCTATATTCCGGTCAATCATGCCAAAGTTGAGCATTAGATGCGCCATTGCACGGTTACGATGCCCTGTACTGCGTTCTGAGGTAAAAACTGAAATGTCAACAAATACATCCCGGCTAATATATCGCCGAAACATATCCAGCATTCGGTTGAGGCGTTCCGTTGGCCCGGAACCTTTGATTAAGCTAGTGGTTGCGATCGCACCTGCATTTACCATTGGATTATAAGGTCGCTTCGATTGCTCATCCAAAATAATCGCGTTAAATGCATCCCCCGTCGGTTCCACGCCTACTCTAGTCAAAACGTAATCCAGTCCATGATCTTCTAAGGCAAGTCCATAAGCAAACACCTTAGAAATTGACTGAATGGTAAAGAGGTGATCGTAGTCGCCAACCTTGTAAACCTGACCATCTACTGTCACAATGCAAATGCTGAACAAATCCGGGTTTGCCTTTGCCAGTTCTGGAATATATTTCGTTACTGCACCCTCCCGTACTGACTTGTACTGAGAATGCAAATCCTTAAGAACAGCTAATAATGGCGATGGATCTATTTCTAAATCTCCTTGATGTGTTTGGTTTATCATCACGCTGATAGCATTCCCCAAAATAATCACTATATATAGTAGGGGTACAGCTGTACATCCCTACATCTGCAAAGATTTTTGAACAGATAGCTTGCTCTAAAAAATCATATTTGAGCAAGTACTTAGGTCAAAAATAGGCTATTGTGCTTTATAATACTCTGCAATTTTGATCTACAAGCGATCGCAAAGATTTATTAATTTTTTTATCATTCATCCTGAAAAACATTAAGTTGAGTATCCTCCTTTTTTTTATACTCAGTATTACTAGAGTGCCAAGTTACATATATCACTATTTTTAGCCTAGTCATGTGAAATAAAAATCATGATTAATCTAAGTGGAAAAAACTTTGAAAAAAGATATTAAACCCAAATTAATTTACATAATTATTTAAGATGTAACTCGTATCATGGCTTATTCGTAGAAAAATCTAAAGAATTTATGAAATAAGTTATTTTGAGTATTTATGCCGATGCCATTCAATTAAAGTTATATTATCTTCTAGTTGGAAATAGTCTAAACAAATGTAATATAAAATACACAGGTAGCTACGAGCCTTTAGAACTGATGTGAATAGGGTATCGTCGCTTCAGCGTGCAATAAGCGTAAAGTTTTTTTAATAATTTTGGACTTGCCAAAAAAAGCGTTACATAGCCAAAGTCCTCATTTGAGAACGGTTTCGCCCTGAAAATTGGAATTTAAATTGAGAAAGCTGCCAATAATTACGCTAAAACCCTGATCCCCAAGCCAAAAGGTTCGTGCTAGTCTGTTGCAGTTATAAACAACAAAGTGGAAACGGAACGAGTTCAAGTTTTTTAGTAGGGAAGTCACTGTTACAAAGTGAAAAATCCCGCGAATTATAAAACTTAAATTCTACAGTCGCTTTAAAAAACGGACGCATGAATCAAAGACATTTGTGGATTATTGTTGCCCTGTCTATGGCTGCTTTGGGCATACCCTCAGTTGGTTGCACTCAAACCACCAAGGGAAATGCGCTAGCTTCCCAGAAATCACCCGCCCCTGATGTGGTGAAAGTGGGAGAGTATCAATCCACAGCAGGGAAACAAACCTTGGATGCTGTGATTACAGAAATTCATCTTCACAACATTAGAGGGCGTAAGGCGGCAACCCTTTTTATCCGAAATATACCTGTTCTCACCTTTTTGAGTTCTGTATCAAATACGAACCTTGAAACTAAAAAAGTTGGTGCAATTGAAAATTCTGGGGGCGTACAAAAGTACGCCCTTATTGCTAGCAATTCATCAAATGGATTGGATGCTGGCAGCGTAACAGATGTAAGTAACCAGATTAGCTCCGTTGACAATGACCCGGTTCAGATAGCTGGTGTAATAGCAGCTAAGATCAACCAGTTGAATCGGGAAAATGTGGACGGGAGTAAGATTACCGTAAGTTGGAAAGCAGGGGAAAAATCGACTGACAACCAAGCGCAAAATAAAAGCGCCCCAGTCCAACAAAATGGCGATCGCTATATAATCAAAATTAATGACGAAGAATTGGTCGAAATCAACGAAGGTACGCGATTAGCGGGTAGCACCAATAATCTAGCGCAAGATGCATTGCAAGCAACCAATCGCCTGCGGAGACTTCTAGGCAATGCATCTCCCTTAAAAGAAATTGCTAATTTACCACCAGTGCATCTGCCAGCATCAATACAAAAGCTGCCTCAAGAGGCAGTTGGAATAGTGCGAGCCACCTTGAGAGGTATGGCTTCTTATTACGGCTATGACGGTTCTGGTAATCGTACTGCTAGCGGACAGAGATTCAACCCCGAAGGAATGACTGCCGCTCATCGCAGCTTACCCTTTGGTACGCAAGTCCGGGTAACCAACACCCGCAACGGTCGTTCTGTGGTAGTGCGGATTAATGACCGAGGCCCATTCGTTCGGGGTCGAGTCATAGACCTGTCTGCTGGCGCGGCTCGGATTTTGGGAATGATGGGCAGTGGCGTAGCACCAGTACATATTGAAGTCTTAGGGAATAGGGAATAGGGAATGGGGAATAGGGAATAGGCATTAGTTATTCTTTGTCCCTCTGCTCCTTCATCTCCCCACTCCCCATAACAATTCCCCTAGTTCAATCATCTCTTCCCTCTCTTTCAGATATAAACTAACGGGGGAGGGATCGATAAGAACTAGGGGTATTTTTGTGCGCCTGCTGACAACAGTCGCAGCTTTACGCTGCTATTTAACTAAACGCTGCTCAGAAAACAAGCT
>NZ_JBALBZ010000056.1:0-4473 GCF_036919495.1 Nostoc sp.
TGGCTTTCGTAACTTTAGCAATTTTAGATTACGCAGTTTATTAAACTGGCATTTTAGTATTGATTCTCCATAAAACTAGCGGAAGAACCAAAATAATTAACCTAAGTATATATTTACTGCCTAGTTTGGATTTTAATATAAGTCTAAAATAAGCAAAATAGATTTGCTTGCTAAATCTACCGAAATGAGAAAGCATTTAGACAAAATGAGTAAGCAATCAAGCATTTTGAGAAAGCAATCTGCAATTTTAATGATCAGCAGTATCCTTCAAAAAGTCGGGAATCTGACCTAGCCTCATCCATCCCTACAAACTGCCTGTAAAATTGAATAGATACATCAAGGCTTTTAGGTACTGTGAACTTTTTTATTGGTTGTGCTGTTTGGGCATATAAAGGTTGGGTAGGCGAACTTTATCCCCAAGGCACTCGCACTGCCGATTTTCTCCATCTCTACAGTCGTCGCTTTACCACTGTAGAAGGTAACACCACCTTTTATGCCGTGCCTAACCAAGAAACTGTAACCCGTTGGGCTGCCGAAACACCAACAGGTTTTGAATTTTGTCTGAAATTACCGCGAGATATTACTCATCAAGGATTGCTGAAACCTTATATTCCGGCTGCATTAAAATTTCTGGAAGGGATGCGCCCTCTAGGTAAACGTCTTGGCCCAATATTTGCCCAGTTACCACCCAGTTATGCACCTGTATTGCTTGACGATTTAAGCAACTTTCTGGAAGCTTGGCCGCTTACAGAAGCACCTCTAGCCTTAGAAGTTCGGCATCCCGACTGGTTCAGAGAACCCCATGCTAGTAATTTGACGGCGCTTTTAGAAAAACTAGGTGTAGGACGGGTATTGTTAGACTCGCGCCCCATTTATACTGGAGATGATGACCCCCAGTTGCAATCGGAACGGCGTAAACCCAAATTACCGTTGCAATTGAGTGTGACAGCACCTTTTACTCTGATTCGGTTTATTTCTCATCCAAATTTATCAGTGAATCAGCCGTTTCTGGAAGAGTGGGTGAGACAGATTCAGCAATGGTTACAAATGGGAGTGCGAATTTATTTCTTTGTTCATTGTCCAATAGAAGCGCGATCGCCTAGCACAGCCCGTCACTTCCAACAGCTATTGGAACAGAGTCATACACCAGTTCCACCCCTGCCTTGGAATAACCTTGAGCATCCCCCCAATCAACTCAGTTTATGGTCTTGAAAAGCAAGACGCGAGGAGTAGGGGAACTAAGCCCACAGAATGAGATTTATAATTTTTAACTTTTACAAAATATCTCATGTTTAGTAATTAAAAAAAGAGCGATAATTAGTGTTACGATAATTTTTTGTTAAAGTTTTATATTCGTTTCTTGCTTGATAAAACAGGTAATAGTCGTCTTTGCGAAATGGCAATGAGCCTTTAGTTGAGACATAAATATAATATTTAACCCAAAAGTATTGATTTTTAATGTGAATGTGATTTAAGCGAATTTTTTGAGAGCAGTTACACCAAAGGAGGTTGAAATGAGTCGTCTTCTTTATGAAAATTCAGTCTCTTACAAAGGATATCTCATCATTCCATTTGTGTTTGGGAAACTTGATAATTACGAGATTTACTCGTATAAATTGTTATCAGAGGTTGGACACACAAGCCAATTCCATAAAGCAGAGAACCCAGCAGGAATCTATGGAAGTAACGTTAGTAATATCGTTGATATTGCTAAAGAATATATTGATAAAAATTCAGAGTTTGTTAATCGTAAGGATAATTTTAAGTCTCGCTACATCTACCGAAAGAATTTGATAATTATCTCCCAAGAAGGAGACAAATATTTTTATGACCATTATCCACCAGAGTTATTGAATAATATTGCAGCTCCAAAATTATTCAAATCCGAATATGAATGTCTGAGTTGGATTAAGCAAGGGCTTAATGGGGAGCATCTGCACCAAAGAACTATTTGAAGAAGGCAGAAGTTAATCCCTAAAACAAGCTTAATTCTGGTTGTAAGGGCTAACTTCTGTACTAACTATGTTAAGATATATTATGGATTTTCCATTTGTGCCAGAAGCAGCACGAGCCGAAGTTATTTGCTCCACACCTTAGCAATTAAGCATTTATGCTACTGCGATCGCTATCTCAATTGCAGTTGGTTAACCTTAGTTTTTGCTCTATTGAACTGGGATTATTGTAGCTAAATTCCGAAGGTTGGTTGTATGAGCGATCGGGGGACATTGAATATTGCTTTTTGCTACTCCCCCTACTTCCCATTCCTCATTCCATTTGATTTTTATTTGCTCTAGACTCGACCTGAATGCACCTTTATCAGATCATGAAGAATGATTAAGAAAAACGAGTATAGACAAATATGATAAAAATGCTAGCTGAAAACTTGATTGGAATTGAGACAAGATTACAAATTAATTGGGTTTGGTTAAACACCAGCTTGCAGTTTCTTACTTGGGGACTTTTTTCACTTTTACTCGCTGAGGTCTTGAGAGACAGCTACCATGCTTTGTGTCACCAAGTCAATTGGCTTGCAAAATGGCACAACAAGCACCACATGGCTTATCGCCGTGATTTATCCATAGTTTCCCTGAAAGTTTACCAAGAATCCCAGCTCTATCACGACATTTTAGAGTCGAGTCTACTGCTAGTGGTATTAGTAGTCATTGCCTTAAGTGTCCAGCAAATGGGGTTATGGCTGGGAGTAGCTTATGGTTGCACCTTCTTGTATGGCGCGTCTGTACGATATTTCCAGGGAAAAATTGATACAGACTACAACCACCTACCCGGCCCTTTAGAGACAATACCATCCATTTGGTGGGTGAATCGGTCTTACCATTGGCGGCATCATTTTGATGATGTCAACGCTTACTACAGTGGTGTCTTTCCCCTAGTGGATAAAATTCTTGGTACAGGACTGTCTCTTAAAGGTAAAACCATCGCTTTAACAGGAGCATCAGGAGCGTTGGGACAAGCATTAGCAGCTGAACTTGTAAAGAATAATGCTAAAGTCGTTGCATTAACCACTAATCCAGAAAAATTAGTAGAGCAAGTTGGGGTGAAGATGGTTCCCTGGCAGTTGGGTAACGAAGCCGAACTAAGGAATAGTTTAGAGAAAGTAGATATTTTAATTATCAACCACGGAATCAATGTCTACGCCAGCCGCACATCAGAGGCTATCAACTCTTCTTATGAGGTGAATACCTTTTCAGCGTTGCGGTTGATGGATATATTTTTGACAACTGTAACAGGCCCACAAGCAAAAGCAACCAAGGAAATCTGGGTAAACACTTCTGAGGCTGAGGTTTCTCCAGCACTAAGTCCGCTTTATGAACTCAGCAAGCGATCGCTAGGAGATATTGTTACCCTGAAGCGTTTGGACGGGGATTGTGTAATTCGCAAGTTAATTCTTGGCCCGTTTAAGAGTCAACTTAATCCTTATGGAGTGATGTCTGCACAGCAAGTTGCTCGTGCTATCTTATTTTTCGCCCGACGAGACTTTCGAAATATTATTGTGGCAATAAATCCTCTCACCTATCTGTTCTTTCCCTTAAAGGAAACTAGTACGTCGCTATACTATAGAGTCTTCAGCCGAACAGCGAAAAGTGAACAGGACTTACGCAAACAATAGCCGAAACCCTTATTTTTAGGTAGGGGTAATTTATAAATTGCCTCTATAGTGAGTGCTTAAGCCTCTTTTACCTACACCTAAGGGATTAGAACTTATCGCTCTTTCATCAGTCTTGGAAAAATTAACGAATTTTCGGTGTTTCAGCCAACGAACAATCAAGGTTTCAGCCCAGAGTGACGGAAGAGGGTTATATCATGTTCGCTTGATTACTTATTAAACCCGAAGAACATAGCCCTTTCAAGGTGCTGAAATTTAGAACGAGTAGAACAAGAATTGGTTATTTCAATCTTCAAAAAGCCGAAAATCTGAGCGGAGGATTCAAGATGGTAGCACTGAAACAACGTATCTTCGCTGGCCACCTTGAAAGGGCTAATGGCTGATTCTCAGTCGCTGAAGACAATTGAAAACAAGGAAAGGTCTATGGTTTCGATGGTGTTAAGAAAGTTAAAGGGCGTAAGCGCCATGATGAAATTATTCAAATTGGACTTCATTATACTGACCCATGTCGTTATCCAATAAGATAAGTGTGAGTACTTTGGGGCAAAACTTGGTATTAATTGCTTGAGCAATGTCCTTCAACATTCAGCATCATCTTTTCCTACGACTGCTATCTATTCTCTCTTAGTTCCCCGGCAAGTCTACTTTGTTAATCTAAATATTGATGGTAGTGAGGTCTATAAAATTCCCCAAAATAAACCTTTTAATGTTTCCATATGACGACGAGGCGGCGATATTTACGTTTATGCAAAGCAAAACTGATGCAACAAAGCAATAACCGACTGAAAATTCACGCATCCCCCTTATTTGGTTGGCACAGTGCATAAACCATTGTTGCCTAGAAGCAG
>NZ_JBALBZ010000057.1:0-2259 GCF_036919495.1 Nostoc sp.
CTGTTTGAAGTAGGAATTTTAGCATTGGTTTTGACAATGAAGGTTTCGCAAAAAGGAGATGATTTATGGAATATCGGCAGTTAGGTAAACACGGCATTCGTGTCTCGGAAATTTGTTTAGGGTCATGGCTTACCTATGGTGGCGCAACAGCAGAAGACACTGCCCGTCAATGTATTGAGCAAGCTTATGATTTGGGAATCAACTTTTTTGACACAGCAAATGTTTATGCCGGGGGAGAAGCTGAAAAAATTGTGGGTAACGTGCTGCGGCAATACCCGCGTGAATCTTATGTTCTAGCAACCAAAGTTTATTTCCCAATGGGCGATGGGCCCAACGATCGCGGACTATCACGCAAACATATTCTGGAGCAATGTGATGCCAGTCTGAAGCGATTGGGACTGGACTACATTGACCTCTATCAGGCACATCGTTATGACCAGACCGTACCCCTGGCTGAAACTTTGATGGCATTTGATCATCTGGTGAAACAGGGGAAAATCCTTTATTACGGGGTTTCTGAATGGAGTGCCGGACAACTCGCCCATGCGACCGACCTGACCCGGTTGGCAAATCTCGCACCGATCGCATCCGATCAGCCTCGCTACAACATGCTCGATCGCACGATCGAAAAAGAAGTAATACCCCTGTGCCGTCGAGAAGGGATTGGCATAATCAATTACTCACCCTTAGCGCAAGGTCTGCTGACTGGTAAATACAAACCCGGTCAATCCTTACCCCAAGGTTCACGGGCAAGTGACCCGAAACAAAATATGTTTTTAAACAATGGGGAACTGGATCAGCAGCAGTTACTCAAGGTGCAGCGACTGTTACCCATCGCCGAGCAAGAAGGTTTGAGCCTGAGCCAATTAGCGCTTATCTGGTGCTTACGCAATCCTGAAATTAGTAGCGTCATCATCGGCGCAAGCAAACCAGCACAGATACAAGAAAACGTTAGTGCATCAGGTAAGCAACTGTCTTGGGCAACAATTCAACGCATTGAAGAAGTTCTGGAAATGGAAATTAGCGATCGCGTCACTGTTGGTGTTTGAGTTCAAACCTAGACAATCCCGAAGATTTCGAGCAAAATTCAGCATGGGAATACCAGGCCCAATACGCTTGGGTTATAAAAATTTATCCGTTGAGGCAGGTAGGGGGAGCAGGGGATGCAGGAGGGGAGAAAAAAGCTTATCTGAACCGTATTACCTGTTATACCTTCTTACCTGCTACTGGTTCAGCTATATTTTCCATATCGACCAGATTCCACTTTAAGCCTTTGCTCCTATATATACGCTTCTGCAAATTTGGATAGTCACCGATATCATGATCTAACCTTTGACCAACTACTATACATTTGAATATAGAATTGCCCGTGTTTTTCAGCTTGTGCGGCTTACCACCAGCGCGATAGCCAATAAAATCTCCTGCTTTAACTGGATAAACACTTTCTCCAATTGTTGCCTCAGCTTCTCCCTCCAGAACGTATACGCACTCTTCTTCGTGATAGTGCATATGAAGCTCCGTTGATTCACGTCCAGGCTCTACTTCAATGATGTGGAAACCGATATTTTTTAAACCTGTCAAATCTCCTAAAGACTTATTTAGTCTGCGAGCATTGAAGTTGAGAAAATGTGTTTTTTCTAGTCCTTCATAAGACTCAATCTCTTCTTTGGTGACTAAATATTTTTCCATTTCTTGATGCAAAGGTGCTAAGAAAATTTGATGGTGAACAAGCGAGGGGCCTTCATCTGAATTAAGAAGGAAGTTAAAACAGGTTCAAGGGTTCCATCTCAGCAGAAGCGATCGCTTCTATTTGTAGATGGAATTATATCATCACCTCGTTATTAAGTGCAACTTCATAGCTAACTGGTATAACAAAATAGGGATTAGATCCAAAAGGGAGGATTAGGCAACTTAGCAATTAGGCTACTTAAGTTTTTGACATCGTGTTGAAACCAGTTATGAATCCATAAACAGTAATGGTCAATAGCTTGTTGTTCTGTAAGATTACCTAAGAGTTCTGATGCGATCGCATGGCTAACCCAAATACCAGACATAATTGCTTTGAGAACGCCATGACTTGATGTCGGGTCAAGTACCATTGCTGCATCCCCAATAAGAAAGTAACCATTATCCGGCTGGTTGGGAAACGATTCGCCAGGTGACATGGGAGCTGTGCGGTTTTGTCAGATTCGGTAAACAAGATGCGATCGCAAAAATCAAACCTAAGTAAGAAGTAACTTTATTTACTAAATAACTACT
>NZ_JBALBZ010000059.1:0-11238 GCF_036919495.1 Nostoc sp.
TGACAGTAATCTGCTGTCTGGCTGGTTTAGTTATGTACGGGCTGGATACCGTGATTCACCAAACAACGAATCGCACAGCTGCCGTAAGTGCTGTATCGGAAGAACTATACCTATATAAATCTATTCATCACTCGATTCAGCAACGCCACCCTATGGCAAAAGTCTTTGAACGGATATTGAAATATCCGCAAAAGCTAATGGTGTAACTGTTCCTTGCTTAATAGTATATTCTTCAACATACTTACCATTTTGAGGGTTTCTGAACACAATCATCTGTTTAGCAGATAAACTTAAAACCCAATATTCTTGAATTTCAGCCGTCGCATAAATCGCAGCCTTGATCTCTTCTAAGTCGCTTTCTTCTTGAGCGCGGTATTGGTTGGTCTGCTTTGGATGTCGGGCGAGTAATTGCGGCGTTTGATGTCATCCGTACCTGTCATCCTCAATATAATGATTGGCTCAAAGGAATTGTAGCAAAGTGACAAGTGGCGCGATCGCTATTTTAATAACCTCTAGAGGATTTCTAACAAACTTGTAGGATATTGTTTATTTCAAAGTCCCGAAGTCTTTAAATGAGTATGATAAGAGGGGGCATTTAACCCCCTCACTTGCTCTCACAATTAATAGTTACCGCCACACCAGAATAGTTGGTAGGAGTACTTTTGCTGACATCTAGATGGAACAGCAAAAACTATACCAAAAGATGATCATCCTTTAGTCCTATCTGTCAGGAAATCAGGATAGCAGATTTCTGAGATTTGGTGGCATATTGAGTCAATAGTTACTGTGATTTTGACCCACTACCAACTGTTCTTGTTGAGTCTGCTGTTTCCATCTTAGAGCTTTCAGCATTGTCAACCTCAAGAGTTCGGAGCAATTCTCTAATTACATCTGTTGCTGGCCTTCCTGTCGAAGCACAGTAGGATTGAAGTTTCTTCATTTCCTCGGTTGTGAGATTTACTGTCAGCCGTTTAACAGCCCATTTTTTATTCATGATCCTCTTTTATCTTTAATATGTTCCTTTTTGCCGAAATCACCAAGTCATTAGGATTTATCCCGCAGTGCATAACCTACACTACGGACTGTATGAATCACACGCTTTTCCTTATTGTCTTTCAATTTTAATCGCAGATAACCAATATAAACGTCAAAAATATTAGAATTACCTATGAAGATATAACCCCAAACTTTCTCTCTTATTTGAATTTTTAGTAAACACTTGAGGCAGATGTGAGAGGAGATATTCTAAGAAGTCAAACTTTTGTTTAGTGTCAGACTGCGATCGCTTGTAGTTATATTAGCCTACACCTGCGAAGATGTAGCAGGTGGCGAGATAATCTCAAGACCATATTTTGAAGCAATAGCCAACGCTTTTTTCATGTCTGCGGGACTAACACTGGGTACTTGCGTTCTCTCACAGACTGGCACTCCTAAATGTTGTACTTATTTCATTGATTTAAATTTTTAATATTTAGTTTTTGGAATTAGTTGCGTTCTTAATATCATCTATCAATTGATCAATCCTTGCTTGAGTCGTATTCCAAGAACACATAAAACGTACTCCTCCCACACCAATAAATGTATAAAACTGCCAGTTCTTTGCTTTTAAGGCGTGAATAACTTGCTCAGGTAGTTTAACAAAGACGGCGTTAGCTTCTCTAGGAAACATTAAGTCAACATTTTCTATATTCAATAGTTGATTTTCTAAGTATTCAGCACATTGATTGGCATGTCTGGCATTTTTTAACCAAGCACCAGTTTCCAATAAACCCAACCAGGGAGCAGAGATAAAGCGCATTTTTGAGGCTAGCTGACCTGCTTGCTTGCATCGATAATCAAAATCCTCTGCTAGCTCTTTGTTAAAGAACAGAATGGCTTCACCTAATGCCATTCCATTCTTTGTACCACAAAAGCACAACACATCCACTCCACTTTTCCAAGTAATTTCAGCAGGGCTTTTATTCATAGCGGCAACTGCATTTGCAAAACGAGCGCCATCCATGTGGATTTTTAAGTTATACTTTTTCGCAACTTCTTTAATTTTCAGAAGTTCTTCAATAGAATATAAAGTCCCTAATTCAGTTGATTGGGTGATGCTAATAACTTTAGGTTTGGGATAATGAATGTCAGTACGTTTAGTGACAACTGCCTCTATAGCCTCTGATGTTAACTTGCCGTTTTTACCTTGAGCAAGTAACAATTTCGAGCCATTAGATGCAAATTCAGGTGCGCCACATTCATCTGTTTCTATGTGAGATGTTTCATGACAAATGACGCTATGATATGACTGACAAAGGGCTGCTAAAGATAAAGAGTTCGCGGCTGTACCATTAAAGGTAAAAAATACTTCGCAATTAATTTCAAAGAGTTCCCGAAAATAATCTGTGGCTTTTTGAGTCCATTCATCATTTCCATAGGCTGGAACACTACCTTGATTTGCTCTAATCATATATTCCAGGGCTTCTGGACAAATCCCAGAGGAATTATCACTTGCAAACTGTTCTAATTGGCTACTCATAATGTCTACTTAAATTTTTATCAGTAATTCTTATAATGTTAATGAATAATTTTGATATTTGGCAACTTCAAAATTGACAGGAATGCTATTAATATCTCAAATTATAGCAATTCTTATTTGAATAGGTGTTGCCTAGAGACACAGCATTGCCCTGTCCTTACGAGTATGTGTGTTCATCTGTGGTTAATTATTTTTTCTGTACTTTATCTGTACGAAAATAGTAGGGCTATTTAATTCTCATCTATACCGCCTCATAATGAATTCTGAGTTTAATAGCGAAAGTTGTCTAAAAATGACTTAAAAAAAGTTAGAGTCCGTTAAAACGGACTTTAGCTAGCTATAAGAGAGCAACTTTAGTTTTGAACGGTCTATGTCTAGAACAAAATAGCCCTACTTAATCATTCGGGAACAAAAATTTCCGATTTATTTAAAAATTTTTGAATCTGAACCTTTTAATTTTCACAACTTAAATATAATTGCTATCTCTTACGTCAACCTGTTAATTATTTTTTGTTGTCGTAGTTTTTCTCTGAGTATTTATAACAACAATCAGCATATTTATGCTAAGTAGCTTATACTACTGTATGACTTTGCTGATGCCCAAAAAAACTGGAGTCTTAGTTCTTCGTTACTGAGAACTTAAATTACTATAATAGCTTCGTCAAGCTTGCGTTGAGGGGATTGTGAGACGTTAAACATTGCCAATAACTAAGTATTATGCTAAAAAAATGAATTTTATTAATTAAAATGCTAATCATATACTTATAATGTAGCATACAATGCCCGACCAATAACTATGACATCACTATTGGGCTATTTGTTGTTTGTCATTAGCAAAGGACAAAGGACAAATGACCAATGACCAATGACCAATGACTAATAACTAATGACTGAACCATTGATTGAACTGAAAGGTGTTTCTAAGTCCTTTGGTAGCCATAAAGTTCTAGATAATGTAGACTTAACCATTTACCGGGGAGAAGCACTAGGGATTATTGGCCCATCAGGGACTGGTAAATCAACAATTTTACGGGTAATAGCGGGGTTACTTAGTCCCGATGAAGGAGAAATTTATGTGCAAGGAGTGCGGCGAGACGGTTTGATTGAGGATGGTGGCCAGGAGATTGGCATTGGCATGGTGTTTCAGCAGGCGGCGCTATTTGATTCGCTGACGGTGGAGGAGAATGTGGGGTTTTTACTTTATCAAAATTCAAAGCTACCGCGATCGCGCATCCAAGATTTGGTAAAAGAAAAATTGGATATGGTAGGTTTGCCAGAAATAAGCCACCTCTACCCAGCCGAACTTTCCGGGGGAATGCGAAAACGGGTCAGTTTTGCTCGTGCGATTATGTCTAACCCTGATAATCTTTCAGAAGGCCCAGAAGTTTTACTATACGATGAACCAACAGCCGGACTTGATCCCATTGCCTCAACAGTAATCGAAGATTTAATCCGCTATTTGCAATGTTTAAATGGAGTTTGTAGTACTTATGCTGTTGTTACCCACCAAGACAGCACTATGCGGCGTACAGCTGATAGACTTATATTTCTCTATGAAGGTAGAGTGCAGTGGCAGGGTACAGTTAGTGAAACATACAACACAGAAAATCCTTTAATCAAACAATTTCTCAGTGGAAGTGTGCAAGGGCCGATTCAAGTCGTCGGTTAGAAAGTGAGGAGTTAAGAATCAGGAGCAATTAAATTCAACTCCTAACTCTCAACTGCTAACTCATAACTCATAACTCATAACTAATTATTGGGTGGAGGAAAAAAATGCGAGGTCTTATGACAAGCCTCTTCTCTTCGAGAGGCTTCGCCAACGCGTCTGGGCGAACATTTAGAGAAGGCTCTGTGGGATTGTTACTCCTGCTAGGATTAGGGGTATTTGGGTTATTCTTTCTGTGGTTAAATAGATTCACTCCTGCTGGGAGGTCATACAAAATTATTGTGGAATTTGCTAACGCTGGCGGAATGCAAAAGGGAGCAGCAGTTCGCTATCGTGGCGTTAAGGTAGGAACTATTTCCCAGGTTCGACCAAAAGCAAATGCCATTGATGTAGAGATTGAAATTGGCCAAACTGACCTAATTCTCCCTCGGAATGTACTGGTAGAAGCTAATCAAAGCGGATTAATTAGCGAAAGTATTATCGACATCACACCAAAAGCAACGTTACCTACTGGGGTTGTAATTGCTAAACCTCTAGATAAAAATTGCGATCAGAGCCTAATAATTTGTAATGGCTCTCGGTTAAAAGGTCAGGTTGGCATCAGTGTTGATGAACTAATTCGCAGCTCAACTGATCTAGCCGCTGCATACAATAACCCCCAATTTTATAGAAATGTCAATAGGGTTCTAGAAACTACCACAGGTGCAGCAACCAGTTTTACTGAGCTAAGTCAGGATTTCCAAGGTTTGACCAAAAGCTTGCGACAACAACTTAATACCTTTTCAGCCACTGCTAATTCAGTGCAACGAGCGACAAACCAACTGAGTGCATCATCAAGTCAAACAATAAATAAATTCGGTGCAACTGCAACTCAAGCAAATCGTTTGCTGAACAATCTGGATAATTTATTGACAACAAATCGTTCTTCGCTGGTTGGCGCTTTGAACAATATCACCGAAACCAGCAACCAACTGCGTGTTACAGTCAGTAGCCTATCACCAGCTGTGAATCGATTCACTCAAGGACAATTAATCAACAATTTAGAAACTCTTTCAGCAAATGCAGCGCAAGCCTCAGCTAATTTACGTGATGCTTCAAAAACCTTAAATGATCCAAAGAATGCGGTGCTGCTACAACAAACTTTAGATTCAGCACGAGTAACTTTTGAAAATAGCCAAAAAATTACATCTGATTTGGATGAGTTGACTGGCGATCCTACTTTCCGACAAAATTTGCGGCAATTGGTGAATGGTCTAAGTAGTTTGGTATCTTCTACACAACAGATGCAGCAACAAGTGCAAGTTGCTACTACTCTAGATTCGGTAAAAACTGCTGTGAGCAAACCAAAGAATCTAATTCCTACCCCAGCACCAACTCAAGAGCCGATGTCTAATGATAAGTCTCTACCTGTCTACGTAATTAATCCCCCACCTGCTAATTTTGGAAGTACCGACATCAACCCTGAACCAACCCCAACCCCCACTCAGTCTATCTCTAACTCATCCCAAGAAGACCTGTTAAAGCAGCTGCGGGAGTATGGTAAGCAACGGGAGCAACTGGAGACTGGAAAATAGGCAATACAGCTTGACCGAATTTTAGATTCAATAACGATTCACTCACCCACTACAAGACCAGCAACTATCAAGCGCCATACTTGGGCAAAATCTGTGTCGATGTTTGGATCGCTCCATTCGGATGCGTGGGCTGGATGGTGAAATCGAACCGTCGCTTGAAAGACTGCTTTCGCTGCTACCTGCGGATCTGTTACCCTAAACTCGTTACTGGAAATACCGCTCTCGACGATCGCAGCGACTTGGCTTACTAGTTCAGCAATGTGAGCTTGAACTACCCCTCGCGCCTCTTGAGCGATCGCAGAATAGGTTGCAAACAACTCTGGCTCGTTCAAAACTTTTTGACGTTTCAGAGTCATGAGTTGCTCAAACCATCGATGCAACCGTTCAACGGCGGAACCCTGTTCTTCGGCGATCGCAGCTAGCGGTGTAGAAACCCGATGCAACCACCGTTCTGCTACAGCATCGCGCAAGGCTGCCTTGCTGGGAAAATGCCGATAAATCGTGCCGTGGCTCACCTCTAAAAAGCGAGCCACATCCACGACTGTTGCCTTTGCCAGACCGTAACGACGCAAAACCTCTTCCGCAGCGTCGAGAATCCGCTCCGGTGTCAAAGCTGAATCATTCATCTCTTTTCACTATCCAACATCCTCATTTGATCTGGAGCATAGCGATCGCCAGCCACGGCATTCAGTGGCACTGCTGCCTCAATCCGGGCGAGATCATCCTGACTTAAGTGTAGATCCAGCGCACCTAGTGCTTCATTTAAGCGATCGCGACGTCGTGCCCCAATCAGCGGCACAATGTCGTTCCCCCGCGACAATACCCAAGCAATTGCCACTTGAGCAACCGTCGCACTCTGTTCTTGGGCAATCAGGCGAAGGGCTTCGACTAGCAACAAATTGCGATCCAGATTCTCTCCAGAGAAGCGTGGTAGATGCCCGCGAAAGTCTTGCGCTTGCTCAGAGCGTTGTTTCGACCAGTGACCGCTCAATAAGCCCCGTGAAAGGACTCCATAAGCGGTAACAGCAATGCCCAATTCCCGCACAGTTGGGAGAATGTCATCCTCAATGCCACGAGTCAGAAGCGAATATTCGATCTGAAGACAAGTGATGGGATGAATCGCATGAGCACGCCGAATTGTATCTGCACCCATTTCAGATAAACCAATCTGGCGAATATATCCAGCTTTCACCATTTCGCTAATCGCCCCAACGGTGTCTTCAATGGGCACGGTCGGATCGAGCCGGGCTGGCTGGTAAAGGTCAATGTAATCGGTTCCCAGTCGTTTTAATGTATAGGCAAGTGAAGTCTTTACGGCTTCAGGACGACCATCGAAGCCAATAAAGTTGCCGTCAGGCGATCGCAGCGCCCCGAATTTAACAGCAATGAAAACATCTTCCCGCCGCCGTCCTGCTAGGGCTTCGTGTAGCAGCAGTTCATTATGCCCCATGCCGTAAAAGTCGCCTGTATCTAGTAAGTTAATACCTGCATCAAGCGCTGCATGAATCGTTGCAATGCTTTCTTTGCGATCGGCTGGGCCATAAACATCAGACATGCCCATACAGCCAAGCCCAAGTGCCGATATTGTTGAACCGTTTTTTCCCAGTTGACGCGACAACATAGTAAGTTCTCCCTGTGGTGATACAACTATGATAATCAAGTAAATGACAAAAATCAATAATTGTCATTCAATATTTGTTAATACCGTCCAAGATGGTGAGCATCTGTTAAGAAATCGAACCACAGAGGCACAGAGAACACGGAGAAATAAGAGTTTGGGGACTTCCAGAAAATAAATTATCCAATTTACTCAGATAATATTTTTCTTTCTCCCCTGCCCCCCTGCCTACACCGCGATAGGATATTTTTTTAGTTGGAAGTCCCTTGGGAGGTATTTTGCGTAAGTGCTGCCTGATTTGAGTCTTGCATTTTGTACATCACTTACTTGCAGACTGCCATAAGTTAACCTTTGAGACATTTTTGAAACAATGTTGTCGTGATCTGCGCGATCGCCTGTTGTTATTTTTTAGCCAAATCAGGGAATTCTATTAATACGATTCAGTAATTCGTACAGCGTTGACCAGAGAAAGACTTTCCGTAGGGTAGCAACTAGTATTGGTTGTTGTAGATTTACTTGAACTGTGTTGTAAAAATATTTTGAGTTTTGAGGATCGGTTTATGGATAAATCAATTATTCAGTTGGTTGACGAATTACCGACTGACAATATCACTGTCAAAGTTTTAAAAGCTCTTGATTATGTAGCACCAGGTGAGTGGAGTAATTTGACGGGATTTGAGAATAATATTCGCAGCATTACTGGAGTTAGCGATGCTAAGGTAATTCAGAAAATCCGCGATCGCGCTGTTGTTTTATACGAAGATCCTCAACAAGGCTACAAGTTCGCAATCAAACTTTATCAAACAATTGATAAGGCAGACACAGCTATGG
Source organism: Nostoc sp. (assembly GCF_036919495.1). Taxonomy (GTDB): domain Bacteria; phylum Cyanobacteriota; class Cyanobacteriia; order Cyanobacteriales; family Nostocaceae; genus Nostoc. The sequence continues at coordinate 8,208 of NZ_JBALBZ010000059.1, forward strand.
CAACGGCGGCTTTAGCGAATAAAGTTAGTGAAAAAATCGGCTTTCTCTCTTTTTTAGGCAAAATTACTCCGAAAGCTGATGTAACTCAATCCATTGACTTACTACTGAAAATCACCGTCGAAATCATCGCCTTTTGCAAACTAAATGGCATTCCTCAACCGAATCCCCAAGAGTTTGCTAATTCACTCGCTAACAACTATCAAGATGCATCCCGAATGCGGATGGTAGCTCTAGTTTGTATAGACGGAATTCTACCACTAGGCCCCGACTTTTTGGACAAAATTCACGGAGTTATTAGTGGTACTGATACTGGAGCAATAACTCAAAATCCGGTTTTCTTAGCTATCAATAACTTTCTACCAGGTAGTAGCCCCTCTGATAAAGTTGGTTTTATCAGTCAAAGTTTCAACTCTGTGCAAGGTTGGATGAATAACTTAGTATCCAAAACAGGCATAACCCCGCAATCCATTTCTAGTCATTTGGGTAATTTTATTCAAATTGCTGATGATAATTTAGATTTTGTAGCAGCATTCCTAGATCAAGCTACCAATTATTACGAACATACAGGAATTCAAACTGTCGCTCGCAGCTTGATTTTACAAGCTTATACTTTAGTCCAAGAGGAAATTAAACAAGAGGAACAAAAGCCTATCCAAGATGTTTCATCTGTTGTTAAGTCAGATAAAAATCAGTATGAACTCAGCAAAACAGTAGAAGTCTGGGATAGCGAGGAAGAAGATTGGTATCAGGGAACAATTGAGAAAATCCAAGATGACCAATTCTTTATTCATTACCTTGGTTACGGTTCATCTCATAACCAGTGGGTGGGCGAAGATGACATTCGGACTCGCGATCTTCGCTCCTCTGATGACAATGGATATGCAGTGGGTCAAAAGGTAAAATGTTGGGATGATGACCAAGAGGCTTGGTATTCTGCAACAATTGAGCAAATCCAAAATCAGCAATACTTTGTTCACTACATTGGTTATGACTCATCTTATGATGAGTGGGTTGATAGCGACGAAATTTCCTAACTGTTGAATTAGCACGGGGCCGATGAGAGCAATATCTCCGATGGGTAATTCGGTGTCGCCCCCCGTGCTAATATATAGTAATTTTAAAAAATCATAATTAACATCTAGAGAATCAAACTCTTTTCAATTACGAATTACGAATTACGAATTACGAATTATATACTTGCGCTACGATATCCCCTATTGCCTTTGTGCAATGTATATGAGGAGTAGTACAGGTCAACAACATGACAGAAGAATTCAATACACAGGGTGCAGAGAATCTGGTTGCGATCGCAGATCAATTCGCTGGGCTAGGGAAGGTTACAGGCGTTAAAGCTTTTGGAAGTGGTAATATCAATGACACCTTCTTAGTAGATATAGATTCTTCAGAAGAACAATATTTTGTCCTGCAACGCATCAACACGCAGGTATTTCGGCAGCCACAACTGATTATGCAGAATATGCGTACCTTCACTGAGCATGTTCGCAAACGGTTACAGCATACGCCTCTAAATCGTCGCTGGGAAGTGCCACGCGTACTATCAACTAAGGATGCTCAAGACTACTGTAGGGATGGAGACGGCTCTTTTTGGCGGGCGATTAGCTTTATTGAAGGCTCTCAGTCTTTCGATACTATGCGCGATCGCTCACACGCGAAAGAAATCGGTTATGCCTTGGGAATGTTCCACAATCTGATTAGCGATTTGCCCCCAGAAAAACTCGCCGATACTCTTCAAGGGTTCCATATTACACCGCTTTATCTCCAGCATTACGAGGAAGTGTTGGCGAAAACTACTGCGTGTCAATCTTCGGAAGTTAATTATTGCTTGCAATTTGTTAGCGATCGCCAAACCTTTGCACATATCCTTGAAAATGCCAAAGTTGAAGGCAAGTTACCCTTGCGGCTGATGCACGGCGATCCAAAAATCAATAACGTTATGTTTGACACTGCTACTCTGCAAGCCGTCAGCGTCATCGACCTGGACACTGTTAAACCCGGTCTGGTACATTACGATATTGGTGATTGCCTGCGATCGGGTTGCAATCCGGCTGGAGAAGAAACCGAGAATTGGGACAGTGTTTATTTCGATACCGACCTGTGTCAGGGAATCTTACAAGGTTATCTCTCGGTAGCAAAAGCATTTCTGACTGAGAATGACTATGCATATATATACGATGCAATTCGTCTGATCGCCTTTGAACTAGGATTGAGGTTTTTTGCTGATTATTTAGCAGGGAATGTCTACTTCAAAATTAAACACCCAGAACATAATCTTGCCAGAGCGATCGTCCAGTTTAAACTTACCGAAAGTATTGAATCTCAAAAAACGCAGATTTGTAATATTATTAAAGATATGAAATGAACGATCAGACATTTTCCCTGCAACCCTTTCCTTCTATAAAATCCCTGTCTAATTTGAAAATTGCAGGTAATATTTCCAGAAATGGTAATCAACTTGTCATCCGCTATATGCTTGAGGGCTATTTAAAAGAAATTGCAATCGCCCCACCATCAAATACTCCATCACGCAAGCATGAACTTTGGGAAGATACCTGCTTCGAGTTCTTCGTTGGCATCAAAGATTCTCAACGGTATTGGGAATTTAATCTCTCCCCCGCCGGACACTGGAATGTCTATCGTTTTGATGGATATCGTCAAGGAATGCAAGAGGAAAGAGCGTTTGAAAATCTATCGTTTAATGTTCAAAATCAAGCCGATGCTTTAATACTTGTGTTGGATGTAGATTTGGATAAAATCATCTCTGTAAAGCAAGCTATTGAAGTTGCCATTACTACCGTTATTAAACACAGAAATGATGAGGTGACTTACTGGGCTTTAACTCATCAAGGCGCGGAGGCTGACTTTCATTTGCGAGATAGTTTTATTGTTAAATTGTGAGATGTGGTTACTACTACCAGTAAGGGACTTCCAGAAAATAAATTATTCCATTAACAATAATGATAATCATTTTAAAAGGGGGGATGAAGGGGCTGCCGACGGCAGCCCCTTCATC
>NZ_JBALBZ010000060.1:0-36790 GCF_036919495.1 Nostoc sp.
AATGCGATCGCCCAACAAGCAAATGCGATCGCCCAACAAGCAAATGCGATCGCCCAACAAGCAAATGCGATCGCCCAACAAGCAAATGCGATCGCTCAACAAGCTAATGCGATCGCTCAACAAGCTAATGCGATCGCTCAACAAGCAAATGCGTAGGCGTAGCCCGTCGTAGACATCGCACTTCGTCTTTTAATCAATTCACCAGATATCTTCAAAATTAAGGACAAATCCAGGCAGTACATCTTCTCCTGATAAACTAGCAGGAGATTGCAGCACTTCAACATCTCTACCAGAGCGATAAATTTCTACTTGCCGAGTTTCTAAATCAATTAACCAACCTAATCTAGCACCGTTGTCTCGGTACTCTTGCATTTTATTTTGTAGCCTTGTTAAACAATCAGTATCAGAACGCAATTCCACTACAAAATCAGGACATACAGGCGGAAACTTCTCTTTTTGCTCCTGTGTAAGAGAATCCCATTTGTCACATCTTAACCAAGATACGTCAGGCGAACGAACTGCTCCATTTGGTAAAATAAACCCAACCGAAGAACCAAAAGCTATACCTAGTGACTCATCACGATTCCACACTCCAAGTTGAGCAGTTAAATTAGCATTACGGTTGCTGGTTAAGCCTCCGACTAGAGGCATTAGTAGCAATGTGCCATCAGAATTACGCTCAAATCTAATTAGTTCATTTATCTGACATAACTGGAAGAATTGCTCATCTGTTATTTGAAGAACAGGAGCAAAGTTAATAGTTAACGCATCCATAGAAAAATTTAAACTTGAATATTCCCATAAAAATGCCGAAGGCAAATGCACTTTAGCGAAAAAAAATATTTAGAATGATTGGCTCTAAGTGTTGATTACTTTATCCGCAGCACCAGTTAAGATTTCATCCATCCAAGCATTTATGCTTTTGCCAGCCTTTTTAGCAGCAATAAATATTTTGCGGTGGTGTTCTGGTGTTGTTCGGAATGGAAGTTTACCAGAGAATGGTTTATCAGGCTCCTCTCCTAGTTCTTCACAGAAAGCAAGATAATCATCAACAGAAGTTTGAAATTCTTGACGCGCTTCGTCTACAGTTTTTGCTTTAAAGGTAATCACGTCATTAATATCTAGGACTTGACCAAAAAGTATTCCCGCGTCTATATCTACTTCTATACTAGCTGTGTATCCCTTATAATTCATCATATTTCAATTCCTGCCTTAATTAAAAATTCTCTAACAGATTTGACTGCTGCTTTATCTGTCTCATTTTGAGGATGCGGTTCGTGAAAAACAGCTTTCACATCATTTAATTTCACACGAACCCGCGAACCTCTACCTTGAGTAATATCAGCACCGAGAGCTATAAATAAACTTTCAATATCTTTCCAAAGAATATTAGATGGTACAGGATTTGTAAAAATTAACTCTAAAATCTGACGTTGTTTGTTATTGAGATCCATTTAATCAATACAATTACAGCCATTTTACAGTTAAGTTGAATATAGCCATAGATTTAATGATATCATATTATGATATCGTGGAATATATAAAAGCGTAGGCGTAGCCCTTCGTAGACATCGCCTGTTGTGGAAGAGTGAGTGCGATCGCCTTGCAGAAAACCTCAAAAATCAAGCGATCGTCTGTTATTATATTTATGGTTGTGTTTGTTAAATAACTCTTAAAACCCAAAAGCTAAAGCATCCAACATATATTTACTTTTATCCCGCCCCACTTCCAGATAGATTTCTAATAACTCCTCATAAGCAGTTGCTCCCCCTACAATATTCCAAAATTCATTTCCGATAATTACAGCCTCTTCAAAAGGTAGATAGCTTTTTGCCTGTGTCCATTTATAATCAGCTTTAGTGACACCGTATGGATTATAAGGCATAGCATAGTAAGCTTGTAATTGAGGACGATTTACACCGCGCAGTAAATGAAATCTAAGGAGACGTTGCAAGACTTCTAAACATTGTCCTTTGTTTGGTTTAGGAGCTTTGATTTCAAATAAAAATTCTGTGCCGTTTTTCGCCAGAATATAAAGATCAGCGCGAACGACCTTTATTTCTAAATCATCACTACGACAAGCATTGATAACAGCAGTTATCATCTGTTCAAAAGATGGCTTTGCTTGTTCTTTTTTAGCAGCCGATTCGTAATTTTGTTTTTGAAGTTCAGCTTGTGCAAAAGCAGCAAGACTTACTTCCGATTTAATATCATAACCTCGACGTACATCTTGATGATGTTCTAGAGCAATTAAGCGAGCGCATTCTTCAAAAGAATTACCTAGCTTTGTACTCAAACCTCTTTCAAATTGGTTGATACGTATTAATTCTGGTGGAATCAGTGCTGCTTGAAATGGTTTCAATTCTCCATTAGATGAGAATCTTGATAAATACTCTGCTGCATTATCTGGCTTTAAAATTTTACGCTCTTTATACTCATCTACAAGAGCTTTAATAAATCCTTCTAGATAACCTTTAATTACTGCACGAGTGTTTGAACTAATAGCTGCCATATTTAAATTTATTTAATCTATGGGGATTATTTTTAACAAAGCTTTTGCTAAATGGTAAACGACAGGAACAGAAACCGCATTACCAAATTGATGCTTGGCTGTACTCTCACTCTCAGCGATTTTAAAAGTTTCTGGAAATCCTTGTAATCTAGCGTAATCTGTGGCTGTTAAATTTTTATAGTTTTTTTTGACATAAATTTCTTGAATAAAAGTTTGCTTATATGCTTCTGGCTCCTGACATTCCATAGATATAGTTGCAATAAAGTCTCTAGTTCCAGTTGCTGTTAAAGTTGCAATAGCCTCAGCATGAGGCAAGAATATTTTAGAAATGCCATTAATTCCTGAAGAAATTTTAGAATTAACAAATTCATAGCCTTTACCCTCGACAAGATGTAAAATTTCTTTGGCTACTAAAATATTTATTTCTTCAATCTGTAAACTAGGAATGAGAGCTTGTAATATTTCAAATTCTAAAGGATTACCATCTTTAAGTCCATAAATTTTCTTTCTTCTATTTCTCAATATAGTTTTACAAATGAGCTTTTCTCTTAAAGTTGTTTCTATTAAGTCCCAAGAATGAATAGTAGTATGTCCATCTCTGATATCAGCAAAAGTGAAAAAATCATTTAATTCATCTATTTTTTGAAATCTGCCTCTAGAAGCTGGAATTTTACCATCAGGAAATAAAATTTCTGGTGAAAATCTTTTTTTGGCAAAATTACTATGTTGAATACCAGCAATTACTTCATAAAGCTTTAGCTGTTTATTTAAAGAGTTAGGAAACGTAAAAGCCCAGCATTTCTCAATATCATTTCTAATTCCAACAATAAATATCCTGTCTCTATCTTGAGGTAAACCAAAATCGTAGGAATTAAGCACCTTGTATTTTACCACATAACCACATGCTGTTAAATTATTAAGTATATATTCCAGGCTTTTTCTATTTCTTGGCTCTGTTAAACCTTTAACATTTTCAAATATAAATGCTTTCGGTTGGTTAGCTTTTACCACTCTAAAAACATCAATCCATAGCTTACCTCTGGGGTCGTCTAAGCCTTGTAATTTCCCAGCGATTGACCAAGGTTGACAAGGAACACCCCCGACTAGCAAATCTATCTCACATGGGAGCTTATTTAAATTAGTAATATCTCCTAAATATGCTTCGTTAGCATTGGCATCACGAATAAAGTTATTTTGGTAAACTTTAATAGCTTCTTTATCAATTTCCGAATAGCCTAGACATATTCCTCCTAACTCTTGCAGAGGTATTCTAAATCCACCTATGCCAGCGAATAAATCTATAAATGTAAATTTTGATTGAGAACTTATAACATTTACAGGTTCAAATAACTGAAATAATTCTAGTTGTTGAGCATAAACACCTGTTTCCATGTGTTTCTTTTTGATCATGCCAGATTCATAAATAAAATAGCAAATTTAGGCAGGCAAGATGCCTGCCCAACTAGTACTAGTCTATCCCTTCAATCCGGTCTTCAACCTCTTGGTACAACTCGCGCAGACGATCTAAATTATCCTCGCTAGTCTCCCAATAACCGCGTCCATTCACTTCCAACAAAGTTGATACAATCTTGCGGAAAGAATGGGGATTAAGGTTCAACAACCGTTTCTGCATTTCTTCATCTTTGATGAAGGTTTCGTTAGTATCCTCGTAAATCCAGTTATCCACAGCGCCAGCTGTCGCACTCCAACCTGTTGTATTCACCAACCGCTTGGAGAGTTCGCGTACACCTTCGTAACCGTGAGACAGCATCCCCTCGTACCATTTGGGATTTAACAATTTGGTACGCGCATCCAAACGCACGGTTTCTGATAATGTCCGCACTTGGGCGTTAGCTGTGGTTGTATCTGCAATATAAGATGCTGGTTTTTTACCATCACCCCGCAGACTTGCCACAAGCTTTGTGGGATCTGAATCAAAGTAATGGGAAACGTCCGTTAAGCTAATCTCGGAAGAATCGAGATTTTGGAAGGTTGCATCAGCAGTTTTTAATGTACTTTCAAAAATCTGCCGGGATTCGTCCATGATTCCGGGGTTATCGGAATTGAAGGAGAAGGATTTCCGGTTGAGATACATTTCCTGCAACTCGGCTTCGCTATCCCAAGTGCTGTTTTCTACCGCCAAGTTGATATTTGACGAATAGGAACCAGAAGCGTTGGAGAAAACGCGCGTCGCTGCTTGACGCAGATTAATCCCCATATCTTGGGCTTGCTGCAAAGCGTGTTTGCGAACAAAGTTCATTTCTAAGGGTTCATCCGCCTCAGCTGCCATTTTCACGCCTTGGTCTAGCAAGTTCATTTGGTTGATGAACAAGTCGCGGAATACACCAGAACAGTTGATTACCACATCTATTCTGGGTCGTCCCAACTCTTCTAGAGATATCAATTCCAACTTGTTTACCCGTCCCAAGGCATCGGGAACTGGACGCACGCCCACCATCCACATAATTTGGGCTAGGGATTCACCGTAAGTTTTGATGTTATCGGTTCCCCAAAGGACACAGGCGATGGTTTCTGGCCATTTTCCATCATTTTCAGCCTTGTTACGGATTAAAAGCCTGTCTACGACGATTTTGGCTGATTGTACTGCTGCTGTTGTGGGGATGGATTGCGGATCGAGTGCATGGATATTCTTACCCGTGGGCAATACATCCGGGTTGCGGATGGGATCGCCACCAGGGCCAGGTAGGATATACTCACCTTCCAAGCCTCTGAGCAATGCTCCTAGTTCGTTGTCGGCACAAACTTGTTGCAGGCAGAATTCCAAATACTCAAACAGGGGTTTTAGGGCTGCGGTATCGACTTTGGGATAACCTGCTTTATGCAATGATTCTACCCAAGGTTCTTTTTTACCCATGTTAAAGAAATTCAACCGGGAAACTAGAGAAACTCGCCCTTCTGCGTCGGTTTGCTCTTGGACAAGGGCGGTAACTGCTGCACGGGTTGCTAAGGTGATATCTTGCAATAACTGGACATCTTGTAAAATGCCCCGGTCATTATTTTGGTAAATATCGTCAATATTACGCCCAATGCTGTTAGCGATAATTCCCGGTAAGCCTTGAAGTCCTTCTTCCTGACGATCTAGACTAGCAATGTTGACGAGAGTTGCGATCGCTTCTTCTGCACTTGGTGGTTTACCAATGACGTGCAATCCACAAGGCAACAACCGAGACTCGATTTCCATCAACTTGCGGTAGACGTTGCCAACAATATTATCCCGCTCATCAGCACTCATGTCTCTGGCATCGGTTTCTGGCAGGTTAATATCCTTATCCAGATTCACGATCCGGCATTTATCCATGATGCTGTTAACAATGGAAACACCGCGTCCACTATCTTTCAAGGTTTGGTAAGAAGCAATTAACTCGCTGAGTTCCTTCAAACCTTTATACAAACCAGCATTTTCTGCCGGCGGTGTCAAGTAAGAAATTGTTTCGGCATAACTCCGGCGTTTGGCAATTGTCGCCTCACTAGGATTATTGGCTGCGTAGTAATACAGGTTGGGAATTGAGCCAATCAAGTTATCTGGATAACAATCACCAGACATCCCCATCTGTTTACCTGGCATGAATTCCAAGGAACCGTGTGTACCAAAGTGCAGTACAGCATCAGCTTTCCAAACTTGCTCTAGGTAAGTGTAGTAGGCAGCAAAACCGTGGTGAGGACTGGCTGAACGGGAGAATAACAGCCGCATCGGGTCGCCTTCGTAACCAAATGTGGGTTGCACACCGATGAAGACATTACCGAATTGCTTACCATAAATCAGCAGGTTTTGCCCGTCGCTGTTGAGATGTCCGGGAGGTGGGCCCCAGTTTTCCTCTAAACGTTGAGAGTAAGGGGTAAGTGCCTCATACTCAGGAACCGACATTTTGTAAGCAATGTTCAGTTCTGGGCTGTTGTACTGCGCTTGAGCGTCATGGATGACTTCTTGCATCAGCGCTTCGGCGGATTCTGGCAATTCTGGTAAGTCGTAGCCGTTATTCTTCATTGCTCTCATCACCTCGTAGATGGAGCCGAATACATCTAAATAAGCGGCGGTTCCCACATTGCCTTTATCTGGCGGGAAGCTGAAAACGGTGATGGCAACTTTTTTCTCCAGCTTCGGTTTGCGGCGGAGGTTAGCCCATTTTAAAGCGCGTTCGGCTACAGCTTCAACCCGATCGCGCAGTGCGATCGCTTTGCCTGTAGTCCCATCTCTACCTGATAAAATTATCGGCTCAATTGCGCCATCCAATTCAGGAATCGCAATTTGCAAAGCTACTTGAATTGGATGTAACCCTAAATCGCTATCCATCCACTCTTCTGTGGTTTGGAATACTAAGGGTAACGCCACCATGTAAGGACGGTTTAAGCGTTTGAGTGCCTCAATTGCTTTGGGATGGTCTTGTCTGGCTGGGCCACCGACTAAAGCAAAACCAGTCAGCGATATCACTGCATCTACCAACTGTGTGTTGGTATTTGGTTCATAGAAGTATGCCTCAACAGGCTTGGAGAAATCCAAACCACCAGCAAATACAGGTAGTACCCGTGCGCCTAGTGCTTCCAACTCTTGCACCATTGCTACATAATGGGCATCATCCCCTGTAACTAGGTGAGTGCGTTGCAATACTAATCCGACACAGGGAGCTAAAGGATCTTTGAGATCGCTAGAAATATCCTTACGAGCTGTGTACCAATTGAGGTACTCTCTGACATCTTCAAACATACTAGGAGCCAAAGGATGCCAAATCCCTAGATCGGGATAAACCACCGGCTGTTCGTATGTAGAAGGTGCAAAATTTTGTTTGTCTAAACCTTTAAATACATATTTATCAGCTAGCATCAGCAAGAAGTTTTCCAGATTTTCTGGAGAACCACCTAGCCAATACTGAAAACTGAGCATGAAATTTCGGGCATCCTGTGCCTTGTCCATTGGTAAGAACTTCAGCACTTGCGGCAGGGTTCGCAAAAGCTTCAGCATTCCATCTTGGAATCCCGCACCGGATTTTTCTTTGCGTTTCCGCATGAATTGAGCGATCGCACTTTTTGACTGACCCAACTGTGCCAAGGAAAAGCTACCCATTTTACTCAGGCGCATTACCTCTGGCATCGAGGGAAAGACAACAGAAACGTCCAGATGATCGCGGTGTGGTTCTACTGCTGCTACTACTTTCTGTGCTAAGTCTTCGATGAAAATGAGGGAAGCGATGAAGATATTCGCACTCTCAATTTCTCGTTTGAACTCCTCATAGTTCTCAGGGTCGCGGAGTTCCTCAATCAAGTACCCACTGATTTCAATCGCCAAGTTGGGATTGTTCGCGTTAATCGTGCGAACCGCTTGCGACAAAGCACTCTGGTACTGGGACTCAAGCACGACATAGACCACCTTGATTAAATTACGTCCGCGTAAGTTATCTGGCGCAATGTGTCTAATGGTGGACTTGACGTGTGTGAACATGCTTCTTCGGCTCCTTTGATGCGTGTTCTCTGAAGGAAGTTCCTAGCGGCATCATCAGCCACAGGTAACTTTGTGATCTTTAGGCAATATGTGTTTTTTATCAGAAAACGCTTGCCCAGTGGGCATTTTATCGTGTATCTGACACAAATCGATATAAAAAACGAAATATTTCTTTGTAATTGTTGACTGTGTTTAAAAGTATGCGCTCACTTATTTGTAAATTTTTCGTAATACTTATCTTTAATAGTTAAATAGCTATTAAGTTTATTGTTGGATTTACAAAACAAAACCCGCTTGTGCGGGTTGTAAAATTGGTATGTTTGGCGAGATGCGATCGCCCAATTACTAGAAGTACTCAATTAACAATGCGGATACGGGTGTCGTTGAGTACTTCAATAACTTGGGCGACTTGTTCTAAAGGTGTCTGTATAATTTTGTAGATAGAAATTTCAAAAAATATAAGTTATCTTACTGAAAATCATCTTCCATTAATAATTTTCTTTTAGCGATAGAAAACTCAACTTCAGATAACAAACCATCTTGGTACATTTTCGTAAGTTGAGATAGTTGTCCTACAGTACTTTTAGCTTGATTTCTAATTGCACTTTAACTTTTATTTCGTGATTTTTGTTGCTCCTTTAATAAAGATTTAGTTTGCTTTATCTGTTCTTTTAAAATTTTTATATCAGATTGGAGATTTTGTTTCCTCTCTAAAATATTCGCTTTATTCTCAGCAACATTTTGTGCGAGTTTTGCTCGCAATACTGTAGCTTAATGATGTCTTAATGCCCTATACTTTGTCCCAAATAACATCCCTCCAAGACCATTACCATATTCTTGAAGTCTTGCTCTTTCTTCCGCTATTGATTGATTTAAATTTTGGGTTTCTTGAGTACATTGAGATAATTGGTCTTGTACAATTCTTAAAGCATTTTGTAATATTTCCCTCTTGACTAATGACCCCTAACTCTTAAATATTAACTAATGACTCAAGTAGATATTCTTATCCTTTCAAATGGGCCTGGAGAGGTTACAACCTGGGTGCGCCCAGTAGTAAAGGTATTACGGCAAAAATTTGGCGATGACCGAAATCAAGTGAGAATCAGTGTAATTCTATCGCCTTGCTCAAATGCTAGTGGAAAAGAAGCTGCGATCGCTCTTTCTTACCCAGAAATAGATAGAGTACAGGGAGCAGAGCATTTTTGGCAATTTTTGCTTTGGGGTAAAACCTTTGACAATTGGGATTGGAGAAGTCACGGTGTAGTTGTTTTTCTCGGTGGCGATCAAATTTTCCCCGTAGTCATAGGCAAAAAGCTAGGATATCGCACAGTAGTTTACGCTGAATGGTCAGCCCGTTGGCATAAGTGGATTGATCGCTTTGGGGTGATGAAACCTGAAGTTGCTGCTGGTGTCCCCCAGAAATATGCTCACAAATTCACCGTTGTCGGTGATTTGATGGTAGAAGCTAGTAGTCATTCGTCATTAGTCATTGGTCATACCCTGCAAGAAGGCGAAGCGCCTATGTCCTTAGCAAACAACGAAGCACAAATGATTAATGACACAGACGCGTCAACAGCTTCCCACAAGGTAGGACAAGAGACTGAATTAATAGGTTTACTGCCTGGTTCAAAAGCGGCAAAATTAGCCCAAGGAGTGCCATTAAGTTTAAGCATTGCCGAATACGTTCATGCAAAAAGACCTCAAACTAAATTTGTGATTCTTCTGGCCCCAACTTTGGATTTACAAACTTTAGCTAATTTTGCCGATCCCCAAAAGAACTCTATTGCTGAAATCTTTGGCTTTGGCGGTGCTGACTTAATTGCCCCAGAGGATGCTAGAGGCAAGGCATTGCTCAAAACAACAACAGGCTTAACTGTGGAACTGTGGCAAGAAAACCCTGCATATCACTTATTAACCCAGTGCTGCATCTGCTTAACTACGGTGGGGGCAAACACTGCCGAACTTGGTGCTTTAGGAATGCCAATGATTGTTTTACTGCCAACACAGCAACTTGATGCCATGCGTGCTTGGGATGGTTTACCTGGGTTGTTGACAAATCTGCCAGGGGTAGGTACGCCCTTTACCAAGGTGATTAATTGGTTATTCCTGAGATTTGTGAGACGCAAAGGTTTATTAGCATGGCCAAATATCTGGGCACAGGAAGAGATAGTGCCAGAACTTATGGGTGAACTTCAACCTCAAGAAATTGGGGAAATGGTTTTAGACTTTTTGGCGCATCCAAAAAAATTGGATGATATCCGCGCTAAACTCCGTAATATTCGTGGTGAAAGCGGTGCAGCCCAGAAGATAGCACAGATTGTTGGTGAGGAAATTTGGAAGTAAAGGAAGTGGGAAAAAATTCTCAATGGAATGTCAATCCTTCACTTTTTTCTCTACTTAATCGGAAGATTCTCCATCCCTGCGCCCAAGTTCATAAATACCAGTGCCCATACAAGCTAATATACCTGTACTAATTCCCCAACTCTGGCCTAAACTAATTTCCAGAACCCAGTTACATAAAGCACCAACTACCAAAAAAGGCACAATGCTAAATAATGAAGCGTAGAAAGCATTTTGGGATTCTCTGGCTTTACGAGTCTTTTCAAATTCTGACTGGCTAGTATAAAGCGATCGCTCGGCAAAGTTAAACCAGCGATTGAGTTGCTCGATTACCCATTCATTAACTTGAGAAAAACCTAGATATAGCGCCAATGACCACAAACTCGCTCCGGCGATCGCGATCGTGTCTAACTCAAAGTGGAAAGGCAAAATTTCAGTCAGCATTGCTTATGGGAGTCCTGCAAAGGGTTGACTTTAGCTTTTAGTAGATGCTAAATAAACCTCTTGTGCAATTTTAAGCATAAAGGTTAACCAGATTTCAACTACTGGGCAAATTTCCTGCTCTTTTAAGCTAGTGGTCTGTCCCAAAAATTTTGATCGGTGAATCAAATTTCAATTTCTCTTCTTTCCTTCTTCCTTTGCGATGGGCACTTTCCTCAAATTGGGAAACCCGCCCACGGAAGTGCCCTCCTCTTTGCGTCTTTCTCTAACGAGATACTGCGCGAATGCGATTCGGTAAGATATCAATCCAGATTTTGCAGCCCCATCGCAATCTTACTGTGTTTCTCAATTTGACCCATCACTTGTTTTGCTCGTTGAATAACTACAGCTGGTAAACCTGCCAATCTTCCCGCCTCAATACCATAAGACTTATCAGCGCCTCCGGGTTGCACTTGATGCAAAAAGATAATTTGGTCGGGTAATTCTTTCACTGTTACCTGATAGTTAGCCACATTCGGCAAAATGCTTGCCAGTTCATTCAATTCATGGTAGTGAGTAGCAAAAATCGTTCGCGCCCGAATATCCACTGCTATATATTCCGCCACCGCCCAAGCTATGGAAAGACCATCAAATGTTGCTGTTCCTCGACCAATTTCATCTAACAATACTAGCGACCTAGATGTAGCATGATTAAGAATATTCGCCGTTTCATTCATCTCTACCATGAACGTAGATTGACCGGTAGCTAAATCATCTACTGCACCTACACGGGTGAAAATGCGATCGCATATTCCCAATCTAGCAAACGTAGCTGGTACAAAACTACCAATCTGCGCCATTAACTGAATCAATCCCACCTGACGCAAATAACAACTTTTGCCACTGGCGTTTGGCCCAGTGAGGATAATCAAATCGGGATTGTCATTTGTCATTTGTTCTACCCTGCGGGAAGCCTCTGGCGCGTCTGTGTCCTTGGTCATTTGCCCTTGGTCATCTGCTAATGACAAGTGACTAATGACTAATGACTCTTGACCCAATTGAGTCGAATTCGGCACAAAGAAACCCGCAGGTAAAGACTGTTCCACCACCGGATGACGCCCATCAATAATGTTTATCTCCCTTTCTGACAACATTTCTGGACGACAGTAGCCTTGATGCACCGCTAATTCAGCCAAACCACACAACACATCTGCCGCTGCCACTGCACGAGACAAATTGCGAATTACTTCCGCCTCTTGTGCTACCTCTTCCCGCAATACCGTAAAAATCTCATATTCCAACTGATTTAAATCATCCCGCGCTGTGAGAATCCGGGCTTCCCGTTCCTTCAAATCTGGGGTGATGTAACGTTCCTCATTGGTCAGAGTTTGCTTGCGGATATAATTAGCGGGTACTTGGTCAGCTTTCGTGCGGGAAATACTGATATAATAACCAAAAGTTTTGTTAAATCCTACCTTCAGAGTGGAAATACCCGTTTTAGCTCTCTCATCAACTTCTAAATTGGCAATCCATTGCTGATCGGCTTCTACAGTTGCCTTTCTCTCATCTAACAAGGGATTTACACTAGGGCGAATCAATCCGCCTTCTTTGATTAGTATAGGTGGTGACTCTACAAGATGCGCGTGTAACTTTTGTGCTAATTCTTCCAAAATAGTTGGGACTTTCTGCAAAGCTTTGAGGAAAGGAGAACGCGCCTCAGTTACCAAGGTGGATAATTCTGGTAAGCGTGAGAGGGAATCTGCCAAAGCTACTAAATCTCTAGCATTAGCTGTACCAGAACCTGCCCTTCCTGTGAGTCGTTCCAGGTCATAAATTTGGCGTAACAACTGCCGCAAATCTTGACGCAGTGGTGTATTTTCCATCAATTCTTGGATGGTATCAAGACGTGCCCGAATGCCTTTAATATCGATTAGCGGTTGCAACAACCACCGCCGCAAAGCCCGCCCGCCCATCGCTGTACTAGTTCTATCTAATGCCCAGAGTAGAGAACCGTGAAAAGTGCCATCTCGGACGGTTTGAGTAATTTCCAGGTTACGGCGGGTTTGATTGTCAACAATCAGATAATCGGTGACAGTATAGGTGCGGAGTCTTTGAAGGGTAACTGGATTTTCTTTTTGAGTATCTTCCAAGTATTCCAGAAGACCGCCAGCCGCACGAACGGCGAGGGGAAGATGATCGCAACCGAGTCCTTCGAGCGATCGCACCTTAAATTTCTGCAATAATCGAGGTCTAGCTTCGCCTTGGGAAAAGGGAACTTGCGATCGCAAACTATAGCAAAATGATGGTGGCAAACACTGGGGGAGATGTGGCGAAGTTTCTCCCGGACGCAGCAAACTACCTAAATCAGGCGCATTTGTTGGAACTAACACCTCTGAAGGTTGCAAACGCATTAATTCCTGTGTCAGATGTTCTAAATCACTGCCTTGAGTTGTAAGAAATTCCCCTGTGGAGATGTCTGCATAAGCTAAACCCCAATGATTTGCGGCAATTACTACTGCTGCGAGGTAATTATTGCGACTTGATTTGAGCATTCCTTCTTCCAGCAAAGTGCCTGGGGTGAGGATGCGCGTTACCTCGCGCCGCACCAATCTACCAGCAGCTTCAGAAGCATCTTCTACTTGGTCGCAAATTACGACTGCATAGCCTTTTTCTACCAACAGCGTTGCGTAGCGTTCCCAAGCGTGGTGCGGAACACCAGACATCGCCACTCGTCCCTGTTCTCCAGCTTGTTTGCTAGTGAGAACTAATTCCAATTCTTGCGCTAGTTTTACAGCATCTTGGAAATAGCATTCAAAGAAATCTCCTACCCGATACAGCAATACCGCGTGAGGATATTTATCCTTCGTCTCGACATAGTGCAAGTACATTTGACTTAGCTTACTGCGATCCACCTGTTGATGGTCAGAAATAAAAGTACTTGCATCAGGCTTGGTAGATGGAGTTTCAGAGTGAGAGGCGGTCATAGATGCTATCGAGTTACGCGCGGAAATTCCACAATATCCGATGATAACGTGATGTTATAGGCAAAGGGCGATCGCTCAAGGATATTTTACCTTTTTGTTCAACTGCTACGACGCGTAGGTGGCTGTGGCGGAGGTGGTTCTTGAGATTTTAGCTTGTCATCATCAGTCAAAAATTCTACATGGAAACCCTTTTAGTGATAGTGCCAACCCAAGATGATAATGCTAGCATCACCCATAGAAGTCTTTTCTACAGCTTGATTGGGGAATTTAGCTGCTAATTCTTTTAATCCTTCTTCTTCCCAAAGAACAATTTGCTCACGGAACTTAGCCCAAGGTGTAGTTTCATCATTAGGCTTTTTAGAGTTAGTGTAACTATCTATGTAAAGTTTTGTATCAGCATTCAACATTTCTGCCTGTGAGGCTATATAAAAAATTTGCTCAGAACAAGTTGTTTTACTCATAAATCATAATTTTGTGCAGCTTTTTATAAAATTGTTATTAGCTATTCTCTTTATCTGCGATTAAAGTTTACTAACTTCATTCTTTATTTAGTGATGCTATGAATTTTTTAATTATATTTATATACTGAAAGTATAATCGTGAAAAAGCAATATTTAATGACAATCCGCTAAATGTCTACGCAGCCAGAAAAATATTAGATTTCTTAAAATACTCTATATTCCTACATCTACCTTGTGAATTTTGGGTAGCAATCTGGGAAAGATAAGTTTGTCAGGATTCAGAACTTTAAAATTATAGAGACGGATATTCAGGATGTTACCAGAAATATTACCTCAGCAGTCAAGACTTGAGAATATGCTGGCTATGCGTGACGTAACAAATGCTAATGAGTCGAGCTTGCGATTACAGTCAACTTTGCAAGAATTACCCTTTTGGCAGGTTCACATCGAAGTGGAGCGTCCTGGTAATGATTTAGCTATGCTCTTTAAACAAGAGCCTTTATTACCGGGAATTATCCTAAATAATAATCAACAGTATGTAGGGATGATTTCACGGCGGAAATTTTTTGAATATATGAGCAAAACCTATAGCTTGGCATTATTTTCTATAAGACCGATTAAAATTCTTTACAAGTTTTTCCAGCAAGAGATATTAACACTTTCTGAAGATACGCTTATTGTCAATGCTACTCAGGCAACTTTGCAACAACCACCTGAAATAGCTTATGAGCCAATTTTAGTTAAAACTACGTCTGGAAAATATAAGCTCATCGATTTTCATCAATTACTTTTAGCCTACTCTCAAATTCATGCTTTAACACTTATTGAACTAAAGCAGGTAGAGGAACAATCTAAAGTCGCTAAAGCAGGCTTTCGCGACCTTCAACAGAACTATACACAATTAATCCAGAATGAAAAAATGGCTGCTTTAGGACAACTCGTTGCTGGTATTGCCCACGAAATCAATAATCCCGTCAATTTTATTTCTGGGAACATCGTCCATGCCATTGAATACAGCCAAAATTTACTCGATCTGATTAGATTGTACCAACAATATTATCCTGAACCAGAAGCGGAAATTCAAACTGCGATCGCACAAATTGAACTAGACTTTTTAAGTACTGATCTCCCCCGTCTTCTCACCTCTATGAAGGTTGGGACTAAGCGAATCAAGGAAATCATTCTTTCTTTAAGAAATTTTTCTCGTCTTGATGAATCTGATAAAAAATTAGTTGATATTCATGAAGGGATTGATAGTACCCTAGTAATTTTACAAGGTCGCCTCGACCAATTAGATGAAAGCATAAACATAATTAAGGAATATGCTAAACTTCCCAAAGTTGAGTGTTACGCTGGATTACTCAATCAGGTATTTATGAATATATTGGTGAATGCTATTGACGCTATAGAAGAGTCATTAGTTATTACTCATCCGTCATCGGTAAGGGATAAAGCAAAAATTTGCATTCGGACTGAAATCACTGATGATAAACAAGTAATTATTCGCATTTCCGATAATGGCCCGGGAATTCCAGAGAGTTCCCAAAACCGATTGTTTGACCCATTTTTCACCACTAAACCTGTTGGCAAAGGAACTGGGTTAGGTCTATCTATAAGTTATCAAATTGTTGTGGAAAAACACAGGGGTCAACTACAATGTATATCTGCTATTGGCAAAGGAACTGAGTTTATTATTAAAATTCCCGCTCAAATTAATTCTTAGCAAATTCAAGAGAGTTTATCGTAAAAATTTAGAGCAAAAAACAAGCAATAAGCAAAGGATAGACATTTTGATAAATAGTCAATATTGTCAAATACCCTTAACTTACATATTTATTTTTAACTATAAGTTCCTGCTGTTTCACTTGGAATCTTTATAGGTTCTGATACGATATCACCTATCTTATTAAACTCTCCAGCCCGCCAGCTATCTGTTATATCCTTAATAAAACTGGCAATAGGAATCGCAATTAACAAACCTAGAACTCCTCCCAACTTTGCTCCTAACAGTAAAGAAATTACTACCCACACAGGATTTAGTCCAGTCAAATTGCCAAGAATTCTCGGTGCTATAAAATTAGAATTAACTTGGTCGATCGCAACAGCTACACCTAAGACTTCAACTCCTAACCAAAAGTTTTGCAAAGCTACCAACAAACTTACTATAGCGATACCTACTCCAGTACCAAAGGGAAAGAGAGAAAATAAACCAATACCGATACCAAAAAGTAGAGCTAAGGGAACTTGCAGCGCCAAAAACGCTAGTGTAATTGTTACTCCTAACACTGCTCCTAATGTTGCTTGACCAATGAAGTAATTGTGGAAATCCTCTCGCAGTAATTCCCGCACTCTTAACCCAATATTAGAGGGAAACCATTGAAAAATCCCGTCCCAAAGACGTTCACCGTTCAATATTAGGTAGATAGTCAGCACTATCGCCAGCAGCACGTTTAGCACAATACCAATGGTATCGACAGCAAAACCAAGAATTCTACCAGTGAAGGACTGAAGCTGGTTAGATAATCGCTCAAGAATTTGGGTAAATAAACCACTTAAATTAATCGGAAGTTGTTGTTGACTTAACGCCCAATCTTGAAAAGTTTGCAACTGTTGAGTACCAGAATCAATCCAACTGGGCAATATATTAGCTAGCTCAACGAGCTGTTGGATAATCAGGGGAACTAAGGTGATGCCTAAAGCCACTAAAACCACTAGAGTCAAAAGCAGCACTCCTGCGATCGCTACATTGCGTTTTACCCCTTGTTCTTGAAGAAACTGGATTGGATAGTTCAAAACAAAAGCTAGCAGGATGGCGGCGGCGATAACGCTGACTAAAGGTTGAAAATATTGTATAACCTGGAGCAATAGCCAGCCGTTAAGAATAATAATCGGAAATGCCAATCCTATAGTTAACCATCGCGGTAATTTATTTGCTGATTGCATTAGTGATGACTCCACAAGAGTTCTAACTCTATTTTGGCTTTGATTTTGATTATTGAAAAAGCATATTATTATCTAGAAGATCATGCTGCAATTGCAATATACGCAAGCAAGGATAAACTAGTACGCCACGGCGTAAATAGAGCAACCATTTAAAATCCCTAAAAACCCCATCCCATAATACTTTTGATTTTTGACTTTTGACTTCCCCAAGGGGCTGACTTCCGTCTTGCGGCATTAGATTTGTTGATATGTCTGAATAAAATCCAACATAATTTTTTGATGCACATTCCCTAAAGGTCGCACCTCACCAGCGTTTTGTGAATAACAGTTACCTTGGTAAATATTTTCTAGGGTCAATAATCCCATATCCCAGCCTTCATTCAAAACTAGTTGATTTAATTCCACCGAGAGTGGTGCATGAAAGACATGACGAACAACTCTTTCGTCAGGATAACAACCAAATTCACCAAAGGGTGGTAATACATAACCGATTTCTTCTATAATTTCGCGCTTCACTGCTACCTCTGGTGTTTCCCCAGGTTCTATATGACCACCAAATAGCGCCCAGTAACCAGGGTAGAGAATACCGGGGATGTTATCTCGCAGTTGCATGAGAAACTTGTTTTTTTGGTAGAGAATTGCGATCGCTACATGTATCGGTTGATTATTCATGTGTTATTTTTAAGTGCTAATTACTTTTCTTCTAGATAAACTTCCCCCAATTCTTTGCCAGCTAAAGGGATACTTCGGTAGCGAATTTTACCCTTAATCACCACTTGTGCCCCCTCGCTTAGATTTTTTTGATTGGTGACAACCCAAATTTTGCCAGTCGAGTCATTAATTTGATAAGCCCACTGCTTCATCAAAGGAGCTTTCTTTTCCACCTTACCTTGGATGTAAACTGTAGCTTTATTGTCTTTTTCTGGTTTAATTTCTCGAATTGGGGTGACATTGGTACTAATTGTAAAATTAGTCCCATTCAAGCCAGACGAGGTTAAACTACCACAACTACAAAGTCCCACTACCAATAAAAAAATCAACCCCAGGCGGTAGGGAACAATACTGTGCCCGTACAAGAACGGAAAAGACATTCTCGTTCGTTGCATGAAAGCCACCGATTGAGCAAATTTTTGCTTCACTGCTTCCTTTGTCGCCAGTTTCATCAGGTCTGTTCCCATCTATACTATTCTCTGCACTTTCAGAAACACACTCTCAACTGAGCCAAAAATGTTCTGAATTTCATCCTTAACTCTTTATTCTTCAGATCACGCCATTGATCTGAGAAAATAAAGATTATGGATTTACTGTGAGAAAAACGCTACGACACCAATTAAGCGGCAGGGGGCAGGGCAAAAGAAAGACTTGTTGCAAGTGTTTTGACAAAAGGCGAATTATAGCTGGGAATTCTCATGGATACAAAAACTGCCAAACTCCTTGATGGTAAAACTTTAGCTGCAAAAATTCAGCAAGAACTTTCTGTTGCCATTACACAATTACAACCAAAAATTGGGCGATCGCCTGGTTTAGCAGTGCTGATGGTTGGCGATAATCCAGCCTCAGCTGCTTATGTTCGTAATAAAGAAAAAGCTTGCGCTAAAGTTGGGATCGCCTCTTTTGGTAAGCATTTTCCTGCCCAAACTACCTTTGAGGAATTAGAAGAGGTCATAGCTGAACTAAACCACGATGAACGGGTGGATGGCATTCTCGTGCAGTTGCCCTTACCTAACCATTTGGATGCTGTAGCTCTGCTACATCAAATTGATCCCGATAAAGATGCTGATGGACTGCACCCAGTTAACTTGGGGCGACTAGTCCGGGGAGAAATCGGTTTACGTAGCTGCACCCCGGCTGGTGTGATGCGGCTTTTAGAAGAATATGAGATTCCTTTACAGGGAAAACAAGCAGTAGTAGTGGGACGCAGTATTTTGGTGGGGAAGCCAATGGCACTGATGCTACTAGAAGCTGATGCCACAGTCACGATCGCTCACTCGCGATCGCATGACCTCAAAAGCATCACCCAAAATGCTGATATTCTAATTGCAGCAGTAGGTCGTTCCGGACTAATCACTGCTGATATGGTAAAATCGGGCGCTGTTGTGGTAGATGTGGGAATGAATCGCGTCACCGATCCTAGTGGCAAAAGTCGCTTAATTGGCGATGTCCACTTTGAATCAACAGCTGCTGTAGCAGAATTTATCACCCCCGTTCCTGGTGGTGTTGGCCCTATGACTGTCGCCATATTGTTGCAAAATACATTTGCCAGCTATTCCAGGGCGGTAAGAAAAGAAAAAGAGTGAGGAGTGATGAGTTAAAAGCTAAGAGTTATTAATCCTAACTCCTGTACAGACGCAATTAATCGCGTCTCCTAATTCTTCATTTTTTCAGCGCCACAGCACCTTAAAATTGTGACGTATAAGACAAAAATCCCAAAATGTCAGGAATTTAAGAATGGTAGCAACTGATAACGTTCAAAAGACACCACCAGAGGAAGCCACGTTTAACTTAGCAGCTTATCTGAAAGAACGACAAAAGCTTTGTGATACTGCTTTAGATCAGGCTATCCCCATCATTTATCCAGAAAAGATTTATGAGGCGATGCGCTACTCGTTATTAGCTGGAGGCAAACGTGTACGTCCCATTCTTTGCCTTGCTACCTGTGAAATGATCGGTGGAACCATCGAAATGGCCATGCCAACGGCTTGTGCTGTTGAGATGATCCATACAATGTCATTGATTCATGACGACCTACCGGCGATGGATAATGACGATTACCGTCGTGGGAAGCTGACGAATCATAAAGTCTATGGCGAAGATGTAGCGATTTTGGCTGGCGATGGCTTGTTGGCTCTCGCTTTTGAGTTTGTTGCCATTGAAACCCCCCAAAACGTTAACAGAGAGCTAGTCTTGCAGGTTATTGCCCGTCTTGGTCGGGCGCTGGGGGCAGCTGGTTTGGTCGGCGGTCAAGTTGTCGATTTAGAGTCAGAAGGTAAATCAGATATTTCCCTAGAAACGCTAAATTTCATCCATCAACACAAAACAGCCGCTCTTTTGGAAGCGTGCGTAGTTTGTGGCGGGATCATAGCTGGGGCATCACCTGAGGATGTGCAGCGACTGACCCGTTATGCTCAAAATATTGGGCTAGCATTCCAAATCATAGATGATATTTTGGATATCACTTCTACTCAAGAGCAATTAGGCAAAACTGCGGGTAAAGACCAAAAAGCGCAGAAAGTGACCTATCCTAGCCTTTGGGGACTTGAAGAATCTCGCTCAAAAGCCCAAGAGTTAGTTAAAGCAGCTTGTGCGGAATTAGAACCATTTGGAGAGAGAGCCAAATCACTCCAAGCGATCGCTCATTTTATCATTAGCCGTAATAACTAGTAACGCTTTGCGTAATTCGTAATTCGTAAGCGTTTCATTGATTTGGAATGGGTGGCTTATTTATGCCATGCTATACTACACCGTCCAGCGAAATTCACTCATTCAAAATCCAAAAAGCTTATTAAGTAGGCTTTTGGGTGGATTTGAATAGTTGGTCTGTTTCCACCGTAATGTACTAGGTTAATTTTGGATTTTGGGTTAAATCTAGATGTTTCCTCAACCAACAACTGCTGCTAATATTTACTAACCTAACCAAAATACCATGCAGGACATAGGCAACATTTTAGACAACCGGGTGCTGCTGGTTGCTTTGATAGCTTGTTTAATTGCTCAAGCCCTAAAGCTCGTAGTCGAGATCGTCAAAAATCGCAAACTGAATGTGCGTGTTTTGGTGACAACCGGAGGTATGCCCAGTGCCCATTCAGCTTTAGTTACAGCTCTTGCCGCCGGTGTAGGGCAGACACTTGGTTGGGCATCTCCTGATTTTGCCGTTGCGATGATTTTTGCCATCATCGTCATGTATGATGCAGCCGGAGTTCGCCAAGCGGCTGGTAAGCAAGCTCGTATCCTGAATCAAATGATTGATGAATTATTTCATGAAAAACCAGACTTTAGCCAAGACCGTCTGAAGGAATTACTCGGACATACACCAGTTCAGGTAATAGCTGGGTCGGCTTTGGGCATAACCATCTATTGGTTAGCTAGGTCTGCTTATTAGTCAATAGTCTACAGTCTACAGTTTATTAACCAATGACTAATGACTAATGACTAATGACTAATGACTAATGACTACAACCGTACAGTTGAGCGCAGCAGAATTACCTTACGACTATCTACTATGCTGGCAACAAAACCGCCATTGTTCAGCTTCTGCAAGGTATTGTATGCTTCAGTTTGGTTAGTCGTATAAACTGCCAACAAGTAAGGGCGTTGTCCATAAGAAACAAAACCTACGTTCCCTCCCACTACTTGTTGCACACTATTTACTAGTTCTGGACGGTTGTAATAATCTACCAGCACTGCATAACCTTCTCCTAATGCTTGAGGATTATAGTTAACTGTTTGCTGAGGTTGCTGTAGCTGTGCCTGTTGCTGTGGCTGCACATCTGGCGTTGTTGGTCGAGTGGTGATGATGGCAGACAAGCCAACAATATTGCTGACATACCTTGCCCATCGATTGGCATCATCAATTTTATTAAAGCCCCCTATCCGCGTTACAGTTTCGTTGAGATATTTACAGGTAATCGTTTTCAGTTCCGGCGGTAAAGCACTACGCAACTGCTTTTGATTATCTGCTGTCGGGCTGACTACTAATAAAAGATACTCACCCG
This sequence comes from Nostoc sp., assembly GCF_036919495.1. Lineage (GTDB taxonomy): Bacteria > Cyanobacteriota > Cyanobacteriia > Cyanobacteriales > Nostocaceae > Nostoc. The sequence continues at coordinate 21,828 of NZ_JBALBZ010000060.1, forward strand.
CAGTTGGTGGTTGACAAAGGGGAGTGGTTTGTTGGGCAAAAACAGGACTCATGCCATCAATCAACCCTGCGTAAGCGAAGCTCATCGTAGACATCGCTAATCCTAAAACACTTGGTAAAATCTGAAATCTATGCACAAAAGTTAGATTATGTAAATCAAGGTGTCTTAGAAGATTTTATAAGAAAAAAGCTGAAAACCTAGTTACTTCAGTATGGGGATAAAATGAGTGTCAAAAAATATATTTTTTTACTCAAAAATAAAATTAGGGAGTGGGAAAGAGGCAGAGGGGCACGGGGAGCATGGGGAGCATGGGAGTAGAGGAGAATAATAAATAACTGATGCCCAATGCCCCATGCCCCATGCCTAAGAGACGGCAGCTAACGATGCCAATGCATCTGGAATTGTCTCAGAAGGAGCCTGGAATTCACCAGTACTGACGTATTCTAAACGCAGTTTTAACCAAGTAATAAATTGGGGATTAGTAGAGATAATTGCTACTGCTGGTTGAGGACACTTCGCCTTTAGCTCTCTAAACTGTGGTGTTTCCAAGAAAGCTGGTTGCGGAACCAACCAAAAATCTATTTGTTTTTCTTGTTCGTGGTAGTGACGAGTGCGTTCTTTGAGAACTTCGTGTGTCGGTTCTTCTTCAAGAAGAAATTTTTGACTGGCCAAAACGTAATAATATGTTTGCATTTCATCCTTATGATTGCTATGTGAATAATTTAAGGGCACAGTGCTGCACTCTGTACCCCTAAAAACTAACTCTTGTGCAATTTCTTGAACCAAGAACTGAACGGACAAGCACTTCCCTGCTTTTGGGCATTTATCTGTTTGCCACCAGATGTTAGCTTTTCCAAGAACAAATTATTGTCGAAGTAATGTTCCAAAGAAATAACCTTTAAGTCATCGGTAACTTTTGCAATGCTCATGCCGATAATTTCTACTGTCTCTCCAGTAGGTGCATGTCCTTTGTATTCTCCTTTAAAATGCCCCCAATGCCGCCATTTGAATGTGACATTTGGTGGCCCTGAGAAAACTTCCAGAACTTCCCAAGGAAATCCTTGGGGAAATGTTGTGTGGAAGACTTTTGCGGATGATTCAAAGCTTTCTTCTGAAGCCTTGTAGTGTTCTGAATCAGCCATAAATAAATTGTAAGTACCTTGGGCTGATACATCTGCTGCTGTGTACTCGACTCCGCCATTGGTACTTACACGAAATTTGTCATTCACAATAGATAACCACTCTTGCGGGTTAGCTTTGAAGGATACTTCCATCTCGAAGGTTCGCACCAAGTTTTGCACGATCGCTTCCAGTGTACCTTCAAGGTGATTATAGGTACTTTCTTGAGCGAGATTCTCTTTGGAACGGGAATAATCAGGCGGTGTCTGATAACGCCACTCTACATCAGTGCTTTCTGCTATCACCTTATCTCTATCCTGTACCCAAAGCGGCAGGTTGTTAGACTGTGTTGCGCTCATAGAAGTTCTTGCTGAAGGTTTGCTCTCAATTTCTAGATTTCGCAGTAGACAACCCCTCTTTTAAAATGTGGGAGTGGGGAATGGGGGGCAGGGGGAGATGAGGGAGAATATTTAATAATCAATGGCCAATGCCCAATGCCCAATGCCCCACTCCCTATTCCCTACTCCCCACTCCCTCTTATAGCTTGTTTCATCTCGCGGACTGCCCTTTCCATACCTACTAATGCTGCCCGACTGATGATGGTATGACCGATGTTCAGTTCTTCCATACCTGGAAGCGCAGCTACCGGATAGACGTTCCAATACGTGAGTCCATGACCAGCGTTGACTCGCAATCCAGCTTGAATCGCTTGTTCACACCCTTTAGCTAATATGGCTAATTCTCGCTGGCGATTTGTTTCATCCTTAGCCTCAGCATATGGTCCGGTGTGCAATTCTATAAATCTCGCCTGTACCTTGACAGATGCTTCGATTTGTGCTGGCTCTGCGTCGATAAATAAACTAACTGGAATGTTAGCGCTTTGCAATTTATCGACTATCTCAGTTATTCTAGCAATTTGGAGGGTAATATCTAATCCGCCTTCTGTTGTGACTTCTTCGCGCTTTTCGGGGACTAAAGTTACATAATCTGGTTTGATATCGAGAGCGATCACTAGCATTTCATCTGTAGCGGCCATTTCTAAATTAAGATGCGATCGCACTATTTCTCGCAATATACGCACATCCCTATCTTGGATATGCCGCCGATCTTCCCGCAGATGCACCGTAATCCCATCAGCACCCCCTAATTCTGCCAGCACCGCCGCCGCCACAGGGTCAGGTTCCACTGTCCGCCGTGCTTGCCGGATGGTGGCGATGTGGTCAATGTTAACGCCAAGTGTAGCCACCCCAAATTTCTCCCAAATCCACAGTCCTCAGAATTTGATTTTACCGGAAATACTGGTCTTGCATAACCAAGTAGTCAACATAATTCATTATTTGGTCAAAGCAAAGACTAAATATAGCAGAAGGCACAGAAGTCAAGTTATGCTTTGCACGAAGTATCAAAGACTCATTAATGGAGTTCTAAATAAGACTGAAACACAACTTGAAACAATGTTTGCATCAGTAGAATTCCGGGACGATCGCACTTCTAAAATTAAAATGCACAAATTTGCTCACTTTTCTGTTGAACATTATTACTAGATTCTTTTTTTACTTTGTACACTGTATAAATGCTAGAATCCTCAAGTAGACAGTTAGGATACTTAGATGCCAGTTGTAACTAACTCAATAAAGTTTGGTACAGACGGCTGGCGGGGCATTATTGGTGACGAGTTCACCTTTGAACGCCTAGCCCTAGTCGCGCCAGTTGCCGCAAAAGTATTATATGATACATATTTTTCTACGGTGGGTAGCCGGACAATAATTGTCGGTTACGATCGCCGATTCATGGCCGAAGATTTTGCTCGTGCTGTTGCAGAGACTGTTAGCTCTATCGGATTTGATGTGCTATTGAGCGAAAACTTTGCCCCAACCCCAGCTTATAGTTGGGCAGCAAAACAACTCAATGCTTTAGGGGCGCTGGTGATTACAGCTAGCCATAATCCTGGTAAATATTTGGGGTTAAAAGTCAAGGGTTGTTTTGGTGGTTCGGTGCCCGAAGAAGTCACAAAAGAGATCGAAGCGCAGTTGTCGGTTGGAGTACCACTAGTGGCTACTCCAGGGAAGCAAGAGAAATTTGATCCTTGGCCCAGTTATACTCAAGCATTAGAAGGTAAAGTTGATATTGCCAAAATTCGAGAAGCGATCGCCTCTGGCAAATTGACATTATTTGCCGATGTTATGCATGGCGCGGCGGCTGGCGGATTGGCGAGATTACTAGGCAATCAAGTCAAAGAAATCAACTCAGAACGCGATCCCCTATTTGGTGGTGGTGCGCCGGAACCCTTGCCTAAATACCTTTCAAAGCTATTTGAAGTCATCACAACTCACCGAGAAACAGATAAATCAGGTTTAACGGTGGGGTTGGTATTTGATGGGGACTGCGATCGCATTGCGGCTGTAGACGGAGAAGCCAACTTCCTAAGTTCCCAAGTCTTAATTCCGATATTAATCGACCATTTAACCCTGCGGCGCGGCTTTAGTGGTGAAATAGTCAAAACTGTTAGTGGTTCCGACTTAATGCCTCTTGTAGCAGCACTACATAACCTGTCGGTATTTGAGACAGCAGTTGGTTATAAATACATTGCTGACAGAATGTTAGCAGCAAAAGTTTTGCTGGGCGGCGAAGAGTCGGGAGGGATTGGCTATGGTAGTCATATTCCCGAACGCGATGCACTGCTGTCAGCATTATACGTTTTAGAGGCGATTGTAGAATCTGGTTTGGATTTAGGTGAGTATTATCGCTACTTGCAGAAACAAACAGGGTTTATTTCAGCTTACGATCGCATTGATTTACCCTTAGCAAGTATGGAAGTGCGATCGCGTCTTTTGCAACAACTACAAACTCAACCCTTAACAGAAATTGCCGGGTTAGCAGTTATTGATTGCCAGACAATTGACGGCTATAAGTATCGCCTCGCTGATAAAAGTTGGTTAATGATTCGGTTTAGCGGTACTGAACCAGTTTTACGCCTCTACTGCGAAGCCCCGACAATTGAGCAAGTACATCAAACTCTTGCTTGGGCGAAACACTGGGCAGAGTAAAATTAATTATTAGTCATTAGTCATAAGTCCTTTGTCCTTGGTAAATGATCAATGACTAATGACCAATGACCAATGACCAATAACTAATGACCAAATTACTCGTAGTAGCTACAGGAAATCCAGGTAAGTTGCGGGAAATGCAAGCTTATCTGGAAAATTCTGGTTGGGAATTAACCCTCAAACCTGAAGAATTGGAAATTGAAGAGACAGGCGAAACCTTTGCCGCTAATGCTTGTCTTAAAGCGTCACAAATTGCTAAAGCTACAGGAAACTGGGCAATTGCTGATGATTCGGGCTTGCAAGTAGATGCCCTAAATGGCGCACCAGGGGTATATTCTGCACGTTACGCCAAAACCGACTCAGAACGCATTGCTAGGGTATTGAGAGAATTAGACAACGAGGTAAATCGACAAGCTCAATTTGTTTGTGCAGTAGCGATCGCTCGTCCTGATGGTGCGATCGTATTAGAATCTGAAGGTATTTGTCGCGGCGAAATTCTTCATGCACCGCGTGGTGATGGTGGTTTCGGCTACGATCCAATTTTTTATGTACAAGAGTTGCAATTGACCTTTGCTGAGATGACACGGGAACTGAAAGGGTCAATTAGCCATAGAGGCAAGGCTTTTACAGCTTTACTTCCACAGCTAGAGAAAATTAAGAGTTAGGAATTGGGAGTTTAGATTTATGAATTTTACTAAATCATCACTTATTTAGTCTTGACTCGCAAATCATAACTCTTAACTCATAACTCTTAACTTATAAGTTTTTTAAACTGCTTCTGTATTCTTTTCGCCGGTGCGAATCCGAATCACTTGCTCAACAGGCGAGATGAAAATTTTACCATCGCCGATTTCACCAGTGCGGGCAGCAGCAATAATTTTGTCCACCACCATATCAACTTGATTATCATCAACAACGATTTCCACTTTGAGTTTCTGTAGAAACTCAACGGTGTACTCAGAACCACGATACCGTTCAGTTTGTCCTTTCTGCCGTCCGAAACCCCGGACTTCAGAAACGGTCATGCCGACAATACCAGCATTAACCAAGGCAATTTTTACCTCATCTAGCTTGAATGGGCGGATAATAGCTTCTACTTTTTTCATCTTTTTGACTCCTGACTTCTACTAGCTTCGTTTATATATCTAACCAGATCCGTTGTCTGAAGCTGTAACTAGTAGTGCTTTTCCTAAAATATATGTAATAATTACAACTTTTTTAAAGTCTAGATGCTCTGCCTGAGGGTTTGGGACATGAAAAGCGGCAAGGATTTATTAATTAGATAATCTTTGAGGTTCTAACATAAAGAAGTTGCTGTTAATTTAGCATTTTATGTAGCTTTTATAACCTAAAAATAAATAAATTCCACCATTTAGCAGATATGCTCAGATATTTAGAGAATGATTGCAGAGGAATTGCTCGGTAGCTCGAAAGTCTGGTGCTGCTGACTGTGGGTGTGCCAACTAACGTTTCTGATGTTCAAACAAGGGACGCACAACGAAATATCCAGCACTAAAGGCAGTAAGCATGATTAACAATATAGTGATAATTAACCACCAGCCATTGAGTTCCTTAGCATCTGGCTCAGTAGTGGGATAATAACTTACTTGTTGCTCTTCTATATAAACAGGTTGTGGTATCGGGAAATTCATTTCCGTTACAGGTGTAGAAAAGTCTTGGCGGCGGCTTTTTTCGGGTGACGTTTTGGGAGTAACGGGTGCATGCGAACGAGAAGCCTGCTGAGGTGGACGCGCTTGTGTTAGTGGCACTTTAGCGGCATTTTTGTCATTAGAAGCTTGGGGAACTTGGTGATAACCAGGCGCAGTCTGGGAATCCACAAACTTTTGCAAATGAGAAAAAGACTCAACAACTTTGGTAATTTCTTGGCGTAATAGTTGATTTTCTTGTGCTAATTGCTGATTTTTGGTGCTAAGTGCATGTAGCTTTGTCTGTGTTGCTTGCAACTCTGTTGACAATTCCCTGTATACAGAAAGTGGTACAGAGGGAGGGGAGGCTTGAGTAGTCGGTGTTGGCGAATTTCTGTGAACTGAACCTATGGTTGTTCGCATCGGGGACTGGTATTAAAAATCAAAGTAAGTAGGTCGTACAGAGATGCTAACAAAGATAGTCAGCCCTGAAACTATGCCCAAGAATAATAGAAAAATGCCGAAAGAGCAAAGATTTATTATTGGAGCATTAGGAATTGGGAAGAGGCAGGGGATCTGGGAGCTAAGAGCAGGGGGAAAATTCCTGTCCTCTGCACCCTTCCCCACTTCCCTTGATAAGGTTAATTTCGTAACAATGGGAAGAAATGTCCTACAGGGCCTTGCCCTTCGCCAATATCTAAGGCGTAAGTGAGTGCAGTAGTTACATACTTCTTTGCCTCTTGCACTGCCTGCCACAAGTCTTGTCCCTTGGCCAGATTAGCAGCGATCGCAGCCGATAGTGTACAACCAGTACCGTGAGTATTTTTTGTCTCTACTTGCTGGCAAGTCAAAACTTCCAACTTGTTCCCATCAAACCAGATATCAACACCACGTAAATCTCCCTGCATACCTCCGCCTTTAACTAAAACAGCCTTCGTCCGTAAAGTCTTGTGAATAATTTCAGCAGCAGCTTGCATATCCTCCAAAGAATTAATTTGTAAACCGCTTAAAATCTGGGCTTCGTAGCGATTCGGCGTGATCATAAGCGCCTTGGGAATCAGGGCATGGCATAGAGTCTTCACAGCATCATCATCAATCAATTGTGCCCCTGTACGTGAAACCATTACCGGATCAACTACTAAATTATTGATTTGTAAAGCTTCCACCTGCTGGGCAACAGCAAAGATAATTTCCTGATTAAGCAACATTCCCGTTTTGGCAGCTTGTACGCCAATATCCTCAACTACTGCCTGAATTTGCGCCACAACAGCCTCTATTGGCATGGCATCAACCCTTTTTACTCCTAAAGTGTTTTGTGCCGTAATGCAGGTTATAGCACTAGTACCGTGGACACAGTGAAAAGCAAAGGTACGTAAATCAGCTTGAATTCCTGCACCGCCACCGCTATCTGAACCAGCAATAGTCAAAGCAACTGGTATTGTGGAGTTTATTTCAGTTTTCATATTATGAAGATTAAGTAAGTTGGCACCATCAAACCAAACTATCTCAAAGATTGATGAACTAGACCAAAACCTTCTTCTTTCGAGCCTCCTTTCTGATCGCAACCACAAAGATTCACGAGAACCCGACTTAAAAGTGCTGTTAGGGGTAGCGGGGCATTTCGTAAAGAAGGCATCGCTTCTTCAAAAATTTTTAGATAATCTTCATCAAAACCTTGCACAAAGCGCTCTTCATTCCTATATTACTCTGAAAATTAATGGGACTCCAGTACGATATCTCCATAAAAATTTTGGCTTTGTTGTAAAAAAAAATACTACATTAAGCGTATTCACTGATTTATATCTCCTGTGTAAAGGTTAGTTTTAATACATGAGTCCACAAGCCTCAGTTACACCGGGTACAACAAGTTCGACTAAGTTGTTACATTAGTTCCCTTAAGTTAAGGGGTAAACCTACTAAAGTTTCAACCAATTCAACTTTGACCACTCAAAACGCAGAGATGACAGCAAATGTCTTTGGCTTTGCGCTGCCTTGTCTGCGTGCAAATTGTCCGATCACTTTCAATTAAACACTAACGATTGACGGTATCGATATCCCTACTGTAACCATCAAAGGTTAATAGGATAAAAATTTTCAGTTTCATAACATTTTTTCTACAAAAAATGCGATTTCAAGCTGCGATCGCCACCAGAAAGTGCGGGTACGCCATCGCACAACTGCGACTGTCTTGAAAAGTACAGATAAATCATCCATTCAAATAACTACTTAGCAACATAGTTTATTGCTGAGAACTTACTAACAATTCCTCTTATAAACATTCGGAGTTAATCTTATGGCTGGCAACATATACTACGTTTCTGGAACAGGCAGTGATAAAAATGATGGTTTGAACCAAGGATCTGCATTTCGCACTCTCCAAAAAGCTGGGGACTTGGTGAAGGCAGGTGATACTGTCTACGTCATGAATGGTACTTACACAAATATTTACCCTAATATCCTAAATATTTCAGATAAGCACGGTACCGCTAATGCACCGATCACATTTACTGCTTATCCTGGAGACACACCTGTTTTAGAAGCACACACAAACAATTGGAATGCTATCTCCATTACAGGGTCTTCTTATGTAGTCATTAATGGGCTGACGCTGGTAGGATCACGAGATGAAACTACATTAGAATATGCATTAGAGCATAAAGATAATTTGGGTAACCCAGCAACATCTGGGAACGGTATTAACGTTACATATATCGATGGCGACGAAAAGCAACGTTCACATCACATCACAATTAGCAATAACAACGTTTCTAAGTTTCCCGGAGGCGGGATTGCAACAACCGAAGCAGACTACATTACAGTAAAAAACAATGTGGTTTCTGGAAATGCTTGGTACTCACCTTTTGGTACCCAAGGAATTACAATGCTTAACCTTTGGAATTCCGATCAAAACGTAACGGATTACAAAGTAATTATTAAAGATAACACTGTCTTTGATAATAAACAATTAGTTCCTTGGGTTAATGCAGGAACAGTAACAGAGGGTCATGGAATAATGCTTGACACTTCTTCTATTGGAACTGTTGCTTACACCGGCAAAGCCTTAATCAGTAAGAACTTAATTTACAACAATGGTGGCGCAGGTGTTCAGATTTTCAAAGGAGAAAATCCTGTAGACATTGTAAATAATACAATTTACCAGAACTCCCAAGAACTCTCATCTGGAGAAGTTTTCCTTAACAATGCTAAAAATGTTAGGGCTTCTAACAATATTCTGTATGCAAAAGATGGAGAGGCTACTACTTCTATTGTTAATTCTAGTAATACTTCATTTGATAATAATCTTGCTTACAACGGACTTTTTAAAGGCATAGGATCAGGAAATGTTTTAAATAAAGACCCGTTGTTTGTTGATGCAGCGAATGGTGACTTTAGGCTCAAATCTGGAAGCCCTGCGATCGATGCTGGGTCTAGTACCTTCAATAGCATCACTAAGATTGTTCCCCTAGATGGCGATGGCAACGGCAGTGTATTGACAGATATTGGTGCATACGAAGCCCCCACTAGTAAGACTCCTACCCCCGAAATTGAAGTTCTCGATGGCACAGTTGACATTGCAGATAACAGCACTACTGCGATTAACTTTGGTGAGGTCGTTGTTGGTAGTACTGTGACCAAAACTTTTACCATTAAGAACACAGGTATAGCTGCACTCACTCTGAGTAATCTCAAACTCCCCAACGGCTTTAGCTTGGTAGGAAGTCTTCCAGCTACTGTGGCTGCTAAGACTTCGGCGAATATAACAGTAGCACTAAATACAACCATTGGCGCAACCTACACTGGCAACTTCAGTTTAACCAACAACGATGTTAACGAAAGCCCCTTTGACTTTGCTATTAGTGCTAAAGTTAACGCTCCCGAAATTCACGTTTTCAATGGCACAGTTGACATTGTAGATGGCAGTACTAATGCTATTGACTTTGGCGAAGCCGATTTCGGCAGCTACGTAACTAAAACTTTCACCATTAAAAACACGGGTAAAGCTCCACTCAATCTGAGTAATCTTGAACTTCCCAAGGGCTTTAGTTTGGAAGGAACTCTTCCAACTAGCTTGGCCATCAATAATTGGACGAATATAAGGGTGGCAATCGATACGAAAACACCCGGAACATATTCTGGCAATTTCAATTTGATCAACAACGATCCTAACGAAAGCCCCTTTGACTTTGCTATTAGCGGTAAAGTAAAGCCCGCTCCTACCCCCGAAATTCAAGTTCTCAATGGCACAGTTGATATTGCAGATGGCAGCACCACTGCCATCGATTTTGGCAACGCCGCTTTCGGTAGTACCGTAACCAAAATTTTCACCATCAAGAACATCGGTACAGCTACCCTCAACCTGAGTAATCTCAAACTCCCCGACGGCTTTAGTTTGGTAGGAGATTTTCCATATACTGTGGCTGCCAACGATTCAAGAAATATAACTGTGGCACTCAATACGAATACACCTACACCTGGAACCTATGCTGGCAGCTTCAGTTTGACCACCAACGATAGTGACGAAAGCCCCTTTAACTTTGCTATCAGTGGCACAGTTAAAGCCCCTCTTGCTAGCGAAATTTATCTTCTCAATGGCACTGAAAATTCTGAGTACTTAAAAGGCAATGCCCCAGCTAACAAGATTTATGGGTTTGGGGGTGCAGACACCATCGTAGGTAATCTAGGAAATGACCAACTTTTCGGAGGCAACGGAAACGATACTCTCTGGGCAGGTGATGGTGATGACCTGCTTTATGGTGATAGCGGCAATGATAAGCTTTCGGGTAGCAACGGTAACGATACCCTATTTGGTGGTGTCGGTGATGACCAACTATTAGGGGACACAGGCAATGACTGGCTTTATGGGGGCGCAGGCAAAGATGTACTTACAGGGGGTTATGGCGCTGACACCTTTGTGTTGGCTTCTGGTGACGGCACAGACTCCATTACTGACTTTGAAATAGGTAAGGATAGAATTGCCTTGTCAGGAGGTCTCAAGTTCGGTCAATTGTTGATACAGCAACAAGGAAGTCAAACCTTCATTATGGATAATTCTGACAATCAAGTGTTGGCGAAGTTGGATAATGTCACTGCAAGTATACTTTTGGCTCAACCTTCCGCTTTTATCACTGTTTAGTTGTGTCTTGTGATAACCAAGTCTCTTCTCTAGGAGAGGCTACGCCAACAGAGCAGGTGTAGAGGAATAACTTGACAAAGAAAATTTAATATTGAGCAACTAAATTCTTTGCTGGGCTTCCCTACACTTTATCCTTGTAAGGGGTTGTGTTTAAAAACTGGTATTAGTCTGTTGATCCCTGACCTTGAGGTACAGGGATTTTTATGATCACTGATTAAGTTTTCTCTTTCATTGAGTTCCCAATCTCCTCTAATATGTCAGTGGAGTTATACCGAGGGATTCACACTAAAATCATGATATTTCGGATTATTAACGTAACAGTACCCCTGTGGGTACTATTGAGAAGCAAAAGTTTGAGGCGGTTTGGAATCATGAATGCGATGAAGAGTTACTCGCTTAGAAGTGCTAGAGCGATCGCCTAAAATCATCCAGACTATTTTTCTTGCCTACAGTTGTGATACAACAAATCATTGCTAGTTCAGTTAAGCTGGCAACAGCAGTTTCATCCTCAAAACAATGACAGCAAGTAGTCCCACAATTTTAGCCCTAGACTTTGATGGAGTCATATGCGACGGACTAATTGAATATTTTGAGGTAGCATGGCGTACCTACTGTGAAATTTGGTCTTTTGCTAATGACACACCACCAGATGATTTAGCTTTAAGATTCTATCGCCTACGACCTGTAATTGAAACAGGTTGGGAAATGCCCGTTTTAATCAAAGCCTTGATAGATGGAATTCTTGATGAGAAAATTCTTCATGAATGGGCAAGCATCGCCCCAAAACTTTTATTAGATGACAAGCTGCAAGCAAGAGAAATTGGCGCGAAACTAGATAAGCAACGAGATGAATGGATTACTACAGATTTAGATGGTTGGCTAAGTCTGCATAGATTTTACCCGGGTGTAATAGAAAAAATTAAATTAACTGTTGACAGTGGAGTTAATCTATACATTGTGACAACTAAAGAAGGGCGTTTTGTCCAACAATTGTTACAACAAGAAGGAGTGAATTTACCAGCAGAATCAATTATTGGCAAAGAAGTCAAGCGTCCTAAATATGAAATTTTGCGAAATTTAAAGCAGGAAGCAAAAAATAAGGCAGTTAGTCTCTGGTTTGTAGAAGATAGACTCAAGACTTTGCAGTTAGTCCAACAGCAAACAGACCTTGAAGATGTAAAACTCTTTCTCGCAGACTGGGGTTATAATACCCAAGCAGAACGTGAAGCTGCCCAAAATGATCCGCGAATTCATCTATTATCACTGTCCCACTTTTCCAAAGATTTCTCTGCTTGGCTTTAAATATATGAAATACGTTGCAATAATCTCTTGATACCTTTACCCTAAAAGGGCTTGTCATTATTCAGATTTCTGTAATAGTCAAATTGTTGCGTTTACCGATATCCCGCCAGGAACTTAAGTTCCTGGCTTATAACCCAAGTTCACTCAAGTGGACTGAAATCATTTATCTAGTCGTCTAAAGATAATTTTAGTTATTAGCTTCGGAATTTATTCAAACACAAAATTGTAACGAAGTAGGATACATAGCAAAGATTAGAAACCAGAAGCTTACGTTTTTCGATTTAGGTGAAATAATAGCTCATAACTATTCACTCCTCACTTAGCACTTACTTTTATGCTTGACCTTACAAAACTGGCGCGACAAATGCAGGGTTTAAGTCAGCATCTTACTTTAGAAGCTGTTGCCAGTCGTCAGCGTTTAGAATTAGCGCAACAACATCTAAAAAATGCTTACGAGTCTCAACAAGATTTAATTGAGCGGCAGGAAAAATGGCGCGATCGCATTCTCTTTGCTAATGCTACCCCAATTGAGCCGTTAGAAACCTGCATTGATATCCCAGTTCCTCCCAAGGTACATACTGTCATCGCTACCGATGGTTCCCAAATTGCCCCCAACCATCACGAAATTGCTTACTGTTATCTCCTGAATATCGGCAGAGTAGTTTTACACTACGGGCAAAATCGTCATCCGTTACTTGATAGTTTGCCAGAGGTATTTTACCGTCCGGAAGATTTATATATGTCTCGGCAGTGGGGAATTAGAACCGAGGAATGGATGAGTTTTCGTCGCACTGCTTCAGAAACAACGGTATTGGCAGAACTTGCATGTGCAGCGAAAGGGGAAGCACCAGCATTGGCGATGGTAGATGGTTCCTTAATTTACTGGTTTTTAGAACAATTGCCGATGGATGCCCGCGATCGCATTTTACCCCCCATCCTGGAAGCTTGGCAGCAAATGCGTGATGCTCAAATTCCGTTGATGGGCTATCTTAGCGCCTCTCGCAGCATCGAAACAATGAACTTTTTACGGTTATTAGCTTGTCCTCATCCAGAGCCAGACTGTAAAACTTATTGCCCAAATCAGCTAGAAAAACTAGCTTGTAAAATTTTTGAACAGTTGCGAGATACTTCTGTTTGGGCAACCCGACTCAAACCAGGACAACGCAGTACCCTGTGGCGCAGTAATTCCCCCATTCTCGAACTCTACGGAGACCAAACCATTTACTTTTGCTATGTCCACGTTGGTACTGAAATAGCCCGGATTGAAGTTCCAGCATGGGTAGCAGAGAATTTAACCATGCTAGATCAAGCATTGGGGCTAATGCTAGCACAAGTCCAAAAAGGATATGGCTACCCAGTAGCGATCGCAGAAGCCCATAATCAAGCAGTGGTAAAAGGTGGCGATAGAACGCGTTTCTTTGCCCTTCTCGAACAACAAATGATTAAAGCTGGTTTGAAAAATGTGGGAACTTCCTATAAAGAAGCCAGAAAGCGCGGCAGTATTGCTTAAATCAGGGAATAGTAAACAGTTAAGGATTTAGTGATATTTATGAAATGGTAAATTTTCAGATGAGCGAGGACTGAAGGATTAAGTCTAGACTTGAGCGATCGCTTTTTTCTGATCCTTCAAAAATGGGACATTACACCGACTTTGCAGTAGGATGATTCAACTCATTATATTTAAAGTACAATCCTCATACTCAAATCCAACCACTTCGACTGAGTAATCGGCGCACTGCTAGAAATATAATCCACACCTGTCTCTGCAACACCGCGAATCGTTTCTAAAGTCACATTTCCCGAAGCTTCAATTTTCACCCGACTATCCTGCTGGCGAATCAATTGCACCGCCTGAGGCATCATATCCAAAGCCATATTGTCCAACATGATAATGTCAACATTGTGCTGCAAAGCCTCTTTCACCTGCTCTAAACTTTCCGTCTCAACCTCTATAGTCAAGGGATAAGGAATCTGAGAACGAATACGGGTAACAGCTTCTCCAATTCCCCCAGCTGCCGCAATGTGATTATCCTTAATCATCACTGCATCATCCAACCCCATGCGGTGATTAATCGCTCCGCCCAAAGCAGTCGCGTACTTTTCCAACAGTCTCAGCCCTGGCGTAGTTTTACGCGTATCCACCAACTGAGTAGGTAAATCAGCAATTTTCTCTACATATATATTAGTCAGCGTAGCAATCCCACTCAACCGCATAGCCAAATTGAGCGCAACTCGTTCCCCCATCAGCATTGCATCCAGTGAACCATGAATTTCAGCTATTAACTGCCCCGGCTCACACCATGTACCTTCACCCGCAACAGCCACAAAGCTGACTTTTTCATTCAAAGTCTGGAACACCCTAGCAGCAACTGGTAAGCCAGCAATTATCCCTGAAGCTTTAGCTATCCATTTAGCCGAGCCTAGCGTCACATCTTCTACTAGTAGTGTATTTGTTGTGCGATCGCCCCTGCCAATATCCTCCAACAACCAGCCACGCAACAGTGGATCTAAAACCAGCCAGGGCGGCAAAACACCAGAATTACTCACAACTTTATTGCTTCCTTAGTGACTTCCAGCAATACTATAGCCTACAACCCTTATTCGCTAAGGCATTCAGGGGGACAAAGAAGGAGTCCAAAAAAATATTGGAAAAATAGTTGACACAATGAAGTGTGTTCGCTATATTGAATAAGTGCCTGAAGCGAAGCGAAGAAA
>NZ_JBALBZ010000061.1:0-69193 GCF_036919495.1 Nostoc sp.
TAATCCACGTATCCGCACCGACCAACAAGCTTTTGGATGCAGGCGTTGCTCTCAAAGACATACCCTTGCCCCACGAGTTCATCTTGAACAAAGACTTGTTGACCGAGCTGTATCCCAGCTTTGCTGCTGGTTTAGCACCTTTCTTCACCTTGAATTGGGGTCAGTATGCTGACTTCCTCACCTTCAAGGGCGGTCTAAACCCAGTAACAGGCGGCTTGTGGATGACTGACATTGCTCATCACCACTTAGCGATCGCAGTTATCTTTATCATTGCTGGTCACCAGTACCGTACTAACTGGGGTATTGGTCACAGCATTAAAGAGATCCTGGAAAACCATAAAGGTCCTTTCACCGGTGAAGGTCACAAAGGTCTCTACGAAAACCTGACCTCATCCTGGCACGCTCAGTTGGCTACTAACCTGGCCTTCTTGGGTTCGCTGACCATCATCGTCGCGCATCACATGTACGCGATGCCCCCTTATCCATATTTGGCAACTGATTATGCTACACAGTTGTGCATTTTCACCCACCACATGTGGATTGGTGCATTCTGTATAGTCGGCGGTGCGGCTCACGCTGCCATATTCATGGTGCGGGATTACGATCCAGTTGTGAACCAAAACAACTTACTGGATCGGGTGCTTCGTCACCGAGATGCGATTATTTCTCACCTTAACTGGGTCTGTATCTTCCTCGGCTTCCATAGCTTTGGACTTTACATCCACAACGATACAATGCGTGCCTTGGGACGTCCCCAAGACATGTTCTCTGATACTGCAATTCAATTGCAGCCAGTGTTTGCCCAGTGGGTACAAAATATCCACACCCTAGCTCCTGGTGGCACTGCTCCCAATGCGCTAGAACCCGTTAGCTATGCTTTCGGCGGTGGGATTTTGGCTGTAGGCGGAAAAGTAGCGATGATGCCCATTGCTTTGGGTACGGCGGATTTCTTAATCCACCATATTCACGCATTCCAAATCCACGTTACTGTCCTAATTCTGCTCAAAGGTGTACTGTTTGCCCGTAGCTCGCGTCTGATTCCAGACAAAGCAAACCTGGGCTTCCGCTTCCCCTGCGATGGTCCTGGTCGTGGCGGTACTTGTCAAGTATCAGGTTGGGATCATGTGTTCCTCGGACTATTCTGGATGTACAACACAATATCCATTGCAATTTTCCACTTCAGCTGGAAGATGCAATCAGATGTCTGGGGAACTGTAGATGCAGATGGTGCTGTGACTCACATCACCGGTGGTAACTTTGCCCAAAGCGCCATCACCATCAACGGTTGGTTGCGAGACTTCTTGTGGGCGCAAGCAACACAAGTCATCAATTCCTACGGCAGTGCGCTGTCTGCCTATGGTCTACTCTTCTTAGGCGCTCACTTTGTCTGGGCATTCAGCTTGATGTTCCTGTTCAGTGGTCGCGGCTACTGGCAAGAACTGATTGAGTCCATTGTTTGGGCGCATAACAAACTGAAGGTAGCACCAGCAATTCAGCCTCGCGCTCTGAGTATTATTCAGGGTCGGGCTGTAGGGGTAGCTCACTACCTCTTGGGAGGAATTGCCACAACTTGGGCGTTCTTCCATGCACACATCCTTTCAGTAGGGTAGCAATCAGCTTTCTACAAGTTAGGAGTTAAAGTTAGGAGTTAGGAATGAAGTTAGGAGTTAGAAGTTAGAAATAAAAATTGAAAACTCATAACTGACAACTCATAAATCTCAACTCATAACTCACAACTCATAACTCCTAACTATCCGAGCTGATACTTGATGGCTAAAGGTCAGAGGATTTATTAAACCTATGGCGACGAAATTTCCGAAATTTAGCCAGGATCTCGCACAGGACCCGACGACTCGTCGGATATGGTATGCGATCGCTACAGGCAACGATTTTGAAACCCATGATGGCATGACGGAAGAAAATCTTTACCAAAAGATTTTCGCAACTCACTTCGGTCACTTGGCAATCATCTTCCTGTGGGCATCCAGCCTCCTGTTCCACGTAGCCTGGCAAGGTAACTTTGAACAGTGGATTAAAGATCCCCTTCATATCCGTCCCATCGCCCACGCGATTTGGGACCCCCACTTTGGTAAACCAGCGATCGAAGCTTTTACCCAAGCTGGCGCTAGTAATCCGGTAAATATTGCTTACTCTGGTGTTTACCACTGGTGGTACACCATCGGTATGCGGACTAACAGTGAACTGTACACAGGTTCAGTATTCCTGTTGTTGTTCGCAGCTGTCCTCTTGTTTGCTGGCTGGCTGCACTTGCAACCCAAGTACCGTCCTAGCTTGGCATGGTTTAAGAGTGCTGAACATCGGCTAAACCACCACTTAGCAGGTTTGTTTGGTGTTAGTTCTTTGGCTTGGGCTGGTCACTTAATTCACGTTGCTATCCCCGAAGCTCGCGGACAGCACGTAGGTTGGGATAACTTCCTCAACACCCCACCCCACCCAGCAGGTTTGACACCTTTCTTCACCGGTAACTGGGGCGTTTACGCTCAAAACCCTGACACTCCTGGGCATATATTCAGCACATCTCAAGGTGCAGGTACTGCAATTCTGACTTTCTTGGGTGGTTTCCATCCCCAGACAGAAGCTTTGTGGCTGACTGACATAGCTCATCACCACTTAGCGATCGCAGTTATCTTTATCGTTGCCGGACACCAGTACCGGACTAACTTCGGAATTGGTCACAGCATTAAAGAAATGCTGAACTCCAAATCCGGTTTAGTACCTGGTAGCAAGAGCGAAGGTCAGTTCAACCTGCCTCACCAAGGGTTGTACGACACCTATAACAATTCACTGCACTTCCAGTTGGGTATTCACCTAGCTGCTCTAGGAACCATCACCTCTTTGGTGGCACAGCACATGTACGCCATGCCTCCTTATGCATTTATTGCTAAGGACTACACAACTCAGGCAGCGCTGTACACGCACCATCAATACATTGCTGGTTTCCTGATCCTTGGTGCTTTTGCTCACGGAGCTATATTCTGGGTACGTGATTACGATCCAGAACAAAACAAAGGCAACGTCCTTGAGCGCGTGTTGAAGCACAAAGAAGCGATTATCTCGCACCTTAGCTGGGTATCTCTTTTCTTAGGCTTCCACACCCTCAGCTTGTACGTCCACAACGACGTAGTAGTTGCTTTCGGTACTCCTGAAAAGCAAATCCTGATTGAGCCAGTGTTTGCCCAATTCGTCCAAGCTGCTCATGGTAAAGTACTGTACGGCTTAGACACCTTGTTGTCTAACCCAGATAGTATTGCCAATACAGCATGGCCCAACTACGCTAACGTCTGGTTACCAGGCTGGTTAGATGCCATCAATGCTGGTACTAACTCCTTGTTCTTGACAATTGGCCCTGGCGACTTCTTGGTACACCATGCGATCGCTTTGGGTCTGCACACCACCACCTTGATCTTGGTCAAAGGTGCTTTGGATGCCCGTGGTTCTAAGCTGATGCCCGATAAAAAGGACTTCGGCTATGCCTTCCCTTGCGACGGCCCCGGTCGTGGCGGTACTTGCGACATCTCAGCTTGGGATTCCTTCTACCTAGCTACATTCTGGATGCTCAATACCCTTGGTTGGGTTACCTTCTACTGGCATTGGAAACATCTAGGTATTTGGCAAGGCAACGTAGCTCAGTTCAATGAGAACTCTACATATCTCATGGGCTGGTTCCGCGATTACCTCTGGGCTAACTCTGCTCAGTTGATTAACGGTTATAACCCGTATGGCGTGAATAACTTGTCTGTCTGGGCTTGGATGTTCTTGTTTGGACACCTAGTTTGGGCTACTGGCTTCATGTTCTTAATCTCCTGGAGAGGTTACTGGCAAGAGTTGATTGAAACCCTTGTTTGGGCACACGAACGTACTCCTCTAGCTAACTTAGTTCGCTGGAAAGATAAGCCCGTGGCTCTGTCTATCGTTCAAGGTCGTGTGGTTGGTCTAGCTCACTTCACTGTTGGCTATGTCTTGACTTACGCCGCATTCTTGATTGCTTCTACTGCTGGTAAGTTCGGTTAACTGGGCTGCTAGTTTCGTAGATAAGTAATTTAAATCCCCTGCCGCAAGGTGGGGGATTTTTTTAGTTTTGGGTGGGGAGGATGGGAAAAATAGAGAAGGGGCGGGCAAGATGCCCACCCCACAAGAAATTATTGGATGTTTTTTTATTTGAAAGTCCCTGATTAAATCTCTAGTTTAAGTAATATTATCTCTCTCATGAGGAGCGATCGCTTTTGGAAGAAAAACTATTTTTCGATTCATCAGAGCCTTCAACTCGTGATTTAATGCTACTTGCCCAGACTGGAGGAGCCTTTAACTTTCTTGAAAATGAACCAGACATATACTCGCTTGACGATGGAGAACCTATCTAATGTCTCTCCAAAAAGGTGATATCGTCTTGGTTCCATTTCCATTTACAGACTTGAGTGGAACAAAGCTACGCCCTGGTTTAGTTTTATGGATAAACACTATAGGCGATGATGTCACTTTATGTTTTATTTAATCTCAAAATATAAGTAATTTGAGTTCAGAAGAATTCATTTTAGAACCTTCATCTCCAGATTTTACTAGTACTTAAACTAATAATCACATTAAGTAAAGAGCCAGGAGTTATGAGTTAAAATATATAACTCATAACTCCTAACTCCTAACTCATAACTACTTAAATTTCTCCATTCACCTGCATTTGATGAACTTGATCCGCTAACTCTTGACGACCTTGATCATCTAGTTTGTCAATAGCTAACATCCCCATGAGAATAACTTCTTTCAGGGTCAAACGTGTCGAATGTGCCTGTTTTTGCACAATCTCTTTAATAATGGGACTCACACCAATCGCTGTACTAGCTCTAGCCACGGAATAAAAGGAAAACACTAATGATTAAGCCTAAATCTTACCACCTCCTATGAAGTTATTTTCTCTAGTTAAAACTTAATTTAAATGTGTTTCAACTCATACTTCAATAAGTAAACATTAATTTTAAATTAGGTATGTAGAGAATAACCTTCTAAGTGCATGGCACTATCTCACAACTGGACAATTTATATCAAAACCTCAATTATGACATCAAAAGTAAGAGCCTACTTTTGGATGAAAATAAACTTAACTTTTATTATCCCAGAATAACGAGTATAGTGTCTAACAGTGCTATAAATAGTTCTGGAGTTATCCTAAACCTTTCTAATTGAGGGTCTACCGACATAACTTCAACTGTGCTGTAAATTACCTAAAATGGTCAGAAACTTCTTTGAGTATCGATCCTTGTATGATGCGAGTTATCGAATCTTGAATCTAACTAATTCTATATTTGAGAACTGACACATTTGCAACACTCAATTTAATCTGATAAATTAAAAAGCTATTCCCCCAGTTCTAGTAAAGTCTAATGCGATCGCAACAATTGAATGACATCTTTAAACCTGAAATCAAATTATTATTTATTATGTTAGCAACGGCAAAAGCCAAAACCTCTGTTCTGAGATACTCAAAAATAACCTACTAATTGCTGAGTTTGTACATACTTGCCATATTTGTGGCAACTGAGTTATAAAAATAGTCGGTTTGTGAAAATAAGGTTTTCAGTACAACTATCCTGACAAATAAAATTTGTATACCACCGGGAAAACCGTAATTTAAAGAGATCGTGAATTCTCAAATATAATCTCGTTAACAGGCTTTACAGAACTATACAGTTTAAATAAGAATAATAACTTAACCGAAGTAAAATTTTCCTGAATACAGGCAACTAATGCTGTCATAGGGAAAAGCAGTGAGTAGAGGAGAGACAAAGCGATGAGGGACCCTTATCTGTTGGCAGCAGGCTTGTTAACAGTATTAGCAATACCAGCATTGGCTCTTCCACATTTGTCGATTATCTTGCCAGAAAATTCTAGACCCCTGTGGGATTTAAAACAGGGTTCCCAGGCAATAGTCAGTGCAAAAATTATCAATAGCGTTGATATCTCCTTACCAGAACTCAGCGGCCAAGCGTTCCAACCCCTAAAAAGTTTGCAGCCAACAGCAGGTGAGAAAAACATTAAGAGTTTACCAGAAGTCAGTAGTCAGGAATTACCAGCTCCAACAGAGTCATCACTCAACCCCAGCCCCCAAGCAACTGGTCTCTCATTGACATCTGGGAATCAACTTTACTACCAAAGATTGGCGGCTCTGAAAACAGGTCAGATTTATACGCGCGTAGAAAGTGATAATTTGCAATCATTGTGGGAGTCGATCAAGAAACGTCAATTAACTTATGATGACTGGAAAAGTTTATTAGCTTTAGAAGCTAGAGCGATCGCTCAAGGTCAAGGTGCAAATCATCTAAGTATCTTAGTTGGTGATTCTTTGAGCATGTGGTTTCCTAGAGAAAAACTGCCTGCTGGGAAATTATGGCTGAATCAAGGTATATCTGGAGATACTTCCAGTGGCGTTTTAAAAAGATTGGGGGCATTTTCGGCAACCCGACCGGATGTGATTTATGTCATGGCTGGGATTAACGACTTACGAAGAGGCGCTAGTGATGACACAATTTTGCGTAATTATCGCCGAATTGTCCGTCGTTTACGGCATACTCACCCAAAAACTCAAATCATTGTCCAATCAATTTTGCCTACTCGCCTAGCAAAACTTTCCAATAGCCGCATTCGTCACCTCAACACACAACTAACTCAGATTGCCAAACAAGAAGGTGCTAATTATCTAAATATTTATAGCTGGTTTACGGATATGGAAGGCAATTTGCGCCCAGAGTTGACCACAGATGGGTTACACCTGTCTCAAGAGGGTTATGATGTGTGGCGATTGGCACTACAACAGATAGAATACAAGGTAACTCAGCGTGAGAAATAAGCGATCGCTTTGCGAAGACTTGGAGCGAGCGCAATTTTTAGATTTATGGAAGTTACTGATAACGATGCCATCACCATACGTTCTCTAATTGAACACCAATTGGCAGCCTTTCAGAAGGATGATGCCCAAGGTGCTTTTGCCTATGCTAGTCCGGCAATTCAGGCGCAATTTGGAACCCCAGAATATTTTATCCAGATGGTAAAGATAAGCTATCCAGCAGTATACCGTCCTCGTTCTGTCTTTTTTGAGAAGATAACAACCATCCAGGGAAACATAACTCAGCCGGTGTTACTACTAGCTCCTGATGGAGTTCCCTTGAGGGCTTTATATTTTATGGAAAAACAACCAGATAATACCTGGAGGATTAACGGTTGCTTTCTAGTTTCCGTAGAAAATAAATAAGTATAAATTATATCTTCATACAACCAAAATATTATAATTTAACGCTCAAGGCTTCCCGATTCAAAATCTGATTTAACTTACCGCTACGATAACCTTCTAAATCCAGGGTTACGTAAATAAATCCGAAATCTTGAAATGCAGAAACTACTTTCTGTAAATCTGTAGTTAACACAAACTCTTTAATTTGTTCTAGTGGTAATTCAATGCGGGCTGTATCTCCTTCCGATCGCACGCGCAAATTCTGCCAACCTAGCTTTCTTAAGAAAATTTCTCCTCTACCAACTCGTTGTAACTTAGCTACAGTAATCTCTTCACCATAAGGAAAGCGGGAACTGAGGCAAGGTTGTGCTGGTTTATCCCACCAAGTTAAGCCGAGTTGTTGCGAAAGTTGTCTAACTTCAACCTTGGTAAGACCGACTTCTGCTAAAGGCGATCGCGCACCTCTTTCTTTCGCCGCCTGAATTCCTGGGCGATAATCATGCAAATCATCGGCATTTACCCCATCCACCACGTAGGGATAACCTAACTCTAAAGCTAAAGGTTTGAGAGTGTCGTGTAATTCACTTTTGCAAAAATAACAACGGTTAACCGGGTTAGAGGTGTAATTGGGATTTTCCATCTCGTGAGTCTGGACGATTTTATGCCCAATCCCAATAGTTGCGGCTTGAATTTTGGCATCTTCCAACTCTTCTGGTAAAAGCGAAGGAGAAACAGCCGTCACAGCCAAAGCGCGATCGCCCAACGCATCATAAGCAATTTTGGCAACCAAAGTACTATCAACGCCCCCAGAGTAGGCAATCAACGCCTGCTCCATTTCTTGAAATAAGGCTTTTAATTGCTCAAATTTTTCTGTCAGCATCATTTCCCAGTCCTGCCCAAACCCTATAGCACCCAACAGTTTCTATTGTAGTCATTTCCCTCTGTTCCCCTACTCCTCTAATTCCCCTGTTGTTGGCGGTTTGCTGTATTTAGCTATCAGACTGGCTAAAAGTGGTAAATCAATTGGTTTAGAAATATAGTCATTTACTCCAGCTGTTAGACAAGTTTCGCGATCGCCTTTCATTGCCATTGCTGTTTGAACAATTACCGGAATCGCCCGATATTGCTGATTTTCTTGCAGTTGCTGTACCAACTTAAGACCATTTCCATCTGCCAGATGAACATCCATCAAAATCAACACTGGGTCTAACTGTGGTAAAGCTTCCCACATCTCCGCAGCATTCTTAACCCAAGTCACCCGATATCCCAATTTACGTAGATAAATTTGCATCAAATGAGCGTTGGATAAGTCATTTTCTACCAGCAAAATATCTACAGAAGAACTAGGGGTGAAAGGCAAAGGAAGTGAGGAGGATTTTTCTTCCCCTGCTCCCTCATCTCCCTCATCTCCCGCCTCTCCCGCCTCTTGCTTAAAGGGAAGTACAAGGGTAAAACGGGAACCGCAATTTACTTCAGATTCCACTTTCACAGAACCACCGTGAATTTGGGCGAGCTTTTGAGTCACTGCTAAACCCAAACCAGTACCTTCACCACCAGCAACAGCCTTGGCAATTTGGAAATAGGGTTCAAACAGTTGAGCTTGGTCTTCTTGGGAAATGCCAGTGCCAGTATCCCAAACTGTAAAATACACAGATAGATCTTTGGGAACAACCTCTAAGCCAACACTTCCTGTACTAGTAAACTTTAGGGCATTGAAGAGTAAATTCAACAGCATTTGCTTGAGTCGCAAGGGGTCAGCTACTAGGGTTGTAATATCGGGGTCAAGTTTTAAACGGAGTTTCAAACCCTTATTAGCGGCTTTCTCTTTCACCAGTGCGAAAACATTGCTACATAGCATTGGCACATCAATTGTTTCCCACTGCACCTCCAGCTGATTTGCTTCAATTTTAGAGAGATCCAAAATATCATTAATCAGAGCTAGCAAATGTTTGCCGCTAGACTGAATGATATTTAAATACTCTTGCTGGCGTTCTTTAGTTGGTTCGTACCCTCGGGCTAAAAGTAGGTGGGTAAACCCAATAATAGAACTAAGCGGTGTGCGAATTTCGTGGCTGGTGTTTGCCAAAAACTGATTTTTGAGTTGATTGGTGCGCTCCAATTCTTGATTAGAGTTATTTAACTCTTGATGCCGTTGCTGCCAAGATAGAATGTGTCTAAGTTGTACCAAGGCTGTTGTACAATGCTTGGCAGACCTTGCCATAAATTGGGATCTGAGTTGAGCAAGTGATTTTATCAGCGAATCACGAGCAGAGTTTAGGGGTGCGGCGGCGATAATTAGCCAACCCATGACGTTGCCAGAATCATCAGCTAACCGCCAAGCGCTCGGTGGTTGTTGATTTTCAAGCTGCTGCAAATCTTCGAGTTCTATGACCTCTTGCAATCTCAACAGCAGCTTTTTTTCTGCTGTCAGCAATTCTAGAGATAAAGGTTGTGAGTTCGGGGATAGAGAAGACGAAACATAGCAAACTGTGGCAACAGTTGCTTCTGGTTCAAACAAAGCGATGCCTACGGCACAATCTGTAACCGCCAAATTACTGCTGTTCACAGCACTGTTAATCTCGTTGACAACAGTTTGGAGAATTTTTGTTTCTGCGGCTCCTGGCTGTGAGACAGTGTTACAAGCAGAAAGCAGGCAATCATTAAGGCGACCTTGCAACTGGTTCAAGCTGCTCTCCAGCCACAACTTGGCGCGAAGTTGCTCAATTGTTGTCAAAGGTTTTGGCCTTACATCTATCTGTGAGTTATGGTCTGGTAAGCTTGAGTACTGCTGCATGGTCAACTAGACCGTTGAACTAGTTTAGCTTCGCATAAGAATCCGAAAAGGATTCTATGTATATTAACTGACAATTCTTTTTTATTTATAAACCATAACTTATGTTGTTATAAACCATAACTTATGATGTTAAATTTAGCATCTCTTCTAAAAAAATTATTATACGAACCACTGACGTAAAATTTTTTAAAGCAACGTAAGGCTTATGGATACACAATTCGCCCAACTAATCGTTAATGGGATTGCGGTGGGGAGCATTATTGCTCTAGCGGCAGTCGGACTGACTCTTACCTACGGAATTTTACGGCTATCTAACTTTGCTCATGGTGATTTTCTAACTTTAGGAGCCTATCTGACATTTTTGTTAAATACTGGCATAAGTATTCAAATTTTCTGGTTTTCCCTAAATATTCCAGGAATTAATATTTGGCTGTCGATGATCCTGGCGGCAGCGGGAACTGTAGCAGCAATGCTGTTATCGGAAAAGTTACTATGGTCAAAGATGCGCTCTATCCGTGCTACTTCCACTACGCTGATTATTATTTCTATCGGACTTGCCTTATTTCTTCGCAACGGCATTATTTTGATCTGGGGTGGCAAGAACCAAAATTATAATTTACCTGTTACGCCAGCTTTAGACATTGCGGGTTTAAAGGTGCCGCAAAATCAATTATTGGTATTGGGTTTGGCGGTGCTAGCAATTTTGGCGCTACATTACCTGCTGCAAAATACCAAAATTGGTAAAGCGATGCGAGCAGTTGCTGACGATCTGGATTTAGCCAGGGTTTCAGGTATCAATGTTGACCGAGTAGTTTTATGGACTTGGGTAATTGCTGGCAGTATTACGTCCTTGGGCGGAAGTATGTATGGGTTAATTACAGCCGTGCGCCCGAATATGGGATGGTTTTTAATTTTACCTTTATTTGCCTCAGTAATTCTTGGTGGGATTGGCAACCCTTACGGTGCGATCGCAGCAGCTTTTATCATTGGCATCGTCCAAGAAATCAGCACTCCTTGGCTAGGTTCACAGTATAAACAGGGTGTAGCACTGTTAATGATGATTTTGGTGCTGCTCATTCGTCCCAAAGGTTTATTCAAAGGAACGATTTGAGCAGCACCACCTACTTCTAACTACTCAATAATGTGGAAATAGTAGGCTGCCACCAAAAAATTGATAGCTAACAAGAACAGTGCCCAGCCTGTGCGATAGGCGTAGGGAGGTTTAGCTCCACTATCGGCAACTGGGGAATTCTTCGTTTTAGAGGTCATAATGCGATTCTCCTAATGTCAGGACTTTTTAAGAAATACCAAACTGGTGTACCAAATATTCAAATTCTTTAAGAATATTTGTGTGAAGTTGGAAATTGGGGATTGGGGACTGGGGACTGGGTATCCCTTCGGCTTCGCTCAGGGCAAGTGGGCATTGGTTATTTCTTCCCCGGCCTCCCCTGCTCACCCTGCTCACCCTGCTCCCTCATCCCCTCACTCCCGACTCCCTCCTCTCCAGCATGATAGGAACTGCGAACCAGAGGCCCAGAACGAACATGGTTGAATCCCATTTCCCATGCTAATCTGCCTAGTTGATCGAATTCCTCTGGAGTCCAATATTTTTGGACTGGCAGATGTTCAAGAGTTGGACGCATATACTGCCCGATAGTCAAGCGATCGCACCCCACAGCCCTTAGATCAGCCATTGCTTCAACGACTTCATCAAGTGTTTCTCCGTGTCCCAGCATCAAACCTGATTTGGTGGGAATTGTCGGATCGATTTCTTTAACCATAGCTAGTACCGAAAGGGAGCGATCGTATTTGGCTCCCCGGCGCACTGGCCCAGTTAACCGTTTTACTGTCTCGATATTGTGATTGAAACAAGCTGGTTTGGCTTTTACAATCAAGGCTATTCGTTGGCGTTGACCTGATTCCCCAACACCAGCACCACCCCAAAAATCAGGAGTCAGCACTTCAATTTGAGTTTCTGGGTTCAATTGGCGGATAGTCGCGATCGTCTCCACAAAGTGCCCTGCGCCCTGATCGGGCAAGTCATCACGGGCTACAGAAGTCAGCACTACATAACGCAATCCCAAAAGCTGCACCGCCTGGGCTACCTTTTGGGGTTCCTCTAAATCAAGAGGCATCGGTGCATGACCTTTATCTACTTGACAGAAAGCACAAGAGCGTGTGCAAATAGGCCCCATTAGTAAGAAAGTTGCAGTTTTTTGGGCATAACACTCCCCCCGGTTGGGACAGCGCCCTTCTTCACAAATCGTGTGAATTTGGCGCTGCTTAATAATGCGTTGTACGGTAGAGATTTCACTGGCTTTGCCAATAGGACGACGTAACCAGCTAGGCATTGCCGTAATTTCAGACTTTAGTTCGGCTCGTTGTGACGAAATCATATAATAGTCCGTTTGGATTTTGAAATTATTTGTCTAGCTAGAGAGTAGGGAAGAAGCCTTTTCGGGGTGTACTGATTTTTTGTAAAAATCAAATACGAGTCCTATAGACATCTAAGCAAAATACGGCTATAGAGTAATAATCTGTTAATTAACAAATGATACATAAGAATAGACGCGGGGATGCTCTTCATTAAGTCCTCATGTCTCAGTACCAGCATGTCCCTTATGCCCTAGAACAGAGCTAGAGCCTTAAATATCACCATGACACAAATTGAAAATAGCAGAATCAAAAGTTTTGCAAAACATCTCTAGCAATGTCATTTATACCGAAATATACTATCCCCCAATTGCTAAAAATTTTGTATATAGTGGGGGAATTCTCAATGACAATCGGCAAAGCCGCTATTTACACTTAAAGTTTCTGTTAGAGCAAACAGCCGTGGCAAGCAACAAGATTTTAGTTATCGATGACACTACAGTTGTCAGGGTAAAAGTACGAGAAATGTTGCCTCCGGGCAATTTTGAGGTACTGGAAGCAAAAGATGGTTTGGAAGGACTAAATTTCATTCTTCAGGAAAAACTCAGCCTGATTATGCTGGATTTCCTGTTGCCTAAAATGAGTGGCTGGGAGGTTTTCCAGAAAGTTCAAGCCGATCCTGAATTAAGGAAAATTCCTTTGGTGCTCATGTCGGGTCGCAAGGAAGAGGTGACTGAGAAAATCACAGAACCCTTTGAATACTTTGAATTTCTGGGTAAGCCTTTTGATCAGAAGCAACTAATTAACGCAATTAAGTTAGCTATGACCAAGGCGAAACTGCCACGCCCAGAACTAGTGCCAGCAGGAGCAGCAACCGCTGTCAAAAATGGGACAATTGCAACTTCTGGTGTAACCACTGCTACTGTAGCAGCCCCTAGCGTCGCAAATACTGCGATGCCTACGGCGGTAAGCAACGCAACCCCTACTGCTGGAGGAGCCTCCGACGCAGAAATTAGTGCATTGAATGAGAAAATTGTCAAAATGCAAGCTGAAATCGATGGCTTGAAGAAACAGCTTACTCAGGTTGTGACCTTTATTAAACAAAAACTCAAGTAGCATTTGTACTCATTATTATTATCGCAGCCAAAAATACCCCGTTTATAATACGGGTGTCCGATTAAAAGCGGGTAAAAATAGTTAGTTCAAAAATACTTATGTTGACAAACCATCGTTGAAAGAAAACAAAATTCAAAAGCAGGAAAACATAACTAGCAATTATCTGCACCTCTATAAATTTTGAATTTTGAATTCCCCGAACGCGAACAGCGTCTTGGCAAAAGAAGAGGTTGACAGTCTATAAAAGCAGCCCAATACCCACACAACCTGCCGCAGTTTGCTCTTAATTCTAAGGAGAACGGCAGGCTTTTTTCTTATTTGTAGGACTTACACACTGTAAAAATGCATCGTTATGTAAATTATGTGAATTAATGATCTCAAGGTTATTTCAGGCTTTTCTGAATTATCCTGCGATCGGAAATAGACCATGCTGTATGTCGGTGTGTGGGTGCGAGACTACAGTACTAAATCTTTACGAATGCTGCGTTAGGATGAAATCTGTAAAGCACCCTACAGCACATAATTTTGTTAAAAAATCAAAGCATAATTACATAGTTTAATATGAAATATTTAATAAAAAAGGATATGTTTTAATTTTATTTAAACAGATGAAATTCCTATTTCATGATACACATAGCCTTTGCAGGGGAATACTAACCCATATAAACAAGAATTATGAGCATACTTCGTAATGTCAATAGTATTAAATACGTTGTCTTGACTAGTTTTAGAGCGTTCGCTTTCATGAAAGTAAAGATTGTTGCTTAATTCCCAGGCTGTAGCGATCGCCCTCGTAGTCGCATAGAGCAATTTATTGTGAAAATGTTGCTGTTATCAGAGTTTTTGGGAACTATAAGATTATTAGGCTAAAAATTTGTCAGCCAGTCTGCCAATAAAACAAAGGTGACTTAGCTCAATCAAGTTTTGATTGAGACTAGCCTCACTGAAAACAAAAAACATATTTTGATTCGGATTAAAGATAATGGCGTGGGAATGTTACCTGATGTCCAGAAAAAAATCTTTGATCATTTATTCACAACCAACCCTGTGGGCCAAGGCACAGGATTAGGTTTATCAATTGCTCGTCAAATTGTTGTCGAGAAACATGGAGGAACTCTGGAAGTAAATTCAGCACCAGGACAAGGTTTAGAGTTCATCATTAAGCTTCCCATTTGAAAATCATAGCAAAAATAATTCTCCATATAGATAAATTTATGTTTAAGGCAGTAGTTGGTCACAGTAACGATCCAGATTCTCTATCAGCAGTTGATGAAGTTATTCAGCAATGTATCAGTTTTCTTATAGAAGATATACCAAAAGCTTGGATTATTTTTGCTGCAATTGACTTTGAACATTCTCTGATTTTGCAGAAAATTCATCAGGCTTTTCCGGGAATTGAGTTGATTGGTGGAACAACAGATGGAGAAATTTCTTCAGTTTTAGAGTTTCAGCAGGACTCAATTACTTTGATGTTGTTTTGCTCAGACGAAGTTGAAATTTATGCAGGAGTTGGACGCAAAGTTTCAGGCGATCCAATTACTGCAACTAAACAAGCTGTAGAAGAAGCTAAAGCAAAAAGTAACGCAGAGCCAAAGCTATGTTTAACCCATCCAGAGAGCCTCACAACTAGTGGTGTGTCTATATTGAATGGCTTAAAACTAGCTCTTGGGCAACATGTGCCAATATTCGGTGGCTTGGCAGGCGATCAGTCAAGATATCAAAATACATATCAATTTTTTCAAACAGAAGTATTAAGTGATTCTGTACCAATTCTGCTTTTTTCCGGCACAATATTATTTTCCCACGCTGTTGCAAGTGGTTGGCATCCCATAGGTCAAACAAGCAAAGTAACTAAAGTAGATAAAAATATACTCTATGAAATAGATGGTAAGCCAGCTTTAGATTTTTATTATCATTATCTAGGTTTTCTTCCTCCTTCAATAGAGTATCCGCTAGCAGTGTTTGATCAGAATGGAAAAAATTTTTATATAAGAGCACCTATTAGTTACAATCAAGAATCTGGCAGCATAACCTTTTTTGGAGATATTCCCGATCAAGCAGTTATTCAAATTTCAGAAGCAGCTTATGAAGATATTTTGGCAGCTTCCAAATCATCATTCATGAATGCCTTAGATAACTATTCAGGCACAGAACCGAGTGCTGTGTTGTTTTTCTCATGTGTAGCTCGTCGGCAGATACTTGGTACGAGGGCACAAGAAGAGTATCAGAATACCAAACTTTCTCTGACTCGCTATTTACCTGCCTGTGGATTTTATTCTTACGGAGAGATTGCTCCTATAGATCGAATTAGCCAAACGCAATTTCACAATGAAACTTTTGTTACTTTAATTTTGGGAAATCGGTAGAAGCTGATGAAAATTGAGGATTATCAACAAGAAATTAAGGAACTCAAAAGAGCAAATAGAATTATCCAAAAGCAATTGCAGCGTTCTGAATTAGACCGGATAAAACTTGAAGATATAAATCAAAAAAAAGAATGTTTGCTTAGAACAGTAATTGAGGAGTTAAAGGAATATCAAAATAACTTAGAGGAAAGAAGCCAGGAACTAGAAATGATGCTGCTTAATCTTCAGATAATGCAGAATAAGATGTCTAGTTTGGGAAGCCTTGTTGCCGATGTAGCTCATGAAATTAATAATCCAGTTAGCTTTATAGCAGGTAATCTGGCTCCGGCTCAAGAGTATATTGAAAATTTATTACATCTGATAAAACTTTATCAACAGACATTCGTAATTAATTACGGTTTGCCGCAAAATTTATGTATGAAAAATAGCAAACTTTGGCCCTGATTGTGAACAAGCGGATAAAAGCAAGCATGAAATTCTCTGACAAAAGAGATTAAGCAGTTATTTTAGATGTATTTTGGGGAACTCTAGAACTGTACTTTCAAAATTGTATCCTCAAAATTTATGACCAATGCACTTAACGGCTCAATGGCTACACTTAATGTTTCTTTAGAACGCGATATATTTTTACGTACATTAATCAGAGAATTATCTGGTACTTTGCAGGACGTAGTTGGCTTAGAAGAAGCTTCTGGATTTATTAGTGTAGTTGGTGAAAGGATGGCTAGGCAGCTAAACCAAGATTACAAATCTGCCTTGGAAGTCTCAAATCTTTCGCGTGAGCAGCTAGCTGATGTCTTGGTTGATTTAAAAAAACGAATCCAGGGCGATTTTTATGTGATTGAGCAGGATGATGAAAAAATTATCTTTGGCAACCGCGTCTGCCCATTTGCCGAAAAAGTGGTTAATCGCCCTGCCATGTGTATGATGACTTCAAACGTTTTTGGAACGATCGCAGCTAATAATCTGGGATATGCGAAAGTAGAATTGCAAGAAACCATAGCGCAGGGTGCTTCTGGATGTAGAGTTATTATTTACTTAAAACTTACAGAAGAGGCAGAAGATGCAGAAGGTCGAGAATACTTTAAAGGACTAGAATAGAACCTGTGTAAACCCTTCACCACTAAACTAACCCCAATATACAAGCTTGAGTGCAGATATGTAAAGTAGAGCCGAACTGTGAAATTGGAAGCCCATGACTCCTGAACAATTTCTTGAACTTGCTAGAGTTTTACCAGAACCTTTACTTCTAGTCAGTAGTGATGGTCAGGTGTTAGCTACCAATCAACCAGTAGCAGATATGCTGAGGCTACGCCGTCAGCAACTGCGGGGAAGAACGCTCTTTGAACTTGTAACCGAGTCTACTAATGATGTTGTAAAGTACCTGCAAGCTTGTTCAAGTAGCAGAGCAATGGTTATTGGCTCCTTAACTTTACGAAAAAATGATGGACAAACCTTAATATGTCGTAGTCAAGGAGCAGTTATTCAACCTTGGTCGCCTGAATCTTCAGCTTTAATTCTCTTACGCTTGGAAAGTAGAACTTTAGCTAGCAGTAATTTCGTCCTCCTAAACGAGAAAATCGATGAGTTAGCAAAAGAAGTTCAGAGACGTAAACAGGCAGAGGAAGCGCTCTTGAAAGTCAATCAAGAACTAGAAATTCGGGTTGAGGAACGTACAATTGCTTTACAAGAAACACTAAACGAACTACAACTTACCCAAACTCAGCTTATCCAAGCTGAGAAAATGTCTAGTTTAGGACAGATGGTTGCTGGTATTGCCCATGAAATTAATAACCCCGTCAGTTTTATTCATGGAAACCTTCACCATGCTCACAAATATACTCAGGATTTACTAAAACTGGTGCAATTTTATCAACAATTTTTTCCAAATACTCCTCCAGAAATCCAAGAGTATCTAGAAGAAATAGACTTAGATTTTCTGATTCAAGACATAATTAAACTCTTCCAGTCAATGAAAGTAGGAACAGAGCGCATTCAGGAAATTGTTAAATCCCTACGTAACTTTTCCAGACTGGATGAAGCAGAAATTAAGCAAGTTAATATCCATGAAGGAATTGATAGTACTTTAATGATTTTGAAGCATCGGCTGCAAGCTAGCCATAAGTACCCAGAAATCAAAGTCATCAAAAAATATAGTCAGCTACCTAATGTAACTTGCTATCCTGGTCAACTTAACCAAGTCTTTATGAATATTATTGTTAATGCGATCGATGCGCTGGAGGCGTCGGTTGTCAATAGTCAGTGGTCAGAAGTCAATCCACAAACTACGAATAATCCCCAAATTAAAATTAAAACTGAGGTAATCGATGAAAAATGGATAACGGTTAGTATTACTGATAATGGTTTGGGGGTAAATGAAGAAGTTCACTCAAAGCTTTTTGATCCATTTTTTACTACTAAAGCTGTGGGCAAAGGTACTGGATTAGGACTATTTATAAGCTATCAGATTATAGTTGAAACACATAAGGGACAACTTAGTTGTTTTTCTGTTCCAGGAAAAGGAGCAGAATTTGTAATTAGGATACCTGTTTCCTGAGTCTCATGAAATTTAATTACTATTTTAGTATTTTTGCGAAACATCAATATAATCATGATTTATTAGTAATATTATTTATATAGGAATCGTAAATTATTTTTGAAAAAATCTAAGTAGTATTGTAGTATAAGTTGTAAATTTGATTTTATGTTAAAAAATATGAGATACGCCTGTCTGCTAATGGGCAGACAGGCGTATCTTTAAGTACAAACTTTGGTTGAGACTCGGTTAAATCTTAGCGGTAGAATCAACTGAGGGTTGAGACTGACTAACCGAATCTAACTTTGGTAAAAGCAGTGGATTTTCTGCTTTTACATTAGTGTTGATTGTTGCTTGCAAAATTGGGGTATTGGAGATAGAATTGTTCGCCAATGTAAACAGTGGATTTGACAAAATACCTGCTATGGAAGTGGCAATTAATGTTACCACCAATCCGACCTGCAAAGGTCTTAGTCCAGGCAAATCCCAACGCACTTGTGGATAATTCTTCACCGAGTCGGACATTTCATGGGGTTCTTTGACTACCATCATCTTGACTACACGAATGTAGTAGTAGATGGAGACGACGGTGGTAACTAAGCCCAGCAAGACTAACCAATAAAGACCTGCTTGCCAACCAGCCCAGAATAAGTAAATCTTGCCGAAAAACCCAGCCAATGGTGGAATACCACCCAAAGAAAGCAGGGAGATACTCAACCCCAGTGTTAAAAGTGGGTCTTTTTGATATAAACCAGAGTATTCGGCAATCTGGTCGGTTCCCGTCCGCAGTGAAAACAGGATGATGCAGGTAAAGCCGCACAGGTTCATGAACAGGTAAACCAGTAGGTAGAATATCATACTGGCATAGCCCGCTTGTGTACCAGCAATCAAGCCAATCATCACAAACCCAGCTTGGGCAATGGATGAATAAGCTAACATCCGTTTCATGCTGGTTTGGGCTAGGGCGACTACGTTACCCAAGATCATACTCAGAACAGCCAGAGCAGTGAAGACAAATCTCCACTCTTCAGCAACAAGGGGGAAGGCTGTTGTCAGTAAGCGGATGGCTAGGGCAAACCCAGCTGCTTTAGAACCGACAGATAAAAAGGCGATGACTGGGGTAGGAGCGCCTTCGTAAACATCTGGTGTCCACTGGTGGAAAGGTGCTGCGGAGATTTTGAAGCCAATACCTGCGATCGCAAAAACCAGCGCAATCACTAAGCCTAAAGATTGACCGACTTTAGCTGTGGCAATGCCATTAGCGATCGCACTTAGTTCAGTTTGTCCTCCAGATAGTCCATACAGCAGTGATACACCGTACAAAAATACTGCTGTACTGGAAGCTCCAATTAACAAGTATTTCAGCGCTGCTTCATTGGAGCGGGGGTCGCGCTTAGTATAACCTGTCAACAGATAAGAGGAAATACTCAGGGTTTCTAGGGAGATGAAAATCATCACCAACTCACTAGCCCCGGATAAAAACATTCCTCCCAGAGTAGCACTCAGCAAAATAGCGATAAATTCTGCTAAAGCGGTGCCGCTCTGCTCAACGTAGCGAATTGACATCAGTATAGTGGCGATCGCAGACAAGGCGATAATACCGCGAAAGACGATACTCAGGTCATCACTATTAAAGCTACCGGTAAAACCGATGGGATTAGGAGCGTCCCATTGAAAATATAGGGCGACAATCGAAGCAAATAAACCTGCGATCGCTAGATATCCAATCCAGCGTGCGGATGTACGCCCCAAAATCAAATCAACAATTAAAACCCCCAAGAGGGTGAGAATAACAATCCCCTCTGGTAAAATCGTTCCAGCGTTTAGCTGGGATGCAATATTAGCAAAATCCATGAGATGTATAGGTTTTGGGGATTAGACATTAAGGCTAACTCTGTTCACTCTAGCAAGTTTTCCAATACCCAGACTAGCTCTTTTAATAAGAGCTTAACAGCTTGGGTGCAGATAGCGATTGCACCAATTTCACTAGCTTACCAGCAGCTTTCTCAGTATCGAGGAACTTACCTAACAGCTTTCCTACCTCGTTTTTCAGGCGTGACTTTTAGCGAATATCATAAATAATTATGCTGCAACCGATGCGTTCGCGTAGCGTGCCGTAGGCAATCGCCACGTATAAAAAGCTTATAAAACTAATAAGGGCACAGCAATGCTGTGCCCCTACAATATTCATAACTCCTAAATTCATTAAAAATCGACGGATGGCAGTTTACCTTGTAGTGACTGAAATTTAGATTGAACACAGTTGGCACAATTGCAACCAAATTGATCGATAATCGGATTAGATGTTTGAATCAAATGTGGTGTTGCCAGATCAGGAATTTGTTGTGTAGATACTACCGTCATAATTTGGGTAGCATATAGAGATTTCAGGCTGGATGCGTTTGCTGGATTGACTACCAGCAGCATGGATACCAAAAATGCAGGACAGGCAAGTAAAATCAGTTTGACTATATTCATAATTCACACAAAGATAGCTTTGCTGATACAGCATAGCTAATAAATTGCCCACCTTCAATTTTAATTATCAAGTATTGCTCAACTGCGCCCAAATCCTTGACCCCGCAAAACCTTTGACCATACAAGTAATTCGCCCTGTTCACCCCCTGCGGCCAGTAACTTCCCTTGGGGATGCCAAGCTAGGGTGGAAAAACCTGCTGAGACACCTGTGATAATTTGGGATACTTCTTTGGCTTTGTTCCACAAACACAACCAGCCATCAGCAGCAGCAGAAGCAAGAAGGAAGCTTTTGGGTGCAAAGGCGATCGCATTGATAACACCCACATGATTAGTTAATACTCGTGCTTCCCAACCTAATGAATCATCCTCTAGTTTTTCCCACACCACAATACCTTCAACGCTAGAAGATGCCAGTATTGGCGCACCCACTTTAGTCATAGCTTCTGACCATGCCAATTGGCGAATTTTACCAGGGAAGCCACGCATTACCCAAGGATCGGGGTTGTTCCATTCCAAAACGGTGACACTACGATCCATGTTGCCAGAAGCCAGGAATTTACCATCGGGTGACCAAGCCATAGCTAAACTGACAGTAGTCATATCTAAGCTGTATGGTTCTTCATCCCAATTTTGACTATGCCAAATTTTGACTCCTTTATAACCACTAATGGCTAAGTACTGTCCGTCAATCCGCCAATCTATACCCAATACTGAAGAGTTATCGAAATTCAGCGTTACGACAATTTCACGAGTATCTGCATCCCAAACTTGGACGTAACGCCCCAAACTAAAAGCTAATTGGTTACTGGTGTAATTCCAAGCTAGCTTGTCAACCCATGCGGGAGCATTTTCTAACGTGGCGATTAATTCAGTGTTGCGCCAAATTTTTACCTGTCCATCTTGTCCACCAACAGCTAAAAATTTTCCATCTGGTGAAAAAGCTAGACAGTCTACTGATTTACCGTTACTAGTTTGTAAGCTTGTGAGTTCGCCATCATTCCACAAAACTACTTCCCCTGCGGCGGAAGTTGCTGCTAAAGTGTTACCTTGTGGCGACCAAGCGATCGCAGTTACATAATCTGAAAGTGTCCCCGAATAGTGTTGTTCAAATTCCTTAGATTTGCTGGTTGTGGTGTTCATAATTTTCTATAGAAGTGAGGAGTTAGAAGTTAGGAATTTTTAACTCATCACTCATAACTCCTAACTCCTAACTTTTTATTTACGCTAAACAAGCGAGAAAATCTTGCTTGAGTTGGGCTGCATCAAGATTGCGACCGATGAATACTAGTTCGTTTTTGGGGGTTTCGCTTGCTTTCCAAGGGCGATCGGGTTTGCCATCAAATATCATGTGGACTCCTTGGAATACAAATCGATTATCTTCTCCAGCAATATTTAAAATGCCTTTCATGCGAAAGATATCTGGGCCTTGGGTACGCAGTAATTCTGAAAGCCAAGTGTTTAATTTTTCTCCATCGACTGCACCTGCTTCTACTAAAGCTACAGAAAAGACAGTTTCATCGTGTACGTGGGCATCTTCGCCTAAGAAATCTGGATCAATTTCTAATGCACGATCTAAATCAAAGGCTTTTACACCTAACAAAGCATCCATTCCGAGTTCAGAATTTTGGGTACGGTAAATTTTTGCGATCGCATTCATCGCCCGAATCCGTTTTTCTAATTCATTCAACTCTTCTGGCGCTACCAAATCTGTTTTATTAAGTAAAATTACATCGGCAAAAGCAATCTGTTCTTGGGCTTCGTCTGCATCCCAGTGCTGCCAAATATGCTTGGCATCTACCACTGTCACCACCGCATCTAGAGATAGTTGGTTTTGTAAATCTTCATCAACAAAAAATGTCTGAATTACTGGTGCAGGATCAGCTAATCCAGTTGTTTCAATTACTAAGTGGTCAAATTTATCGCGCCGCTTCATCAAATTGCCAATGATGCGAATTAAATCGCCGCGCACTGTACAACAGATACAGCCATTGTTCATTTCAAATATTTCTTCATCTGCATCGATAATCAATTGATTATCAATACCCACTTCCCCAAATTCATTGACAATCACAGCAACTTTTTTACCGTGTTCGTAGGTGAGGATGTGATTGAGTAGAGTCGTTTTACCTGCTCCCAAATAGCCTGTAAGAACAGTAACGGGAACTGAATTGTTGATTACGTCAGCCACCATACTCTAAATTCCTCTTGTCTCACCTTATGGATAATCATTATCGCCTATGATAAATCTTTTTATATTTTTGTGCGAACTTGCTGTTATTTTGGATTTCAGCAAAATAATTACATAATTTAATCCAGAAGCACTTTATTTTTATGCATCTGTAATAAGTAATAAATATTCATAAGTTGGGGTAGCTGGTAGGAATATGGCATACAAGCCGACCTATACTGCGGTCAATACGGTTGGGTTAAAGTTAGCACTCTTTGTCAAAGTCATTTTTTTAACGTAGATGCGGAGCGGCTTGCCGCAGGCTACCGCAGAGGCGCAGAGAACGCAGAGAGAAAAAGTGCGAGAACTGCATTTGCTTCTCTCTCTGTGTCCTCTGTGCCTCTGCGGTTTAAAAGAATTTATTGACCAATATTTTTACCCATCTTGAAAGGGCTAGTTCTATAATCCTAGTCTCGCACCAAGGTGCAATGTAAAGATTTAATTTTCTGAAGAGAATAAAAAATCTTGAACTACTTCTAAAACAACTCCTGGGTATTCTTCATGCAGTCCCAAAGAACCGGGAATAACAACGCTTTTCACTCCTGGTAAGGCTACCAAAGCGTTCATTTCTTCTCGTGATTTAGGGGGGCTGGATTCTCCAATTACTACAATGAGCGGTACGGTTAAAGACTGTACAAGTCCCAGAAAATCAGATTGTTCGTGTACAGCATCGAGATTACCAGTTACAAAGGCAGCAGATGCAAATCTCGCTCCTGGTTGTTGAGTGGTGTGCCACTTCTTTTCAATAAAGCTGGGTGTAATTTTAGCCGCGTCAGTAAAGACATGACGGCGGTACATAAAACTTAAGAAAGATTGGGTAGTGTTGAGTTTGTAGAGAGCTTGACCAAGTATAGGCGATCGCACCAATTCTCTCACCATCCCAGCTATTTGCTGACTTGCCCCCATTGTCGGCAAAGGCCCACGCCAAGTAGGAGCTAACAACACAATTCGTGAGAAAGTATCAGGTTTCTTGACAGCTAATTGTAAAACGTAACTAGCAGCATGACCAGCCGCTACTACAGTAACGGTAGTATTAAAAACAGCTTTGACAAAATCTTCCAGAAATTGCTGATATATTTCCGGTCGGTAATTCAAACTAGGGCGAGAAGATTCACCAAAACCTGGCCAGTCTATTGCTACAACTTGAAAATTGGGAGCTAGTAACTTGGCAAGTTCGCCTACTTCCAAACGCGTTGAAACACTGCTGAAAGATGGTAGCAGCAATAACGGTGAACCTTTACCGAGGGTTTCATAAACAACGCGTAATTGCTGATTTTCCCAATTCCAGAGATATTCTTGAACTACTCCACCAAAGCCAGTAGCAGCAGAGGTAGATAATAAATTGGTTGACATAAGACTAAATTTTGGTAGTTGTATGTTTTTTGTCATTTGTCAGTTGTCCTTTGTCCTTTGCAAATGACTAATGACTAATGACAAAGAACCAAGTTTAGCTAGGTAAATCTAACTTACATTCCAATGCTTTTTTTTGCATGGTTTTAAAAATATTGTAAAATCCATTAGCACGAGAGGGTGTCAGGCTAACATTTAAACCTGTTTCTTGAATAAAATCTGGAGTAACTTGAACAATCTCAGTTGGCGTTAATCCATGTAATCCTTCAACCAGAAGCCCTACTAATCCTTTGGTTAACTGAGAATCGGAATCGCCCTGAAACACAACCTTACCGTCATCCAATGCTGCGGTGATATAAACTTGAGACACGCAACCAGGAACTTTATTTTCGGGTAGTTTATCAGCTTCTGGGAACTCATTGAGCTTCTGAGCATACCAGATTAGCTGTTCGTAGCGTCGCTTCGGTTCGGAAGCGCGTTGAAAGCGCTGGACAATTTTAGCGAGCGCAGGTGGCAAAGAATCTAGAGTTGAGGACATAACAGAAGCTGCAAATGATCGGTCTTACCTTGAGTGTAAATTATCTGGAGTGCGATGCCTACGGCAGGCTGCGCGTACACGCCTCCACTTCACTAAGGCATATCAGCTAGCTATAACATGTTAAATCTAGACAATTACTGCGTAGGCGCAGCCAGCCGTAAGCACCGCATTCATTTTCAGTCAGGTTTTTCAATGCGCCTAATCACAAAAACTTAATTTTTTTATAAACAAGTTCTAATAGTAACTCTATGGAAGTTACTGTTGTATCACTATAGGCTTACTGCTATTACGTAAGTATATGGAATGGGTGAAATTTATGTATAGCTTGATTTTACTATGGTATGCCTAGGTTGGGCTGCGCCTACGCACTTACAAAATTAGCTGCAATTAGCTTTTAACTAAGCAGCTAGAGAATAATCAATAATTAAAAATTAAAAATCAAAAAAATTCTGATTTTTAATTTTTAATTTCTCTCCCTTAAGGATTAATTCGTAGTTTGTGCAGCTAGCATCTGCTTCAGCTTTTCTAATTCCGAAGCCCAACGAGGATCTGGACGAATAGCGTCTGAATCGGTGGTTGCGGTGTTGTTTTCACGAGAACCTCCGCCGCCACTGCCGCCACGACGAGGCTTCTTAGAGCTTTTCTCGCGGCGGCTACCTTCTCTATTAGGGATAGGAGTGGGGGTACTACTAGCAGCAGTAACTGGTTTTGGAGCTTGCTCCTCGCCCTCATCACCTTTTGTCCGAGGTAATGCTTTCTCTAGCTTAATCGGAGTGTCTTTGAACATCTGACCATTATATTTTTCAATAATTTCGTCAGCTTGC
The DNA here is from genome assembly GCF_036919495.1 of Nostoc sp. Taxonomy (GTDB): domain Bacteria; phylum Cyanobacteriota; class Cyanobacteriia; order Cyanobacteriales; family Nostocaceae; genus Nostoc. The sequence goes on from NZ_JBALBZ010000061.1 coordinate 25,843, forward strand.
TCGTCATTATTAACTGTAAGAAAACCGAAACCACGGCATTTGCCAGTTTTACGGTCTTTAATTAATTTAGTAGTTACAGCATCACCTTCTGCTGCAAAAACTGCTTGCAGATCCTGACGATCTATTTCTTCTTTAGGCAAATTACCTATATATAGGCGAATGGACATGAACTATACCTCCAGAGTTAAATGAACATGGCAAGGCAAGAAAACAATCACTTGGCTTTGGCTTTTAATTAAATAGATGCTATTGAGCAAGACTACCATCAACCAATTTTTTTGCTTGAAACTGTCAACCTATACAACAATACAGTTTTTCGTCGGGATCAAGCTTGTTTAATCTAAAGGCCCACACTATCGTGAGCTAATAACACCTTAATTCTAAGAATTGTAAATTTAATAGCCTATTGCCTGCTAAAGTACACGCTTTCTTTCATGCCTTTTTTCGCAGAATCAAATACCATTCCTTAAATTACCACGGTATTTTCTACGTAGCTAGTTTAGCGCATACATTTCCGAAATTAGTATTACTGCATCGTAACATAAAACACATTTTTTTATTCAAGGGAGCATATTTTGAAACAAAAACCAGCCAGTGGCTGGTTAATCTCCTGCTGTGTTGGGAGGATAAAAGGTATGGAGCGAGGGGAAAAGCATCTGAATTCACAACTGAGCTGTAGTGCTGAGTTATGTCACCTGCTATTGTTTGTGTAAATAAATGTAACATTTTGAAAGAAAACCTGCAACTTTTGTTCACATTCCAATTTATCCTTTGTTCTTTGTCCTTTGCTAATGACAAATGACTAATGACTAACTAGTGAGAAAAATGTATGCGCCCCAAGCCTGTGCTGCAACTGCTAAAAAAGTAGACCAAATGGGATGAGGGCTATGAATGGTTTTGCCACTTTGAGTTTCCAGGGTTTGGATATCGATCCAAGGTGTTGCTCCTCGGCGGAACCAACCTGTGACGATAATTTGTCTACCAATTAGATCCTGGTGATTAACTGGCTGTCCTAACCAAGAAACATGGTGTAATTTCACTAAACCTGCGCTCGATTGAAGGATTAAATCTTGCGCTAGGGAGTTGCTAGTGCCTTGACGACCTAATAATTTACCTACAAGACACACGCTGATACTATCAATTGGTAAGGCAGAAGGGTCAGCTAACAGGTTGGGTAGATAATCGTCAGTTTGCACAGTGGCAGGCTTAATATCGGGGAAGAAAGAATTAATCCTTATCAGTGTACCGATGCTAAAGCCAATCAGAAGGGAGCCTGTAATTAAAGACGAAGCATCGTATCCCCACTTTAAATTTAAAAACAACTTGAGTGCGAATACTAATTGCCAGGTTAGCCAAAAGAAACCTGCAAACAGAACCCCTAGAGGAATTCCCAACCAGGGGGCGATTTGTAATAAGAAAGACTGACGCTTAACTTTTGATGGAACGCTATCAAAATGTAGTTCGGTGTCTAGATGCCAGTGACGGGCTATTTGGCAGAGGCGTTCGATGCGATCGCCCATCAGGGGATGACTATTATTAATTGTAAACCATCGACGATAGGGATTGGCAGTATCCCACTTCAAAAAGGATTCAAAAGATAAATTACTGGCAATAGTGCCCAAAGAAAGGCTCTGTTGGTGGCTGACTGGTGTCAAGAGATTTAAGCTTTCTAGTTGCCAACTGGTTTCTTCCTCTTTTTGGATATCAGCTGCAATGCCAATGGCGATTTTGAGTAAAGCGCGAATCAGGGCATTGGGATTACCAGTAATTTCAGAGGCGACGCGATCGCTATAATAAAGCCGCAACCGCGACAACCACAATGCAGTCCCAGTCAGCAAACACCAAACTCCATAAACGATACTAGCCAGAATTGTCACCGGCCAACGCCAAATTTTCCCTGATATCTTATCTCCCCAGTTCGACACTTGCTGATATAACTGATGAATTGGTAGTGTCACCAGCAGCAACAAAGACATCACAGCAAAATCCCAGTGAGCAATATGCCCTAGCTGTGTGGCATAAATAATGGCGATTTCATCATCAGCTAGTTGCTCTAATAGCCCCTGACTTACAACAATCCTGGCATTACGTGGTAAACTACCATAAGTCAGGATAATTGGTGCAGCCATTGGTAAAATCCGCAGTTTGGGTAACGGCCAGTGCCTCTGTTGGCAACAACGTTGTAGCACCCGAACAGCTTCGCGGCTATGGGCATTCAATATATCTTTGGGAAATTCTCGCTGACCATACAAGTTCGCCAGTAGCAGATCCAGCAACCAAGGTGATACTCCGAGCAAAATCACCAATACTATTAGCAACAATTTAGTAGGGTTGCTGTATAAAAGCTGCAACGGCTCCAGATAAGGTAGTTTAACTAAAGTCTGGTTGATGAATCCCATTGCTAACTTGAGCATTTCCCGCATCACCCAAAACAGGGCTATAAATGTTCCTGCTGTTAGCAATCGTAAAGGGATTAATTTCGGTTTGCGTAGGGGTTGCCATGCTCTGGCGCGTTGTGCTTGTCGCCAATAAATAACGCCAAATAATTTAGCTTGGGTGCGGGTAACAGAACCCATGAAGCCGCTTAAGGGCACAGAGCCTGCTGCTGGCAATGGTGTCGCTACTGTAGCTTTGAGTTTAGCTAGTGGCACCATCGGCGGGGTTTCATTGCTCTTAGTTTCTATTACTTGATCTTTTGGTTCCTCTAATGTCGGAGTTTCCGGGGGAGTAACTGGGGTTGAATCTGGCGTTGAATCTGGCGTTGAATTATCAAAAGTAACAAATCCAGTTTCGACATTTTTTGATTCTCGATCGCGTTTTTGACGTTTTGTCAGGTGTTCGAGTGCGCGTGTTGCCCACTCTTGAACTTGCGGATTGTTACTCTCAATGAGATTCTGAGAAATAGCGATCGCTTTGGAGGCTTCTCCAATCCGTGCATAAGCCATCACTAAACCAACCTGGGCTTGTAAGCTAGCAGTACCATTACTTTGGCTGCTAGCAATAGGTTCTAGTTGAGCGATCGCTGTTTGGTAATTTCCCTGCTTGAGGGCAACTAAACCAGCCTCCAAAGACGGTTTGGCATGTGAAGGCATACAAATTCTGGCACTCCAATCTCTTCTAAGTGATCCACGTTTGTGCAAAAGCGCGAACCTCGGATGCCGTGGAAATCAACCGCGCTCAAGTTTTGCTTGTCAAGTGAATTATTTCTCCACTGGTTGTTGACTAGAAAAAACTGGAGCGATCGCGCTTAATTTTAACTCTGGATGGTCGCCCAGTAATTGTTGACAATTCCATTCGTTACGGAATAGCAACACTGGTCGTCCCATACTATCTTTAACTGTAGTGGTATTGAATATTCGTCCCACTTTTTCTAATGCTTCCCAACCACCCTCAACCCAACGGGCGACACTGTAGGGCAATAAATCTAATATGGTTTCTACACCATACTCGTTTTGTAAGCGAAATTGTACCACCTCGAATTGCAACTGACCCACCGCCGCCAAAATTGGATCGCGCTTGGCTTCATCAGTTGAATACATAATTTGCACAGCACCTTCTTCTCGCAATTCCGCAACGCCTTTTTGGAATTGTTTAGACTTCGAGGGGTTGGGATTCCTCAGAGATGCGAACAGTTCCGGCGAGAAATACGGAATCCCCTCATATTCGAGCTTTTGCCCCGTGTAAATTGTATCCCCGATCGCAAAAACACCAGGATTGTTCAAACCGATCACATCGCCAGGATAAGCCACATCAATCGATTCTCGCTCTTGAGCAAAGAGTTTTTGTGGGCGAGAAAGACGGATCAGTTTACCAATGCGGGCGTGATTCACCATCATATCTTTTTCAAACTTACCAGTGCAAACCCGGATAAATGCGACGCGATCGCGATGTTTCGGATCCATGTTCGCTTGCAGTTTGAAGACAAACCCCGAAAATTCTGGGTATGTAGGAGGAACTTCGCCAACACTACTGTAGTGAGAACCGGGTTTGAGGGCATAGTCGAGGAAGTACTTGAGGAATAACTCTACCCCAAAGTTGGTCATGGCGCTACCAAAGAACACAGGCGTCATTTTGCCTTCGTGTACCAGTTGCAAATCTAACTCTGGCCCAACGCCATCTAACAGTTCTAAATCATTTTTTAGTTGGTAGTATAAGCTTTGTTCTAGCTGATCTTCTATTCTCGGATCAGTTAATTCGACTATCGTATCACGGGCTTCTCGGCTGCCGTGGGCGCTGCGTTCAAACAGGTGAATTTGTTGCTTATGCCGATCAAAAATACCTTTAAAGCGATCGCCCATACCAATTGGCCAGTTGACCGCATAGGTTTGCAATCCCAATTCTTGCTCAATTTCATCCAAAAGTTCCAGAGGTTCTCTTCCTGGGCGATCGAGCTTGTTGATAAACGTAAAAATCGGGATACCGCGCAACTTACACACTTCAAATAATTTGCGGGTTTGGGGTTCCAGACCTTTTGCCGCATCAATCAACATCACTGCATTATCGGCGGCCGCAAGGGTGCGATAAGTATCTTCACTGAAGTCTTGGTGTCCCGGCGTGTCTAATAAATTTATCTGACAGTCCCGGTATTCAAATTGCAACACAGTGGAAGTAATAGAAATACCCCGTTGTTGTTCCATCGCCATCCAGTCAGAGGTAGCCTTACGCTGTGCCCTTCGCGCCTTAACCGCCCCAGCTTCATGAATTGCACCTCCGTATAGGAGGAGTTTTTCTGTTAGTGTAGTTTTACCTGCATCAGGGTGAGAAATAATTGCAAAGTTGCGGCGAAGTTCAACTGCTTGAATAAGTTCAGACTGAAGTTCAGTAGACATAATTGTATTTGTTTGTTAGCTTGCTTAATTTTTTTTGACTCTGGTAAGTCTTTTAATCTTAAGACAACGATGCTCGTGATAGGGTCGTAATATAACCAACAATCTGACTAAATAGGAGAAAGCAATGTACGACACAGACAAGCGAAAGCTTCTATCCGCCTTGTCGCATGGAGCCATTTTTTTCAGCACAACGGTGGTATCTGTAGGTATACCTATCGCCATTTTCTTTGTATCTGATGATCCTGTTGTTAAAGAAAACGCCAAAGAATCCATTAATTTCCACTTCAACGTCTGGCTTTATGGAGGAATTCTAGGAGCGCTGTTTTTTCTATTCGGTTGGTTAGTGTTACCTCTATTATTGTTAGGGCCATTAGCCGGTCTAGGATATATATTGCACTGGGGATTAACAATTTGGGCACTCATCAAAGTTTTTAGCAATCCTGATATACCCTTTCGTTATCCCTATATTTTCCGAGTTTTTTAACACAGATTATTGGGCATTGGGCATTGGGCATTGGGCATTGGTAATTGTCAGTTATTTACGTTTACCTCTGCGCCACTACCCTGCGGGAAGGCATTCGCGTAGCGTCTCGTAGAGAAGCGCCTATGCGTTTAAATTTCCACCCTCAATTCGCCACAATTTTGCCAACAAACAGTCTTATCATTTTGAATTTTGAATTGCTTACTATGTTGTTTTTTTTCCAGTCCGTCGGATAGATGCAACCAGGCTGTAGAATACAAAATTGCCCCACAACTTGATTAAGAGTAGGGCAAAGGACAGTTAAGCACTGTTTGTAGTCTGTCTGACGGCAGGAAAATTTTAGCCTGCTTTTGTGACGCTTTATTTTGTGTCCATTTGCGTTGTTTTTCTTCATAAAATTTTATGTTTCCTACACATCGCCCCCGTCGTCTGCGTACTCATCCTCAACTGCGCCGGATGGTTCGTGAAACTGTTTTGACAACAAGCGATTTAATTTACCCACTATTTGCTGTACCGGGTGAGGGAATCGCTAACGAAGTAAAATCGATGCCCGGAGTCTACCAACTTTCGGTAGATAAAATTGTCGAAGAGGCAAAAGAAGTTTACGACTTAGGAATTCCTTCTATTATTTTATTTGGTATTCCGGCTGATAAAGATGTGGATGCCACTGGTGCTTGGCATGATTGCGGTATCGTCCAAAAAGCTGCGACTGCGGTAAAAGCAGCAGTTCCAGATTTGATTGTAATTGCTGATACTTGTTTATGTGAGTATACCAGTCACGGTCATTGTGGTTATTTACAAACTGGTGATTTAACAGGACGAGTTTTAAATGATCCAACTCTGGAATTGTTGAAAAAAACAGCAGTTTCGCAAGCAAAAGCTGGTGCTGATATCATCGCACCTTCTGGAATGATGGATGGCTTTGTCCAGGCAATTCGTCAGGGTTTGGATGAAGCCGGATTTCAAGATACGCCGATTTTGTCTTATGCTGCTAAGTATGCTTCGGGTTATTATGGCCCATTTCGGGATGCAGCAGACTCGACACCGCAATTTGGGGACAGAAGAACTTACCAAATGGATCCAGGTAACGCCCGCGAAGCGATTAAAGAAATTGAACTGGATATCGCTGAAGGTGCGGATATGCTCATGGTTAAGCCAGCCTTGGCATACATGGACATTATCTGGCGGGTGAAAGAAGCGAGTAACTTACCAGTTGCGGCTTACAATGTTTCTGGTGAGTATGCGATGGTAAAAGCTGCGGCTCTCAATGGTTGGATTGATGAGGAGCGCGTGGTTATGGAAACTTTAACTGGGTTTAAACGAGCTGGGGCAGATTTGATTTTGACTTACCATGCCAAAGATGCGGCACGATGGTTAAAGTAGGGGCAAAGGCTGGCTAATCTTACAAGCGAGTAAAACTTTGGTTGAAAGGCGGGGTGGACACCCTGAACATCTGCTGCAAGATGTACCAATGGATTTATGGAAACGCTCAAACCGTAAGAAAGCGATCGCTCAATATCTTAACAACCGTCACCCATGACCTACTATCCGCTTATACTTGCGGATAGCAGGTTCTTATTCATATCCAACATGCTCTTAAGACAGGGTGAGGTTATTCAAGATTTTTGGCTAATTCAATGACTTGTGTGTATATCAACTTTTAGAAAAACCGCAAATTTCAATTTCTTCTTAGCTAAAACTATCTTTCAATATCTTGCAGAGAACACATTTACTATTTACTTTTGATACCTAATTACAGCAAAGATAACTAATCCCTGACTTCATGTTACTCCTATACCTAAAATGCGTAGGCGCAGCCCGCCGCAGGCATCGCCAATATTTAGGTGCAGAACTAAAAATCTAATGCTGCGACAAAAACTTCATCTTATGCAAGGTTTTAGGAGAAATTTTCCCAACATTGGGCAACTAATTGGCTCAACCAGCGACGTTGTTGCTGATCCAGCAGTGGATCATCTGCTAGCAACTGAGCGGTTAATTCTTCCAAAGATTGACCCTGAGCGCGGACAATTTTAATTACTCCAGCGATCGCACTGGCAACTAGTTCTTCATCAATCGGCTGTTGTCGTAAGGCAACAATTTCCTGGGGACTGTCTGGAATGGGATAATTCATGGCGTGGGTTTACAGAAATACAAAATGAACAATAAATTTGACAAATTCTTAAAATTTCTTCACTGAATCTTTACGAAAGTAATAGGGCGGAGTTTACCTTACTTTGTGCCTTCATAAAATCTGTCTTGGTGAGTAGATTGATCGGAGATGTCAGGAAACGATGAGAGAAATTCTTTATTTAGAAGTTCCAACTTCGGATATAGCAACTGTGCGTAGCTGGTTACAAACAGAGTTTGAACCCGGAAATGGAGAAAAAGTGCTTACCTCGGAAGGCTTTCGCCTCAAAATCCCCACTGCAACTACAACTGCTACCGGGACTATTTCCGAAAACTTGCCTGCGGAACTTTCGGTATTTGTCTGGTCGGTACAACGAACTACTTATCTGAAAGTGTTTCGTTGGGCAGAACAACCCTTTCCCAAAGAGGGGCAGATTTTGCAACGCCTAACCAAAGAAATCAGAAGCCGTTTTCCGCATCATTACCCAGAACCGCCGGCAATTGATTTATCTAAGCAATCAATATTTGCAGCACTAGGCTCTGCTTACCCCCTTACCGTCAAGTATTTTCAGAAAATGCCTAACGGTGAATACGATCTAACGCGTGCCTATTGGTGGGAACAACGATGGCGCGAAGGGGTACGGAATCCGCAGCAGCCTCGTCAGGTAGTATTTTCCAGTCAAGGGGATAGGGGAGCAGGAAGCAGGGAGCAGGGGGAAAATTTCTCTCCTCTGCACCCTGCACCCTGCCCCCTTGCCTCTTCCCCCTTATCTCCGACCTATGACATCATCTACATCGGTGGCGCACTAGGCGCAATTCATGCAGCACTGATGGCAAAACTCGGCTATAAAGTCCTGCTGGTGGAACGAATGCCCTTTGGGCGGATGAACCGAGAATGGAATATTTCCCGCGATGAGATTCAAAGCTTAGTTAACCTGGGTTTACTCACCCCCGCTGAGTTAGAAACCATCATTGCCAGGGAATACAAAGACGGATTCAATAAGTTTTTTGATGCTAATAATCCATCCAAATTGCGATCGCCTGTCCTCCACACACCCACAGTCCTAAATTTAGGCTTAGATTCCGAAAAATGGCTCCAAATGTGTGGGCAAAAACTGCAAGCGGCAGGCGGTGAAATCTGGGATGAAACAGAGTTTATCCGTGCAGATATTGATATATCACAAGTACTTCTGAAAGTCAAGCACTTACCCAGTCAAGTTGAGAAGCAAGTAAGTGGACGACTGTTAATTGATGCAATGGGAACTGCATCGCCCATCGCTTGGCAATTAAATGGTGGTCGTGCTTTTGATAGCGTATGTCCGACAGTGGGAGCGGCAATTGAGAGCGGATTTGAGCCGGAAGTATGGGATTCCCAATATGGGGACGTTCTTTACAGTCATGGCGATATCTCGCGGGGAAGACAGCTGATTTGGGAACTGTTTCCTGGGGCAGATGATGAACTGACGATTTATTTATTTCATTATCATGAGGTCAATGCTGAAAATCCCGGTTCCTTGCTAGAGATGTACGAGGACTTTTTCACGATTTTGCCAGAGTATCGCAGGTGCGATATGGACAAATTGGTGTGGAAGAAACCGACATTTGGATATATACCGGGACATTTTAGTGTGGGAAGTAGCGATCGCACAGTTGCCTTTGATCGATTGATTGCGATCGGTGATGCAGCATCACTTCAGTCTCCCCTCGTCTTCACCGGTTTTGGTTCGCTAGTTCGCAACTTAGAGCGTTTAACAACCCTGTTAGATACTGCTCTCAAACATGACTTGTTGAGTTTCCGCCACTTGAACCAAATTCGTGCTTACCAAAGCAACGTTTCCGTGACTTGGCTATTTTCCAAAGGCATGATGGTACCCACAGGGAAATTTTTACCACCCCAACGGATTAACTCCATGCTCAACACCTTCTTTGGACTGTTAGCAGACGAACCCCAAGAAGTAGCAGATAACTTCATTAAAGATAGGTGTGATTGGTTAACCTTTAATCGGCTAGCACTTAAAGCAGCTAGAAGAAATCCTGCCTTACTTTTATGGATTTGGGAACTTGCTGGCCCCAGAGATTTAGGACGATGGCTTGGTAGTTATTTCAACTTCGGTCGTCATGCCCTAGTTGGTGCTTTGCTGAGTCCGTGGTTCGGGCGCTTCTTGAACCGAGTAGGTTTGTGGCTAGAACCTCGGAATCCGAGTTTATGGTTGTGGCTGCTAGCGATTAATTATGCGATCGCCACAGGCAAACCGCGATCGCGCGCTCAAGTAGAAAAAGCCAACCCAGAAGCCATAATTCCAAAGTCAGAAGCAAGGATTCTTAATTAGTCATTAGTCATTAGTATTAGACAAATGACTAATGACAACTAACTATTGACTCTTGGGGCGAAAATTTGGCAGTTCCACAGATGCTAATGATTTACGCCCCTTGGGTGGACGCTGAGGATAAACCACTGGTGAAGGTGAACTTGTATCATTAGTGTTATCACCTAATGACTCTGGAGACAAATCAGTTGCCGATAATTCCAACTGTGTCAATTGTGAAACTTCTGACCAATAATCTTCAGTTCCTTCAGGCGGCGTCTCAGTGTGAGGTGAAGTAGAAGAAACTGGTAAGTCATTGGCTGGTGAGACTACAGAATCTATTGTCCAAGAAGTGGAGGTAGTTGTAGGAGAATTAGTTTCTGCTGCCAACTGCTCCTCCTGTGGATTTTCTAATTCCTGATCGTCTTCTAAGATTGTTGCTAAAGTCTCCCAAATAGGTGCATCACCCTGATTACTATCCATATTCGTTTTTGCCGCAGGTGGTGGTGATCCAGATGCTGGCTGGGAGGTGAAAAACATTTGGATGAGACTATCTAATTGCTGATCTAAATTTGATGACCCTGAAGTTGAAACAGCTTCCGGTGTTTCTGTGGGATCATCAATTTTTGGAGAATAACTCGATTCTGCTGGTGTTGAAGGATTTTCCTTAACTGACCAGTTCCAAGAAGATGATGGCGTCGGAGTCGGTTCATTTCTTTGGAATGGGATTGGTGCTGACGGTTCGCCCCAAGAATTATCTAGATCATCAGTCAGGGATTCTGGTTCTGCTGACCAAGGTTGAATTGGCTGGGCGTTAGGAAACAAAGATCGAGCTTTTCTAGAGAATCTTCCTTGCTTACTAGTTATATCTTTGGGATGTTTTGCAGTATCTTCTAGGGAGTCATAGTTAGGAACCGATGTATCTAAACATTTTTCCAAAGCTGCTTTAAATTGCAGCGTCTGGCGTTGTTGTCGCATCAGTCTAGTACGTAACTCCCGACAAACAGTTTCTGATTGCAATAACTGCTGAGACTGTTCGCTGCTGTTGGTGTGTAACAACGTACATTCTCGCTCTAACTGGGCAAGGCGTTGTTGGCTGATTTGTAGCTGTGCTTTATAACTTTCAGTGAGAATTTCCTGGTGTTGAACAGTTTGTACAGCAGTTTCTAATTTTTGAAATAGGGATTTTATTTGTTCTTGAGCCGCAGCCAGTTCTTGAGCGTGTTGATTGAGCATCGACTCACTAACGCTAGAACGAGTTTTCTGCCACTGTAAAACCTTTTCTGACTCAGCTAGGTTATCTTTTAGCTGCTCCACTTGTTCATACAAGTTATTGTTAGCTGCACGCAATTCTTCGTTCAATGCCAGCAGGTTCTGAAATTCTGAGTCAATAAGTGCTTGTTTGCCGCTTTCAGGCTCTGCAACCCAGTCTTGCTGGGTGGTATCTTTTGAAAATTGTGTATCTTCAGCTGGCATGAGGAGTGGCAGTTTGCTGACTGTCATATTGTCATTAGGCACAACTGAGTAAAACGGACAACTCGCCTGCTCCGATTGTGGCGAATTAGCAGAATTTAGGGATTCCATCACAACCCCCTTGTTTGAGGTGTTAGCTTCATTCATCACTCTTGACTCACCTGCTTAAAAATATTCAGCAGTGCTGGCATTCGCATTGCTTATTAACTGTGTCTAATCAGGGTTTGCTCTAGAAGCTAAGTTTAACTCTCTCCAAGCGCCAGCAATTAATCATCAATTGGTGTTCCCTATTTTGTATCTAGACTGATGCCGTTATAACACTATGATGCTCTCGCCCGTCAAGAAGAGACGGAAGGGGAATTTGGGCCGCCTTTGGAGATAGGCGGCAGAGAAGAGAAACCCAATGTTTAAAAACTGAACTGTCTTGGCTGATGAAGTTTTCTACATGAAAAAACTGCCTCACCACATAAATTATTGTCTATAATCGCATCCAACTTAATATATAAAAGAAAAATGTATTCCTCAATACATTTTTAGGCTGAGTTTTTTATTACTTAGGATAGATGTCAGTACAAGTATCTACTATTCAATAATCATTCTGTAAGACTTACGCATTGACAGAGACAACTAACTGCGAGTTACCTCTAGTTACAGGCAGAGCCTTGTAATGCTCTTGTAGAAAGTAGAGCCTCCTAGTTTTACGGAAGGCATAGCCTGGGAACTTGGCAGAGTATGAATTTTAGCTTAAAAAGATTACCACCCAGATGATGGTCAATATGTAAAGTACTTAAGTACTATTCTGTTATTTTGGGCGATCGCTATTTCATGTCAGCAAACAAACAAGAGCTTCTGCTAGACCTGAAATATTAGGCAACCATGACAATTACGGATAAATACGTAGACATGTATAGTAAATAGGTAGCAATTTACTTAAGTAAAATAATAAAATTTTTTTAAAGAATAATCTCAACTTGAACCGGGGTTTTTTCTAAGTAAATACAGTCCTAATAAGCAATTTCAAGCTTAGTTGGGGAGAGCTTTCGCTAATAACCTGCCTTCAATGTGTCAAGTTTATTTAATGACTACAAGAAAATTGTGTAAAGTATACTTAGCTACTTGTGAATTCAAAAATACATAGTATACTAAATAACTAAATACATAAAATACTTAAGTAATATCGCGGATACAGTTTTTAATTCATCTATTAAATAATAATTGGAATAACCGAGTTATCCACTAGGTAATACAACAGAAATAACACATATAAATTATGCAGCACGTAAACAAAATGCCATTACAAAAACAAGCACAAAATATTTCTCTTGAGTCCGAACTATTTAGCATTCCTATGGGGGACTACCAAAAGTTTTACTGTCAGCGATTCCTAGAGGCGACAAAACTTGACTACACAATGGCGGGTCATCCATCGAGTGCTTTTTGGGTTATGAATTCTATCAAAGTTAATGAGAGTGAAAAAGACACGCACTTTCTATTTGTTTCAGAGGGTCAAGTTACCCTCAATAGCACTAACGGAGAGTTCTTATTGCGAAAAAACTGCTTTGCCGCAGTTCCAGGGAACTTTTCTTTAGATGGTATAGGAAAAGTGTTAGTCGCAACACGACTCAACTACACTGGACTTTTCACAATTGGGGGGCCTATTGAACCATTAGGGCGATTGAATTATATTGATGGCTGCTCTTCAACGGTTCTGATTAATCCTTTAAGACGTGGAGAACCCTGCTTAAATTTCCTCTACGTTCCTCCAGGTGTATCGCAAACTCCCCATACCCATCCCTCATTGCGGATTGGGCTTGTCGCTGCGGGTGGTGGAACTTGTCAGGTAGACGAAGGAACCTTCAAAATGGAGCCGGGAACGGTTTTCTGTCTTCCAGAAAACAAGTTACATAGCTTCAGTGCAATTGATGATTCCTTAAGAATTATTATCTATCATCCAGATTCTGATGTAGGCCCCACTGATGATTCCCATACGATGCTGAATAATACTTTTGTTGGAGAAAAGTCAGCCAAAGTTCTGGATGCGATTAGAACCAAATAACCATGCTCATCAGGTTTGCCTTTTCATTTGAGTATTGTAAAGGCAATATTGTGTTATCAATAGCAGTTTTCACATCAGTGGAACACAACTTTTATGATGAAGCCAACTTGACTAAATGAGTATCTCTGATTTATGCAACTGTAAATTACTATATATCTGCTCTAGGAGTGCTAATGATTTTGCTAACAAGCGATACTGAAACAAAGCCGACACAGGCAATGCGACAGGCGATCGCCACTGCTGAAGTTGGAGATGAGCAAAAAGGAGAAGATCCGACCGTTAACCAACTACTAGAAAGGGTTGCAGATTTACTAGGCAAAGAAGCCGCTCTTTTCTTTGCTTGTGGAACCATTTGCAACTTTGTGGCAATCAAGACCCATACTCGCCCTGCTGATGTGGTGCTAGTAGAACAGATGGCACACATTATTCGAGCTGAATCGGGGGGTGCAGCGATGACTTCTGGTGTGCTGATGGAACCGATCGCCAGCGATCGAGGAATTTTTACAGTCAATGCTCTGGCTCAATCACTTGAAAGAGTCGCAATTGCTCCTTATCTTTACTCTGCAATTCCCCGCTTATTGTGTGTAGAGCAAACCCACAATTTTGGAGGGGGTTCGGTTTGGCGGCTTAATGAACTACGTGAGGTTTGCGAGTTCTCCCGTCAAAAAGGTTTAGCTACCCACATGGACGGGGCACGACTTTTAAATGCAGTTGTTGCATCTCAAACTCCAGCCAAGGATTTTGCTGCCTGTGTTGATTCTGTCTGGATTGACTTTACTAAAGGACTAGGCGCACCAATCGGTGCTGTTCTTGCAGGTACACGGGAATTCATTGCTGAAGCACGTCGATATAAACACATTTTTGGTGGCGCAATGCGTCAAGCTGGCATTGTCGCAGCAGGTTGTCTTTATGCCCTTGACCATCATGTTGAACGTCTACAAGAAGACCACGACAACGCAACTTATCTGGCTCAACGACTGAGTGAAATTGAAGGAATTACAGTTCGAGATTCAAAACCTGAGACAAACATTGTTTTCTTTGATGTTTCAAGATTAGGACTCGACAAAGCGATGTTTCTCACTCTGTTACAGGAGCATGATGTAAAAATGGGAGCCGTTGGTCATTCTATTCGAGCAGTCACTCATTTAGATGTTTCGCGGGCTGATCTCGATTTGGCAGTTGATGCTATTTCCAAAATTGCGAAATTATCGTCGCACAAGATAATGGAGTAGCATTCCCCTACTCAAAATTCTTAACCATTCTGTTTTATACTCTCTTGCTCCCTGCTCCCTTCTCGTTGCCTCTATTTCAAGGTAGCCACCGGGGATGAAATCCGGCTAAGGGGAGTTGTTCTGGTCTAATTTCAACAGTCGCAGCATCAGCGATGGGTAACAGAGGCATTAACCACAGACTACTAGTAGCAATAACATCTCCATCATCAGTTTTCAAAGTGTTTGTAGGTAATGATGCTGGTGGGTTTGCTTGCGGTACTACTTGATCAAATAACAAGCCCAAACCATCAGATGATAAACTCATTTGCACATTTCGTTGAGCGGGAGGCAGTACTAGCAGTGGTTTCTGTTGCCCAGTTTTCAGATCAATTGCCACGACATAAGGCTGTTCTATGTATTGTTCTTTGGATACTAGCTGTGTCAGCAAACAATAGAGGGTGGGTGAGGCAATATCAAATTGGCAGCTGAGAATTGAGCCTGTTGTTTTTAATAGTTGTTTCTGTACGCCTTGGTTTGTCACTAAAAACAAATCTCGCGTGTAATCTGTATTAAACTTTACCATTGCTGCTTGAGAGCCATCTTTAGAGAAAGCCTGTACTAAACCAAACTGCGGCAGAAAATCTAGGGGTTTCCTGGCATCACCTTGCAGTGGTAAGATAGCTGCTCCCTGTCCTTGGGCAACTGCTACGGCTTGACTATCTGGTGTGATCATAAAGTCTCCCCCAGGTTGGCTTTGCAGACGTTTAGGGGTGGGTTTTTCTGCTGAACCGTTACTGGTTGCTGGCATAAACCATAGTCCAAAGTCGCCGGGATTACTTTTATTGCCCCGTTGAATCACAATAGTTTGCCCATCAGGTGATAAGTCAAATTTCAGGTTTTGATAATTTTTACTATCTAAAACTAAGTCAACTTTGCTTGCTGGTTCTACTTCTTGCCCAGATTTACCAGGAACGCCTGTTGTCACTGTGTACAGTTGGGCTGAAAGTAAGTCTTGGTTTTTAGCCGCGCGAGCCGAAAATAAAATTTTCCCACCATCAGGAAAGGACTCAAAGTCAATTACTATCAGGTCTTGAGGGGTAAGTAGCCTTTTTTGCTCTTGGGTTAAGTTGTAAAGAACTAATCGTCCCTGTTCTTCTTTATCAGTTCCTATGTAAAGGATGACGCGATCGCGTGTACGAAAGCTACCAACAAAGGGCTGTATCACCCGATTTTTACCTTCTTGCTGGGCAAACTTATCTTTGGCTCCTTGTAACTGCACTTTATAATTTGTGCCATAAGGTGCTGGTGTCAACAGCGTATAAACCATCCGCCGCCCAGCCCAACTGAATTTACCTGCTAGGGGTGGCTCGATTTTCAAGTTATCTTCTACGCTTTTTACTTCCATTGGGCGGCTGAAGGTGAGGGTGAAAGAATTATCTTCTGCTCCAATTTGTTGATTTTGCCAGGTAAATTCCCGGACACGAGCAGTCACCACATCACCTTGCAATATAATTAACCCAATCAGCACACTCAGCAGTAGCATTAGTGCGATCGCTATCCGATCTAGTGGTTGAATAAATGCTTTAGAGTTCGTCATTTGTGATTTGTCATTTATCATTAGTTATTAGTTATTTGTCATCAACAAATAACTAATAACTATAAGGATTTTGGGGTTGAGGAATCTTTTTGAGAGAGGTAGCGGCAATAGTGAGTTGGCGTTTACCTGCCAAATTTTCTGTTACCATTTGTCCTTCTACTTCCAGCCAGGCATCAGGCGAATAAGCTTCTTGATTGTTTGGAAGTTTGACGGGTAATCCTACAGGGTAAGCATCTGCTGCACAGCAAGTTAAAACAAATCGCGCTAAGAACAAATATTCTTTTCCGATATCTGGCGGGTGGATGACAAATCCCTGCACCTTGACTTTTTGTCCGGTATATGTATCTGGCTCTGGATAGACATTGACAGTGCGTACCCAGTCTACAAGCGATCGCTCCTCTGGAAGAACAGTAGCTCGAAAGGCTTGGGGTTTGACGCGTGTACTTCCCAATAAATCAGCCGTCACACCCCTTTGGAGTGCTTTGTCACTAGCAAAAACTTGCGGTGTAATGATAAAACCTATAATTGCTGTAGTTAATAACAAAGTACTGCCCCAACCAGGGGGAAATAAACTAATATGCTG
Source organism: Nostoc sp. (assembly GCF_036919495.1). Taxonomy (GTDB): domain Bacteria; phylum Cyanobacteriota; class Cyanobacteriia; order Cyanobacteriales; family Nostocaceae; genus Nostoc. Next base: position 42,506 of record NZ_JBALBZ010000061.1, read on the forward strand.
GGTATTTGACGTAACATCACGGCGACGTTGTTGCGAAAGTTCCTGCATTTTAAATAAACCAATAATGATGAAGCTGATACCAGTCACGACCGCCAACCAAATGTAATTTGGGTGAATTAACAGGTTCAGCTTGTTAGTTAGCCAATATCTCAACATCAAAATTCCCCAAGCTGTAATTGCTAGAGCATCCAGCCAAGGGAATAACAGATTAGGAATTTTAGATTTGGAATTTTTGTTAGCCATTAGTCATTAGTCGTTGGTCATTGGTCATTGGTCATTGGTCACTTGTACTGAGCGACTTGCCTTGAGCGTTCGCGTAGCGTCTCGTAGAGAAATCGAAAGGAGTCGAGTATTGGTTCTTAACAAACGACAAAGGACAAATGACAAATAACAAATAGTTTTTTAAAAGACGTGTAAATTCAGAAACAGGGTGAATACAAATGTCAACTGTGCTGCTAAAGCAAATAAGTAAAAGATAGTTTTGGGTTTAAAAATAGATAACATCAAACCAACACTTTTGATGTCAATCATTGGGCCAAACACCAGAAATGCCAACAATGAACCACTGCTAAAGGTTGAGGCAAAAGATAGTGCAAAGAAAGAATCGACTGTAGAACAAATTGACACCACTACTGCTAATATCAGCATGACCACAATTGAAGTAATGGGGCCAGCACCCAAACTGAGAATTAATTCACGGGGAGCTAGCACTTGAATAGCAGCCGCGATCGCACTTCCTACAATCATCACTCCGCCTAATTCTCGTAATTCTTGGACGCTATTATCCACAACTAGGCGCAGTTTAGCTGCAAGCGGTTTATCGGAGGTAGTGATTAAGGTAGGTGGTACTAAATTCGCATCTATTCGCAGAGGTATACCTGCTTTTCCTCCTAAGATATAAGTACCGGATTGTAACAGATTCGGTACTGTTGCTTCCTGTTGTACTTGCGAACGTTTACCACGGCGCTTGGTTTCTGGCTGTGCGGGTGGATTAAACTTCATATACCGAGCGATCGCAGGTTGGACTATGGGATTTAAGTCCTTTTGAAAACTAAAAACAAACCCGATAATTGTGGCAATTGCAAGAGAAAATACGACTCGTAAGACCACTATTTCTGGCTGATCTCGAAATGCTGTCCAAGTTGCCCAAATTACAATTGGGTTAATTGTTGGTGCTGCTAGCAAAAAGCCAATTGCTACTGGCATGGGTACTCCCTGAATTAGGAACCGCCGCGCTACTGGTACATTCCCACACTCACACACCGGAAATAAAAAGCCGATCATGCTGCCAACTAAAGCACCCAGCAATGGATTTTTGGGCATTTTTTCTACTAATTTGCGCTCATCAACAAAAAACAGCAGCAAACTGGAGAATAAAACCCCAAGAAGCAAAAAAGGCATCGCCTCGACTAGCAGACTTAGAAATATAGTAAAACCATTGTTCAGTTGATTCATGGGCGTCGCAGTCAAAAGCGGTTTTTAGTTTTAGGGTTCTGCCTAGTCATTCTATCGAAATGGGGATCAAAAGCAGTTCGGGAAAATTAAACATTATTTAAGTAGCAAGTTATCCTACGTTTCAAGTAGCGTTTAAGCGCTGTAAACCTTTGCTTCAGCCAAGATAGTGATATTTACCTGAGCGCATTTACTGACGATAACCATTTCTAAGATTGTCTAAGTTCAGAAATTGTTCCTATCTAGATGGCAAGTAGCTGCATAGATGATTTGAAATTACTTATGTTTATACTTACAGTAATTTGCTAGAGAAGATATTAGCTCGGCTGTATTTTCATCAAGGATTTACAATTTGGGGTAGGCGTAGCCCGTCGTAGACATCGCTCTTGGTTGCTACCATCATTGATTTTGGCTAGTTCTGGCAAAATGTAATCTAAGCTCTGGTTGATTTTTTACTATAAAAACTCTAAAAATGCAAGATTAAAGTTTAGCAAACACAGGTATTTGATTGGGAGAATCTTTTGGCGTTAGCGATCGCCTAAATTTCTAGATGAGGTGAAAAGTCGAGCGATAGCGAGTCAAAGAAGAGGAAAGAAGGAGAAGGAGAACCCGATAAATAAATTTATTAGCTCTGAAACTCTATTGCATTGGGCACTTATAGTGAGCGAATCATGCCGAGCAAAGCCGAGGTAAGTCGTTGGCGCAGCCTCTCCAAGAGTTCTATTAGGCATTGGGTAAAGAGGAGGCAGAAATTCTTTAATTTTGAATTTTCTTAGCGCAGCGTCTCGTAGAGAGCGTCATTTTGAATTTTAAACTGATTTCTCCCCCCGCTCCTCTGCCTCTCTGATCGCTAACCCTTGGAAAGAGCATCAAAATCTGAGTGAGGCAAGTATATCCTTGTTTGGTCAGGCAAAAAACCGCGTTAAATTAATAGCACAAGCAGTAGCAATATGCTGTAAATGTGTTTTTGCTAGTCCCAAATATCGCCTTTGTAATCAGCCAAACCTACATACACCTTGAAAAATAGTACCTTCAACATTGGCTTGACGTGCGTAGTTTTGCTCAAACTCTGGAGTTTGTTGTTGGTGAGGACGTTCAACAAGTGCCGTATATTCGTCATGAAGTCGCAACTTGATCTTTCGAGGAGCAGTTTTAGCAGAAGTACAATTAATTCTTACTGCTTTAGCCGCACAATAACCGCACAATTATAGGTTGTCTTTTTATGCAATTAGAAACACAAAAATTATATTACACACCTGAAGAGTATTTAGAAATTGAAGAAAAAGCAGAATATAAAAGCGAATACCGTGATGGAGAAATTGTACCGATGACAGGTGGCACTACAAATCATAATAAAATTGCAGGCAACTTTTATGCTTATTTGAAGTTTGGTTTGAGAGGCAAAAACTATGATGTTTATATTGGTGATGTGCGTTTATGGATACCCCGTTATCGGCAGCATACCTATCCCGATGTGATGGTGATTGAGGGACAACCTATTTATACAGGAACCAGCACAACAACGGTTATGAACCCGATGTTAATTGCTGAAGTTTTATCTAAATCTACTAAAAATTATGACCAAGGCGATAAGTTTCTTTATTATCGCTCTATTCCAGAATTCAAGGAATATATTTTAATTGACCAATATCAGTATCATGTAATGCAGTATGTAAAAACTGCGGAAAGTCAATGGTCCTTTACTGAACTTGAGAATGAATCTGCAATTTTATCACTGCAAACAGTTGATTTTCAAATTGAATTGCACGACCTTTATGAGCAAGTCAATTTTGCAGAAAATAACGAGGATTAAGAAATAAACCTCCGATTCACTCCAGATGCTGGTTCATCCAATAAAATTAACTTAAAATTGTTTAGCGATTAGCTACCAAAGTTCTTCACAAAATTTGTGTTTCTTCCTCGGTAAAGATAGGAGGCCACAATTCAGTAATGGGCAATTCCCAACCGGGAAAAAGCTCTGGTATGGTTAAAGTATCGCCATTTTCTAAAACTGTCGGTTCGCCTGTAGAGCGATAAATTGTAACTGTCTCTTCATCAGGATCAATCACAATTCCGACAACCGCTCCTAGTTCTATAAATTTCAAAATTTTGGCTACTATAAGTTTAATTTTATCGCTCTGAGATTTAATTTCTACCACCAAGTCAGGGACAAGTTCTCCAAAGTCCTCGTTACTTTGGAGAAGTCGGGAAGCGCGAACAAAGGAAACATCGGGTGCTTTAAGGTTTGTATCTGGCAGCAAATCAAAGCAAGAATAAAAGCCTTTCTCCCTGTGTGGGAGAGCTTTGGAACATAAAGCCAATCGCACCCTATTTTCCTAAATAAGCTTCTAGAACTTTGGGATTAGTTTGAATTTCTGCGGGTGTACCATCAGCCAAATTCTGTCCTTCGGCAAGTACCCAAACACGATCGCACAAGGACATAATTACATCCATATTGTGTTCAATAATCAAGAAAGTCATTCCATCTTGGCGGTTCCAAGTGATAATGCGATCGCAAATATCATCAATCAACCTCGGATTCACACCAGCAGCAGGTTCATCCAACAAAATTAACTTGGGGTTCGTCATCAGCGCCCGTCCCATTTCCAATAGCTTGCGTTGTCCACCAGACAAGCCACCAGCATAATCGTGTGCTTTTTTTGCCAAACCCACCGATTCTAACAGGAACATTGCCCGCTCTTGTAGTTCCTTTTCTTCCTTAGCTACAACGTGCGGTTGTAACTGCACCTGCCAAAAATTTTCACCAGTTTGTTTTTGCGCCGCCAGCAGCATATTTTCTAACACCGACAACCGCGAGAGAGTCCGTGCAACCTGAAAAGTGCGGATTACTCCTTGTTGGGCGATTTGATATGGTTGCAAGTTGTGAATCGGTTCGCCGTCAAAAATCACTCGTCCCTTATCTGGGCGAATGAAGTTTGAGAGTAAGTTAAATAAAGTTGTTTTACCAGCACCGTTGGGGCCAATCAAGCCCGTAATGCTACCTTTAGCAACTTCGATTTTCGCCTCATTAACTGCTTTGATACCACCAAAGCTTTTAGAAAGTCCAGTAGCTACCAAAAGGGGAAGTGGCGATGACTGGTTATTTACCAAGAGTAAGTTCCTCCTTTTTGCCTAGAATACCTTGAGGTCGCCAAATCATCAGTATCATCAAAATTAGTCCAATTATCATGATCCGAAATGCACCCAAACGGGCTTCATCAAGGGGGACGATTCTGGGTAAGACTTCTCGCGTCAGTGCATCGTAAGCAAAGAAAATTACCGCACCTAAGATTGTGCCAACATTATTCCCAGAACCACCTAAAATCACCATAATCCAAGTGTCAAAGGTGATCTGCGGTTGGAAATTATCAGGGTAAATGGCGCTAAGTTGCCAAGCGAAGAAAGCACCAGCGATACCTGCGATCGCACCCCCTAACATGAGAGATTGTAATTTATACCAAAAAACATTTTTTCCCAACGCTTTGGGAATTTCTTCATCTTCTCGGATGGCTTTGAGAATTCTACCCCAAGGCGATCGCACCAAAATTTCTAAGCGCCAGTATACAAACGCTAAAACCAACAGCAACACCAGCATTAAACCTGCTTTGGGGTTGTAATTATACAATCCAATCGCCCCAGAAATATAAATCGCTGCGGCCAAAACTGCTAAAACAATTCCCACACCCAAACGTGATACAAATTCTTGTTTGCTAGTTGTCCTTTTGCCTAAATCAGTAGTCCGAGATATTTGGGTGGTGCGAATCCATCGCCACAAAGTAAAGAAAGTTATAGCAGCCAGCAGTGTCAAAAGCCCAATCATCACTAATCTGACAAACAAATTCGGCTCTGTGGATAGGGGTATAGGATAACTTTGCACACCAAACGCCCCAGAAGTCCAGGTGTCACCCACAGGTAATTCCTGGTTATTTACCACCAAACGAATTAATTCGCCCGTACCAATAGTGACAATTCCTAGATAATCTTCCCGTAAGCGTAGAGTTACAAAACCAATTATCAAACCCAACAAGGCAGCGACAATTGCCCCAGCTAGTGCCGAGATTGGTAGGGGTAAGCCCTTTAAACTTAACAATACAGTTGTATATGCTCCAAGGGTCATAAAAGCAATATGACCAAAGTTAATTAACCCCGTAAAGCCCCACTGTAAATTAAGCCCTAGTGCGAATAAAGCAAAAAGTGCTGTAGAAATTGCTAAGAAAATGAGATAGTCAACCATGTTTTGCAATGGGGAGTGGGGAATGGAGAATGGGGAATGGGGGATGGTTGGTTATTTTTGCTTATCCCCCTACTCCCTACTCACTAAGCGAATAAATTTTAGCGTAGCTTGAGCGTAGCTAATTTTATGGGAATACTATTTATTGTTGGTGTTTGGCGATAGGGAGTAGTGACGTATGAATTTGCTGCGACTGAGAATGCATCACTTAATCGAGCAGTTAGCCGATGAGGATTTGCAAAACATTTGGGACGTTCTCGAAGCTTTACATTGTGACTTTTATATGCTTAAAGCAATACAACAAGTCAAGCGATCGCAGCAACCGTGGGATATCTTAACCCATGAAGAAGCGGTAAGACTGTTGATGTTTTTCTGATTCAGCAGCGCTTTCAACTCAGCACTCCTTTGGTGGCCCCCTCAAGTTTTGGTTAAGGTAACGCCTAGTGACTCTGGAAATGCGCTATGCAAGGTCTTTTTTGCTAGACCTGAAGAATTTAGAACCTGCCGCCTACGAGCGGGTGTATGATTTTGTTTTTATTGAGTTAGCCCAAAAGTGGCAGTTGAGCGATTTAACAGAACTGCGACAGCTTGATGGTGAAGGCATTTTTCACCGCTTCACCCTAGACAATTATCTTATTGGGATAGAAATCAGGGGTGAAATTGTGAAATTTTTGCGTGTCATCCCTATGCCAGATGTTTAAAGTGAAGATTCAAGAGAACACTTAAAACTGTAAACTGTATAAGGCTAGGCAGGGATCGCTATAACCTTACATTAAACTGGTTTTGAAAAACACTTTATTTGAGATTTCCCTATGGATGCTAGGGCACTTTGGCAACGATACCAAAACTGGTTATATTTCCACGAGGGATTGGGACTGTACTTAGATGTGAGTCGAATCCGGTTCGATGATGCCTTCGTGGATTCGTTGCAGCCGAAGTTTGACAAGGCGTTTGCGGATATGGCTCAACTGGAGAAGGGTGCGATCGCAAATCCTGACGAGAATCGCATGGTTGGACACTACTGGCTGCGAAATCCTGATTTAGCGCCAACTCCAGAACTTACACAAGAAATTGTCCAAACCCTAGAACAAATCGAAGCCTTTGCGGAAAAAGTCCAAACAGGTGCTATTCATCCTCCCAGAGCAAGCCGCTTCACGGATATTATCTCCATTGGCATTGGAGGTTCCGCCCTCGGCCCCCAATTCGTCGCGGAAGCCCTTGCTCCTGATTTCCCGCCCCTGAAACTTCACTTTATCGATAATAACGATCCAGCAGGTATCGATCGCGTTCTCAATCATCTGCGAAATAGCCTCGCCAGCACTTTGGTATTGGTAATCTCCAAATCTGGGGGAACACCGGAACCCCGCAATGGCATGATTGAAGTTAAAAAAGCCTACGCCGGACACAATTTGGAATTTGCTCAATATGCGGTAGCAATTACTAGCGTTGACAGCAACCTCGATAAACTAGCCAAAGACGAAGGTTGGCTAGCCAGATTTCCTATGTATGACTGGGTAGGAGGACGCACCTCAGAAATGTCTGCTGTGGGGCTAGTACCAGCCGCATTACAGGGCATTGATGTTCACGCCATTCTAGATGGCGCAAAGGAAATGGATGACGCTACCCGCGTCCCAGATGTGAAAAATAACCCAGCAGCCTTGCTTGCTTTGTCTTGGTACTTTGCTGGTAATGGAAAGGGCGAAAAAGATATGGTTGTTCTACCTTACAAGGACAGCTTATTTTTATTCAGTCGTTATTTGCAACAGCTGGTGATGGAATCCTTGGGCAAGGAAAAAGACTTAGACGGTAACGTTGTTCATCAAGGCATCGCCGTTTATGGCAACAAAGGCTCAACAGATCAACATGCTTACGTTCAGCAATTGCGTGAGGGTGTAGCAAATTTCTTTGCTACCTTCATCGAAGTGTTGGAAGATCGTCAGGGGCCATCCACTGAAATAGATCCGGGAGTTACGTCAGGCGATTATCTTTCTGGTTTTCTCCAAGGAACCCGACAAGCGCTTTATGAAAATCACCGCGATTCGATTACAGTCACCATTCCCCAAGTTAACCCCCGAATTGTAGGGGCATTAATTGCTTTGTATGAACGTGCTGTTGGTTTATACGCTAGCTTAGTCAATGTCAACGCCTACCATCAACCAGGGGTAGAAGCTGGCAAAAAAGCAGCCGCCTCCATTCTCGATTTGCAAACACGAGTGTTAGCAGTGCTGCAAAAAGAAAAAGCTCCCATTTCTCTTGATGAACTTGCAAAGAAAGCAGGCGCATCAGAGCAAGTTGAGGCAATTTACAAGATTTTGCGTCATATCCATGCCAATCAGCGAGGTGTGGTTTTGCAAGGTGATCTTCAGAAACCCGGCAGTTTAACCGTTTCTGCTAGCTGATAGCTCTAGTCCAAATATCACATTTTGTTCATTAATTGTTGTATAAGCAACAATTATTTATTGTGAAGCATCCTAGATAGAAGATGTATCTTCAGTCTAGGATGCTTCACTGTATAATTCATAATTCGCAATTGAAGGATAGAGGAACTAATTGCTTGCCCTAACATAAAGTTAAGGCAGCATCAATTAAGTAGGATTAAGACTATGGCTGAATCAACAGCAAAACAACCTGCACGTCGGGGTAGAATTTTTCCAGAACGCACTTTATCCTCAGAAGAACTTGCTAGACGCAAAGCTGAAGATGAATTATTTTATCAGCGTTGTCGGGCAGTTTTTGAGCGTGTGCGTCCCGATTTGATTAAGGAACACTATGGCTGGTATATTGCAGTGGAGCCAGATAGTGGTGATTACTTAATTGATGCGGATAAAATGCAAGCTCATAAAAAATCCCTTGAAAAATACCCAAATAGTAGACATTGTGTATTCTGTCTAAATGAAACGGGAACAACTGGCGCAATATGATTCAGGGGAACTTTGGAGATAATGGGCAACTATTTTTTGAAATTGGTTTGATTACATCTGATGGATTAGATTTGCCTGTGGATGCTATGTTGGATACTGGTTTTACAGGCTTTCTGGCTATTAACAAACAAGATTTGGAGGGTCTAGATTGGTTTTATATCGGTGAGGAATCTTTACGAACTGCTAAGGGGGAATCAAGATTTGATATTTATTTAGGCAAGGTGATATTAAACGAACAAGAGTATGAAATTAATGTTTATGTGGGCAATGAAATTATGGAAGTATTGTTAGGTTCAGAGTGGCTAAAAATTCTGCCGTTGGTGGCAAATTATCAGGTTGGTATATTAACTTTAGGATAACTGCGATCGCACTTCAGTTATTTTTAAACGAACCGCAAAGGACGCAAAGAGCGCGAAGGTAAGAAAATAGATATATTATATGATTTTTAGTTAATAGGTAAATCGCGGAGAAAGTAAAAGCGATCGCTATTCCAATCACTACCTTTAATTCGCCCCAAGTAGCCTGTTAAGGGTGAAGAAAGTTCTATCAGAATTTCGTGCATTTCTGCTGTTTTTATTGGCTGTGGTGGATGTGAGCCGAAATAAGCACCATGTAGAGCATCAACGCCAGCAGATTCTGCGCCTGAGTTTTGTAGATAATTTTTGACAAGCTGGATAATGTGCGATCGCAATCTTATAGATTGTCTCACTTTATCGATATAAGTATTAATTTTATCTTCAGCTAAACCAAAAGGAGCTTGTTGCAAATATTCTTTTAGTTCTAATAAGTTGATATAATTTTTGTAGTGTGCTTGCAGTTCAACGAGTTTTTGTAGTGTTTCAGGGCTAATAACATTCATTTGATTTTCGGTAGCTGTTCTTAATGCGTAAAAATTTAGTTCTCCGGCGGCTACAATTAACTTAATAGAATTGTCATACTGAAATTTACCAAGATGGTTCATACCTATTTTTAGTAACTGTGCAGGTGTACCATCAGTAACTTTCTCAGTTTTAGTTGCTTTGCACTCTCCTACTATTGGATAAGGTTGTTCAGCGTAAAAATCCATACCTCCTGCGCCACCAGTTGCATCTGGATTCAAGCCTGAACCTGTAAATCCTAATTTTAGTAATCCTCTACGAACTAATTTTTCAAATGTATTTCCGTCACTAGAGTTGCCAACTTCAGCAATTTTATGAATCCAAGGTAAGTCTGAATCTAATAGATTTGTTAGTTTATCGCTACTCCAACCCAAAAATACTTTGATATCGTCGTCTAATTGTTTAGCTGCTGCTTGACTAATGGTTAGGTATGCGATCGCACTCTGCAATTCTTCCAATTCAGGATGCAACGGGGGTTCTAGCTTTTCTAATTGGCGTTTGCGTTGGGCGAAGGTGCGATCGTTTAATACTGGGTTGACTTCAGAAAGATTCACAGGTTGCGGTAATGCAACAAACTGGCTATTTGATTTTATCGGGACTTCAATTGATTTAGGCAACTGATATACTCGCAAATATGCCAAAAAAATATTTTGCTTTTGCCTTAGTATTTCCTTTAAAGCTTCTGTTGTCCAAATAGTTAGCTGTGATAAAGCAGCCAAAGATCCAGCATTGTTTATAATTTGGCACAGTTCACACTTAGCCCAAGCTTTAAGTAAGACTGTTTCATACGCTAAAAGGGGTAGTTTTAACTGTTCCTCATCTGGAAGTAAACTCATTTGCTGAGGTTGTATTAAAACGCCCTGACTATTGAGTTGTGCAAATGTACTTTGGGCAATAGGTAAAAAACTTGAGCAATAATACTGCTCAACGGGTAGTAAATTAATTGACGTATCTGCTGGACAAAGGGCAAATTCTCGCCCCGGAGTAATAAATTTATTAGGCATTACTGCGATTATTCTCCCTTGCAACAATGCCTCAATTTCTGGTGCTGGTAAACGTAATGCTGTATTCATCATTATTCCTGGAATAAATCATCTGAACCAACACTTACTACATCTTTAACCTCTATTAAGGTGATAATACTACTCTCTTTGTCTTCATCAATTGCATCTTTAGGAACTTACCCTGATGGATCGCTGATAATTTCACGGATAAGATAATTATCAATTGCTATCCGTTTTGTGTGAATAAAATCTATGATTTGATCTTCTGTTAACTCATCATCTTCACGACCCTTCATCACAAAATGCAATGCTAAAAGTGGTTTGATGTCTTCAGATTTTAATAATACCCATTCACCACCTAATTCCTTTGATAAAAGCGTCTTTAAACAATCTTGTGCTTTAGTAGCACCTTTATTAATTTGTTTAGAGCGAACTAAGCAACCACGAGTTACATCAAAGTCTTTGTAGCGAATTAACCGTTTCAATGTAGCTTGGACAAATAAGCCCCCAGACTCTTGCAGAACAGCCACGGCAATTTTGACATCTTTACCGTTTTCTGTGCCAACAATTTTAAAATCAAGATAGCCTCTATCAACAGCTTTTACTTGAATATCGACAACTTTTTCAATTTGTACATTCTCTATAGTTTCACCAATGACTGCACTAAATCCTAATCGGAGTGCTTGAGCAAGAGTTGCTTTATCCTCCATGTAATTTTCTATGGTAGTTTCTAAAGCAGATATTTGTTGATTATAAGCAGGTTCTACAGGATGTATATCTACGGCTGTTCCAGGAAACTTAAAATTGTCTGCACACCATTTCAAAACTTTTCTAACTATTGGTCTTTCTTTACCTAATGCTCTTAGCTTCTGTTCATCAAATGGGTAAAGTACATGAGGAGGTGTTAAACCATTTTCTTGATAAAACTCTTCAAGCCATCGAGAAACTAAATTAATAACATCATCAGAATTGAGATACTTTAGTTCAATAACTTGCTCTCCAATTCTATCTACAACTGAATCAGCATTTCCTAATCTTTTAACTTCATTAATCCAGTGATCGGGAAAGATAGAAGTTAGTAAAACGCCACGTTTAATTTTGTCGCATAAGTCTTTAGCAAAAATGGCAGTTACTTGTCGTCCAGTATATCCTATTTCATTACAGTGGTCAGTTTCCATTTCATCAAAACAAACTACTATTGGTTTGTAATCACCAATTAAGTTGAGGATTTGCCGTGCCGTACTGAAGGATTCAGCCTCTTTATCATCTGCATTAACATTAGCTAAACCCATTGCATCAGCCTTGGTCTGTGGTAGGCTGTTACCAGCAAGCCATCTAATAGCAAAAATTTCATAAGCTGGATCAGGAGATAGTGTCCATAAAATCGCTGTGATAATATCAGGATTTTCTAGATCAGGCTTGATACTAAGCACCTTATCTCGTAAAACTTCAACTACCTTGGGATTTTTGACTAATGCCCCAGGAAATTGATTTATTAGCTGTTGGGCCGTATAGTTTTTGTTGAAAGCTTCATTAATTAAAACTGTTGCTAAGTACTGCCATTGACTAACACCTTGACTACCTATTTGTTTAAGGCTAGTGGCTAGAGTAGTTAAGAACTCTGCTTTAATACGGTTTAGGTTATTGCACTGACTCATGTAAACAAATAAAGCGCTACCATCAACTTGTAAGCGATGACGAATTCGGCTGATAATATGGCTTTTCCCTAAACCTCTTTCTGCTGTAATTGTAATACCAACTACTTTTCTTTGTCCGCTACGAACTTTCTCAATTGCGTCATAAACAGCATTAGAAGCATGAGAATTTAAAGAGGATACATCAGGAAAACCTTGTCCCCAAACATTCTGATCTCTAACTACTAAGCGTCCCTGAAATGGGTTGTTTTTGCTGATAGCATTAATTAAATCATTAGACATAAATTTGAAGTCGTTGTGTATGAGGGCTAGCAGAGAATTAGCAAAAATTACAAAAATTGGTGGATTAGTTTAAAAGTTTGGCATAGCAACGGAGTCCGCTGACTTCTGTAGTTACTGAGTCTTCAAGTTTGGCTGGGTCGTTATCTGGTAAACTTCCACCTTGAAGTTGTAAAATATCTTTCTCCTGCATTTCCAACAACCACTCACTGAACTCTCTACGACTAACCCGATCGCCTATTTCTCTCCTAATCCGATAAATTGGCACGAGATCATCTAAGTTGTAGTTTTGGTTCAACTTGTCGTAGACTTCCAACGCCACTGACTTAAACTCGTCGTAAGATGCGATTCCTTTGGAAAGCTCCGCTAACGCACTCTTCCCATTAACTGGTACATCTGCACCAGTTACCGCAACATCAATCTGACTAATCCACTTCACCAACGCATTCGCCGCCCAAGTACCGACAATCGTTCCTTCAAACTTAAAATCGCCACTTCTCAAACCCTCACCCAATACCTCTAAACCCTTGCCAGATGTCAGAGAATATCCCTTTGTGGAAATTGCGATCGCACCCTGATTCTGTAATTCTTCCAATGAACCCTGATAATCTGCTACCTTCTGGCTTTTGGATACAATCCGCTTAGTGAGTTGACCCTTCTTAACTTCCTGCTGCGTTCCTCCCAAATCCCACAAAGCCAAAAGGAGACGAGTTCTAGTTTGGGCTATATTTTGTGATGTTATATTGAGTGTACTTTTTGGCAAAGATCATCATAGTAACTGTATCTTTTTAAATTATTTATCCCGAAAAGATAACCGAGAAATTGCTGAATATTTCCGCGTTTTGGCTAAATTGATTAATAAAAAATCAACAATATATTTCCTTCGGATGAATGCAGTTTCTCTCGAAGGCAGGATGGAATACTTGAGAAAATCGATCATCATAACAGTGAAACGCTGTAGCTGTGCAGTTGTAAATTGAGTGGTATATGTTTTTTCAATCCCGCGCGAAATAACAGGAATTCCAACTTTGTTTTTGCAACAGCAAAGCTTTTAGCAAATACAGGTGATGATGAAATCCGATGAACACAATATTAAAAGAACGTAAAATAGTTTCGCGTCTATTTGCAGTGCTGCTTTCCGCATTGCTAACTGTACCCTTGCTGAGTAGCTGCGGAGGAGGTTCCCGAAACGCTTCTGTGCCACCACCTGTTGATGATACTGCTGGTAGAACAGTGAGCGATCGCAACGCTACAAACCAACCTGAAGCTAAGAAGGGATTGGGTACCGGGCAAAAAGTGGCACTTTTGGCAGGAGCTGCGGGACTTTATTACCTCTACAACCAGCATAAAAATGCTTCACAAGAAGGAGCGCAAGGTAAGTACTATCTTTCCAAGAATGGGCGTGTATACTACCGTGATGCTGAACATCGCGCTCACTGGGTAACGGCACCATCACAAGGAATTCGAGTACCGGAATCTGAGGCACAAAAATATCGCCAATTCCAAGGCTATAACGGGAATACTTCAGGTCGCGATCTCACTGGTATAACTTCAGAGTCAGCCCCAGCACTTTAGATAGCGAAGCGTGTGTAAATAAGAAAGCGGGTTTCCTGGAGGATAACGCCAATCGCGCACGTCGGAAACACAAATAGGACTTACGCATCAGGTACGAAATGTAGGGGCAATATCCTGGGGGAAGCCGATTCAGCGTCTACATGAATTACCCCTACGGTAAATCAAGGCTTTCACTGCCTTTTTGCGTAAGTCCTGACAAACTTAAATCAGGAGACAGATTATGGTAGATGAATTTTTCCGAAAAGCGAAGGATCTCTTGTTGGGAGGTAACGGCGAGCAATCAGAAGATACCGAATTTCGCGATCGCAATGTCCGCCCAGCCAGCGAAGACCCCTACGGCGACCCCGCAGACCCGGCATCTTACGGCAACGTGATTCCAGCTAGTCAAGACCCCTATGGCGACCCCGCAGATATCGCGTCTTACGGTGATGTCCGCCCAGCCAGTGAAGACCCCTACGGCGACCCCGCAGATATCGCATCTTACGGTGATGTCCGCCCAGCCAGTGAAGACCCCTATGGCGACCCCGCAGATGAGGATTCCCGCCGCTAACACGAAACCTAACCTCCCAGCCCCCTTCCCTACTAGGGAAGGGGGAGAATTCAAACTCGCATTTAAAACATTACTTACTTCTCCCTACCCCAAACTAAAGTTCAAGTTTTCCCTCTCCGACTCACAGAGGGACACTTTTAGGTAGTAAAACCAGGGAGAGGTTTCTTCTACGAATTATTAGATTACCCATTGTTACCCAAAATTTACTGCGATCGCTCAATACTTTTAAATGTTTACTGATAACTGATAACTGTTAAAAAGCTTCCGGTTCCCCCCTCTTTTTTAGGGGGGATCTTTATACAACTTGATACTTTACAAATATCCTCTAAGCAAAAATTTTAGTCCACTTTAAGTAGACTGAATCTTTGAATTGCCATACTTCAGCACAGGACGGGATATGGCTAACTGTAAGGACTTCAGTCTCAAGGCGTTTAATTATTTAAACTCTTCAAGCTGATCCACACGTAACCAAACATTTGGCGTTGGCACTTTCCCGAACTTAACAAGGGCGTAATCACCTTTGATATCTACAATTTCGCCCTTGCTGTCAAACAAATAGGGAGGAAAGCGAGTATCACTAGCTTTTGCTTCCAGACTGTTTTCTAGTTTCTCGCGGATAGCGCGAACCATATCTCCTTTTTTGACTGCCATGAATTCCCCTCTCAAATTTCTAGATTAGACTTATCCGCATTTTAAAAGACTTCTGAGCTAAAAACTCCTAACTCTTGTACAGACGCGATTAATCGCGTCTCTCCTAACTCCTAATTCCCCGTAGCGTTTGACACTGGGGGCAAAAGTGACTAGATCGCCCAGCTAACCTAATTCGCATAATTGGAGTGTCACAAACTCGACAGGGTTCTCCAGCGCGGTTATAAACCCAGGCAACACCACCATAATTGCCGTTGACACCCTTAACACTTAAGAAATTACTAAAAGTCGTACCGCCAGCCTCAATGCTGGTTTCTAACACTTGAATTATTCCTGTTCGCAAACGCTCAATTTGCTTTAGCTGCAAATCTAGACACAAGGTTTCAGGTAAAATTCCACTCTTAAACAGGGCTTCATCGGCATAAATGTTACCTAATCCCGCCACTACCGATTGATCGAGTAGTGCAGTCTTAATTGGACGACGGCGGTTTTGGAGTTTGCTTGCTAAATACTCGACAGTGAATTCGGGTGAAAATGGATCTGCTGCCAGTGTTGCCAAACCAGTCATAATACTTTCTACAGCAACACCAGGCGGAACCCACCACATTTTCCCAAAAGTACGCTGATCGACAAAGCGTAATTCTTGCTCTTCCCCAAAGAATAATCTAACCCGCGTGTGCTTATGTAATGGTTCATCTCGGTGCAGCCATAGTAGTTGACCGGTCATTCGCAGATGAACCCCTAGCCAACCTGTGGAAGAGAGTTCGGCAAGGAGATATTTACCGCGACGATGCCAAGTAGCGATGGCTGCGCCAACCCCTCCGGGGTACGCATTCTTTTTAATTCCATCAACAAACTCACTAACAGAAAACGGGTAGGCGATGGTGCGATCGAGCAACACATCTCCACCCGTAATTTCTTGGTTAAGGGTCAATTGATTTAGGCCCCTTCGGACTGTTTCAACTTCAGGCAGTTCAGGCATTCAAACTGATTAAGCAGGCAATTTTGATGTACTTGGGCATTGAATAAAGAAGAGATGGAGTAGTAACTTACACAGCCGTAAGTGGCTTCTATTACTACCCAAGAGAAACCGTAAATACCCTCAGGGCAGCTTCTCATAGATTAGGGTAGGCTTGGGTGAAAGATGAATGAACTGAAATTTTCAGACTTCATACTTCAGACTTAAGACTACCCTTCATCATCGCATCAAACAACCCCTTGTAGCTTTGCTGCTTATTTTTTAGGTGGTTTAGCCTTTGGTGCTTCAACCTCTACTAATTCATCTTGGGCAAAGTTGTTGGTATTGATACCAGAGTAATTGACCTTTTCAAAGCGGACAATTACAGGGTATTTGATGCCGCTTTGGTCAATGGAAGCCACAGTTCCTAAATCCTGAAACCAGTAGGATTCAGGGCGGAGAATACGTACTTTAGAACCACGTTGAACCATGATTATTTTCCCTTTTAGTTATCAATCGCCAATCTAGAGGGCTAATTGATTTCACTCTACTACCTGAAGGTAGCAGCAAGAGTCTTTGTTAAGTTATTTGTCTGAATTGGGAGTGGGGAGTAGGGAGTGGGAATTGGGAATTGAATATTAATTATTCTTTCTCCCTCATCTCCCTCATCTTTGCCCATTCCCTACTCCCTAACCAAAATTGAAAATGGTATTAGAACATACTTGACAAGGCACACGTTATAGCGTACCTTCGTTCGCAAGCGTTTATTTTGTAGAAGCTTATGTTTTAGTTAAGACAAACACACTTCCCTCGTTACCTCTGCCGATCCGCAGATCGTTATCTATATAGGTGATATCTAACCAGCCTTGCTGTTTATCACTCTTGATTGCAAAATCAATTGCGGGAAATTTTCTACCTGCTTCAATTTGTTCGATAAAAGTTACCGGAGAATTGTATTCTATTAAACGTTGTAAGCCGATAATAGACCGCTCAAATTTCACTTGGACACGCCGACCTGAAACTGGCTCAAATTTAGCAGCAACGCTAACTAATCCTTCCAAATAAGGTAAGCCATAAATCTCAGCTATGTTGTAAACACTGGCAGTATCAACCCGGATACACTGATAGATTTGACCCAGTTTGCACAAAGGTAAACCATCTAAGTTTAAAAGAGCCTTGCTGGTGGTGTATAGTAATCGCCAATCGCCATTAAGCAAATTGTTAGCCTCTACCGGACGGGGTGTAGGATTAAAATCTTCTAAATTAGCGATCGCTGCTAAGATAGCCTGTTTCTGTAGCTCAGTCGCCAGTAGACCGCGATTTGTCCCAGCGATCGCATCCATTAGAGCCGCTTTTTTGCTCATCGCCTGTCACCTCAAAAATCAGTCCTTACCATCAGCATAAACAACATATTCATAACCTATGTGTAGAACCATAAAAATTACTAAATAAAGGCTTTGCGTAAGCAATACGCCTATTAAATAAAAAATTTCTATCTGAATGCGGATTTATCAACAAAAGGGTTGAAAAGATAACTAAATTAATCCGTGCCAAGTGATAGACTCTAAATGTCAACTTACGTAAACCTTTTCTTGTCCTCTTTGATATGTTGAACTCTCCATTACGTGAAGTACCCCGTAATCAGCGAACCGATGTTATCTCTTTAAAGCAAGAGTCCTCTTTGTTGGACTGCTTGCAAACCAACGGTCGGATCATCGCGCGTGACGTTCACGAACCGGATTTTCAAGATGACGAAGAAGAAATAGACTCCCTAATGGGTGTAGAAGATGGGATTGGCTACGACCTTGATGATGATGACGATATAGGAATCGCCGAGGATTAGCCTTTTCAGGCTAGTACCACAAGGCAAAAGTCAGAAGGAGCCAGTGCGCCCTTGCAGTGGCGACTTGTACCCCTAGCGGGAAATCAAGCTACTCTCTTAAGTTCTCGCAGGGTAGCAACTGGCTCTCAAAATTCACGCATAAAATTGTATTCCAAGTTATTGCACCATTTGAAATGGTATGTTTATTTCCGTTGTGCTGTGTTAGCGATTACTATCGCTAATTGGTGATATTGAATTTTATTAAGTGTGGAGTGAAGGGAAACTTCTGTGGACGCTAAATTATCTCCTGAGCAAGGTTTAAATATTTCTGGAATCGCTCTAGCCTCTTTATTAGCCGTGGGGCTAGCTACAACAGCATTTTTCTTGGATTCGATGGCCAATAGGCTACCTTGGCAAAGTATGTCCTTAACCCTGCCACTACTCTTGTGTGCTATGGGTTCAGGTGTGGTGGGCTATTGGGTAATACCCCTACTTCAAGCGCTCAAAACTGGACAAATAATTCGTGAAGATGGCCCCCAAGCACATCTAAAAAAGGCAGGCACGCCAACAATGGGAGGTATATTTTTTATCCCTGTAGGTGTGATAATTGCCTGTATATTATCTAACTTTGCTAAAGAGGTGCTTGCAGTTTCGGCATTGACAATCAGCTACGGATTGATTGGCTGGCTCGACGATTGGCAAATTCTGCGCCGTAAATCAAATAAAGGTATATCTCCCGGAACGAAACTGGCTTTGCAGGTGGGTTTTGCGACAGTGTTTTGTCTATGGCTGATGTTTAATCAACCTTCTAATATTACAAATATTGCTTTGCCTTGGGTGAGCTTTACACTTCCCTTGGGATTCCTATTTTGGCCTTTAGCAGGTTTTGTGCTAGTTGCAGAAAGTAATGCGACTAATTTAACAGATGGCATTGATGGCTTGGCAGCAGGAACAGTAGCGATCGCACTTTTGGCATTAGGGGCTTTAGTTGCACCTACAGCACCTGGGTTGATGGTTTTCTGTGCTGCTTTAAGTGGTGGGTGCTTAGGTTTCTTAGCCCATAACCGCAACCCAGCCCGCGTTTTCATGGGAGATACGGGTTCTTTAGCACTGGGCGGCGCTTTAGCAGCTGTAGCGCTATTGACAAACACCTTAGTAGCTCTATTTATTCTCAGTGGTATCTTCTTTGTAGAAACTCTTTCGGTGATGGCACAGGTAAGTTATTACAAAGCCACCAAAGGTCCTGATGGCAAAGGCAAGCGCCTCTTTAAAATGGCACCCTTACACCATCATTTAGAACTCACTGGCTGGTCAGAATTGCAAGTGGTTGGAGTATTTTATGTCATCGCTGCTATTTTGGCTGCCATCTGTTTGGCGTAGGCGCAGCCCGCCGCAGGCATCGCTCCATTCTGAATCATGTTTTGAGGAAATAGTCGAATACAAAATAACAACTCCCACATCTCCAGGGAGTTGTTTTTTATACGGTAAATTTATAAGTTTTAGATTTCTATACTGGTAAAGTCTGACGTTTGATGCCAACGAAGAACTTCCTCATTTCATCGCTTGGGGTTTTTAAATTATTAATTATGAATTAGGGACTTCCAAGAAATAAATTATTCCAAGAAACGAACCACAGAGACAAGGCAGCGCGGTCTTGGGGGTTTCCCCCATGAGCGACTGCCGCGCAGAGAACGCAGAGAGAAGAAATAGAGAGAGTTTTTGCCTCAGTTTTGGAACATTTTTTTATTTGGAAGTCCCTTAATTATAGGATAGGTATTTACATACTCCATAACCCGATTCTTGCCTGTTCGTTTGGCCTCAAGCATCGCTTGATTTGCCCGATTCAGAAAATCTTTAACTGTAATCCCTGATTCTGATACAGCTATTCCAAAAGAAGCGGTGATGCCTTCGAGGATTTGATCGCCATCCCTCAATTGCATTTGTTCAACATCTAACCTAAGTTGTTCTACTCGCTTTCTGAGAGTTTCCAGCGTCATATTAGGCATCACAATCACGAATTCTTCACCACCCCATCTGCAAGCAATGTCAAAAGAGCGAATAGATTTTAACAGCAGCTTTGCTAATCCCTGAATAACAATGTTGGCAGGAATAAAGTATATCCGCCATATCTGAGAGATATATAAGTTCCTGTTTTTTTGCCTCTAATTTCAGTGTTTTTTCTTCTAGCTGCCGATTTAGGTCAATGAGCGATCGCTGTGCTTCTATAGATTCTGTAATATCGATACTAATGCCACCGATGCGGCGATCGCCCGTTGCGTAATCGGTAAACGGAAACTTAAACGATAGCCAGTAGCACGCCTGATCGTTACCAGGTATTTTTACCTCTTCAATCACTTTCAAGGTTTGTAAAGTCTTCAAAACGATTTGATCGTTTTCCATTACCCTCTGCGCCTCTTCTGGGTTTGGCAAGAATTCACTATCCGTTTTCCCCAACCATTGTTGTGAATCTACCGAAAATCTAGACTGTATTCCCTGGTTGTAGTAGAGCATTCTAGATTGCTCATCTTTGATATAGGCTAGAAACGGGCCCTGTAGGAATAGGCGTTGCATCTGCTGGCCGCGTTGAAGTTCGCGGGTATCTTCTTGAGATTTGGCGATCGCCTCTAAAATTTGATAAGCGGTTGGCATCAGGTAGAGTAAGGCAAACAAAGAAATAAACGCCATTAGATCAAGTACGCCTAAGTGCAGCAGCGACACTGCCATGTGTGGCTCGAAGATCGCTAGAAAGTGATGAAATCCGCAAAATAGTACGAATGCACCTGATAGTAAAAAGGCTAGCCAAAACTTAGAAGGGATAGTCGCCTTAGTTTTGGCAAAGAAAACCCCTATTAATATGGGGATACTAAAGGATGAAAATGCAGTGATGGCGTGAGCAATTATGCAATTCCAGGAAATAGGTTCCATTACTGACCTGATATGAAGATTTTATCTGTTTCACTATAATTCTTGATACCCTCAAAATGTAAGTATAAAAATATGATTACAGTGCCTTATACCTTAGTTTTACAAAAGTTATTATGGTAACTTTCTCAAAGGCTGCTCATTTTACCAAAGCTCTTGCGCCGTAGAGAGCCAATGGCTTTAGACATGGGAAATAGAAGTCATTAGTTACTAGTAGTTTTTCTAAAAAATAGTGCTTTTTTATACTTATAAATATTAGCTAATGACCAATGGCTAATTACAAATCTGGCTTACTAAGTGAGTGAGTTCGGGTAAAATCAATTTTTCCATCGCCAGTTGCACAGCATTACTGGAACCAGGAAGCGAGAAGATTAATTTATCTTGATAAACACCAGCAACAGCGCGAGAAGCGATCGCCCGCGAACCAATTTCTTGATAACTTAAAAAACGGAATAACTCACCAAATCCCGGTAATGTTTTCTCTAATAACTTTTCAATGGCATCATAAGTGGTGTCTCTTGGTGCAATACCTGTACCACCACTGAAAATTACAGCATTCAAATTTGAGCTTTTACCTAGATTTTCTATCTGCTCTTGAATTTGTGTTGGTTCATCTTTGATAATTGTGTAGGCTCCTACAGCATGGTTAGCATCAAGGAGTAACTGCTGAATTAGCTGGCCACTTTTGTCTGTTTCAAAAGTGCGTGTATCGCTGACAGTAACCACAGCACAAATTACCGTAATTTTAGGCGAGTCTGGGTGGGGTTGTGGCATTATATGTCACTCATGAATTTTGACTAATTGATAATTGGGCATGGTCTATAGCGCATTCATTGAACATGACAATTCTTCATGCCCCATGCCCAATGCCCTATACCCTATGCCTCATTTTTGCTCAGTCCCAGATCGTTTTCTTCAGCATACCGTTCCATGAAGCGCATAAAGCGCTCCCATTCTTGGGCAGATTTCATCACGTAAAGTGCTTCTAATGCTTCCGGTTTCCCGTTGATAAATTTAGCTTTAACTTCACGGGTAATTATCTCTCCTTCTTGGTCAATCAGGTACATACCGGTAATATCTTCGGTGCTACCTTGATCTAAAATCTTTGGATTGGTAAAAATAAACGTTGCTGTGCCGCTGTCACCAGTGCGCGATCGCGTCAAGCGCACCTCTGGAGTTACTTCTTCGTCAAGACCTCTAGAAAACTGGATTTTCGCCATGATGACTGAATTTAAACTTTTGTGATGGTTAATTTAATATTCTCTCATCAATTAGAACACCACAGTCTAAAGGCTCCTGTTATTAATCTTTCTAGTGTATGTACTTAAATTGCTTCTTTTTCAAGTAACAAAGTTACGGGGCCATCATTTTCAATTGTAACTTGCATCATTGCACCAAATTGACCTGTTTCCACCTGCAAACCGCTAGCTTTTAACTTGGTAACAAACCGATTATACAAATCTGCTGCTGATTGGGGAGCGGCTGAACGGTCAAAAGAAGGACGGCGACCTTTGCGACAGTCACCATAAAGGGTAAACTGACTAACTACTAACAAATCGCCGCCAATTTCTTGTATAGATTTTTGCCAACGGTTGTCTCCTTCCTCGTCAGGAAACAGCCGTAATTCCAAGCACTTACATACCATCCAGTCGATTTCAACATCAGTATCGGTATTGGCTATGCCTACGAGTAAATTTAGCCCCCGCCCGATTTTGCCGACAATTTCACCGTTAACTGTAACTTGAGATGATTTGACTCGCTGGATAACAACGCGCATTTTAACTAATTCGTAATTCGTAATTCGTAATGATGCTCCTACGGACGCTCGTTCCTCTCTACGAGACGCTGCGCGAACGCTACCGCTTCGCTAACGTAATTATTGGCGAAACACTCGCGCGTAAATGCAGGGGAATGAGGAAGCTATGTCTACGACGGGCTATTCGGCGTCGCTATTATCTCATTTTCATTGTTCCCAATCGATGGTGGAGCCATTGGGAATACATTCCCAGGTAGAACCTGGGAACGAGTATTAAACTTTTGTACAGACGCGATTAATCGCGTCTCCAACTCCTAACTTTTATTTGCCAAATCCTTTACCGCGAGAGCTTGAAGGTAGACAAATGCAGTTTTCGAGTTGACTAATTAAAGTCTCACGATCCAAATTTTGACCAATTAGCACGATTTGGTTTTTCAGTTGGCCTTTCCATTCATCATCATCCAAGGTAAAGCGTTTACCGCAAAGGTGGAAAATATGACGTTTCGGACTTTCATCAAACCACATAATCCCCTTCGCTCGGAAGATATTTGAGGGTAGCTGGTTATCCAAGAAATACTGAAACTTCCTAATAGAAAAAGGCTTATCACTTTGGAAAGAGATGGAAGTAAAACCATCATTTTCTAAATGGTCAGAATGATGGTGATGATCGTGGTGATCGTGTTCATGCTCGTGATGATCGTGACCGCATGTTGAGTGATCGTGATCATCATGATGATCGTGATGTTCATGATCGTGATGGTCGTGTTCATCCACCACTGTGTCAAAATATTTATCAGACTCAAACAGACCAACACTGAGAATTAAGGGAAGTGGCACTTGCGATCGCGTAGCGCGAATAATTCTTGCTCCTTCCTTAACTTCGTTAATTTTTCTTTCTAACTCGTTTAAAGTGGCTTCATCAACCAAATCAGCTTTATTTAGCACAATTACATCACCATAAGCAATCTGGCTGTATGCTGCCTCCGAGTTAAATAAATCTAGGCTGTAATTGGCCGCATCTACCACAGTAATAATCGAATCTAAGCGAGTTAAATCTCGCAATTCTGTGCCCAGAAATGTTAGAGCTACTGGTAGCGGATCTGCTAATCCAGTTGTCTCCACTACTAGATAATCTAGATTTTCTTGGCGTTCTAAAACTTTGTAAACTGCATCTACCAAATCATTATTAATAGTGCAGCAAATACAACCATTATTTAGCTCCACCATGTTCTCACCAGTGGAAACAATTAGCTCGTTGTCGATGCCAATTTCGCCAAATTCATTCACGAGAACTGCGGTTTTCAAACCCTGCTGGTTGTTGAGGATATGATTGAGTAAAGTCGTTTTGCCACTACCGAGGAAACCCGTAATAATTGTTACTGGCATTCCTTGTTTGGGCGTATCCATTGCGGAAGATTCGGGTGTAACTGCTGATTGCATAGCGCTGTTATCAAATAGTCAAAAAATAGTAATGTAGCGCAGATAGTCCAGAAAACACTAGCATAGGGATGCTGGACTGTCATCCCAGCTGCTTTACCCTATTATTACGTATCTTCTTATTTCAGCATTACTCTGTTATGACCCTAACTCTTTACAATACTCTCACCCGTCGTCAAGAACCGTTTGAAACAGTCGAAGCAGGCAAGGTTAAGATGTATTACTGCGGCGTGACGGTATACGACTACTGCCATTTGGGTCATGCGAGAGCTTGCATTGTTTGGGATGTAGTGCGCCGATACCTCCAGTTTATCGGCTATGAAGTCCGATATATCCAAAATTTTACTGATATTGATGACAAGATTCTGAATCGAGCCTGTGTTGAACATTCATCAATGGAAGCTGTAGCCGATCGCTTTATCAAAGCATATTTTGAGGATATGGCGCGGCTAGGAATCAAAGAAGCTGATGAATATCCCCGCGCTACCCATACGATAAATGGCATTCAACGGTTAATTCATGAGTTGGAAAATAAAGGTTTTGCTTACCCAGCTGAGGGCGATGTGTATTATGCAGTGCGACATTTTGCTGAGTATGGCAAGCTTTCGGGACGCAAGTTAGAAGATATGCAAGCTGGAGCGAGCGATGCCTACGGCGGGCTACGCCTACGCGTCAATGTAGAAGATCCAGAATATCAGAAAAAGAAAGACCCCTTTGATTTTGCTTTGTGGAAGGCAGCAAAACCGGGAGAACCAGCTTGGGAATCACCTTGGGGCGCAGGTCGTCCAGGATGGCACATTGAATGCTCGGCAATGGTGCGCGATCGCTTGGGTGATACCATAGATATTCATGCTGGTGGTGCTGACTTAATTTTTCCCCACCACGAAAACGAAATTGCCCAATCTGAGGCTGTAACAGGAAAACCCTTAGCGCGTTACTGGTTGCATAACGGCATGGTAAAGGTAGATGGTGAAAAAATGTCCAAATCTTTGGGCAACTTTACCACTATCCGAGAATTACTGGATCGAGGAGTTGACCCGATGGCAGTGCGGTTGTTCGTCCTGACTGCTCAATATCGCACACCCATAGATTTTACCGACGAAGCGATCGCCGCAGCAACCAACGGTTGGCACACCCTTAAAGAAGGTTTACTCTTCGGCTATAAGTATGGCAAAGAACTGGGTTGGTCATTGGATGCAGTAAGTAACCCCGTACTTCGTCCCAACGGTCAACTTTTTAAGGGACACGCTGAACAACTTGGTTGGCCATCGGATACGAAAATGAATTCCAATCTCCACACCAGCGCTGAAGGTTTTTGCGAAGCTCTCAACAAAGACTTTAATTTCCCTGGTGGATTAGCATGGCTATTTTTCGTGGCTAAGGATCTAATTGGTGAAGGAAATATCCTGATACATGAAGGGAAAACAAAGCAACCAGCAGATGAATTACTTCAAGAATGGCAAACACTTGTGACATTGGCTGGAGTGTTGGGTTTAGAAGCCAACCCAGAAGTTGAAACGCCTGTAAATGATGGTTTAAGCGATGCCGAAATTGAGGTGCGAATTCAGCAAAGGCAAGAAGCACGTATTGCCAAAAATTTTGCCGAAAGCGATCGCATTCGTGACGAACTCCAAGCAGAAGGTATTACGCTAATTGATAGCCGTGATGGTACACGCTGGCATCGGAATTAAGGAGTAGAGAGTGGGGAGTAGGGGGAAATTCCTCATTCCCCATTCCCCATTCCTCATTCCCCATTCCCCATTCCCCATTCCCCATTCCCTTAAATTATGTGGTCTGAACTTAAGAAAGCGATCGCTAGTTTCAACATTCCTGCTGATTGGATTGGTATTAGAACCGTAAAGGAGACTTCTACAACCCGTTCAGTCCGTGATGGCTTACCCCAACTAAACGGCAAATCCTTTACTGTAGGAGCCATGCTAGAGGTTTTGGTAAATGGCTGTCTGGGTTATGCAGCAACTAACTCTCTGGAGCTGTCTTCTTTACAAGCTGCTGCCGAAACAGCCTATAAACAGGCACTAGCAGCTAGTGAATGGTGGATACATCCCTTCCGTGAAAGTGAGCGCCCTAAAGTCGTTGGTGAATATAAATCTCCATACCTTGAGCCATTGGATGCTCTGAGTCCGGGAGAAATTAACGATTTACTGGTTCGGATTTGCCAAACACTGAAAGTTGACGACAAGATTGTGCAAACCATAGCCAGTGCTAGCACCATTGAGAGAGAGTCTTGGTTTATTAGCAGCAACGGCTCAGAAGTCTATCAAAAAACTCTATCTATAGGCACTCATTATGGAGCCACCGCCCAAGATGGTACGGTTGTACAACAGCGTAGTAACAATGGTTCTTACGCCAACTGTTATCAAGGTGGACTAGAACTTTTAGAGCAAAAAAACTTATGGCATCGGGTGCGGCAAATTGGCGAACAAGCAGTAGAACTCTTGACAGCAGAAGAATGCCCTACCACTCGTACCAATTTAGTTTTAGCCTCAGACCAAATGATGCTGCAAATCCATGAAAGTGTCGGGCATCCCCTAGAAATTGACCGAATTTTGGGAGATGAGCGTAACTATGCTGGGGGCAGC